>NZ_CACVCG010000024.1 GCF_902729435.1 Magnetospirillum sp. UT-4
CGAGGAATCCGCCGCCGCCGCCCATGCCCTCGAGGAGCAGAGCCAGGAGCTCAATCGCCTGATGGGCTTCTTCCACACCGGCGCGCCGGCCAAGGCCCAGCCGCGGCTGGCCTAGAGCCGGATGCTATCCGGTTGAATCCGCCTCTAAATCAATAAATTAGAGTGCGATTCAGACATTAGGTCGGCGCACCCCGTGCGCCGACCTAATGTCATCGCGCTCTAAGGCCTTCGCCTCTTTCCCAGCCTAGCCTGATACGCCAATATGGCGCCATGATGCGTCTTCTTCTTCTTTGCCTTGGCATTGTCCTTTCCGCCCCGGCGGCCTGGGCCGACCGCGCCGACCGGGCGGTGCTGTCGGCCGCCTTCGACCAGGCCGGCATCGAGGGTGATCCGGTGCGGGCCAAGGTGTTCCTGATCGACGAGATGATCGGCCGCATCGCCGACACCTACGTCGAGCCGCGCGAGCGCAGCGCCCTGGCCCACGCCGCCGCCGAGGCGGTGCGCAAGCTGGACCGCAAGGCCAGCCCCGACGAGGCCTTCAAGACCGCCGTCGAGGCCATGGTCAAGCAGCTCGACCCGCACACCGCCTATCTCAGCCCGGCCGACATGGAAGACATGCGCTCCATGGTCACCGGCGAGTTCGGCGGCGTCGGCATGGAACTGACCATGAAGGACGACCACGTCACCGTGGTCGCCCCCATCGACGACACCCCGGCGGCCCGCGCCGGCATCATGGCGGGCGACCGCATCACCCTGGTCGATGGCCAGACCGTTCAGGGCCAGTCGCTGTCCCAGGTGGTGGCGCGCATCCGCGGCAAGGTCGGCACCCGGGTGACGCTGATGCTGGCCCGGCCCGACGGCAAACCGCGTGAGGTGGTGCTGCGGCGCGAGATCATCCACGTCTCGGCGGTGCGCGGCCGGCTCGAGGGCGACGTCGCCTATGTCCGCCTCAGCCAGTTCGCCGGCGGGGTCGCCATCAACCTGAAATCCACCCTGCTCGACCTCGACAGGGCGGCGGGCGGCAGGCTCGGCGGCATCGTGCTGGACCTGCGCCGCAATCCCGGCGGCCTGCTGGACCAGGCGGTGGAGGTCTCGGACCTGTTCCTGGGCGACGTCCCCATCGTCGCCACCACCGGCCGGCGGCAGGAGGACCGGCAGGTCTACAGCGGCCGCAGCGGCGAGATCCTGGCCAACGTGCCGATGGCGGTGATGATCGACGGCGGCAGCGCCTCGGCCTCCGAGATCGTCGCCGGCGCCTTGCGCGACAACCGCCGCGCCGTGCTGGTGGGTCAGAAGAGCTTCGGCAAGGGCAGCGTCCAAACCCTGCTGCCGCTGTCGGAAGGTTCGCTCAAGGTCACCACCGCCCATTACCTTCGCCCCAGCACCCTGCCGGTGGACAAGGTCGGACTGCAGCCCGACATCCCGGCCGAGGGCGACGATGTCCAGCTGGAACGGGCGCTGAAGGCGGTCCGGGGGCGGTAGCCCTATTTCCTCTTTTCCTTTTTTTCCTTTTTATCCCAGCCACGGTGCTTCATCTCGTCGTCCATCCGATGCTCTGCGGAACGGCCACGCTCGGCCGCCTTCTCCTTGGCCTTTCCGGTGGATTGCCCGGTGGCGGACGACGAGGAAGTCGGGTTGCCAGCAGCCTTGTCGAGTTGCTCGGTGGCTGCCTGGGTCGCGGCCTGCTTGGCGGCGTTGGTCAGGGTCTCGGTGGCCGACTGGGCCAGGGCCGGGACGGCGAAGACCAGGATGACGGCGAATACGGCAAGAAACTTCATGGGCGCCCTCCGGATGGGGAAGGCGCCCATTCTGGACCCTGCGCCGGAACGGGTAAAGCCCCGTTACCGCTTGCCGGTTTGCGGCTTCGGCTCGGCCAGGGGCAGGGCGACGTAGCGCAGCGCCTGGGGATTCTCGACCCGAAGCAGCAGGTACTTCTGCCCCGCCGCGCGCGCGGCGTCCAGGGTCTTGACCAGTTCGGCCGGGGTGCGCACCGGCTTGTTGCCGGCTTCGATGATGACGTCGCCGGGCTTCAGGCCTTTCTCCGCCGCCGGGCCGGTCTTGACCTCGGTCACCACCACGCCCTTGGTTTCGTCGTCGATGCCGAAGCGCTCGCGCAAGGCGGGATTGAGGGTGGCCACCGACATGCCGGTGCCGGCCACCGCCTGGCCGCCGGCATCGACCGGCGGCTTCTCGGGCGCCTTGGCCTGCTCGACCGGCTCGTCCTCCATCTCGCCGACCATCACCGAAACGGTCAGCCGCTTGCCGTCGCGCCAGATTTCCACCGGCACCGCCTTGTTGATGGGGGTCTCGGCGACGATGCGCGGCAGCCTGCGCATCTCGCCGATCTCGCGGCCGTCGAAGCGCAGGATGACGTCGCCGGCCTTGAGGCCGGCCTTGGCCGCCGGCCCGCCGTCGTTGACCTGGGCGACCAGCGCCCCCTTGGCCTCGGCCAGCCCCATGGACTCGGCCAGCTCGGGGTCGAGCGACTGGATGCGCACGCCCAGCCAGCCGCGCCGGGTCTTGCCGAACTTGCGCAGATCGTCGACCACCGGCTTGGCCAGCGACGCCGGGATGGCGAAGCCGATGCCGATGGAGCCGCCCGAGGGCGAGAAGATGGCGGTGTTGATGCCGATCACCTCGCCGTTCAGGTTGAACATCGGGCCGCCTGAATTGCCGCGGTTGATGGAGGCGTCGGTCTGCAGGAAATCGTCGTAGGGACCGGCATTGATGTCGCGGGCGCGGGCCGAGATGATGCCGGCGGTGACGGTGCCGCCCAGGCCGAACGGATTGCCGATGGCCAGCACCCAGTCGCCCACCCGCATGCCGTCGGAATTGCCGAACGGCACCGCGGTCAGCTGGCGCCGGCCGGGATCGATCTTGAGCAAAGCGAGGTCGGTCTTGGTGTCGCGCCCGACCAGGGTGGCCTTGTGCACGGTATCGTCATGCAGGGTGACGGTGATCTCGTCGGCGTCGGCGATGACGTGGTTGTTGGTCACC
Organism: Magnetospirillum sp. UT-4; assembly: GCF_902729435.1. GTDB lineage: Bacteria > Pseudomonadota > Alphaproteobacteria > Rhodospirillales > Magnetospirillaceae > Magnetospirillum. Next base: position 2,998 of record NZ_CACVCG010000024.1, read on the forward strand.
ACGTAGCCGGCGGCGTCGATGACGAAGCCCGAACCCAGCGAGGTGGCGCGGCGCGGGGTGGCGTCGGGGCGCATCTGGCGCTCGAAGAATTCCTTGAAGAAGTCCTCGAAGGGCGAGCCCGGCGGGAACTGGGGCATCTCGGGGACGCGCTCGGGGTTCTTCACGGTCTGGGTGGTGGAGATGTTCACCACCGCCGGCAGCAGCCGGTCGGCCAGCTCGGCGAAGCTGGCGGGCGCCTCGCGGGCGTTGGCCGCCGCCGCCTGCAGCAGCAGCGCGACCGCCGCCAGGGCGGCCCAGATCCAGGCCGGAACCGCCGGCCGCGGGGCGGCGGCAACGCGGGCACGCACGGTCTTGTTGGCGTTTCTTGAGTGCACCGATCAGGCCCTCCTTCGGGGGTGGCGCCCGCACGAGCATGCGGGCTCCTTCGAATTGGTCGCAATTCCGGCCGCCGTCAAGCGCGCCGAAGCGCGCCGTGACCATGGCGCGAAACTAAGGCGCGGCAATGGCGAATTCCGTCGGCCCGACGGATGGGGCGGCCGCCTACCGGCCACCCCGCGCCGGTCCCTGGCCGAAATAGCGCAGGAAATCCGAATCGGGCGACAGCACCATGCTGGTCGAGTTGTCCGACAGCGCCTTGCGATAGGCTTCCAGCGACCGGTAGAAGTCGTAGAAGCGGGCGTCCTTGCCATAGGCCTCGTTGAAGATGCGCGACGATTCGACGTCGCCCTTGGCGCGGAAGAAGTTGGACTGCTTGGTCGCCTCGGCCAGGATGACGGTGCGCTCGCGTTCGGCGCGGGCGCGGATCTGCTGGCCCCATTCGTAGCCCTGGGCGCGCAGCTCCTTGGCCTGGCGCTCGCGCTCGGACTTCATGCGGTCGTAGATGGACTGGCTGGTCTCTTCCGGCAGGTCGGCACGGCGGATGCGCACGTCGGCGACGATGATGCCGTAGGCGGAGGCGCGTTCGCCGACTTCCTTCTGGATGTCCTCCATGATGCGGGCGCGCTCGTCCGACAGCAGGCTGGGCAGCATCAGCTGACCCATCACCCGGCGCAGCGACGACGACACCACCTGGGACAGCTGGGTGCGGGCGTTGGTCTCGTTGCGCAGGGCCTGGTAGAACTTCAGCGGATCGGCGATGCGGTAGCGGGCGAAGGTATCGACGACGATGCGCTTCTGGTCGCCCAGGATGATCTCCTCGGCCGGCGGCTCCAGCGCCAGCAGGCGCAGGTCGTAGCGCACCACTTCCTCGATCAGCGGCATCTTGAAGTGCAGGCCGGGCTCCTTGATGGTGGCGCGGTGGGCGCCGAAGCGCAGCACCAGGGCCTGTTCCGCCTGGTTGACCACGAACAGCGCCGAGGAGGCGATGACGAGCAGGACGGCGCCGACGATGCCGGCCGCGATCAGCGTGGTGCGGTTCATCGCGAAGCTCCCGTGCTGGACTGGGACTGGGACTGGGGCTGGGGCTGCGGCTGGGCGCGGCGCAGTTCGGGCAGCGGCAGATAGGGGACCACCCCCTGGCCGCCGCGTCCGGTGGGCTCGATCAGCACCTTGGTCTTGTCCTTCAGCACCTCTTCCATGGTTTCCAGGTAGAGGCGGCGCTCGGTGACTTCGGGGGCCTGGCGCCAGGCGTTGTAGAGGGCGAGGAAGCGCTGGGTTTCGCCCTGGGCCTGGTTGAGCACCTGCTCGCGATAGGCCTCGGCCTCCTGGATCATGCGCTCGGCCTCGCCGCGGGCCCGCGGGATGATGTCGTTGCGGTAGCCTTCCGCATCGTTGCGGGCGCGCTCCTGGTCGGCGCGGGCGCGCTGGACGTCGTTGAAGGCGTCGATCACCGCCGACGGCGGTTCCACCTTCTGCAGCTGCACCTGGCGCACGGTGATTCCGGCGTCATAGGAATCCAGCAGCCGCTGCAGTTCCTCGTGGGCCTGAGCGGCGATCTGCTGGCGCTTGTCAGACAGCGCCGCCTGGATGGGGTTGCGGCCGATGACGTCGCGCATGGCGCTTTCCGCCGCCACCTTGACGGTGCCCTCGGGGTCGCGGACGTTGAACAGGAACTTGCCGGCGTCCTTGATCACCCAGAACACGGTGAAGTCGGTCTCGACGATGTTCTCGTCGCCGGTCAGCATGCGGCTTTCCTCGGTCACGTCGCGCACCCCGGTGCGCTCGAAACGGGGGTCGCCGGCGGCACGGAAGCCGAGCTGAAGCTGGTTGACCTTGGTCACCTTGGGCTTCAGCACGTTCTCGATGGGATAAGGCAGATGGTAGTGCAGGCCGGGCTCGGTGGTGTCGACCCAGCGGCCGAAGCGCATCACCACGCCCTGTTCGTCGGGCTGCACCTTGTAGATGCCGGTCGCACCCCAGGCCGCCACCGCCAGCACCACGATGGCCAGCAGGCCCTGGCCGCCGCCGAAACGCTGGCGCGGCATGGCGCGGCGCAGCTTTTCCTGGCCGCGACGGATGATTTCCTCGAAATCCGGGCCGCCGCCGGGCATGCCGCCGCCGGGGCCACGCCCCCACGGTCCGCCGCCGCCACCGCCGCCGCCGCCGCCGCCACCGCTGCCCCAGGGACCACCACCGCCCCCTTGAGGATTCCAAGGCATGCCAATTCCCCTCTTTCCATTCGGGCAACCAAAGGGCCTTATAGGCCACCCGCCGGTCCGGCGCAACGCGTGGGCGTCGGCTTAGGCGGGGTATCCGCCCATATGGAGAAGAACGCCCCCTTTTCAAGCCGAGGCCGGCCGGAACGGTCGCCCCCCCTTCCCAAACGGGGACGCCGCCCTTATATGAGGAAACGCTTTTGCTCGCCGCCAACAGCGCAGGTCCAACGGCGGCGCAATTCCAACGACAACCAGCACTCCCGGAGAAACGTTGATGGCCGATGTGACCGAAGCCCAAGTGGTCGATGCCCTGAAGCGGATCGTCGATCCCGACAAGAACGCCGATATCGTCAGCCTGGGCATGGTGTCGGGAGTGGTGGTGAAGAACGGCCACGTGGCCTTTGCCATCGAGGTCGAGCCCGAGCGCGGCCAGGCCCTCGAGCCCCTGCGCAAGGCCGCCGAGGAGGTGGTGCACAAGCTGCCCGGCGTGCTCACCGTCACCGCCGCGCTGACCGCCGAACGCAACGTCCACGGCGGCCCGAAGGGCGGCGCCCCGCAATCGGCGCCGCAGGGCCATTCCGACATGCTGTCGATGCCGGGCGTGAAGTCCATCGTCGCTGTGGCCTCGGGCAAGGGCGGCGTCGGCAAGTCCACCACCGCCACCAACCTGGCCATGGCGCTGGCCCAGCTGGGCCTCAAGGTCGGCCTGTTCGATGCCGACATCTACGGCCCCTCCATGCCGCGCATGCTGGGCATCTCGGGCGAGCCGGTCAGCCCCGACGGGCAGTCGCTGCTGCCCATGGAGAATTACGGCGTCAAGTGCATGTCCATCGGCTTCCTGGTGCCCGAGGATTCCCCCATCATCTGGCGCGGCCCGATGGTCATGGGCGCGCTGCAGCAGCTGCTGCGCGACGTGCGCTGGGGCGAGCTGGACATCATGATCATCGACATGCCGCCGGGCACCGGCGACACCCAGCTGACCATGAGCCAGAACGTGCCGCTGACCGGCGCGGTGATCGTCTCGACGCCGCAGGACATCGCCCTGCTGGACGCCCGCAAGGGCCTCAACATGTTCCGCAAGGTGGACGTGCCGGTGCTCGGCCTGATCGAGAACATGAGCTACTACGTCTGCCCCAAATGCGGCGACGAGGCCCACATTTTCGGCCATGGCGGCGCCAAGGAAGAGGCCGCCCGGCTGTCGGCCGAATTCCTGGGCGAGGTGCCCCTCGACATCGAGATCCGCAAGACCTCGGACAGCGGCGAGCCGATCGTGGTGTCCAAGCCCTCCAGCCCCCACGCCAAGGCCTATCGCGACATCGCCAAGAAGGTCTGGGACAAGGTCCAGACCATCCAGGGTGGCGGCAAGAAGGGTCCCAAGATCACCTTCGAATAGGCGATCCAAGGAAAGCCCCCCGTCCAGCCGGACGGGGGGCTTTCGTCATCCAAGCAACACTATCCTTTCGTGAAAACGAGTCGTAGCATTCCCCGACCGGCGGCCGCTTCGATGGCGGCGGCAATCAGGGGGAGTCGCGGCGATGGCTTTCGAAATCGGTTTGGTCATGGCCGGCGCGGTGTCGGGCGGGGCCTATACCGCCGGGGTCATGGATTTCATGATCGAGGCGCTGGACACCTGGTACGGCGCCATGAAGGACGAAGCCCATCTGCCGCCGGAGCAACAGACCGTGCCCCGCCACGAGGTGCTCCTAAAGGCGATGGCGGGCGCCTCGGCCGGCAGCGTGACCGCGTCCATCCTGGCCATCGCGCTGGCCTACAGGTTCCCGCCTGTGCGACTGGCAGCGGGCCAGAATGCTCCTACAATGTCCGGCAACCCCCTGTTCGAGGGCTGGGTCAATTCCGTCGATATTCAGGATCTGCTGAGCACCACCGATTTCGACGGCAATGCCGATGGCGAGCCGGCACACCGGCTGAAATCCGCGCTGAACTCCCGCAAGATCGACAAGACGGTCAAGGGTATCCTTGGCAGCAAGGGCCTGACCATGCAGCGGGACTGGGTCGCCTCCAAGCTGCCGGTCCAGCTCATGGTCGGCAATCTACGCGGGGTCCCCTATGGACTGACCTTCCGCGGCGCCAGCGGCAACGGCCATGAAATGATGCGCCATGGCGATCACATGTCGTTTTGCGTGCATGGGGCCGGCAGCGGCACTTCAACCTTCATACCTGGCCCAGGCTACCTGCCCCTCGTTCACCCCAACGATTCGGATACGGCCAACTGGCGGCAGCTCGGCAACGCCGCCATGGCGTCCAGCGCATTCCCCTTTGCACTCCGCCCGCGCCGGTTGACCCGGTCTCCGCTCGATTACGACCATCGTACCTATCTGCAGGCCGGCGACTGCACTTTGCCCCCAGGTGATCCGCTTCACTGCTCCACCTACCAGATGATTTTTCCGGCTTGGTCACGCCCCCAGGCGGGCGAATACGCCTTCCTCTGCATGGATGGCGGCATCATGAACAACGAACCCATCGATTTGGTGCGGAGCGTGCTGACCGACGGTGAATTCGAACGCAATCCGCGCGAGGGAGTTCAAGCCCATCGGGCGGTCCTGCTGGTCGATCCCTTCCTCGATCCGGCCTCCTATGGACCCGATGAGGAGCGGCCGCTCCACGAATTGCTGTTTCCGTTGCTCGGCGCCTGGAAATCCCAGTGCCGGTTCAAGCCCGAGGATCTCAGCCTTGCGCAGGATACGTCCGTCTACAGCCGCTTCGTTATCGCCCCCAGCCGTGACTACGGCCCGACTGACGCGGAACATCCACTCGCTTCCGGCGGCCTGCACGCCTTCCTGGGTTTCTTTGGCGTCGATTTCCGCCGCCATGACTACCAGTTGGGCCGCCGGAATGCCCAACAATTCCTCCGCATGCATTTCACCCTGCCGGAGAACAACCCGCTGTTCACCACGTGGGCACCGCAGGTCCGGGCGACCTGGCTGGCAAAAACGGAGTACCTTTCTCCGCCGCCAGGGACGACCGCCCTGCACCTGCCGATCATTCCCCTGCTCGGGGATTGCGACACGATGTTGGAAAAGGGGCTGCCCTGGCCGGTCGGCGGATGCGATCCAGCGCGCCTGCGTGCGTCCATTAAGACAAGAATCGCGGCCGCCTACGATGCCTTCAAGGACGACATCGGTGCCGACTGGAAAATCAGGCTTTGGCTGCTTCCTGCTTGGTTGCTAAAAAAGAACAAGATTGTCGATTGGGCCGTGGGCGCACTCACCGAGGCATTGGAAAAGCAGAAGCTTCTGCGCTGATCCGCCATCCCCCATCCGCGGCACTGGCGATTCCCTTGCGGGTGCATTATATTGATCGCGCCGGGTAGCACCCGGCTATGGCGCTAAACGCTATGTGGAATAGGCCTTGCGGACCCGGGGGCGGTACCCGGCGCCTCCACCAAATTCCGGAATTACGGCCGGAGAATGGGGGCGAAACAGGATCGACGCGGGTAGTAAAGACATGGTTTGCGCTCGGCATGGTACCACCGTTATCGGGCTAAACCTCACAAGTGCCAACGACAACGTTGCTCTTGCCGCTGCGGCGTAATCCGTAAGCGCGGTCCGGGGGGCACCGGGCAACAGAAGCCCCCCACTTACCACAAGGCCGCCCGCCCGGGGCGCCCGGGGGGACCATGGACGAGGACAGCCTGCGCTACGACAAGATGGTTGAGGACGCCCTGCGCGGCGTGGTGCGCACCGCCCTGAACCGTGCCGCCGAATCGGGCCTGCCCGGCGACCATCATTTCTACATCACCTTCCAGACCCGTGTTCCCGGGGTCCGGCTGGCCGACCACATCGCCGCCCGCCATCCCGACGAGATGACCATCGTGCTGCAGCACCAGTTCTGGGGGCTGGAGGTCGATGAGGAAGGCTTCCAGGTCACCCTGTCCTTCTCCGGCGTGTCCGAGACCCTGCGCATCCCGTTCGCCGCCATCACCGGCTTCGCCGATCCTTCGGCCAAGTTCGGCCTGCAGTTCCAGGCGCTGCTCGAGGACGAAGAGGACGAGGACGAGGACGGCCAAGCCGAGGCCGCCCCCGAATCCTCCGCCGCGCCGGAAGCCGAGGGCGACGGCAAGGTGGTGGCGCTGGACAAGTTCAGGAAGAAGTGAGCCTTCAGGGAAGGCCCCGGATTTCGACGGACCCGTCGGAATAGACTTCCACCACCCGGTTGACCACGTCGGACAGGCCCTCGAGCGTATCGAGGACCTTGCCGAACAGGTGCAGTTGCACCTCGACCGCGATGCCGCCGGGAACGATCACCACCAAGCCCGCGTGAAGGTTCTCACGCGCGTAGAGCTTCAGAAAATCCCGGGCGTTGTTGGTGACGAAGACCAGCCCTTCGTGCCGGATCAAAGGCATCAGATCCCGATCCGCGGTGCCCGACAGGCCCCGGAACACCACGTGGGTGGCGGCAAAGCCGCGCGAATGGGCAAGCGCCACCAGTTCCGGCGACAGGCATTCGTCGATCAGGAACGGATCGCGCATGGCGGCCGGCCGTCCCTCTCCCAGGCGAGGCAGGCGTCGATGCCGTCGGGTGGAAGCGAGGGATAGGATCGGAAAATCTCGAAGCGGCTGCGCCCGCTCCGCAGTTCCGCCAGGATGGTGTCGGCCGGTATGCGGGTTCCGCGCACCACCGGGACGCCGCCCAGGATACCCTCGACGCTGACGACGGCTGCCGAAGACGAAATCCGTGATGCCATGGCCGTATCCTTGCTTCGAAACGAATATGCTGCCGGACGCGCCCCGACGCAACGGCCCCGACGCAACGGCCCCGTCGCCGCCCCTTGACCCGCCGGCCAAAAAGGTGTTTGTCCAAGGCGTGTCCCCGCCCCACATGGGTGGGCAGCCCCACCCCTTTGGTTCCAGACCGCAGAGGCCGCCCATGTCCGAATTCGTCTACCATGAGCTGTTCCCGCTGGCCCATGACGACACCCCCTACCGCAGGCTCGATTGCGGCGGCATCGGCACCGCCGCCTTCAACGGCCGGAATGTGGTGACGGTCGAGCCCGAGGCGATCACCCGGCTGACCTTCGAGGCGATCCGCGATACCTCGCACCTGCTGCGCCCCGGCCATCTGCAGCAGCTGCGCAACATCCTGGACGACGCCCAGGCCAGCCCCAACGACAAGTTCGTCGCCTTCGACCTGCTGAAGAACGCCTGCATCTCGGCCGGCGGCACCCTGCCCATGTGCCAGGACACCGGCACCGCCATCGTGATGGGCAAGAAGGGCCAGGCGGTGTGGACCGGCGGCGGCGACGAGGCCGCCATCTCCAAGGGCGTGCAGCAGGCCTATACCGAGCTCAACCTGCGCTATTCCCAGACCGCGCCGCTGTCCATGTACGACGAGGTCAACACCGGCACCAACCTGCCGGCCCAGATCGACCTGTTCGCCACCGACGGCGACGCCTACAAGTTCATGTTCATGGCCAAGGGCGGCGGCTCGGCCAACAAGACCTTCCTGTACCAGCAGACCAAGGCACTGCTGAACCCGGATTCGCTGCTGAAGTTCCTGGATGCCCAGATCCGCACCCTGGGCACCGCCGCCTGCCCGCCCTATCACCTGGCCATCGTCATCGGCGGCCTGTCGGCCGAGATGACCCTGAAGACGGTGAAGCTGGCCTCGACCCGCTACCTGGATTCCCTTCCCGAGAGCGGAAGCAAGGACGGCCGCGCCTTCCGCGACCGCGAGCTGGAGCAGGTGGTGCTGAAGATGACCCAGGACATGGGCCTGGGCGCCCAGTTCGGCGGCAAGTATTTCTGCCACGACGTCCGCGTCATCCGCCTGCCCCGCCACGGCGCCTCGTGCCCGGTGGCCATCGGCGTGTCGTGCTCGGCCGACCGCCAGGTGCTGGGCAAGATTACCAGGGACGGCGTCTTCGTCGAGGCGCTGGAGCGCGACCCCGCCCGTTTCCTGCCCGACATCGCCGCCGACACGCTGTCGGGCGAGGTGGTGAAGATCGACCTCACCCGCCCCATGGACGAGATCCGGAAGACCCTGTCCCAGTACCCGATCAAGACCCGGGTCAGCCTGACCGGCCCGATGATCGTGGCGCGGGACATCGCCCATGCCAAGCTGAAGGAGCGGCTCGACCGCGGCGAGGGGCTGCCCGACTATTTCCGCCGGATGGCGGTCTACTACGCCGGCCCGGCCAAGACCCCCGACGGCATGGCCTCGGGCTCGTTCGGCCCGACCACGGCGGGGCGCATGGATTCCTACGTCGATCAGTTCCAGGCCAATGGCGGGTCCATGGTGATGATCGCCAAGGGCAACCGCTCGAAGGCCGTCACCGACGCCTGCAAGGCCCATGGCGGCTTCTATCTCGGCTCCATCGGCGGCGCCGCGGCGCGCCTCGCCCAGGACTGCATCAGGAAGGTCGAGGTGGTGGAGTACCCGGAACTGGGCATGGAAGCCATCTGGCGCATCGAGGTGGTCGATTTCCCCGCCTTCATCGTCGTCGATGACAAGGGCAACGACTTCTTCGCCGAATTCGCGCACTGAGCCGGGTCGGCACGGGTCCGGCGCCAACCAGGGCGCCGGGACCCGGCCCGGGACCGCGAGGGGGGATACGGTCCCGGACGGGAGATGGTCATCGGGGCGTCGGGGTCAAGCGGACCCGACCTTCAGACGTCGCGCTCCGGATCGATATCGTGGGCGCGCTTGCCGTATTTCTCGGTCAGCGCCGGCCCGCGGGCGATCTCGACGTGGCTGCGCTGGTGCTTTGCCGCCTGGCACAGGAACTGCTGCTGCAGGTCGAACAGGTGGCGCCACAGCTGCAGTGTCTGGCTGAGGCCGGCGTTCCACGCCTCCATCCAGGCCAGTTGAGCTGAATTCAGGGTCTTGAGGGGTTCTGCCATGGCTCCCTCCTCGCCGAGGGTGACCCCGCATCGGGGCCGTGATCTGGGGACCATGGTACCAGAGACCGGCAGGTCGTGCTACCGGGGGCATTGCGCCCATGCGGGGGAGGCGGTTCCCCCGCTCAAGCCGACAGGGCGCCGGCGCGGTCGGGGAAGATGGCAAGAATCTTGGCGAATCCGGACACGTCGAAGACTTCACGGATATGGGGCTTCATGCCGCACAGGACGAACTTGCGCGGGGCGCGGGTCATCTTGGCGCCGACCAGCACCACGCGCAGGCCGGCACTGGAAATGTAGTCCATCTCGGCGAAGTCCAGCACGATCCGGGCGACCCCGCTGTTGACCACCTGCAGCACCCGGGCCTCGAACGCCTTGGCGGTGGCACTGTCGACGCGCGTGACCGGCACCAGAATGGTGGCTCCTTCGACTTTTTCTTCCCGGATTTCCATTCCCTCAGCTCTCCTGCTTGTCGACCCGCTTCACCAGGGTCACAACGTTCCGGCCGTCTTCGCGGCGGTAGTCGGTGCGGTCCATGAATTCCTTCACCAGGAACACCCCCAGGCCGCCGATGGGGCGGTCGTCCACTTCGAGGTCGAGATCGGGCTCCGGTGCCTGCGAGAACGGATCGTATTCCTTGCCGTCGTCAAGAATCTCGGTGGTCAGCTCGTCCCCGTTCAGCGCGAAGCGGACATGAATATCATGATGATGATCGTCTGCGTACCCATAAGAGACGATGTTGGTTATCAGCTCATCAAGACAGAGGTTCAGATTGAAGGCAATCCGCTCCTCCAGGCCATGCGTCTCGACGAATTCGTCCACCAGGCCGGCCAGCCGGCCCAGCTCGCCCAGGTCGTTGGCGATGGTGACGTCGAGGCGCGCCGCCTTGCCGGCCGGAGCCGGCCGTGGCACCGTCGCCGCCTTCAGCTTCACCACCGGCCGCGGCTTGGCCGCCGCCGCCGGGGCCGCCGGGGCCGCCGGCGTGGCGCGGCGCACCTTGATGGCCGCCGGCTTGGACGCGGCGGGCTGGGGCGCGGCGGGCGGGGAAACGGGCTGGGGCACGGCGTCGGCCAGCGCCCCGGGCGCCGGCTCCGGTGCGCGGGTGCGGAAGCCGGTCAGCATCATCGTCGGCTGGGCCTCGTCGGCCAGCTGGGCACCGACGGTGGCGCGGTCGAAGCGCAGCGTCAGCATGGTGATGTCGTCGAATTGCGGTGCGTCGCCGACGAATTCCTCGACCACCTGGTTGACGCGGGCGATCACCGCCTCCGGCTCGAAGCCGGCGAGGCTGGCCGACAACTCGATCAGCCGGTACTCCTCGTAGAGCTGCTCGGCGACGTTCTGCGCCTCGGTGACGCCGTCGGTGTAGAGCAGCACGGTATCGCCGCTCTCCAGCCGGAAGCTGCCGGTTTCGTATTCCAGCCCCTCCATGACGCCCAGCGCCACCCCCGAGACGTCGCGGATGGCGTCGATGCCACCGCCCGTCCTCAGGATCAGCGCCGGAGGATGGCCGGCGTTGCAGAACGCCACCTCGCCCGAGCGGGTGTCCAGCACCGCATAGAAGCAGGTGGCGAACAGGGTCTGCGGGTTGTCGGCGGCCAGCATGGTGTTGACGAAGGCCATGCATTCGCCCGGCGTGCTGGCCAGCGGCGCCACCGCCTTGATCAGCGAGCGGGTGATGGCGATGAACATGGCCGCCGGCACGCCCTTGCCCGAGGCGTCGCCGATGACGAAGCCGAGATGGTGCTTGTCGATCAGGAAGAAGTCGTAGAAGTCGCCGCCCACCTCCTTGGCCGGGACCATGGCGGCGTGGATCTGGAACTCGTCGCGGTCGGGGAACGGCGGGAATACCTGCGGCAGCGACGACAGCTGCAGCTCGCGGGCGAAGTCCAGTTCCTGCCTCAGCGCGCTCAGCTGTTCGCGGGTGCGCAGGGCTTCGCGCAGCACATCGGCCTCGCGGGTGCGCTGCTCGATCAGGTCCTGCAGCCTGAGGTGCTGCTCGCGGATGCGGTCGGACATGGTCTGGAAGGCGACGCCCAGCACCTCGAGCTCGCCCTTGCCGGCATCGTCCGGCCCCTCGGTCCCTTCGGACTTGCGTTCGGCCAGCGCCTCGATCTGCTTCATGTCGTGCAGGACGGCGGCGCGGGCCTCCTCCTCCAGCATCTCGGACAGCTTCAGCATCTGGATGCGGATGAACAGTTCCTGGCGGCGGCGCTGGCGTTCGCGCCGCTGCTGCATCTGGTCGATCATCACCACGTTGTCGCGGAACACGCCGACGGTGCCGGCGATGCGTCCGATCTCGTCCTTGTCGCTCTTGACCTCGAGGGTCACCGAGGTGTCGCCGCGCGACAGCGCGTTCAGCACCTGGATGGCCTCGTCGAGCGGATGGAACGAGCGCCGCAGGTAGACGTAGAAGACGAACAGCACGAACACCAGGAAGCTGCCAACCGCGGCGATGGCGATGTTGCGGATGGTGCGCTGGCGGGTCTGGGTGGCGGTGACGTCGCGGGAGGTGACCAGGGCGCCGATGACCCGGTTGAAACCGTCGTGGATCGGCAGCACCACCACCGAATAGTACTGCCGGCCCGACTGCCAGGTCTCGAGGCGGCTCTTGCGCACCGACAGGTTGCCGTCGAACACCTTCCACAGCGCCTCGTCGGTGCCCAAGGGGGCGCCGTCGCTGCCGGGCGACAGCTTGGCCGCGCGGTCGACCAGGAAGATGTCCGAGCCGGTGGAGGCCTTGAACTCCAACAGCGGCGGATGCATGTCCGAGCCCAGCAGCGCGATGCCGGCGACATTGTCGCCGACCTTCAGCGGGACCGCCAGGGTGGCGACGAAGGCGCGCTTGGTGTCCTGGTTGAGGCCGCGCACCGGCTGGCCCGATTCGACGATGGCGTGGACGGTGCCGGCATCGACGGTCGGCGGATCGAGCAGCGAGCCGCGCGAGTTGTAGAGCAGCTCGCCGTCGGCGGCGATGATCTCGACCCGGCTGTTCCTGCCGCGGCTGCGGATGGCCTCCATCAGCGGCGCGATCTCGACCAGCACGTTGGCCGGGTCGCGCCCCTCGACGGCCCTCGCCAGGCCATCCGAATCGGTGATGACGCGGGCGTCGGTCTCCAGCCGCTGGACGGTGTTCTCGACCAGCTTCTTCCAGAAGATCTCCTGGCCGACCAGGGTGGCCTGGGCAAATCGCTCGTCCGCCAGTTCCTCGCTTTTCAGCCACGCGAAGGCGAGGCCGGCGACCAGCAGCGAATACGACAGCGAGACGATCAGGGTTACGCGTGTGCGCAGCAGCATGACGCCCCCATCCCTTCCGCCACCAGGCCCGCGACGGCCGCCTGCTCCACCGCCCCGCCCGCAGGCAGGAAACCGTTCAGGATGTCCATGTATTCCTTCGGATCATACAGGCGCAGCCCCCGCGAACGGAAGGCGGCGAACGACTGCGCGTCGGGCAGCGAGGCATAGGCGCGCCGCGTCCGGTCCTGTTCGGCCAGTTCGGGCGGGCGGCCCGCGCGCAGGCCGTCCATCACGCCGTACAGCAGGTCGAGACCGGGGCCGTAGGTGCCGACCACGTGCCACAGCAGCGAGCGGGCCGGATCCACCGGCAGCCAGCCGATCCCGACCACCGGCCCGGTATCGATGCCGTCATCGACGCGGTGCAGGGTGCAGCCGATGGCCTCGTCGCCCTCGACCAGGCAGCGGAAGGGTGCGAACAGACCGGCATAGCGGGGCAGGGCGCCGGGATGGACGTTGTAGGTGCCGTAGCGCGGAATGTCGAACAGGTTGCGCTTGAAGATCAGCGAGAAGCGCACCGACACCATCAGGTCGGGCGCGAAATCGCGCACCAGCGCCTCGCCATCCGTGCCGTTGATGTCGTGGACCACCTTGACCGGCACGCCGAAGCGCCGCGCGACGCCGTCGAAGGTGGCCAGCGCGCCCTCGCCGCCGGTGCGGTCGATCAGCGGGAACAGGGTGTCCACCGGCAGGTCGCGCTCGAGGAACTTGATCTCGGCCAGCTCGGGCACGGCCTGCTCGACCGGCCGCGTCTTGTCCGACAGCAGCACCATCACCGTGTCGCCGGCCAGGCGCGGCAGCATCTGGTTGAGGACCACGGCGCCGACTAGGTCGCGCTTGGTGCACAGCACGATCCTCACGGGCCGGCCTCCGGATCGTGGACCTCGGCCAGGCCCAGCAGGTTCATGGGCGGATAAACCCCCAGCGCCCGCACCACCGGCATGTTGATGATGATGGACAGGCGCTTGGGTGCGTCGATAGGAATGTCCTTGGGCGCCACCTTGTGGACCAGGATCTGCTCGGCTTTGTAGGCGGTGAGCTGGCCCACCGTGTAATAGCGATAGACGCCGCCGATCATGGCGCGCGAGTTGAGCACCGGGTTCTCGGCCGCCGCGAAGCTGGGCAGCTGGAATTCCAGGGCGGCCCCGGTCAGCACGTCGCGGTTGACGTTGAGGAAGGTGTCGGGAGGAATGTAGAGGAACTCGACCCCGGCATCCTTCAGCTCGGCCACCTTGCCCGGAATGCTGGCCACCGAGGGCTTGCCGTCCACCAGGTCCACCGCCTTGGCCACCAAGTCGTAGCCCAGCCGCCGCCCGAGCTGGGTCAGCTCGTCGATGGCGACCCGCGAATTGGCCTCCAGCGGGTTGTAGACCATCCCCAGCCTCCGCGCCGGCAGGTACGAACGCATCAGGTTGACCTGGGTCTCCATGGGCACCAGGTAGCTGGTCCCGGTGATGTTGCGCCCCGACGACTTGAAGTCGGGCACCACCTTGGCCCCCACCGGCTGCGACACGATGGCGAACACCGCCGGAATGTCGGTGATGTGCTTTTCCGGATCGACCTTGTCGTAGGTCCCCAGCATCTCCTGGGTCACGGTGGTGCCCCAGGTGAAGACCAGATCGACGCCCAGTTCCTTGGCCTCGGCGACGAAGCCGGGAATGCGCGACTTGTCCTGGGCGGCGTCGCGGATGATCAGCTCGACCGGGATGTTCTGGTTGGTGAAATAGTCCTTGAACCCCTTGGCGCATTCCTCCCAGCCGCGATACAGCACCATGTAGATGCGATACGGCCGGGCCGGGGTTCCCTTCTCGGCCGACGCGCCATTCTCGGCGGCGCCGGCGAGGGCGGGCAGCAGCAGCGGCGCCGCGGCGCACAGGGCGAGCAGGAGCCGACGGGCGATCATGCCGTTTCCTCTTCGGTCTCGATGTGGGGACCCGAGCCGTAGGCCCCCGAGGCGATGGCGAAGAATGCCGCCAGGGCCAGCACCAGCACCCCCAGCCCGATCACCGCCCCGTTCAGGCCCCACATCGGAATGAAGGCGGCCGCGATCAGCGGGCCGGCCACCGAGCCGGCGCGCTCGATGGTGCGCACCAGCGCCATGATGGAAACGCGGCCGAAGGCGCGGCATTCGGTCCAGCACACGTCGGGGATCAGCGCCAGCTGCGGCGAGGCCGACAGGCCGTGCGACAGCCCCAGGGCGATGATGGCGATGGCGATGGGCAGGGTGCCGTCCAGCACCACCGGCGCCAGCAGCCCGATGCCGCCGATCAGGCCGCCCAGCGCCACCAGCCCGGCGCGCCACTGGAAGCGGTCCGACAGACGCGAGGCGATGGCCGAGGTGACCGCCATCACCAGCGGGTAGAGCACCACCATGCGGGCGATCTCGGACAGGGTCAGCGACGACTGCCACAGGATCATCGGCACCAGGAAGAACAGGAACCCGGTCAACGCCATCTTGGCCGGCACCGCCGCGAACAGCATCAGCACGGTGAAGCGCCAGTTGGCCAGCAGACGGCGGAACTTCGGCCGCGCCGCGACGGCGACGACGGCGGGCGGCTCGGATTCCGCCATGATGCGGGCCAGCAGGACGCCCGACAGCACGACCAGGGCGCCCGACACGAAGAAGGTGGCGCCGAAGCCGATCCGTTCGGCCAGCAGGCCGCCGATGCCGGTGCCGCAGATGGAGGCGGTCAGCACCGCGCCGACATAGACCCCAAGTCCCTGCGCCCGCTGTTCCTCGCGCGCCGCCTGCGAGATGTAGGTCTGCGCCGCCACCGTCACCAGGGCGTAGCCGACGCCGCTGACCACCCGCCACAGCAGCAGGTCGAAGAGGCCGAAGACGAAGCCGGTCATGACGTAGCCCAGCGCCGCCGGGACCATGCCCATGACGAAGGCGCGGCTGCTGCCGACCCGTTCGGTCACCCGCGCCGCCCACGGCGAGGCCAGGGCGATGGCCGCCATGAAGAAGGCGATGGGCAGCGCCGTCATCATCTCCACCGACAGGCCGGGCAGCGGCGTCGCCAGCCCGCCGGCGTAGAGCGGCATGAACGAGCGGCTCATCTCCTCGGCGAAGACGAACAGGAACAGCGGCAGACGGATGTCGGTGGCCATGCGCTGGCCCAGCGGCGCCGGCCGCCCGTCGGGCGAGAAGCGGAACAGGAAGCGCACCCGGTCGGCCACCTCGGCCACCCGCGCCACCACGCCGGCGTCGAAATGCGCCGTGCGCACCTCCTCGATATAGGCCATCAGCCCGCGATAGGCCTCGTCGGTACGGCGCACCGAGTTGCTCATGGCGCGGACGAAATGCCCGACCTCGTCGCCCGACCATACCGACGGGACGTGCTCGAAATCGCCCCGGCGGACCCGGTCGACCACCCAGCCGGCCACTTTCAGCGGCCCGGTGATGTTGAAGAACACCACGAACAGCAGGACCTCGAAGGCGACGATCAGCGACACCGACAGCACCACCGCCACATCAAGGAAGATGTTCGCCAGCCGGTCGGTGACATAGGCGCGGTCGAAACCGACATGCAGGTGACCGATCACCGCCCCGCCCTTGGCCTGAACCGGCAACGCCACGTCGAAATAGGGGCCGACCGAAATCTTGTGTCCGTCCCGCCCGGTGCCGAACCCGGCGGTGCGGAAATCGGCCTGCAGTTCGGCCGTCTCGGCTCCGTGCAGGTACAGCAGCCGCCCGTCGGGATCGCTGACCGCCAGGTACCGCAGCTCGGGATTGGCCGCCAGCACCGGCGCGAAGAACTCGGTCATGCCGACCATGCGCTCCAGCGGCACGCCATAGCCCACGGCGCGCTCGAGCTGGGTACGCAGATCCTGGCCGACGATGGCCGCCTTCTTGTCCATTTCGGGCGCCATGCCCTGCTCGAACGCGCCCAGGGCGCGGTACGACACGATGGCGGTGGGCGGCACCAGCACCAGCACGGCGAGGATGAACAGGCGGACCAGCAGGGAGCGGGAGCTGTCGAGTCTCATGGCGCCCTCATGCCAGCCTGTCCATGCGCTCGACCTCGTCGGTCGAGTCGCGGATATGCTCGACCGCCTCGCGGCTGCGGGCGACGAACTCGGCGAAACGCACCTCGAAATCGTCGCCGCCGCCGGGATCGGGGACCGCCTCGCCGCCCTCGGCCATCACCTTGGCCAGGGTCGCCTCCATGGCCCCGAGGCGGCGGGTCACCGCCCCCAGCAGGACATAGGCGGCGACGGCGGCGACCATCGCGAAGCCCGACACCACCAGCACCAGTTCGAAGGCCAGCCGCCCCAGCATCTCCCCCAGCCCCTGCTCGAGATAGGCGGCGGGATAGCGCAGCACCACCGCGCCTTCGACCTTGCCCAGGGTGTTGACCAGCGGCATGCCGACCACCCCGGCCTCCTCGTCGGTCAGCGAGAACGCCTTGCCGGGGGCGCCCTTCAGCACCTCGATCCAGGCCTCGGGCACGGCGCTGCCGACGCCGCCGCGGTCGGTGTTGAACAGCACCTCGCCGCTCGCGTCGTAGATCTCGATGCCCAACACCCGGTCGTCGCGGGCCTTTTCCAGCTCGATGGTGTCCTGCGTCTGGCGCAGCTGGCGCAGGGCGAAACCCAGGCTGAGGCCATCCTCGACCTTGCGCTTGATGGTGAAGACGACGAAGCTGAAGCGCGACTGCACCTGCGCCGACATCTGCTCGGCGAACTTGGCGTAGCCGAAATAGGCGGTGAGCGCCATGGTGCACACCAGGATGGCGACCAGAGCGGCAGAAACCTTGCGGGCCAGCGACCACGACATGCCGTCACCCCCACGCCGCGACGGCCGGAACCATTCCGGCGGAACCATCTCGCAAACCCCGTACCCCTCGCGTCACGCCGAACCCCGTACCCGGTACCCAACGGCCGCCCCTGCATTTCGACAGGGGTTGCCTATTCCCTCCAGTGTTTATAGGACATTTGCGCGGACCGGCCAAGCCGCCATCAAGACACGACGTAAAATCCCGGGGAAAAATAAACAAATGGATAAGCACGGCGGCCAAAAACCTTACTGGAGCGGGAACAATGTACGTTGCCTCAGGTGTACACCTTACATGATCCGGGGCCGGGTATGAACATCGGCATATTCGATTCGGGTGTGGGGGGATTGACCGTGGCTTCGGCGCTGCGGCGCCGCCTGCCCGCCGAGACCCTGACCTATCTGGGCGACACCGCGCGGCTGCCCTATGGCACCAAGTCGCCCGAGACGGTGGTGCGCTATGCCCTGCAGGCCGCCGACTACCTGGCGGCCGGCGGCATCAAGATGCTGGTGGTGGCGTGCAACACCGCCTCGGCCCATGCCCTGCCGGCCCTGGTCGCCAGGCATCCCGGCCTGCCGGTGCTGGGGGTGGTCGAGGCCGGCGCGGCGGCGGCGGCCCGGGCCTCGGCGTCGGGCCGCATCGTCGTCGCCGCCACCGAGGGCACCTGCCGGTCGGGCCGCTTTCCCGCCACCATCACCGCCCTGCGCCCCACGGCGGAGGTGAGCCAGGTGGCCTGTCCGCTGCTGGTGGCGGTGGCCGAGGAGGGCCTGGGCGACAGCCCCATCGCCGAGGCCATGGCGCGGTCGTACCTGGCCGACCGCTTCGCCGGACACGGCGCCGCCGACTGCCTGGTGCTGGGCTGCACCCACTTCCCGCTGCTGGTGCCGGCCATCCGCCGGGTGATCGGGCCGCGCCCGGTACTGGTCGATTGCGCCGAGGCGGTGGCCGAGCAGGCCGCCGCCCTGCTGGCCGAACGCGGCCTGGCGCGCCAGGGCGGTGCGGGCGGACTCGCTCTGATCGCCACCGACTCGCCCGAGCGCTTCCGGCGCATGGCCGCCCGCCTGTTCCCCGGCTTGGGAAGCAACCTGGCGGTGACGCTGGCGGACCTCTGAATCTTCATCATCCTGTCACTTGCCCCGATCCCGGCGCGCGGCCTACCCATGGGCATGGCCGCCGAGGATTCCCCGCCCATGCGCATCGCAATCGTCACCGACGCCTGGCACCCGCAGCGCAACGGCGTGGTGCGGGTGCTCTCGACCCTGGCCGACGTCCTGCGGGGGATGGGCCACACGGTGGGGGTGTTCGAGCCCGGCGCCTTTACCACCCTGCCCTGCCCCTCCTACCCCGAGATCCCGCTGGCGCTGTTCCCCGGCGGCAGGCTGGGGGGGATGCTCGAGGCCTTCGCCCCCGACGCCATCCACCTCGCCACCGAGGGGCCGCTGGGATGGGCGGCGCGGCGCTGGTGCCTGGGCCGCGGCCTGCCCTTCACCACCGCCTACCACACCAAGTTCCCCCACTACGTGCGCGCCCGCACCGGGGTGCCGCTGGCCTGGCCCTATGCCCTGGTGCGCCGCTTCCATGCCCCGTCGGCGGCGGTGATGTGCCCGTCGCCGTCGGTCTACCGCGAACTGGGGGAATGGGGCTTCGTCAACCGGGCGGAATGGTCGCACGGCGTCGACACCCGCACCTTCCGGCCGCAGCCCAAGGATTTCGTCGATCTGCCGCGGCCGCTGTTCATGTATGTCGGGCGGGTGGCGGTGGAGAAGAACCTGCCGGCCTTCCTGTCGCTGGACCTGCCGGGCAGCCGCATGGTGGTGGGCGACGGCCCGGCCCGCGCCCCCCTGATGCGGCGGTTCCCCCACGTCCACTGGCGCATCGCCAACGGTGACGAGGAGCTGTCGCGCTATTTCGCCGCCGCCGACTGCTTCGTCTTCCCGTCGCTCACCGACACCTTCGGGCTGGTGATGCTGGAGGCGCTGGCCTCGGGCGTGCCGGTTGCCGCCTACCCGGTGCCCGGCCCGGCCGACGTGGTCGGCGACGCGCCGGTGGGCGTGCTGGGCCACGACCTCGGCGCGGCGGCGCTGGCGGCGCTGACGGTCGATCCCGCCGCCTGCCGCGACCATGCCGCCCGCTTCTCGTGGGAGGCGGTGGCCAGGCAGTTCCTCGGCCTGCTCAGGCCGATCGGACGGAGCGCCGCCGACGCGGCATAGGCCGCGCCGTTTCCCCCATCCACCGGAAGAGGCCGGGCTCACCCCCAATGCCGGGATTGAGGCCGGGGCACCCGCGCGCCGACAATCCCCGGCGATGGCGGCGTCCGGTCGGCGGCCGCGTCCCAGTGGAAGGACGGCGCAAGCATGAGGATCGCGGTCATCGAGACACCCGCCGGGGGCGGGCCGGGGCGGCAGGACGCCGGCACCGCCCTCTCCCATCTGCTGCCGCGCCTGGCCCGGCGCGGCCACGCCATCGACCTGTTCCGCGACCGCCGCCACGGCGGCGAGGCGATCGCCGGCACCCGGCTGATCCGTCTGCCCAGCCTGCCGGGTTTGCGGGACGGTTCGCTGGCCATGCTGTCGTCGCTGCTGTCGTCGCTGGGCGGCTACGACGTGGTCAACTTCCACGGTGTCGGCCCCGCCTGCCCCTTCCCCAAGGTGGCGCGGCTGGGGCCGTTCCGCACCGTCGCCACCATCCGCGACACCGATGGCGGCCCGGTCGATCCGTCCCATCCCGCCGCCGCCCATCCCGCCGCCCGCCTTGCCGACGTGGTGACGGTGTCGTCGCGCCGGCTCGAGCGCCACATCCGCGACACCCACCGCCGCGAGCCCATCTACATCCCCGACGGGATCGCCGCCCCGCCCTTCACTCCGGACGAGGCCGCGCCGCTGCGCGCGCTGGGCCTGGACCCCTTCCGCTACCTGCTGATGGTCGCCGCCGCGGCGCCGGATCCCGGTGTCCTGGTGGCCGTCCGCGCCATCGCCGCCCTCGACCGTCCGCTACCGCTGGTAATCGCCGAGACCGCCCCCGGCGACCCCGGACAGCGCCGGGTTCTGGCCGAGGCGGCAGGGGGCGCCACCCTTCTGTTCACCGGCCCCCTGGCCCCCGGTCAGCTGGATGCCCTGGCGGCCCATGCCCACCTGTACCTCCTGCCGGCCCAGGTGGAAACGCCGCCGGGGCGGCTGCTGGCGGCGATGGCGGCCGGCGGAGCGGTGGTGGCCAGCGACCTGCCCGACCATCTCGACGCGGTCGGCGCCGATGCCTTCACCTTCACCGCCGGCGATGCCGGCGATTTGCGGCGAGTGCTGGCATGGCTGCTGGCCGACCCGGAAGTGGTCGAGGGCATGCGCCGGCGCGCCGCCGCGGCGGTCACCGTGCGCTATTGCTGGGACCGCGTCGCCGATGCCTATGAACAGGTCTACCAGGCCCTGGCCTGATCGCAGGGGACCTGACCGCAGGGGAAGCGCCAATGACCATCGCCGGACTCCTCGCCCCCAACCACGCGGCCGTCGATCCCGAGCTGGCCCAGCGTCTGGCCGGCAGCGGCAGCGTCTACCGCTCGCCCGAGGGACGGCTGGCGCTGGCGGCGGCCAATCTGTCCACCCTGTCCGGCGATTTGTGGCTGGCGTTGGACGGCGACGTGATCAACCACGCGCCGCTGCGTCACTCCCTGGCCCTGATGGGGCACCGCTTCCCGCCGCGGCCCGGTCCCGCCGACACCGTGCTGAGGGCCTACGAGCAGTGGGGCGCCGACTGCCTGAGCCACCTGCAGGGGCCGTTCGCCCTGGCGCTGTGGGACGACCGCCGCGGCCTGCTGCTGCTGGCCCGCGACAAGCTGGGGCGCAAGCCGCTGTTCATCGCCCGCGACCGCGGCCGCCTTGCCTTTGCCTCTTCCCTGGCGCCGCTGCTCGACCATCTCGGCCTGCCGCGCCGCCTCGACCCGGCCGGGCTGGCCATGCTGCTGGCCCACGGCGTGGTGCCGGCGCCACTCACACCGGTGGCCGGGATCGCTAAGCTGGGGGCCGGCGAGATGCTGGTGGTCGAGGGCGGCGCGGTGTCGCCGCCGCGGCGCTGGGCCCAGCCCGGCCCCGACGAACGGCTGCTGCTGGTCGCCCGCAACCTCGGCTTCGAGCGCCATGCCGCGACCGCGCGCACGCTGCTGGAATGCAGCGTCGCCGACCGGCTGGGCGGCGACGGCGCCGGCGCGCTGCTGTCGGGACGCCCGGCGGCGGCGGCGATGGCGGCCCTGATGGGGCGCCTCAGTGGCCGCGCCACGGTGACGGTGGCGCCGGTGGCCGCCGAGAGCTGCAGCGGCGCCGCCGGCACGCTGCGGCGCTGGGCCGCGGCCAGCCGGTGTGACCTGATCGAGGCGGCCTGCGACGGCGATTGCAGCGTCGAGGCGGTGCCCGTTTTGGCCGCCGCCCTGTCCGAGCCGACCGCCGGCCCCGAGGCCCTGGGCACCTGGCTGGCCGCCCAGGCCGCCGGCCGGGCGAAACTGGCCCGGGTTTTCGACGATTGCGGCGTCGAGGCCAGCTTTCCCGCCGCCACCGCGCCGGTGCCGGGGCTGTCCTGGCTGTGGCGCCTGCTGGCCCGGGAAATGACGGCCGGCGCTCCGGTGGTGGGATCGCCCTTCGCCGCCGAGGGATGGGCCGGCCTGCTCGCCGATGGTGGCCGCGGCCGGCTCGGGTCGCCGCCCTGGGGGCCGCCGACGCCGCCGGCCTGGCTGGCCGGCGACCGCCGCGCCGGAGCCGCCTGGCAGGATTTGCGCTGGCGCCTGGCCGACGCCGCCGCCCCCGCCGCCGAGGCCGCCGCCGGCCGCCATGGCCTTGCCGTCTCGACGCCTTTCCTCGACGAATCCCTGCTGTCCTATACACTGGCGGTGCCGTGGCGCCACCGCGCCGGCCGCGCCGGCGGAACCCTGGCCCGACGGGTGTTCGCCGGCCTGGCGCCCGACGCCGTCCCGGCACTGCCGCTCGACCGCTGGCTGGCCGGGCCGCTGGGGGCACGGCTGGAGACGCTGGCGCGGCACGCGCCGCTGATCGAAAGCGGGGTGCTGTCGGCCGCGGCGATCGCCGCCCTGCTGGAGCGCCAGCGCCGCCGCCACGACCGCACCCGCGCCGTGTGGTCGTTGCTGCTGCTGCTGGAATGGTGCGCCGCGCTGGGGCTGGGCGACCTTGCCGAGGGCGACGGCGTCGGGCCGCGGGTCGCCTACAGCATCTCGTAGAGCCGCTTCGGCACGTGGAAGCGGCGCTTGGTCAACACCGCCCCCAGCAGGTTGGCGCCGCCGCGCACCAGGGCGTCGCGGGCGGCGGCGGCCACGGCTTCGCGGGTGCGCTCGGCCTCGATCAGCAGGATCACCCCATCGGCGCTGGGCGCCAGCCCCAGGGCCAGCGGCGAGGCCAGCACCGGCGGCGTGTCGAGGATGATCAGCCCGGCCCGTTCGGACAACCGGTCCCAGTAGCGCCCGAGCAGCGCCGAATCGAGGGCGCGGGCGTCGCCGCCGCGCCCCGGCAGCGGCCCGAAGGCCAGCCGTCCGCCCTCCTCGACCCGGGTCTCGCTGTCGACGGCGTTGAGCACCAGCACCCCGCCCCCCATCACCCGCCCGGCCAGCCGTCCCAGCCGCACCGCCACCGCCGGGTCGGCCTCGCCGGCGGCGCAGGCGGTCAGTTGCACCACCCGCCGCGGCCGGTCCTTGAGACCGCTTTCGACGGCCTGCCACAGCCGCAGGATGGGCAGGTCGCCGATGCCCCGGCACGCCCCCAGCGCCGCCTCGGCGGGCAGGCCGGCCGCCGCCGGGACCAGGGCGCGGGCGGTGGCGATGGCGTCGTAGAGACCGGTCATGGCTTGGCCGGGAATTCGATCATCTGGCCGACCTGGATGCGGTCGACATCGACGATGGCCGGGTTGTGGCGCTTGACCAGGTCGAGCAGGGTACCGTCGTAGCGGCCGTAGACCTGCTGGCTGAGGCCGGCCAGGGTGTCGCCGGGGGCGACGATGCGCACGGTGCGGCGCGGCGTGTCGGGTGCGTCGGAAATGTCGGGCAGGGTTGCGGCGGCCGGCATTCCGACGGAGATGGGCGCCGCCAGCGGCGGCAGCGGCGCCGTCAGTTGCACCGACTCCGGCTTCGGCAGCTGCTCCGAATCCGGCTTCGGCAGATGCACCACCACCTTGGCCGGCGGCAGCGCCGGCGGATCGGGCAGCAGCACCGCCACCGCCGCCACCGCCGCGGTGGCCGCGCCGGCCGCCGTCAGCCAGCGCCACGACCACGGCCGCAGGCGGCGGCGGCGCCCGCCCTCCTTCAGGCGCAGATCGACCACCACCTCGCGCACCACCTTGACCGGCACCGGGCGCAGCTTGCGGCCGAAGGCGGTCATCAGCGCGTTGTCGGCCAGCACGTTGATGCGCCGCGGGATGCCATCGGCGTGGCGGACGATCTCGGTCACGGCGGCGTCCGAGAACGCCGGCCGGTCGTCGAGGGCGACGCACTTCACCCGGTGGCGGACATAGGCGGCCGCATCCTTGCGCGACAGCGGCCCCAGCCGGGTGCGTACGGCGATGCGCGATTCCAGCTGGCGCAACTGGCGCTCGCCCAGCAGCTGTTCCAGCTCGGGCTGGCCGACCAGGACGATCTGCACCAGCTTTTCGGTGGCGGTTTCCAGGTTGGACAGCATGCGCAGGGATTCCAGCGTGCCGATGGGCATGTTCTGCGCCTCGTCGATCAGCAGCACCAGGGTCTCGCGCTTGCGGTGCCGCTCCATCAGCCAGCCGCGCAGGGAGTCGACCATGCTGGCGATGTCGTCGCCGGGATAATCGTGGCCGATCTCCTTGAAGATGTGGCGCAGCAAGGCCTGGAACGAAACGTTGGGGTTGAAGACGTAGACGAACCTGAGGCCGGGCTCGTCGACGCTGTCCAGGTACGAGCGCAGGATGGTGGTCTTGCCCACCCCGACCTCGCCGGTGATGCAGATGAAGCCCTTGCGCTTGGCGATGCCGTAGATGATGGCGGCCAGCGCCTCCTTGTGCTGGTCGGTGAGGTAGAGGAAGCCCGGATCGGGGGTGATGCGGAACGGCTCGGCGGAGAGGTTGAAGAATTCCTTGTACATGGCGTCACCCTTCGCGCGGGAGGGAGGTGAGGACGACCAGGCCGAGGCGGCGTTCGACCTCGGCCGGGGTGGCGAAGCGGGAGGACAGGGCCTGGGCCAGCCCGGCGGCGGCCAGGGCGAGAACGGTCCCGGCGGCGGCGGCCCAGCCCATGACGGCACCCTGGCTCAGGCCCGGCTGCGCCGCTGCCCTGGCCGGCTGCAGCACGGCGACGGCGCCGGCCGAGGGGGCGCTCTGGCGCTCCGCGTCCGCCGCCAGCGCCGCCGGGTCGAGGACGGGTCCGGCCGCGGCCAGCAGGCGTTTGGCGTCGCGCTCGCGCGCCGATGCCCGCGCCAGCGCCGTTTCGGTCCGCACCACCTCGCCTTCCAGCTGCTGGTGCACCGGATTGGGGCCGCTGGTCACCGAGCCGGCGACCGGCTGGGCGAGGCCGGCGATCAGCGCCTCGACGCGGCCGCGCTCCTCGCGCACGTTGCGCACGAACGCGCTGTCCTCGCGGTAATTGCCCAGCAGCTCGGCCTCGCGGGCCTGCAATTCGAACAGGCGCTTCTCCGCCTCCCCGGCCGCCTCGGGCCGTTCGACCCGGCTGGCCAGCGCGATGGTCGGCGGCGTCTTGGCCAGGCGCGCCCGCAGCACCTGCAGGGTGTCGGCCAGGACCGCCGCCTCGCGCCCGGCGGCGGCGGCCTCGGCGGCCAGGTGCTGCTGCCGGCGCAGGGTTTCCAGGCGCGAGGCGGTGTCGCCGCCGCGGTCATCGCTCAGTCCGGCGACCAGGGCGGCCAGCGCCGCCTCGGCGGCCGCCGGCGAGGCGGCCGACAGCGCCAGCCGCACCACCGCCGCCGGCTCGTCCACCGCCACCGACAGCGACGGCCCCGGCCCGCGCGCCGCCAGGGCGGCGGCCACCGCCCCGGCGCGGCCGGGTTCGGCCAGCAGCACCGCCTCGGCCCGCCAGCGTTCGGGCAGCAGCAGCGCCGCCGCGCCGCCCAGCGCCAGGGACAGCGTCATCGCCGCCGCCATGAGCCGGCGTCGGCGGAACAGGAGATGGGCGAGGCCGCGCGCGCTCATGGATCCCTCCCTCAGTAGGCGTTGGTGCCCTTGAGGCAGGCCAGCGGCGTCCTGAACAGGATCGCCAGGTCCAGGCCGGGGCTCCAATGGTCGATGTACCA
Source organism: Magnetospirillum sp. UT-4 (assembly GCF_902729435.1). Taxonomy (GTDB): domain Bacteria; phylum Pseudomonadota; class Alphaproteobacteria; order Rhodospirillales; family Magnetospirillaceae; genus Magnetospirillum. The sequence continues at coordinate 28,770 of NZ_CACVCG010000024.1, forward strand.
AAGGTCGCAGGCCACCCGCTGGCGCATGGACTCCACCGTGGCGGTCTCGCCGCGATGGCCGTTGACCTGGGCCCAGCCGGTGATGCCGGGCTTCATGCGGTGGCGGCACAGGTAATCGTCCACCAGCCGGGAATAATGGTCGTTATGGGCCAGCGCGTGGGGGCGCGGCCCGACCAGCGACATGCTGCCGCCGACCACGTTGAACAACTGCGGCAGCTCGTCCAGCGAGGTGCGCCGCAGCACCCGGCCGACCCGGGTGACGCGGGGGTCGTGGCGGGTGGCCTGCTTCGGCATGGCTTCCGGCGGGCGCACGTGCATGGAACGGAACTTCAGGCAGGTGAAGGCCTGGTTGTCGAAGCCGGTGCGGCTCTGGCGGAACAGCACCGGGCCGGGGCTGTCCAGCTTCACCGCCAGGGCGATGACCGCCATCAACGGCGCCAGCAGCAGCACCAGCAACGCCCCCAGCAGCCGGTCCTCGGCCGCCTTGGCCAGTGCCCGCCAGCCCTTCAGCGGCCGCGCCCGCAGCCGCGCCACCGGGACGTCGCCCAGCAGCGCGAAGCCGTGCCCGGCCAGGTAGGGGGCGGGGAACTCGGGCATCAGATGGACGTCGACGGCCAGCGGCCGCAGCACCGCCAGGCAGGCCTCCAGCCGGTCGGCATCGGACCACGGCAGGGTCAGCACCACCTCCTCGACCCGCTGCTCGCGCACCATGCGGGCGGCGTCCTCCAGGCCGGCGACGAAGCCGCCCAGGACGGGGCGGGCCGGCGCCTCGCGGTCGAGGCAGATGCCCACCGGAAGCGCGCTGCGATGGTCGCCGGCGACCAGGGACAGCGCCCCGAACGCCCGCTCGCGGTCGCCCACCAGCAGCACCCGGCGCAGGCGCCGGCGCCGCCGGCGGCCTCCGCCATCGTCCCCGCCGCGGGGAAAGGAATGCTCCCCGGACCACACCCGGAGGCGTTGCAGAGTGTCGGTATCCAGGTGTCGCATCGGCTCTCCCGGCGGCGGGGACGGTGGACGGACCGCGAAGGTCGCGGGCCGGAGGTCGAGGCACTGCCAGGGGACATATGCCGCCGGTTGGGGCGGGCGTGCAGTCTCTCAACGGGATGTGCGCCACCGGGGGAAGGCCCGCGCGAATTCGGGGGGGTCAGGGAAATCCGCTGCCCAGCACGGCAAATGTTGATTTCGCCGGGCCGCTTGTCCAAACTGCGTTCACCGATGCCCCCTTCGATGCGAGGTCCCCGTGCGCAGAGTGCCCGCCACCGCCGCAATGGCATTCCTCGCCCTTGCCGCAGCCGCTCCGGTCGCCGCCCAGGCACGCTGCGCCAACCCGCCGGAGGTGCGGGCCCTGCAGGTGCGCCAGCTGCACATCCAGCTGCAGGTCGCCTCGCTCAACTGCCGCGTCGACGACCCCAGCCTGCCCGGCAAGTATGCCGCCTACGTCAACCGCTTCGGCGGCGCACTGAGCGACAACGCCAAGGTGCTGAAGGCCCATTACGCCCGCTCCGGCACCAACATGGACCGGGCCATGACCTCCATGGCCAACGACGAATCCCAGCGCGCCCATCTGGTCGAGAATTATTGCGAGCAGCATGTGCCGCTGTTCGAGCGGCTGTCGGCGCTGAAGCCCGGCGAGCTGGAGCACTTCGCCTCGACCACCATGGACCAGCCCGAGACCCCGGCCTGCCGCGCCCCGGCCATCCGCCAGGCCAGCGCCGCCACCGCCGCCGCCGCGCCGGCCGCCAAGCCGAAGGCCAAGCCGGCGGCGAAGAAGGCCGACGCCAAGGGCTGAGTTCCCCAGTCACTCCCCTCCCCTTGATGGGGAGGGGTCGGGGGTGGGGTGAAGCCGCACACTCAGGCACCGGCGCGGTTCGCCCCCCACCCCAACCCTCCCCCGCAAGGGGGGAGGGAGTCATCCCCCCTCCCCTTGATGGGGAGGGGTTGGGGTGGGGTGAAGCCGCACACTCAAGCGCCGACCGCAGACGACAAAAAACCCCCCGGCTCGCGCCGGGGGGTTTTCCGTTGGAACGGCGTGCCGGTTAGGGCAGGACGATCTCGACGCGGCGGTTCTGCGGCTCGCGCACACCGTCCGGGGTGGCGACCAGCGGGACGCTCTCGCCCTTGGCGACCACGGCGATCTGGTTGGCCGGGATGCCCTGCTTGATCATGGCGTCCTTGACCGCGTTGCCGCGCTTCATGGACAGGGCCATGTTGTACTTGTCCGAACCGGAGCGGTCGGCGTGGCCGGTGAGGTCGATCTTGGCGGCGTTGCCGGCCTTGGCGGCGGCGACGGCCTGGGTGATGACCTTGGCGGCCTCGGGGGTGATGTCGGCCTTGTTGAAGTCGAAGAACACCAGGAACTGCTTCTGCATGGCCGGGGCCGGCTTGGCCACCGGAGCCGGGGCCGGGGCCGGGGCGGCGACCGGGGCCGGAGCCGGGGCCGGGGCCGGGGTCGGCTTGGCGAACTTGTAGGTGAAGCCGACGGTGATGGCGTGGTTGTCGTAATCGGCCTTCTGGGTCGAGGTGCCGACATCGGTGTCGGTGGTGCCCAGGTAGCGGTACTGGGTCTTCAGCATGAAGTTGTTGCTGATGTCATAGCCCAGGCCGAGGATGCCCTGATAGGCGAAGGCGTTGTCCGAGTTCTTGGCGTTGGTGCCGGCGAAGTCGCCGTCCAGGAACGCCCAGCCGATACCGGCACCGACCATCGGGTGCCACTTGGAGGTCGGCATGAAGTCATACAGCACGTTGACCATGGTGGTCAGCGAGTCGATGTTGTCGTTGGCGCGGTAGCCCAGCTCGAACTCCACCTTGGGGGCGCCGAAGCTGTAGCCGACCTGGCCGAGGCCGAGCCAGCCCCAGTCGGAATCGGTGCCGGTGACACCCGGGTCCTGCATGTAGTTGGTGCCGGCATCGAGGCCCATGTACCACTGGGCATCGGCGGTGGCGGGCACGGCGGCAGCCAGCAGGCCGGCGGCGATGAGGGTCTTCATGGTGCGCATGGATGGGCCTTTCCCTGACATCTGGATCGAGGTCTTTGGACCGGTTCTACCCCAGGATGGGGCGCCCCTCAAGCGGCGACACGCCAGATGTCGTTGGATTGCCATGACTGTGGCATTCCGGCAACAGCTCTGTGCGTCCCGATGTGATCAGCGGACCAGCAGGACCGAGCAGGGCAGGTCGTCCAGCGGCATCCCGGTGCCGGCAGGCGCCACCAGGATGCCGTCGCCGGCCACCACCGCCAGCAGCCGCGCCAGCCGCCCCGCGGCGCGGATGCGGGCCTGGGCGCCGAGCCCCTCTGCCAGCCCCACCGCGCGCACCGCCAGGGCGGCGCCGGCGATGGCGTCGGGCGCCGGCACCATCAGATCGACGATGCCGTCGCCGGCCAGCCGGACCGCCACCGCCAGCGCCCGTTCGGCCGCCGCCGAGTCGTCCCACAGCAGGGTCACCGGGCCGCCCCCCGGCGCGGTCCTCTGCATCACCAGCACCGCGCCCGCGACGCCCCCGGCCAAAGCGCGGGCGACCGAGCCCAGACGCGGCCGCGCGCCCGGCTCGGCCCGCCCCGACCAGCCCAGGCAGACCAGATCGGCGCCGTGCGAGGCCGCCACCAGTTCGGCCTCGACCAGACCGCGGCGGACATGGAAGCCGCCGCGGGCGCCGGCCACGGCCAGCGCGGCATCCATGGCGCGGCGCGCCGCCATGGCCTGCAGTTCCATCGCCTTGCCGATCAGGGCGTCGCCGCCGGCCTGGCGCCGGGCGGCGATGAACGAGACGGTGTGGACATAGGGGTGCGAGGCCAGGCGGGCGACGTTGCGGTCCTCGACGAACAGCCCCTCGATCTCGGCACCGAAACGCACCGCCAGGCTGCAGGCCGTGGCCGCCGCCGCCAGCGACAGCGGGCTGGCATCGACGGCGGCGACGATGCGGCGGAAGCCGCCGTCGCTCATGGCGGCCCCCGCCGGTCGCGCGCCGATTCGGCCCGCCGGGCGTGCTCCTCGGCGCGGCGGGCATAGGCGGCCAGGCGGGCCTGGACCTTGCGGTTGACGGTCTGCGCCGGGAATTCGCCCTTGGCATCGGCGATGCCGGCCGGCAGCCCGGTCAGCAGCTCGATGCCCTGGTCCACGGTCTCGATGGGGTAGATGGCGAAACGGCCCTGGCGGCAGGCCTCGAGCACATCGCGGCGCAGCATCAGGTGACGCACGTTGGCGGCCGGGATCAGCACCCCCTGGGTGCCGTCGAGGCCGCGCGCCACGCACAGGTCGAAGAAGCCCTCGATCTTCTCGTTGACGCCGCCGATGGCCTGGACGCGGCCGAATTGATCGACCGAGCCGGTGACCGCCAGGCCCTGGCGCAGCGGCACCTCGCCCAGCGCCGACAGCAGGACGTAGAGCTCGGTCGAGGATGCGGAATCACCGTCGACGCCGCCGTAGGACTGCTCGAACACCAGGCTGGCCGACAGCGACAGCGGCATCTCGGCGCCGAAGCGGGCGGCCAGGAACGCCGACAGGATCAGCACCCCCTTGCCGTGCAACGGCCCGCCCAGGTCGACCTCGCGCTCGATGTCGATGACATCGCCCTTGCCGGCATGGACCCGGGCGGTGATGCGGCTCGGCCGCCCGAACGAGAAGCGTCCCAGCTGCAGCACCGCCAGCCCGTTGATCTGGCCCACCGTCTCGCCTTCGGTGGCGATGTGGACGGTGCCGTGGCGGATTTCCTCCTGGACGTTCTCGCGCACCCGGTCCTGGCGGTAGATGGCGGCCTCGACGGCCTGCTGGACGTGGGCGGCGGAGATCACCCCGGCGCCGTCGCGGCCGGCCCAGTAATCGGCCTCGCGCACCAGATCGGCCAGGCTTCCCATGTGGGTGGACAGCTTGCCGGAATCCTCGACGTCGCGGGACGCCTGCTCGATGACGCGGGCGACGCCCGAGCGGTCCACCGGCTTCAGCGATTCCTTGCGGACCAGGGTGGCGATGGAGCGGGCGATGCCCAGCATGGTGGCGTCGGTGCGCTCCATGCGCCAGTCGAAGTCGGCGGCGACCTTGAACAGCTCGGCGAATTCGGGGTCGTGATGGGACAGCAGGTAATAGAGCATCGGGTCGCCGATCAGCACCACCTTGACGTCCACCGGGATGGGCGCCGGCTCCAGCGTCACCGTGCTCATCAGGCCCATGCTCTGGCCCGGGCTCTCGATGCGGACCTCGCGCGATTTCAGCGCCCGCTTCAGGTCCTCCCAGGCGAACGGGTTCATCAGCAGCTTGCGGGCGTCCATCACCAGATAGCCGCCATTGGCCTTGTGCAGGCTGCCGGCCTTGATCAGGTTGAAATCGGTGATGAGGGCGCCGAAATGGGCGAAATGCTCGACCCGGCCGATCAGGTTGGGCTGGGTCGGGTGGTCCTCGAACACCACCGGCGCGCCGGCCAGGCCGGAATTGTCCACCAGCACGTTGACCCGGTAGCGGCGGATGCCGCCCTCGCTGCCCTCGCGCCGCTTGAGGCGGGCGCGATCGTCGTCGCCGTCGCCGAGGAAGTCGCCGACGTTGTCGGCGATGTCGGCGGCCACCGCGGCCAGGTGCTCGACCACCTCGGCCAGGTCGGCGTAGCGGTCCTGCAGTTCCTCCATCAGGTGGCTGACGGCGAAGGAGACCACCTCCTGGTCCAGTTCGCGGATGCGGGCGCGGGTCTCGCGCTCCCAGTGCGGCACCTGCTTCAGGGTGGCTTCCAGCTTTTCCTGCAACGCCTCCATGTCGGCCTTGAAGCGGGCCTGCTCGGCCTCGGGCAGTTGCTTGAAATCGTCGGGCGACAGCACCTCGCCGTCGCGCATGGGGGCCAGGGCCAGCCCCACCGGGGTACGCAGCAGGGCGACGCTCTTCTCGCCGGCCTCGCGGCTGACCGCCGAGAATTCCTGCTCCTGCCGCTCCTTCAGCGATTCCTCAAGGGCCTGCTTGCGGTTGCGGTATTCCTCGGCCTCGAAGGCGGCAGGCAGGGCCGAGCCCAGCTCCTCGACCAGCCGGTCCATGTCCTTCTTCAGCCCGGCGGCCCGGCCGGCCGGCAAGCGCAGCGCCCGGGCGCGGTGGCTGACGGCGAAGTTGTTGACGTAGACCCAGTCGTCGGGAACCAGCTGCCCGGCCGCCGCCTGCCCCAGGAACTGCATCACCAGCGAGCGCCGGCCGGTGCCCTCGGGACCCAGGGCGAACAGGTTGAAGCCGCGGTGGCGCATGCCGATGGCGAACCGGATGGATTCGACGGCGCGGTCCTGGCCCACCGGGCCTTCGGTGTCGGGCAGGTCGGCGGTGGTGACGAAGGGCAGGGTCTCGGGGTCGCAGGACCGGTAGAGCTGGTCCGGAGGCAGGGCGGGGACGGCAGGCATGGTCACGGCGGGGGGGCTCCGACTGTAGGTGCGACCGTCAGGCTTCGTCCTCGATGCGCGCCATGTCCTCGTCGCTGAAGCCGAAGTGATGGCCGATCTCGTGAATCAGGACGTGTTTGATGAGGCTCGTCAAGTCTTCGCCGGTCTCGCACCAATAATCGAGGATGGGACGGCGATAGAGGAAGATCATGTCGACGTCGGCGCGCGGCACCGTCTCGCCGAAGCTCTGATGCGGCATGGCAACTCCGCGGTAGAGGCCCAGCAGGTCGAACGGGCTTTCCAGGCCCATCTCGTGCTCGACCTCCTCGTCGGGGAAGTCATCGACCCGGATCACCACGTCGGCGGCGTAGACCCGCAATTCGTCGGGGATCTCGGCGAAGGCCGCCTGTGACAGCGTCTCGAAGTCGGCAAGAGAGGGCGGCGTGGTATGGGGCGGGATGACGCGCGGCATAGCCCACCTTACCCCGCCTTGAAGCAGGCGTGAAGGGCGCCCATTGATTCCTGAACGGGCGATCCCCGAGGAGAGCATCATGGCCGACATCCTGACCGGCGCCGACCGTTCCACCGCCATGCTGGGCCTGCCCGGCTGGGGCGAGTGCGAGGACCGCGACGCCATCTGCAAGCGCTTCACCTTCCGCAATTTTTCCGAGGCGTTCGGGTTCATGACGCGGGTGGCGCTGGCGGCCGAGCGGATGGACCACCATCCCGAATGGAGCAACGTCTACAACCGGGTCGAGATCACCCTGTCGACCCACGATGCCGGCGGCGTCACCCAGCGCGACGTCCGCCTGGCCCATGCCGTCGAGGACGCCATCAGGGGCTGATACAAACCGTATTCTCCGCCACCGCCGCCCGTATTATCCTCGCGACCGCGGTTTCGGGGACGGGGCATGGCAAGGATACTGACGGGACGGCGTCTTCTGCTGCTGACGGCGGCGCTGTTCGGCGTCGTCGTCCTGTTGGCGGCCGCGCTGATCGTGCGCCACGACTACCGCTCCACCATCGCCGAATCCCAGCGCGACGGCGTCGCCCTGGTGCAGATGGTGGAGGAGCACGCCCGGCGCACCTTCGACATCAACCGGGCCGCCCTCGACGACGTCCGGGCGGCCCTGCTGGTGGGCAAGCGGGTCGAGATCACCGCCGAGGCCAGGGCGGCGTTCGCCAAATGGATCGCCAGCGTCGACAGCATCTTTGCGTTCTGGGTGATTGATGAGCACGGCAACCTGCTGCACACCACCCAGAACCTCCCCAATGCCACGGTATCGGTGGCCGACCGCCCGTTTTTCAAGGCCCATGCGGCGGGCGAACCGCTTTACGTCAACGGCATGACCCGCGGTCGCCTGTCAGGCACCTGGTACTTTTCCGTCAGCCGACGCATCACGGATTCCCAGGGAACCTTCCGCGGCGTCCTGGTTGCGGTGACCACCACCGACTACTTCGCCGCCATGTATGCCCGCCTGGGCCTCGACACCCAGGCCAACATGGCCATCTACAAGCCCGACGGCACGGTGGTCGCCCGCCGCCTGGGCAACTGGCCCGGCGACACCCCGCCCAGCGGCGCCGGCCACGTGGTGTTCACCGACCTGCTGCCGAACAGCCCGGACGGGGTGTTCGAGGCGGTCTCGCCCATCGACGGCCACACCCGCATGGGCGCCTATCGCAGCGTCCGGGGCTGGCCGCTGGTGGTGACGTCGGTGTCCGAGCGCAGCGAGGTGCTCGCCCCCTGGCGGCAGCGGGCGGCGATGATCGCCGCCTTCAGTGCAGCGGTGCTGGCCGGACTGGTGCTGGCCACCCTGTGGGGCCTGGCCCGCATCAACGAGGCCGAGCGCGAGCGCGAGGCGACGCTGAACGCCCTGGTCCAGGCCGATCTCGCCAACCGCGCCAAGTCGTCCTTCCTGGCCATGGTCAGTCACGAGTTCCGCACGCCGCTGAACGCCATCATCGGGTTCTCGGAAGGGCTGAAGGACGGCTACCTGAGATCCGATTGCGACCTGTCCTGCAACGACTACATCGCCGACATCCATTCCGCCGGCACCCACCTGCTGGCCCTGATCAACGACGTGCTCGACGTCTCGGCGGTGGAAGCGGGCAAGCTGGCCCTGTACCCGGAACCGACTCCCGCCGCCGATGTGGTCCGCGCGGTGACGGCGCTGCTCGGCCCGCAGGCCCGCGAAAAGCGCCAGCGCCTCGACGTCGATCTGGACGGGGCGCCGCCGCTGCTGCTGGTCGATGCCCGCCGCTTCAAGCAGATCCTGCTCAACATTCTGTCCAACGCGGTCAAGTTCACCCCCGAGGGCGGCACGGTGCGCCTGTCCATGTGCAAGACCCCGGAGGGCGGCGCCGCCGTGATGGTGGCCGACAGCGGCATCGGCATGGCGGCGGCCGACATCGCCACCGCCCTGGCCCCCTTCGGCCAGGTCGACAGCAGCCTGTCGCGGCGCTACCAGGGCACCGGGCTGGGACTGCCCATCGCTCACGCTTTGGTGCAGTTGCACGGCGGCCGCCTCGCCATCGACAGCAGCCCCGGCCGCGGCACCACCGTGACCATCCACCTGCCGCCCTCGTGCATCGCCGTGTGAGCGTCACCAATGGAATTTACAGCGGGCCGCGGGCTGTGGAATCATGCGCCCCGTTCACGCCACCTGAAAGCACCCCGAAAATGAGGATCGCCGCCGCCGCCGCCCTGCTCTCCTGTCTGATGGCGGGACCGGGCCTGGCGCAGACCAACAAGCCGGTGACGACGAAGAGTCCGGCCGATCGCAGCGAGCAGGTGGCCAAGCGCGCCCCGGCCAAGCCGTCGCTGGCGCAGGCCGCGGCCCAGGGCGATGCCCAGGCGCAGTTCCGGCTGGGCCTGGCTTACCGCGACGGCAAGGGCATGAAGAAGGATCCGCTGCAGGCCGATTCGTGGCTGAGCCAGGCGGCCGCCAACGGCGTCGCCGCGGCGGCCATCGAACTGGCCAAGGGGGCCGAGAGGGCCAAGGATGCCATCGAGGCCGCGCGCTGGTGGCAGCGCGCCGGAGAATTGGGCGACGAGGATGCCCGCACCCGGTTCGTCGAGCTGTTCGTCACCGGCAAGGCGCAATCCATCGGACCCGGTCTGGCCTGGGTCGAGGCCGCCGCCCTGGCCGGCGACGGGCGGGCCGTGCTTGCCCTTGGCAGCTTCTACGAGGGCGGCGACGACAGCCGCCGCGACCTGGCCAAGGCGCGGCGCTGGTACCTGGAGGGCGCCTATGGCGGCGATGCCGAGGCCAAGTACCGCCTGGGCCGCATGCTGCTGGCCGAGCCCGGCGCCTGGCGCCTGGTCTACGGCGACCCCGAACGCGAGAAGTCCAACGCCGAACGCGACCGCCTGTACTGGTCCCGGCAGGAGGCGCTGGAGGCCGCCGGCGGCGACCGCTTCCCCGACCTGCTGCGGCCCGGCATGATCGAGGGCGAGCGCTGGCTCACCGATGCCGCCCGCCAGGGCCACGCCGAGGCGCGCTACACCCTCGGCATGGCCTATCTGGGCGGAGTCGACCTGCCCTTCGACATGCAGGCCGGCCTGGGCTGGCTGCTGGCCGCCGCCTGGCGCGGCCACGCCCCGGCCCTGATGGAGGTGGCCGATCTCGCCGCCAAGGGCCAGGGCTTCGTCGCCAGGGACCCGGTGCGGGCCTGGGTCAATTACGACCTCGCCGCCGCCCAGGGCCTGAAGCCCGCCGAGGAAGCGCGCGACGCCCTGGCCAAGACCATGAACGGCCGCCAGCTCAACCGCGCCCGCCAGCTCGCCGCCGACCTGCGCGGCAACTGATTTCTTCTTGAACCGGCCGCCCCGTCCCCCACATGGCGGGGATCATGGACACCCGCACCGAGGCGACGTTCTGGAGCAAGGTCAGGTCGGTCATCGGCCGGGTGCCCTTCCTCGACGAGGTGGTGGCGGTGTGGTTCACCGCCCGCGACCCGGCGACCCCGACCACGGCGAAGGCCATCCTGCTGGGCGCCGTCGCCTATTTCGTGCTGCCCTTCGACCTGGTCCCCGACGTCATCGCCGGGCTGGGCTACGGCGACGATCTGGCGGTCCTGGTGGCGGCAGTGCGCGCCGTCCGCCCCCACATCACCGACGACCACCGCACCCGCGCCCGCGAGGCGTTGCGGCGAATGCGGGGGTGACCGTCGGCCCGGCGGCCCCCTACCCCGTATTCCTCAACCCGGTCGCCAGGGCGTTGATCGAGCGCAGCAGCGGGGTCAGCCAGCGGATGCGCTCCTCGGACTCCTCGGGGGCGGCGCGGACGCGTTTCAGGGCGGCCATCTGGATGTGGTTGATGGGGTCGAGATAGGGGTTGCGGCGGGCCAGCGAAAGGGCCAGTTGCGGGCTGCCCTCCAGCAGTTCCGAGGCCTCCGCCACCGCCAGCATCTGGGCGGCGGTGCGGCGGCATTCGGCGGCGACGCGGCCGTGGATGTCGGCGGCGACGGTCTGGTCGGTGACCAGATCGGCGTATTCGCGGGCGATGGACAGCTCGGCCTTGGACAGCGCCATCTCGCTGTTGGACATCAGGGCGCGGAAGAACGGCCAGTCCCGCATCATCCGGCGCAGCGCCGCCTGGCGGTCGGGGCGGCCGTCCTGCCAGCGCTCCAGCGCGGTGCCGATGCCGTACCAGGCGGGGATGGTGTGGCGCGACAGCGCCCAGGCGAACACCCACGGGATGGCGCGCACGGAATATTTGGAGCGGTCGCCCTTGGCCCGGTGCGAGGGGCGCGAGCCGATGTTCAGCAGGGCGATCTCGGTGATCGGCGTGCCCTGGTAGAAGTAGTCCATGAAGCCCGGCACCCGCTCGGTCAGCTCGCGGTAGGCGGCCTCGCCGGCGCGGGCGAGGTCGTCCATGGCGGCGACGAATTCCGGCGGATCGGGCGTGCAGGCCACCGCCAGGCAGCGGCTGGCCTTCAGCAGCCCGGTGATGCCCATGGTCAGCTCGTAGACGGCGGTGTCGGCATGGGCGTACTTGGCCGACAGCACCTCGCCCTGCTCGGTGAACTTGATGTCGCCGTTCACCGTGCCCGGCGGCTGGGCCAGGATGGCGTCGTGGGTCGGTCCGCCGCCGCGGCCGATGCTGCCGCCGCGGCCGTGGAACACGCGGCTGCCGACGCCGTGCCGCCCGGTCAGGCGGGCGATGGAGCGCTGCGCCTTGTACAGCCCCCACGACGAGGCCAGGATGCCGCCGTCCTTGCAGCTGTCGGAATAGCCCAGCATCACCTCCTGGACATTGCCCGAGGCGGCCAGCAGGGCGCGGTAGGCGGGCACCTTCAGCAGGTCGTCCAGCACCGGCTCGATGCGGGCGAGGTCGTCGATGGTCTCGAACAGCGGCGCCACCACCAGGTCGCAGTGCCAGCTGCCGTCGCGCCGGCGTCCGCACAGACCGGCGAAGCTGGCCAGGAACAGCACTTCCAGCACGTGGCTGGCATGGTGGGTCATGGAGATGACGTAGGCGCCGAAGGCCTGGGCGCTGACCTCGTGGCGCATCTCGACCATGCTGCGCAGCACCGACAGCACCTCGGCGGTCTCTTCGGTCAGGTCCTCGGCATAAAGCAGCGGCGTGCCGCCGTGCGACAGCAGGAAATCGAGGGTTTCCAGCCGCTGCGCCTCGGTCAGCTCGCGGTAGTCGGGCAGGTTGGGGGCCTTGGAGAACAGCTCGATCACCGCCTCGGTATGGCGGGTCGATTCCTGGCGGATGTCGAGATGGGCGAGGTGGAAGCCGAAGGTGCGGGCCAGCACCATCAGGTCCTTCAGCTCGCCTTCGGCGATGTCGGCATCGCCGTGGCTGGCCAGCGAATCGGTCATCAGCTGCAGGTCGGCCAGGAACGCCGCCTCGTCGGCATAGCCCGAGCGGCGCCCGGGATCGGGCTGGCCGGCCAGCAGCGCCTCGGCCCGCTCCAGCAGGTCGCCCAGCCGGTGGCGCATGACGTGAACCTTCAGCCGGTAGGGCTCGGTGTCGTAGCGGTGGGCCTGGTCGGGATGGGCGGCGGCGAACAGCCCGGCATCGGCGGCCAGGCTGGCGGCGAAGTCCGGCGACGGCGTCACCAGCGTCGAGGACTGGGTCAGCACATAGGCCAGTTCGAGCAGGCGGCGGCGGTATTCGCGCAGGATCTCGCGGGTGTGCAGCAGCACCGCCTGGCGGGTGACGCGGTGGGTGACGTAAGGGTTGCCGTCGCGGTCGCCGCCGATCCACGAGCCGAAGCGCACGATGCGCGGCACCGGGATGGCCGCCGCCCCGCCCTCGTCGGCAAAGATGCGGTCGATGGCCCGCTCCAGGTTGCGGTTCACCCGCGGCACGGTGTCGAACAGGGTCTCGCGGAAATAGAACAGGCCGTTCTTGACCTCGTCCACCACCTGCGGCTTGTTGACCCGCACCTCGTCGGTCTTCCACAGGATCTGGATCTGGGTGCGCAGGCGGCGCTCGATCTCGGCGCGCTCGAGCTCGCCCAGGACCGGATCGTCGAGACGCTGGGCCTCGGCATAGATGCGCCGCTGCGCCTCCAGCACGGTACGGCGCTTGGCCTCGGTGGGATGGGCGGTGAATACCGGCTGGAAGCTCAGCGCCGCCAGCAGCTCGCGCAGCTGCGCCGCGCCGACGCCCTCGGCCTTCAGCCCGCGCAGGGTATCGTCGAACGAGCCGGTCCACAGCCGCTCGCCGCGGCGGACCTGGCGGCGCCGGGCGAGATGGGCCCATTCCTCCTCGGCGATGTTGGCCAGCAGGAAATAGACCGAGAAGGCGCGCACCACATGCGACAGGATGTCGGGGTCGAGCCGGTTGATCAGCGCCATCAGCTCGTCCCTGAGCGCCGGGTCCTCCTTCTCGCGCAGGTCGATGAAGCCCTTGCGCAGGGTCTCGACGGTGTCCAGCACCTCGGCCCGCTCCTGGCTGGCCAGGACGTCGCCAAGCAGTTGGCCGAGCAGCTTCACCCGCGCCCGCAGGTCCTTGTCGTCAACGGCGGTCATGATTCCCCCTTCGGTCGCCGTCGAATAGCACCGACGCGCCCTGGACGCCACCCCTCAACGGGGTGGTGGGAATACCCTACCCCATGGCACTCACTCCACGGAACGCCGCGCGATCCGGCTGTCCTTGTGAACTCGAGATGGGGCGGCGGCGGCCTGGAATCCATCGTGAAAACGGCACCGCCGGCGCGCCCCAGGCGGCCGGCGGGACCTGGCAGTTCCATTGATGCCGGAAGTGCCTTAGCGGGTGGCGGCGAAGTCGCGCAGCACCGCGGTTTCCATCTGGGCCTCGTGCAGGCGGAAGTTCACCGCGTCGCCGATGGAGACCATGCCCAGCAGTTCATCGCCCTCGACCACCGGCAGGTGGCGGATGCGGCGTTCGGTCATCACTTCCATGACCTTCTTGACCGAGTCGCCGGGGGCGCAGGTCACCACCGGGCTGGTCATGATGTTGCGCACCGGCATCTCGAGCACGCCCTTGCCGTACTGCGCCAGGCCCTTGACCACGTCGCGCTCGGACACCACGCCCATGATGCGGCTCTTGGCGTCGCACACCACGGTCACGCCGACCCGCTTGGCCGACATCAACGCCGCAGCCTCGGACACCGTGTGCTCGGGGCGGATGGTGAAGACGTTGCGTCCCTTGGACTTCAGGATGGCTTCGACGGACATCGGACGTTCCCCTGTTGCGCATTGATTGGGGAGAAAGGATGGCGCCTCGGACGGGGAAATTCAACGCCCTTATGGGTGGCTGCGGGGGAAAGCGGGCGAAAAGAAACCCCCCTCCCCGCGATGCGGGAAGGGGGGCCGTCCGGACGGTCGGCATTGGGGGGGCGATGACTGCCCGGACGGGGGGGGTGGGTCCGGCCAACGCTTCTAATGGCCCTTGACCTCGACCTTGCGTTCCTTGCCGGCCGCGTCCTCGGCCTTGGGCACGGTCACGGTCAGCACGCCCTTGGCGAATTCGGCGGCGATGCCGTCGGGATTGGCGTTCTCGGGCAGGCGGAAGGTGCGTGCGAACGAGCCGAAAGTGCGCTCGCGCACCTGCAGCCCCTCCGCTTCCTCCTCGTGCTCGTGGCGCTTCTCGCCGGCGATGGAGAGCACGCCGTTCCTGATGGTGACGTTGACGTCCTTCTCCTCCAGCCCGGGCAACTCGGCCGCGATCTCGTAGCGGTCGGCGGTCTCCTTGACGTCGATGCTGGGATAGACGCCGCCCAGCGCACGCAACGACGGAGCGCGCCAGGGATCGAGACCCAGCAGGGTCCGCCCGAAGGCGGCGGGGAAGAAGCTGTCGAAAAGCCGGTCGACCTCGTCGCGCAGAGCCATCAGCGGATGATGAGTCCGCGAAGCGGGGGCCGAGCCGGGATCGGGCGAATGCCGGGGCATCCTTTCGGCCATGGCAGCCTCCTTGCGATGCAGGCCCCTGTTTGCGGTAACGGCCAACACGGGCGGACCATTCCGCCCGTTTCAGGCAACATTATAACACACGGAGGAAGGCGGACGGCGTGCGCGGAGAGTATGGCTGCCCCATGAAAGCGGGAGGCGGCGCGCTACGCCCCGCCGAAACTCTGCACCAGCGAGCCGACCACCATGTACCAGCCGTCGACCAGCACGAAGAAGATCAGCTTGAAGGGCAGCGCGATCATCGCCGGCGGGATCATCATCATGCCCATGCTCATCAGCACCGAGGCCACCACCATGTCGATGACGATGAACGGCAGGAAGATCAGGAAGCCGATCTCGAAGGCGCGGCGCAGCTCGCTGATCATGAAGGCCGGCACCAGGGCCTTGAGCGGCACGTCCTCGGCCTTGTCCGGGACGGCCGAGCGCGACAGGTCGAGGAACAGGCGCACGTCCTGCTCGCGCACGTGGCGGGTCATGAAGGCATGGATCGGTTTGACCGTGCGCGCGAAGGCCTCGGTCTCCTCCAGCTCGCCATCGACATAGGGCTGGACGCCCTGGGTCCACGACTGCTCCAGGGTCGGCGCCATGATGAAGGCGGTGAGGAACAGAGCCAGCGACACCAGCACCATGTTGGGCGGGCTCTGCATGGTGCCCAGCGCCTGGCGCAGGAAGCCCAGCACGATGACGATGCGGGTGAACGAGGTGACCATCACCAGGATCGACGGCGCCACCGACAGGATGGTGGTGAGCGCCACCAGCTGGACCACCCGCAGCGTGGTGCTGTTGGGATTGCCGCTGCCGCCGCCGAAATCGATGGACAGCTGCTGCGCGGCGGCCGGGAAGGCCAGCGCCATTCCCGCCACGGCGAACCCCGCCGCCAGTCCCATGGCCAAGGCCAGCCTGTGCCTGTTCATTCCCCCACCTCCGGTTCCGCGGCCGCGGCCGCGATGTTCCCTTCGACCACCAGGTCGTTGCCGCCGCCCACCAGCAGCAGATGCTCGGTGCCGTCGCGACGCACCAGGACCAGCCGGCGCCGGGCGTCCACCGGTGCGCTTTCGAGCACCTGCAGGCGGCGGCGGGCACCGTGGGGGCGCTGGGCCAGGCCGGCCAGCCCGAAGCGGCGCACCGCCCAGGCGACCAGCAGCATCAGTCCGACCACCAGGGCCAGCGAGGCGACGAAGCGGATATAGGTCGAGGCGTCCATGGCTTAGCCTGCCGCCGGCGCGGCATCGGGCGCCGGGGCGGTATCGGGCGGCGGCGGATCCATGCGCTCGGTGATGGCGGCGGCCAGACGGTCGAGGTCCGCGATCAGGCGTTCCATGACCGGCAGCAGGGCCTGCCCCTCCTCGCGCTCCATCGCCGCCAGGGTCTCGCAGATCAGGCGCACCCGGCCCTCGAGGGCGGACAGGTCGACCATGGTGCCGGTGGCCAGCAGGCGCCGCGCCGCGGTGACCATCGAGGCCGCCTTCTCCAGCTCCTCGGCGACCAGGACCGCGCTCATGCGCCCTCGGCGGCCGCCGGACCGGCGGCGTTGGCGCGGTAGACGTAGGCAAGGATCTCGGCCACGGCGGCGAAGGCCTCCAGGGGTATCAGGGTATCGACCTCGACCGCCGCCAGCACCTGGGCGAGGTCGGGATCGGTGCGCACCTTCACGCCGGTGGCGAAGGCGAGTTCGAGAATCTGCTCGGCCAGGGCGCCCCGCCCGGAAGCGACCACCCGCGGCGCGTCATCCTCGGCCGGATCGAAGGACAGCGCCACCGCCACCGCCCTGCCGGGGCGCGGCGGAGCGGCGCCTTCGCCCTCGGCCCGCTCATTCCAGAGGTCCCGGCCTTCGCCCATAAGACCGGCATCCGATGCTGGTTGTGTTCTTCTGGCGCCATGCGCCGGCCTGACTCTTCGGCCTCCGCGCTTAAGGAACGGTTAAACGGCAAGTGCCTGAACCGATTCATTCTTTCTTAAACGCAAAAAGAGCACTATCGATTCCATGGGCAAGCCCCGCCGCCGGCGGGTCGGGTCCGGAAGACGAGGACCGGCAACATGTACGACAAGCTGAGTGTGGTCTCGCTGGCCAGGAGCCGCATGGACTGGGTCGCCCGGCGCCAGGAAGTGCTGTCCGAGAACATCGCCAACGCCAACACCCCCAAATTCGCCCCCAGCGATCTCAAGCCGTTCAATTTCAAGGACGCGCTGAACCAGACCATCCAGCCGGTCGGCGTCGCTGCCACCAACGACAAGCACATCGTCCCGGTCGTCAAGGACCCGATGAATGTGGTTAGGAGCCGGAAGACCTATGAATCCTCGCCCGACGGCAACGCCGTGGTGGTCGAGGAGCAGATGGTCAAGATCGGCGAGGCGAAATCCTCGTACGAAATCGCCGCCGGCCTGTTCCAGAAGCAGTTCAAGCTGCTGCGCACGGCGCTCGGAAAGAACTGATAGGGGGCGGTCATGGACGAATTGCGGAAGAGCTCGAAAATCGCCATCGCCGCCATGAAGGCGCAGAGCGAGCGCCTGCGCGTCATCTCCGAGAACCTGGCCAACGTCGATTCGCTGGCCCAGACCCCCGACGGCTCGCCCTACCGCCGCAAGGTGGTCACCTTCAAGTCCGAACTCGACCGCGCCACCGGCCTGGAGACCGTGAAGGTGGCCAAGGTCGGCCCCGACCGCTCGGAATTCCTGCGCCGCTACGAGCCCAACCACCCCGCCGCCGACCGCGACGGCTACGTCCTCGCCCCCAACGTCAACCCGCTGATCGAGATGATGGATTTGCGCGAGGCGCAGCGCAGCTATGAGGCCAACATGGCCGTCATCACCTCGTCGCGCGCCATGATGTCGCGTACCATCGAAATGCTGCGCTGAAGCGCCGCCTGGTAAGGACCGCCCCCGATGAACCGCATTTCCGACGCCCTCAACGCCTATGCCGCCTTCGCCAAGCCGCTGGCCAACGGCATGGAGGCCCGCGACGCCCCGGCGCCCGTCCCCGGCTCGGATTTCGCCGCGGTGCTGAAGGATGCCGCCAAGGTCGCCATCGGCACCGTCAAGGAGGCCGAGGCCCAGTCGGCGGCGGCCATCGCCGGCAAGGCCGACATCCGCGAGGTGGTGGCGGCGGTGACCAATGCCGAGATGACCCTGGAGACCGTGGTGACGGTGCGCGACAAGGTCATCAACGCCTACAACGAAATCATGCGCATGCCGATCTGACGGCGGCGCCATGACCGAGGCGGAACTCATCGACATCGCCCCCGGCGGCCCGGGCCGCCATTCCCAAAGGTACCGGGCGCCATGACCGAGGCCGAACTCATCGACATCGCCAGGGAAGGCATCCTCACCATGGTGGTGGTGGCGGCCCCGCCCCTGCTGACCGGCCTGGCGGTGGGCCTTGCCATCTCGATCCTGCAGACCATCACCCAGATCCAGGAAATGACCCTGACCTTCGTGCCGAAGGTGCTGCTGGTGTTCGGATCTCTGGTGCTGTTCCTGCCGTTCATGCTGAACGAGATGAACGAATTCTGGAAGTCCATGCTGGACCGGGTGATCGCCGGCAGCACCGGCTAGGCGGTCCGCCGTGCTCAACGAGATCCTGACCCTCGACGTCTACCGGCTCATGCTGATCTTCACCCGGGTCGGCGCGGCGCTGATGGTGATGCCGGGTTTCGGCAGCCAGGTGATCAACACCCGTTTCCGCCTGTTGCTGGCGCTGGCGGTGTCGCTGCTGCTGCTGCCGGTGATCGGACCCGCCTTGCCGCCCCTGCCACGCTCCCAGGCGGCGCTGCTGCTGCTGGTGGTGGGCGAGGTGACGGTGGGCGCCTTCCTGGGCATTCTGGTGCAGATGCTGATCAGCGTCATGCACGTGGCCGGCACCTTCATCGGCTTCCAGATCGGCCTGACCAACGCCTTCTCGTTCGACGCGGTGGCCGAACAGCAGAGTTCGACCCTGACCGCCTTCCTCAACACCGTTGCCATCGTGGTGATCCTGGCGTCCGATCTGCACCACCTGATGCTGCGGGCGATGGTCGATACCTACGCGCTGCTGGGGCCGGGCGAGACCCCGCCGCTGGGCGACATGACCGAGACGCTGTCGCATCTGCTGTCGGCCGCCTTCGGCTTCGCCATCAAGATCTCGGCACCGCTGCTGGCCTTCGGCCTGATCTTCTACGCGGCGCTGGGGCTGATGTCGCGCATGGCGCCCCAGATCCAGGTGTTCTTCGTGGTGCTGCCGCTGCAGGTGATGGCCGGCCTGGGCATGCTGATGGTGACCCTGCCGCTGATGATGCTGCTGTTCATGCGGTGGTTCGAGGACGGCCTGGTGCCCTATCTGGTGCCGAGATAGCCGATGGCCGACGACGACGGCGACAAATCAGAAGAACCGACAGGCAAACGCCTGACCGACGCCCGCAACGAGGGCAATCTGGCCCAGTCCACCGAGGCCAAGGCGCTGGCGTCGCTGCTGGCGGCGCTGGTGGTGGTCGGCCTGATGGCGCCGGGAATGGCCACGGATGTTCAACGCCTGCTCTACCGCTACATCGAACAGCCCCATGTGCTGGAGGTGACACCGGATTCGATCCGGGGCCTGCTGCTGGACGTGGTCCTCGGGCTGGGGCTGGTGCTGGCCATGCCATTGGCGGTGGTGCTGGTGTTCGGCCTGGCGGCGCCGATCATCCAGTACAAGGGCTTCCTGTGGGTGCCCAAGAAGGTCATGCCGGACCTCACCAAGATGTCGCCGCTGCAGGGCATCAAGCGCGTGGTGTCGGCAGCCCAGCTGGTCGAGTTCATCAAGGCGATGGTCAAGATCACCATGCTGGGCACCGTCCTGATGCTGATGTTCTGGAGCGACCTCAAGGAATTCGAGAACCTGCCCCAGCTCGACCTGGTCATCATCCTGCAGTACGTCCACGACCGCACCTACCAGCTGATCTTCATCACCGTGCTGATGATGACCGTGCTGACCTTCGCCGATTACCTGTTCGTCCATTGGCGGTGGAAGGAAAAGCTCAAGATGTCCAAGCAGGAGGTCAAGGACGAGCACAAGCAGCAGGAAGGCGACCCCCACATCAAGGCGCGCCTGCGCTCGCTGCGCATGTCGCGGGCCCGGAAGCGCATGATGGCGGCGGTGCCGGCGGCGGACGTGGTGGTGACCAACCCGACCCACTTCGCGGTGGCGCTGAAATACGACCAGGACTCCATGAGCGCGCCGGTGCTGGTGGCCAAGGGCGTCGACCTGGTGGCCAAGCGCATTCGCGAGATCGCCAACGAGAACGACGTTCCGGTGGTCGAGAACCCGCCGCTGGCCCGCGCCCTCTATGCCACGGTCGAGCTTGACCAGGAAGTCCCGCCGGAGCACTACAAGGCGGTGGCCGAGATCATCGGCTACGTCATGCGATTGAAGGGCAAACTTGCGAACTGACGGACCGATCGGCCCGCTGGCCCTGGCCTTGGGGGCAAGCGCGGCGGCATTGTCGGGGCTGGCGCTCGCCCAGGGCGGGCCGCTGCTGCTGCCGGTTGCCGCGGCGGCCGCCACCACCCTTGCCGCAATCGTCGTCACCGCCCGCCGCATGGCCCGCGCCGAGGCCGCCGCGGCGATCGCCGACCGCCTGGGCGGCGCCCTCGATTCCGAGACCCGCGCCTGCGTGCTGGCCGGCGAGGACGGCGCCGAGCTGTTCCGCAACGCCGCCGCCCGCCGCCTGCTGGGCGCCGCCGCCGACCCGCTGGCGCCGCTGATGGATCGCGCCGCCGGCGACGATCACGTGCTGTCCGAGCTGGAGCGCCTGGCCGCAGCCGCGGTGGTTGGGGCGGTGCGGCGCACCGAGGTGGCGCTGCCGGGTCCGGGCGGCGGCCGCGAATGGTACGCCCTCGAGGTCCGCCCGGCCGGCCGCGGCGCGGTCGCCTGGTTCGCCGAGGACGTGTCGGCGCGGCGCGCCATCGAGGAGACCCTGCGGCGCGAGAACGAATGGCTGGCCGATTTCATCGATTACCTGCCGGTGGGCTGCTATTCCGCCGATTCCGACGGCATCATCCGCAGCGTCAACTACCGCCTGGCGGAATGGCTGGGCGGCACCCCCTCCGAGTTGATCGGCCAGAGCCTCGAGGACGTGCTGGGCCGCATCCCCGACCCCGAGGAGGAACGCACCGAGTTGCGCCTGATGGGCCGCGGCGGCGAGGTGTTCCAGGCGCTGGTCGCCCATTCGGTGTTCGACGAGGGCGGCGAGATCCGCACCCGCTCGGTGGTGGTCCGCGACATGGTCCCCGAGCACCAGTGGGAACGCGCGCTCAGGGCCGCCGAGCGGCGCTTCCGCTGGCTGTTCGACGACGCCCCCGTGGGCATCGCGCTGATCGAGCCGGACGGCGCCATCGGCACCTGCAACCTGGCCTTCCAGGCGATGATGGGCATCGACCACGACGGCATGGTCGGCCGCCCGCTCACCGACCTGATCGCCGAGGACCAGCGCGCCGCCTCGGCCGACCAGCTGGCCAAGGTGCTGTCGGGATCGGTCACCGGCACCCACCTGGAGGTCCGCCTGAAGGGCCGGCGCGAGCTGATCGCCCAGTTGTTCGTCAGCCCGACCCACGAGGACGGTGCCATCTCGGGCCTGATCATCCATTTCATCGACGCCACCGAGCAGCGCAACCTGGAGGTCCAGTTCGCCCAGTCGCAGAAGATGCAGGCCATGGGCCAGCTGGCCGGCGGGGTGGCGCACGACTTCAACAACCTGCTCACCGCCATGATCGGCTTCTGCGACCTGCTGCTGCAGCGCCACGGCGCCGGCGATCCCAGCTTCGCCGACATCATGCAGATCAAGCAGAACGCCAACCGCGCCGCCGCCCTGGTACGCCAGCTGCTGGCCTTCTCGCGCCGCCAGGCGCTGCAGCCCCGGCTGCTGAACGTCACCGACGCCCTGGCCGAGCTCAACAACCTGCTGCGGCGCCTGCTGGGCGAGACCATCGAGCTGCGCATGGTGCACGGCCGCCAGCTGGGGCTGGTCCGCGTCGATCCCGGCCAGTTCGACCAGGTCATCATCAACCTGGCGGTCAATGCCCGCGACGCCATGCCGGGCGGCGGCATCCTCACCATCCGCACCGGCGCCGTCACCGTCGATCAGCCGGTGCAGCGCGGCCCCGAGCTGATGCCCGCCGGCGACTACGTGCTGATCGAGGTCAGCGACACCGGCACCGGCATCCCCAAGGAGAATCTGGGCCGCATCTTCGAGCCCTTCTTCTCGACCAAGGAGGTGGGCGCCGGAACCGGGCTGGGCCTGTCCACCGTCTACGGCATCGTGCGCCAGACCGACGGCTTCGTGGTGGTGGAAAGCGAGCTGGGACAGGGCGCCGCCTTCTCCATCTACCTGCCGCGCATGGAAGCCGAGCCGGCCGCCGAGGAACCGCGCAAGCCGGCGGCCGCCGACCCCGCCGAACAGGCCGGCGCCGACCTCACCGGCTCGGGCACCATCCTGCTGGTGGAGGACGAGGACGCGGTGCGCCTGTTCGCCGGCCGCGCCCTCAGGAACAAGGGCTACCGCGTCATCGAGGCGCGCTCCGGCGAGCAGGCCCTCGACGTGCTGCGCGGCGACGACCATATCGACGTGCTGATCTCCGACGTGGTGATGCCCGGCATGGACGGCGTCACCCTGGCCAAGCTGGTGCGCATGGAACGCCCGGCCATCAAGGTGATCCTGATCTCGGGCTATTCCGAGGACGTCGCCAGGAACGGCATCGACCCCGATTCCGGCATCCACTTCCTGCCCAAGCCGTTCTCGCTGAAGCAGCTGGCCGGCGCGGTCAAGCTGGTGACGGGCGGGTAGGGCTCAACGAAAGGCCAAGCGTCTAAGTGGTTCTCTGTATTTGTTAATAAGCGCAAGAGGACTTTCGTAGCCGGAGAAAAATGCTTGAGAGTCGTAGCCATTTTCCGGGTCAAGCTTAGCAGCATTTCTAACTATGTGTATGTCCTTGCGACTAACCTGCCGAGAGGCCCCGTGATATCCAATATGCGCAATGCGTGTGGGTGAAATTTCTTTACCGGACAACGCATCAAGGTATCTGACGAGATCGATTCTGTTGTGCTTTGGATTTTCTAGGCGCATTCCGTGTTTGTGTAATATTTGATCTAACTCCCTATATGTAATAAGCTTCATGGAAAGGTCTATTTCTCGCGTATGGCGCCGCAAAAATTTTGCAATAACGTCTACTCCTTCATCTGTATTCCCGGCGTCTTTGGTGGTATATCGCCTCAAGTTGTTATTCGCTATATCGACCGCAAAATCCTCATAGGTCTCGTGTGAAACCGTTGGTGTTCTACCGATTTTCTGAAGATGCAGAATGGACACGAGAAATGCGGTCCTTTTATTTGCGTCATGAAAAGGATGATTCTTGATGAGGCCAAGCATTAATGTTGCGCACACGTGAATGCGGCTTGTCCACTTTGGCTTTCCGCCGAATTCAACAAATTGCCGGCTAAGGGCAGAGTGAAGAAGGTCAATATTTTTTGGGCCTAGTCCGCCGAGACCCTCCCCCGTTTTTGCAAAAAATTCGGCCAGCAGAAAATGTGCTTCCAATACGTCACTAATGCCAATCGTGGTGTCCCCGGCGTATTGGTCGTCAGGACCAACCTGACGCTTCCATCTCTCATGCTCACTCTTGACGTATGCAACTACGTCATTCAACGTCGATCTTCTGTTGTGTGACATGGGGCACCAGTAGACCTGTTTCAAATCAGTAAATCACTGACATACCACCTATTGGTGTTTTTGTACAGCCAAAAACACCATTCGCTTTCACCATGCCCGGCCTGCCGCCGCTGCCGATGATGGACTATGTGCTGTATTGCGCCGATGACAACGCGGCGCAAACGCACAGCCTGGCCACCCAGATTGCGAACCGCATGCGAACTCTAGCGGAACATACGTGAACATTCCTGTTGCGTTCTGGAACGAAGTGTGTACTCTTGGTCGCACGAACCAGATTGCGCCGCCGGGCGCGACGGGATACATGAAGGGGAACGGCCATGTCGCAGGCTGCGTTGCGTCTCGTGGACAAGGACACCATGGATAGACAGAAGGCACTGGAAGCCGCCGTCAGCCAGATCGAGCGGGCGTTCGGCAAGGGCTCCATCATGAAGATGGGCAGCAAGGAGCATGTGGAGACCGAGGTGATCTCCACCGGCTCGCTCGGGCTCGACGTGGCCCTCGGCATCGGCGGCCTGCCCAAGGGCCGCATCATCGAGATCTACGGGCCGGAAAGCTCGGGCAAGACCACCCTGGCCCTGCACGTCATCGCCGAGGCCCAGAAGAAGGGCGGCACCTGCGCCTTCGTGGATGCCGAGCACGCCCTCGACCCCATCTACGCCCGCAAGCTGGGGGTCAATCTCGACGACCTCCTGCTCAGCCAGCCCGATGCCGGCGAGCAGGCCCTCGAGATCTCCGACACCCTGGTGCGCTCGGGCGCCATCGACGTGCTGGTGGTCGATTCGGTCGCCGCTTTGGTGCCGCGCGCCGAGCTGGAAGGCGAGATGGGCGACAACCACATGGGCCTGCACGCCCGGCTGATGAGCCAGGCGCTGCGCAAGCTCACCGGCTCGGTCTCCAAGTCCAACTGCATCGTCATCTTCATCAATCAGATCCGCATGAAGATCGGCGTCATGTTCGGCAACCCGGAAACCACCACCGGCGGCAACGCGCTCAAGTTCTACGCCTCGGTGCGCATGGAGATCCGCCGCGTCGGCGCCATCAAGGACCGCGACGAGGTGGTCGGCAACCAGACCCGGGTCAAGGTGGTCAAGAACAAGCTGGCGCCGCCGTTCAAGGTGGTCGATTTCGACATCATGTACGGCGAGGGCGTCTCCAAGTCGGGCGAGCTCATCGACCTCGGCGTCAAGGCCAACGTGGTGGAGAAGTCGGGAGCCTGGTTCTCGTACAACTCGACCCGCATCGGCCAGGGCCGCGAGAACGCCAAGCAGTACCTGCGCGACAACCCGGCCATGGCCGCCGAGATCGAGGGCGCCATCCGCGGCAATGCGGGCCTGGTGGCCGAGGCCCTGGCCGCCGGCCCCGGCGACATGGACGGCAACGCGGTCGAGGAATAGGCCCGGCCGAAGAATAGGCCCGACGTCGTCCCCGCGAAAGCGGGGACCCAGGGGTGCACCGCCGGCTTGCCCGCGACTCCTGGGTTCCCGCCTGTGCGGGAACGACGGTCCTGGGGACGGACGGATCGGTACCCGACACCACTCCCCTTGCACCCGACCGGCCGGACCTCCTATGTTCCCGCCATGACCGAAGACACTCGCACAAATCTTACCGGGCGCACCAACCTGATCGGGCTGTCGCGCACCGAGCTGGAGGCCGAGATGGCCGCCATCGGCGAGAAGCCGTTCCGCGCCAAGCAGCTGTGGCACTGGCTGTACAACCGGGGCGAGACCGACTTCGCCCGCATGACCTCGATCTCCAAGATCATGCAGGGCAAGCTGGCGGAACGCTATGTGGTGTACCGCCCGGTGGTCGAGCGCGATCTGGTCTCGGCCGACACCACCCGCAAATGGCTGCTGAAATTCGCCGACGGCAACGAGGCCGAGACCGTCTACATCCCCGACGAGGACGAGGAGCGCGGCGCCGTCTGCATCAGCACCCAGGTCGGCTGCACCTTGACCTGCCGCTTCTGCCACACCGGCACCCAGCTGCTGGTGCGCAACCTCTCTGCCGCCGAGATCGTCGGCCAGTTCCTGGTCGCCCGCGACGCCTATGGCGAATGGCCGACGCCCGACGATTCGGTGCGGCGGCTGTCCAACGTGGTGGTGATGGGCATGGGCGAGCCGCTGTACAATTTCGACAACGTCGCCACCGCCCTGAAGATCGTCATGGATGGCGACGGTATCGGCGTGTCGAAGCGCCGCATCACCCTGTCGACCTCCGGGGTGGTGCCGATGATGGCCCGCTGCGGCGAGGAGCTGGGGGTCAACCTCGCCATTTCGCTGCACGCGGTCACCGACGAGGTGCGTGACCGCATCATGCCCATCAACAAGAAATATCCGCTGGCCGAGCTGATGGCCGCCTGCCGCGCCTATCCCGGCGCCTCCAACGCCCGCCGCATCACCTTCGAGTACGTGATGCTGAAGGGGGTCAACGATTCCGCCGCCGATGCCCGCCAGCTGCTTCGCCTAATCAAGGGGCTGCCGGCCAAGTTCAACCTGATCCCGTTCAATCCGTGGCCGGGCGCGCCTTACGACTGCTCCGACGCCAAGACCATCCGGGCCTTCTCGGACATCCTGCAGGATGCCGGCTATTCCGCCCCCATCCGCAAGTCGCGCGGCCAGGACATCATGGCCGCCTGCGGCCAGCTGCGCTCGGACTCGCAGCGGGTCAGGTGCTCGCGCCAGCAGGACCGCCTGGCCGCCGGCATCGCCGACGACCACGGCCCCCAGCCGGCGGCGCCTTGAGTTTCTAGAGCCGGATGCTATCAGGTTGAATCGCGAGGCGATCCAACCTGATAGCTGAATCCGCCTCTAAATCAATAAATTAGAACCGGACCCCCAACCCCGCCCCCAGGCGGAAGTCGGATTCGCCCGCGCCGGACTCGTATTCGGCCCGGCTGGCGGCAGCGAAGCCGCCCAGGCTGAGCGAGGGGGTCACCGGGTGGGTGAAGGACAGCGACAGCGACAGGTCGCCGGCGGCAGGGTGATAGCCGGCATCGCCCAACACGGAATGCTGCAGGTTGGGACTGAAGGTGCCGCCCGTCGTCGCCCAGTCATAGCCCAGCCGCAGCGCCGTGGTGCCGTCCAGGCCCAGCAGGCCGCCGCTGTAGGCGGCGACAATGTCCGCCGAAGCGGTATAGGCCTGGCCCGACGGCGCCGACATCAGCGACGACGACAGCGACAGGGTGTCCTGGACCGCATAGGCGACGAAGCCGCCCAAGGCCATGTGCCCCGCGGTCGCATCGGACTGGGCGCCGAAACTGAACGGCCCGGCGGTCAGCAGCTCGGCGCGCGTCCCGCCGGCGGTATCCAGCGGATCGATGCCGCCGGCCACCAGACGCGACCGCCCGGGCTCGCCGGCAAAGGCGGGCGCGGCGGCGGCAAGCAGGAGGGCGACGGCGACCAGGGTTCTCATGGGCCGAAATATAGTGCCGCCGCCGCGAAAGCGGAAGGCAGCCGGCCATCGGGCGGGGTAGTATGTTTCACGCTGTGGCGGCGGCGCTACACCACCCCGGGATCGGCCCCACCCTCCGGCGGCGGTTCGGCGGCGCTTTCGGCCTGGCCGCGCAGGCGCCGGAAGGCGCGCACCGCCACCGGAATCAGCGCGATATAGGCGACGCCGACCACCGCCAGGGTCAGCCACGGTTCGGTGACCAGGAAGGCGGCCGTCAGGCCGACCACCAGCAGCATGGGCAGTACCCAGGTATTGGGCACCCGCACCTTCTTGAACGAGAAGGTGGGGATGGTGCTGACCATCAGCAGCGAGACGCCGGTGAGGACCACCGCCACCACCGCCGGCCGGTCGAAGAAGCCGGTGCCGAACTCGAAGCTGGCGACCATGGGCAGCAGCGTCAGGCCGGCCGCCGCCGGGGCCGGCACGCCGGTGAAGAAATTGTAGGCATAGGGCGGCAGGTCGGGCTGGCCCAGCATGGTGTTGAAGCGGGCGAGCCTGAGGGCGCAGCACACCGTGTACAGCAGCACCAGGGCCCAGCCCAGCCCGCCGGCCCCCTGCATGGTCCACAGGTAGAGCAGAACCGCCGGGGCGACCCCGAAGCAGACGAAGTCGGACAGCGAATCCAGCTCGGCGCCGAATTTCGAGGTGCCCTGCAGCAGCCGCGCCACCCGGCCGTCCAGTCCGTCCAGCACCGCCGCCAGGATGATCGCCAGCACCGCGTGCTCCCACTTCTCGTGCAGGCCGAAGCGGATGGAGGTGAGCCCGGCGCACAGGGCCAGCAGGGTCAGGATGTTGGGGATCAGGCGATTGATGGACAGCCCCGGAATCCGCGGCGGGCGGATGATGCGGCGGCGGCGGGGGCGGCCGGGCCTGGGCTTGAACATCAGCGCACGTCCCCGGAGCGGGCGGGCTCGGCCGAGGCGATGTCGGCCAGCACGGTCTCGCCGGCGATGCAGCGCTGGCCGCAGACCACCTGCGACGCCACGCCGTCGGGCAGGTAGACATCGACGCGGCTGCCGAAACGGATCAGCCCGAAGCGCTCGCCGGCCCGCACCTCCTGGTTCTCGCTCAGGTCGCACTTGATGCGCCGCGCCACCAGCCCGGCGATCTGGACGAAGGCGACCTGGCGGCCATCGGCCAGGTCGAGGCGCACCGCCATCCGCTCGTTGTCGTCGCTGGCCTTGTCCAGCGCCGCGTTGAGGAACTTGCCGGGGCGATAGGCCAGGCGGGCGACGCGGCCGTCGATGGGGACGCGGTTGACGTGCACGTCGAACACGCTCATGAACACCGAGATGCGCAGGCGCGGCTCGGTGCCCATGTCCAGCTCGGCCGGCGGCACCGCCTGGCCCAGCATGCACACCACGCCGTCTGCGGGGCTGATGACCAGCCCGTCGCGGGTCGCGGTGACGCGGTCGGGATTGCGGAAGAAATAAAGGCACCACAGCGTCGCCAGCAGGCCCAGCCAGCCCAGCGGCTCCCAGACCAGGCCGAGCAGCAGGGCGCCGAGGGCGAACAAAGCGACGAACGGCCAACCCTCGCGGTGGATGGGCGTCCAGATGTAACGGGCGATGGAGATTTCCTGAACCTGCACGGGGTGGCCTCGTTCTGGCGAAAGCGGCGCATCATAGCGGGCGCCGACCGCTACGTTAATACCTCGGTTTCGTTCCGGCGTTCGCGGTTTTATCGCCGCCCGCGGCATGGTAGTGTCACACTTGGTTTGCTGATGGTTCCCGGATGTCTGTTCCCAAGCACGTCGTCATCGGCGGCATCTGCCTGCCCATGGACCTGGAAAGCATGGAAACGCTGCCGCTCGATGCCGGCGGCGTCTCCAAGTTCGACTTCGTCTATCGCGGCATCCACGTCGCCGTGCGCTACCAGGAAGAGGGCGAGGCCAGCCATGCGAAGCTGGTCGCCGATGTCGGGCCGATGCCCTTCACCGCCGAATCGCCGGCCGCCCGCTCGGGCCTGGGCCAGATCATGGTGTCGGCCAACGACGCGTTGGGAGCGTGCTTCCGCCTTACCCCGGCCGGTCGCATCCTGCTGGGCGGCGACATCACGGTGGTCCGCCCGGTGACCGCCACCCACCTGTTCTCGGCGGTCGCCACCTTCCTGGCGCGTGCCACGCCCTATCTCGACCTCATCGCCGTGTTCGTCAGCCCGCCGCTGGCCGGCGAGGCCGAGGGCGGCGCCCTGCGCCCGGAATGGCATCGCCGCTCGGTGGGCGCCTGAACCATCCCCTCCCCATCAGGGGCCCCTCCTGATCACGGAAAGGGCCGTCACTTCGCTGCGGGTTGGGTGACCTGACCGGGCAGCACCGGGGCGGGATCGCGCTTCTGGCCGCCGGCCTTGTAGATGACGGTGGTGCCGGAGTCACCGTCTCCCAGCTTGCGTCCGATGCGCAGCACCACGTTGCCGCCGGTGACGGCCATCGGGGCGGTGCCGGCGGCGGTTTCCACCTCGGCCTCGTAGGGGGCTTCGACGCGGGCCTTGACGCGGCCGCGCTCGTCCACCAGGTCGGCGCGCAGGGCGCGGGTCGCCGGCGCCACCGCCTTGGGACGGACCCGCCAGGTGCCCTCCTCGTCGGCGACGGCGCGCCCGAGGAAGCGATTGTCGCCGTAGACCTGAACGGCGCCGCCGGCCGGGGCACGGCCGCCGATGAAGATGCGGCCCTTGGTCTCGCGATCGAGGATGTCGATGGACAGCCCGCCCTCGCCGACGCTGGCCCCCGACAGCAGGCGGGCACCGCCCTCGGCCAGCGGCTTGACGGCATAGGCGGGTTCCGAGCCCGCCTCGGGGACCACCAGGATCACCGGATTGGCGGCGGCGACGGTGGCGCCGGTGGGATTGATGGCGACCAGCCCGAGATGGTGCGGTCCGGGAGCCATCGGCAGTTCGGGGACGAACACCCATTCGCCGCGGCCGTCGGCGACGGTGCGGCCCAGCAAGCGCTCGCCGTCGCGGATCACCATTTCGGCCTTGGGCATGGCGTGGCCGGCGATGACCGCATCGCCCTTCTCGCCGATGCGGACCACGTCGAAGCCCGGCGCCGGGCCGGTGCTCCCCGGATTCGCCGGCTGGGCGGCCGGCGGCAGCGACGCCGGCGGCGGGGGATAGCTGCGGGTGTCGTCGCGCTCCAGCGACAGCGCCAGCACCACGGCAACGGCCGCGGCCACGAAACCGACCATGGAGACGAGGAACGGACGGGTCAAGGGACAGCCCAAGCGGCGCTGACAACGGAAGCCTACCCTAACGACTCGCGGGCGACCGGGCAACCCCATGCGGCATTGCCTTGACCAACCGCCCCGGCGCTATGAGAATCGGCGCAGGACGTCACGGCAGGAGGCCCCCATGCGCCAACCCGACACCACCCTGGTCAAGGTCTGGGATATCCCCACCCGGGTGTTCCACTGGCTGCTGGTGGCGCTGGTGGTGGCGCTGGCGGTGACCGGCCAGACCGGGGCGCTGGGCTGGCATCTGGTGCTGGGGCCGGCGGTGCTGGTGCTGGTGCTGTTCCGCCTGGCATGGGGCCTGATGGGCAGCGAGACCAGCCGTTTCCCCCACTTCCTGCGCCGGCCGGCCGACATTCTGGCCTATGTCCGGGCGGCACGGACCGGGGCGGTGCGTTCGGTCGGCCACAATCCCCTGGGCGGGCTCAACGTGGTGGCCATGCTGCTGCTGCTGCTGGCCCAGGCGGCGACCGGCCTGTTCGCCAGCGACGACATCCTGACCGAGGGGCCGCTCGCCCACCTGGTCACGGCGGCGACGGTGAAGGCCATGACCGGCCTTCACCACCTCGGCTTCAAGCTGCTGCTGGTGCTTGTCGGGCTGCATCTGGCGGCGGTGGCCTTCTACCGCTTCGCCAAGAAGGACGACATGGTCTCGGCCATGGTGACCGGGCGCAAGCGGGTGCCCAGCGGCATCGCCGGCATCCGCTTCGTCAATCCGCTGTGGGCGCTGGCCATCCTGGCCGCCTTCGCCGCCCTGGTGTGGGGCGGGCTGGCGGCCTTCCCGCCGCCGGCGTATTAGAGCCGGATGCTATCAGGTTGAATCGCGAGGCGATCCAACCTGATAGCTGAATCCGCCTCTAAATCAATAAATTAGAGTGCGATTCAGACATTAGGTCGGCGCACCCCGTGCGCCGACCTAATGTCATCGCGCTCTAGGTTCGCCCTCAGGCGGCGGGCGGGGCGCCTCCGCGCCCCTGGCCTTCCGCGGCAGGGGCCGCGCGGCCGCACTTGCGGCCGTGGCCTTCCGGGACTGTGTCCCGGAAGGCGCCTGGGCGTCGCCGCTATTCCTTGCGGAAGTTGTCGTGGCAGCCCTTGCAGGTCTTGCCCACCTCGCCGGCGGCCGCCTTGATGGCGTCGGCGTTGCCGGACTTGGCGGCGGCGGCCAGGGCGGTGGCGCGGGTGCCCAGCATCTCGACGCCCTTGGCGAAGTCGGGCGAGGTGAAGGCCTCGGGCTTGGTGTTGGAGCCGGGCAGTGCCTCGGAGCCCTTGCCGAAGGCCGACGGCAGGATGCGGGCCAGGGCGGCCAGGTTCTCGGCGCGCATGGCGGCATCGGCGGGCAGGTCGCCCTTGCCCTGGGCGAAGGCGCCGACCGGGCCGAACTGGGTCTTCACCGCCTGGAACAGGCCCTGGCGCATCTTCAGGGTTTCCTCGGGCTTCTGCTGGGCGGCCGCGTCGGCGGCGGCGAAGGCGGTGCTGCAGGCCAGGGCGCAGGCCAGGGCAAGGGTAGTCCAGGAACGCATGGAATGTCCTCCGGTAGGGATCAAAGGGAATTGGTTGATCGGCATTAAGCTAGCTACGCATCGCCGGTTGCGCAACCGGGCGCCTCGGATGGGTGTACGCCGATGGAGCGGAGCGGGTCAGTGACCATATCACGCTGGCGTCCGACCGCCAGGAGCCAGATGC
This sequence comes from Magnetospirillum sp. UT-4, assembly GCF_902729435.1. GTDB lineage: Bacteria > Pseudomonadota > Alphaproteobacteria > Rhodospirillales > Magnetospirillaceae > Magnetospirillum. Next base: position 60,537 of record NZ_CACVCG010000024.1, read on the forward strand.
CATGTCCAGGACCCGCCTGCCTGCCCTGCAGTCCCTGTGCGTCTTCTGCGGTTCGTCGGCGGGGGCCGATCCCCGGTTCGGCGAAGCCGCCGGGCGCCTGGGCCGCCAATTGGCCGCCGAGGGGGTGCAACTGGTCTATGGCGGCGGCCATCTCGGCCTGATGGGGGCGCTGGCCGAGGCGGTGATGGGGGCCGGCGGCCGCGTCGTCGGCATCATCCCCGAGCACCTGACCCGGATCGAACGCGCCTATGTGGACGTCACCGAACTCCACGTGGTCGATTCCATGCACACCCGCAAGCGCCGCATGTTCGACCTGGCCGACGCCTTCGCGGTGCTGCCCGGCGGCATGGGAACCATGGACGAGACCTTCGAGATCCTGACCTGGAAGCAGCTGCGCCTGCACGCCAAGCCGATCGTGGTGGTCAACCAGCTCGGCTATTGGCAGCCCTGGCTGGATCTGGCCGCCCATGTGGTGGGAAGCGGCTTCGCCCATCCCGGCACCGCTGCGCTCTACCAGGTGGTGGACGACGTCGACGAGGTGCTGGCGGTGGCGCGGGGTGGGCTGAATGCCGCCCAGGGACGCCCGGGCCTGTTCTGAAGCGGCCTCCGCCCCACTCTTTTCCCACCCCTTTCCCATCCCAAGGTGTGGCATTCGCGACTTGCGTTCGGCGGTCGCTTTGCTATCGTTGCCGGCTGTCCGGGCATTGTCGGCCGAACCTCGGCGCGGAATGGTCGCGGGGCGCACCCCGGCGGACACAAACCCACTGGTTTCAGGGGAACAGGACCATGACCACCGCGAAGATCATCTGGACCAAGGTCGACGAAGCGCCGGCGCTGGCCACCTATTCGCTGCTGCCCATCGTGCAGGCCTTCACCGGCGCCGCCGGGATCGCCGTCGAGACCCGCGACATCTCGCTGGCCGGGCGCATCATCGCCAACTTCCCCGAGGCCCTGACGCCCGAGCAGCGCATCAATGACGAGCTGGCCGAGCTGGGCGAGCTGACCCTGAAGCCCGAGGCCAACATCATCAAGCTGCCCAACGTCTCGGCCTCGGTGCCGCAGCTCAAGGCGGCGATCACGGAGTTGCAGGGCAAGGGCTACACTCTTCCGGACTTCCCCGAGGACGCCAAGACCGACGCCGAAAAGGAACTCCGGGCCCGCTACGGCAAGGTGCTGGGCTCGGCGGTCAATCCGGTGCTGCGCGAGGGCAATTCCGACCGCCGCGCCGCCGCCTCGGTCAAGCAGTATGCCCGCAACAATCCCCACAAGATGGGGGCCTGGACCGCCGCGTCGCAGGCCCATGTCGCCCACATGCAGCACGGCGATTTCTATGGTACCGAGACCTCGGTGACGGTGCCGGCCGCCACCTCGGTGCGCATCGAGCACGTGGCCAAGGACGGCACCGTCACCGTGCTGAAGGCGAAGACCGCGCTGAAGGCCGGCGAGGTGATCGATTCCGCGGTGATGAGCGTCAAGGCCCTGCGCGCCTTTTTCGCCGAGCAGATCGCCGACGCCAAGTCGCAGCCCGGCCTGCTGCTGTCGCTGCACCTGAAGGCGACCATGATGAAGGTCTCGGACCCCATCATGTTCGGCCACGCCGTCACCGTCTTCTTCAAGGACGTGTTCGACAAGCACGCCGACGCCATCAAGGCGCTGGGCGTCAACGTCAACAACGGCTTCGGCGACCTGCTGGCCAAGCTGGACAAGCTGCCCGCCGACCGGAAGGCGGCCATCGAGGCCGACATCGCCAAGGCCTACGAGGCCGGCCCGCCGCTGGCCATGGTGAACTCGGACAAGGGCATCACCAACCTGCACGTGCCGTCCGACGTCATCGTCGATGCCTCGATGCCGGCGATGATCCGCGATTCGGGCAAGATGTGGGGCAAGGACGGCAAGCTCCACGACGCCAAGGCGATGATCCCCGACCGCTGCTATGCCGGCATCTACCAGGCGGTGATCGACGACTGCAAGGCGCACGGCGCCTTCGACCCCAAGACCATGGGCAGCGTCCCCAATGTCGGCCTGATGGCCCAGAAGGCCGAGGAATACGGCAGCCACGACAAGACCTTCGAGGCCGCCGCCGACGGCGTGGTGCGCATCGTCGATGAGGCCGGCGGCGTGCTGCTGGAACAGAAGGTCGAGGCCGGCGACATCTTCCGCGCCTGCCAGACCAAGGACGCCCCCATCCAGGACTGGGTCAAGCTGGCGGTCACCCGCGCCCGGCTGTCCAACACGCCGGTGATCTTCTGGCTGGATCGGCACCGCGCCCACGATTGCCAGATCATCGCCAAGGTCGAGACCTACCTGAAGGACCACGACACCTCCGGTCTGGACATCCGGGTCATGGCCCCGGTGGAGGCCTGCAAGGCGTCGCTGCAGCGCATCCGCCAGGGCCTGGACACCATCTCGGCCACCGGCAACGTGCTGCGCGACTACCTGACCGACCTGTTCCCGATCCTGGAACTGGGGACCTCGGCCAAGATGCTGTCCATCGTGCCGCTGATGGCCGGCGGCGGCCTGTTCGAGACCGGGGCCGGCGGCTCGGCGCCCAAGCACGTGCAGCAGTTCCAGGAGGAAGGCTATCTGCGCTGGGATTCCCTGGGCGAGTACCTGGCCCTGGCGGTGTCGCTGGAGCACCTGGCCCAGACCTTCAAGAACCCCAAGGCCCAGGTCCTGGCCGACACCCTGGACGCCGCCAACGGCCTGATCCTGGAGAACGACCGCTCGCCGGCGCGCAAGGTCGGGCAGTTGGACAACCGCGGCAGCCACTTCTACCTCGCCCTCTACTGGGCGCAGGCGCTGGCCGCCCAGGACAAGGATCCCGAGCTGAAGACCCGCTTCACCCCCGTCGCCACGGCCCTGGCCGGAAACGAGGCGGCCATCACCGCCGAGTTGATCGCCGCCCAGGGCAAGCCGGTGGACATGGGCGGCTATTACGCCCCGGACTTCGCCAAGACCTCGGCCGCCATGCGCCCGAGCGAGACGCTGAACCGCATCGTCGCCGCCATTTAATCGCTCACTCCGTCATGCCCGGGCTTGACCCGGGCATCCACCAGCCATGGACCCCCGGGTCAAGCCCGGGGGTGACGAAAAGGAGCCGGAAGGAACAAGGATACAAAGATGAAGAAGATCAAGGTCGCCAACCCGGTGGTGGAACTCGACGGCGACGAGATGACGCGCATCATCTGGCGCTTCATCAAGGACAGGCTGATTCTGCCCTATCTCGACATCGACCTGAAATACTACGACCTCGGCATCGAGAACCGCGACGCCACCGAGGACAAGGTCACCGTCGATTCGGCCGAAGCCATCAAGCGATACGGCGTCGGCGTCAAATGCGCCACCATCACCCCCGACGAGGCGCGGGTGAAGGAGTTCAACCTCAAGAAGATGTGGAAGTCGCCCAACGGCACCGTGCGCAACATCCTGGACGGCACCGTCTTCCGCGAACCCATCATCTGCAAGAACGTGCCGCGCCTGGTGCCGGGCTGGACCCAGCCCATCGTCATCGGCCGCCACGCCTTCGGCGACCAGTACAAGGCCACCGATTTCACGGTGCCGGGCGCCGGCAAGCTGACCATCAAGTTCGCGGGCGCCGACGGCACGGTGATCGAGCACGAGGTGTTCGACTTCCCCGGCGCCGGCGTCGCCATGGGCATGTACAACCTGGACGAATCCATCCGGGGCTTCGCCCGCGCCTGCCTCAATTACGGCCTGCTGAAGAACTGGCCGGTGTACCTGTCGACCAAGAACACCATCCTCAAGGCCTATGACGGCCGCTTCAAGGACATCTTCCAGGAGGTCTACGAGGCCGAGTTCAAGGCCGAGATGGACAAGCGGGGGACCACCTACGAGCATCGCCTGATCGACGACATGGTGGCCTCGGCGCTGAAGTGGTCGGGCGCCTTCGTGTGGGCGTGCAAGAACTACGACGGCGACGTCCAGTCCGACACGGTGGCCCAGGGTTTCGGTTCGCTGGGGCTGATGACCAGCGTGCTGATGAGCCCCGACGGCAAGGTGGTCGAGGCCGAGGCCGCCCACGGCACCGTGACCCGCCACTACCGCGAGCACCAGAAGGGCAAGGAGACCTCGACCAACCCCATCGCGTCGATCTTCGCCTGGACCCGCGGCCTGTTCTACCGCGCCCAGTTCGACGGCACCCCCGAGGTGGCCGAGTTCGCGCTGGCGCTGGAGCAGGTCTGCGTCGAGACGGTGGAAGCCGGCTTCATGACCAAGGATCTGGCCATCCTGATCGGCCCCGGCCAGTCCTGGCTGACCACCCAGCAGTTCCTGGCCAAGCTGGACGAGAACCTGAAGGTCCGGATGGGCCTGGGCTGATTACCCCCCTTCGCTCCCTTTTTCGCCCCTCCCCCTGATGGGGAGGGGTTGGGGGCGGGGGTGAAGCCGCCGACGCCGACGCGATTCCCCCACAAGGGGGAAGGGAGCACTCACTGCCCCCCGCCCTCGCGGTCGATGCGTTCCAGCATCGGCCAGAACTCCAGGAACAGGCGTTCCTTCTCGGAATCGCCGCGGCCGCCCTGGTCGGGATGGAAGGCGCGGGCGAAGGCGCGCTTGGCGTCGCGGAAGCGGGTATCGGTGGGTCCCGGCCCGGGCAGGGCGCGGGCCTTGGCGCTTTCCAGGGCGTCCTTCAGGATGTCGATCTTGTTGTTGGCGACGCGCAGGCCCTGTTCGGCCTCGCTGGCGCGCGCCATGGCATCGCTCAGGCGCGCCTCCAGTTCGGCGGAACCGCCGGGGCGCCGGCCGGCGGCCTTGGGCGCCGCCTCCATCTCGGCGACACGGACGCGCGCCGTCGCCAGGTCGTGGCGCAGCGCCGAAATCTCCGCCTGCAGGGCGCCGCGTTCGCGCACCTGGCGGGCCTGGATTTCCACCAGCTCGGTCTCCAGCGCGGCGATTCGCGCGCCCGCATCCAGCCCGGCGCGGCGCAAGGCCTCGCGGTGACCGTCTTCCCGCCGGGCCAGTTCGGCGGCATGGTCCGCCGTGCCGGCGGCCAGTGCCCGCTCCGCCTGGTCGGCCCGCTCGTTGGCTCGCCGGGCGGCGCCGTCGCCCACCGCCAGTCCCTCGGCGCGGACGCGGGCGAGCTGCGCGGAATGCTCCTCGCGCAACTCCTCCAGGGTCCGCCGATGCGCATCCTCGGTTTTGGCCAGGCGCTTCTCCAGCTCGGCGACGCGCGGCGGGGCGCGGCCGGCGGCCGCCACCTTGTGGCCGTCCTGCGGGCGCATCGGCTCGGCGGCGTGGGCGGCGTGCAGCGCCTCCATCTCGGCCGCGTGGGCCTCGGCCTGGGCCTTGAGGCGGGCATCGGCATCGGCGTCCTTGCCCGCCTGAGCCGCCGCCAGCGCCTCGGCCTGGGCCGTGCGCAAGGTCTCGAGTTCGGCCGTCTGCACCGCCTGGGCTTCCGCCAGGGTGCTCTCGCGGGCGGCGGCGGCGGTCTCGGCGCGGGTCGCCTCCTGCGCGGCCACATGGCTTTCACGCAGTGCCTCCAATTCGGCGCCATGGGCCGCCCGGGCATCGGCCAATGCCTTTTCCAACGCCGCGGCGTGGCCTTCGGCGCGGGCGGCATCCACTTCGCCGCGATGGGCCTCGCGCAGGGCCCTCAGGTCGGCGGCATGGGCGGCGGACGCCTCGGCCTGCGCCGCCGCCAGGGCCGCGGCATGGGCGGCGAGGCGGCTCTCGGCCTCGGCCTCCAGCTCCCGGCGCAGGGTCGCGAGATCATGCTGGTGGGCATCGTGCAGCTTGGCCAGGTCTTCGCCGTCGGCGCTGCCCGCCTCCGCCAGCTGTTCCTCCAGCATGGCCAGGCGGTAGCGCGCCTCGGTCTGGGCGGCTCCCAGCTCGGCGGCGTGGGCGGCCTGCAGGTCGGCAAGCCGGCGCTCGGCGTCGTCCAGCGCGCAGCGATGGGCCTCGCGCTGGGCCGCCAGCCCGGTGGCGTGCTCGGCCTCGATTTCGGCCAGGCGCTTGTCCAGGGCGGCGGCGCGGGCGGCGGCCTCGCTGCCGTTGCGGGCGGCGCTGCGCAATTCGGCCTGATGCTCGGCCCGCAACGCCGCCATGGCGGCGTCGTGGCTGGTCTTGGTCTCGGCCAGGCGGGCGGCCAGGCGGACCGATTCGTCCTCGGCGGCGGCCAGGGCCTGGCGGTGTTCGTCGGCCAGACGGGCCAGTTCGGCCACATGGGCGGCCTCGGCGGCGATCAGGCGCTGCTGGTGGGCGGCGGCCAGTTCCGCCCCGGCCACGGTGCCGCGCCGCTCGCTCTCGGCCAGTTCGGCGAGATGGGCCTGGCGCAGGGTGTCCAGCGCGGCGGCGTGGTCGGCCTCGGCCCGCGCCACGCTCTGCGCCGCCTCGGTCCGCGCGGCCTCGGCGGCCTCGCGCGAGGCGGCCGCCTCGCGGGCATGGCGGTCGCGCAGGTCGGCCAGCTCGGCGGCATGGGCGGTGACGGCGGCGGTGAGGCGGCGGTCGAGATCGGCGGCCCTGGCCTCGGCGGCGGCGGTCTTCGCCTCGGCGGAATCGAGGGCGCCGTCGTGGCGCTCGATGGCGGCGGCCAGGGCGCGCTCGGCGGCGGCGATGCGGGCGCTGGCGTTCTCCAGGTCGACGCGGTGCACCTCGCGCGCCAGCGCCAGTTCGGCGGCATGGGACTGGGCCTGGGCGTCGCGGGCGCGGTCGAAATCGGTGCCGGCCTCTTCCAGGGCGTCTTCCCGCCGGCGGGCATGGGCCGCCTCGAGCTCCACCACCCGCCGGGCGGCGGCCACCTCCGCCGCCTCGGTCTCGGCCTGGGCGAAGACGATGGCTTCGGCCGCCTCGGTGCGCAGGCGGTCCAGCTCGGCGGCATGGGCGGCGGATTGGGCCTCCAGCCGGCGCTCGGCCGCGGCGGTGCGGTCGCGTTCGTCGTCCAGGCGGCGATTGAGCTCGTTACGCAGGGCGTCGCGGGCGGCCTCGGCCGCCATGGCCGCCACCTCGAGGGCCTCGGCATGGGCGGATTCGCGGGCGGCCAGGATTTCGGCATGGGCGGCTTCCAGCGCCGCGATGCGGGATTCGGCCTCGCGCGTCCGTTCGCGCTCCGCCTCCAGCACCGTCTCGGCCCCGGCGCGGGCGGCCTCGGCCGCTTCCTCGGCGGCCCGGTAGGCCTTGGCCAGTTCCTCGCCGTGCCCGGCCGCCAGGGCGTCCAGTTCGGCGGCGTGGTCGGCGCGGACCGCCTCGGTGGCGGCCTCCACCTCGGCGCGGGCCAGCTCGACCTCGCGCTGGTGGACGCGCTGCAATTCGCCGATCAGGCGCTCCAGCTCGCCGGTGCGCTCGCGCATCTTGGCCATGTCGCGGCGCAGGTCCTGGCCGGTCTGCTCCGCCTCCTCGGCCAGGCGGGCGCGCAGGGCCTCCATCTCGCCGGCCTTGGCCGCCTCGATGCCGGCGATGTCGGCGGCGTGGGCCTTCTCGATGCGCTGGATTTCGGCGGCCTGCTGCGCCCTCACCTTGTCCAGCTCGGCGGCGTGGACCTGCAGGGTGCGCTGGTATTCGCGCTCGTAATTGTCCAGAAGCTTGGCGACCCGCGCGGGGTCGCTGACGTTGGGGCGCTTGCGCCCGCCCGCCTTCCACAGCCAGTAGCGCACGTTCTTGCCCATCGTCTCGGTGATGGGGGGCGAGGGCGGCGGCGGCGCGTCCTTCTCCGACTGGGTCATCAGGCGCTCGGTCAGCGCCAGTGCCGTCGACAGATCGGCTTCGCGGTCGGCCTTTTGGCGTGGGGCTTTGGTCATGGCCATCACAGAATGACAGCAGCCCGGCCCGGCGAAAAGAGGGAGCCTGCCGCACGGCAGCAAATGGTTGCCCGGCGCGTTCCAGCGCCTATACTTCCGCCTTCCCGTTTTCCCATAGCCGAGGGCGAATCCCCATGAAGGGCGAAGTCAAGAAGGTGGTGCTGGCCTATTCGGGCGGCCTCGATACCTCGATCATCCTGCGTTGGCTGCAGGACCAGTACCAGTGCGAGGTGGTGACCTTCACCGCCGATCTGGGCCAGGGCGAAGAGCTCGAGCCGGCGCGCAAGAAGGCCCAGATGATGGGCATCAAGGACGAGAACATCTTCATCGACGACCTGCGCGAGGAATTCGTCCGCGACTTCGTCTTCCCCATGTTCCGCGCCAACGCGCTGTACGAGGGGGTCTACCTGCTCGGCACCTCCATCGCCCGGCCGCTGATTTCCAAGCGCCAGATCGAGATCGCCAACCAGGTCGGCGCCGACGCGGTGTCCCACGGCGCCACCGGCAAGGGCAACGACCAGGTCCGCTTCGAGATGGGCTATTACGCGCTGAAGCCCGACATCAAGGTGATCGCGCCGTGGCGCATCTGGGACCTCAACAGCCGCACCAAGCTGCTGGACTTCGCCGAGAAGCACCAGATTCCCATCGCCAAGGACAAGCGCGGCGAGGCCCCCTATTCCACCGACGCCAACCTGCTGCACATCAGCTACGAGGGCAAGGCGCTGGAGGACCCGTGGGTGGAGCCGTTCGAGGACATGTTCACCCGCTCGGTGGCGCCTGAGAAGGCCCCCGACACGCCGACCTATGTGGAGATCGAGTTCGAGAAGGGCGACGCGGTGGCCATCGACGGCGTGCGCCTGACCCCGGCCGCGCTGCTGACCCGGCTGAACGAGCTGGGCGGGGCCAACGGCATCGGCCGCCTCGACCTGGTGGAGAACCGCTTCGTCGGCATGAAGAGCCGCGGCGTCTACGAGACCCCCGGCGGCTCGATCCTGATCGTCGCCCACCGCGCCATGGAAAGCCTGACCCTGGACCGCGGCGAGGCCCACCTGAAGGACGAGATGATGCCGCGCTACGCCGAGCTCATCTACAACGGCTTCTGGTTCAGCCCGGAGCGCATCGCCCTGCAGCAGATGGTCGACCACATCAGCCAGAACGTCTCGGGCGTGGTCCGCCTCAAGCTCTACAAGGGCAACGTCACCGTGGTCGGGCGCAAGTCCGCCAAGTCGCTCTACCGCCTCGACTACGTCACCTTCGAGGAGGACAGCGTCTACGACCAGCGCGACGCCCAGGGCTTCATCAAGCTCAACGCGCTGCGCATGCGCCTGGCCAAGATGGCGCGCGGATAGACTTCGTTTCCCGGCCGCCGAAGCGCACCCTCCCCCCGCCCGGGGGGAGGGTGACATTTTTTGTGCAGTGCACAAAATCCGCTTGCGTTCTCCGATGGGGGCGCTATCTTATGGCCATGTTGCACTGCACAACGACGCCAGCACAGGCGCAGTTGGCTAACGAATGAAGAGGATAGCACCATGAAGATCGAAGGCTTCGACAAGTACATCGCCCTGGGCAAGGACAACGCCGAGGCGATGGTCAAGAGCAGCACCCTGGCCGTCAAGGGCTTCGAGGAGCTCGCCAAGGCCACCCAGACCTATGCCGCCTCCTCGGCCGAGAAGGCCGACGCCGCCATGAAGGCGCTGTTCGCCTGCAAGACCCCGGCCGAGCTGGCCGACCTGCAGACCAAGCTGGCCCGCGAGTCGGTGGAAGCCGCCATCGCCGAGGGCCGCAAGTTCGCCGAGCTGTCCCAGTCGGTGGTCACCGCCGCACTCGAGCCCCTGAACGCCCGTATGGCGGCGTTCCAGGCGTTGGCCAAGTCCGCCGCTTGAGCCGACGGTAAGCTGCGCCGAGTGCGTTGGGGACCGGACACCTCCTCCCGTCCGGTCCCCATCTCTCGATGCCCGGCCCTTGCAAAGGGGCCGGGCATTTTTTCTGTTCAGGACGGATTGGGGGGGCGCGCCGACCATACTCTCCGTCGTCCCCGCGCAGGCGGGGACCCAGGGGGTGCACCGACACCCTGTCCGCGATTCGCGGGTTCCCGCCTGCGCGGGAACGACGGATGAAGATGGTTCTGGGGGGTGATGGTTGATTCACCACAGAGACACAGAGACACAGAGAAGGCACAGAGAAAAAACATCCTTCTCTGTGACTCCTCTGTGTCTCTGTGTCTCTGTGGTTATCCCCCCGTCGGTGCACCGACACCGTGTCCGCGACTCCTGGGTTCCCGCCTGCGCGGGAACGACGGAATCGGTCCTCACCCCGCCTTGCGCCAGACCGGCATCACCTCGGGCAGCATGGCCTCGATGCGGGTTATGCGCTCGTCGGGGGCGGGGTGGGTGGACAGGAAGGTGGGCGGGCGGTCGCCGCCGGCCTCGTTCATCTTCCGCCACAGCGCCACCGCTTGCCTGGGGTCGTAGCCGGCCCGCGCCATCAGCTCCAGCCCGACGCGGTCGGCCTCCAGTTCCTGGTTGCGCGAATAGGGCAGCATGATGCCGTATTCGGCCCCCAGCCCCAGCACCTGGGCGATGGTTCCCGAGCCGCCCACGCCGGCGGCGCCCAGGGCCGCCCCGGCGATCCCCACCCCGGCCTCGGTGGCCATGGCGGTGCTGATGCGCTCGGCCGCATGGCCTTCCAGCACATGGCCGACCTCGTGGCCGATCACCGCCGCCAGCTCGGCATCGGTCGCGGCCAGCCGCATCATGCCTTCGTGGATGCCGATCTTGCGGGCGGGCAGGGCGAAGGCGTTGGCGTCGTCCTTGCGGAAGACCGCCACCTCCCAGGCCGAGGGCTGCTGGCCGGCGGCGCGCAGCACCCGGTCGGCGACGGCGCGGGCGCGCTCGCGCCAGGCGGCATTGGCGGTCAGCGGCGTTTCCGCCCGCATCTCCCGCCAGGCCTGCTCGCCCATCTGCTCGGCCTGCCGCGCCGAGACCAGGTCGAGGCCGAGGCCGGTGCTGTTGGGCTGGCAGGCCGATAGGGCCAGGCTGACGGCGAGAACCAGGGGAATGCGCATGCCGGAGCAACAGCCGAAGCCGGGCCGGCGTTCCCGCGCCTCAACCGTCGGCATCGGTGCGGGCTCTCCATCAGGGCCCATCGGATGAAGGGCGATGGGGCCTCCAAGAGATCGCCCCCCGCGAAGGAGCCTGTGAAGCAATTGCCATTGGTGCCGGGCCCGTGATTGCCCATGGGAGGCAGGAGGTTGACGCTGTCGCAGCGGCGGTATCGTCAAGGTGATCGCTCTCAGCTTCGCTGGGACATGGTTGATCTGAACAGCCAGATCCCCGGAGATCATCGGACTCGAATGGTTTGGGCGTTCGTGGAGGCGCTGGCCATCGCCCACAACCTACGGCGCGCTTGGCTGGAGTGACGACTGACCATGGTAGTGGCTTAGAGCCGGATGCTATCAGGTTGAATCCGCCTCTAAATCAATAAATTANACCCTAAGTCTCGATTCGGTCACAGGCGCCTTCGCGTGAATGGCAACCTCATTTGCGGGACTATTCTCCTTCATCCGATGGCCCTGTTGGGGTGTTTTTGCTTGGGGGCGCGGGGCCGGGGCGGGTACAGTCGGCAGGATTGCCGCCACAGGTCCGCCCTTGAGTTTCGTCGCCCCCTCCCCCGCCCCTGCAGCCGCCGACGGCGTCTACGCAGCCATCGATCTCGGCACCAACAATTGCCGCATGTTGGTGGCGCGTCCGCACGGCCATGCCTTCCGCGTGGTCGATTGCTATTCGCGCATCACCCGCCTGGGCGAGGGGCTGGCGGTCAGCGGGCGCCTGTCCGAGGCGGCCATGGAGCGCACCCTGGCGGCGCTGTCCACCTGCGCCGAGCGCATGGCGCGCTGCCGGGTGTCGCGCGCCCGCCTGGTCGCCACCGAGGCCTGCCGCCGCGCCGCCAACGGCGCCGACTTCGCCGCCCGGGTGGCCGAGCGCACCGGGCTGGCGCTGGACATCATCGACGCCGAGCAGGAGGCGGCGCTGGCCCTGGCCGGTTGCGCCTCGCTGGTCGAGCCGGGGGCGGAATGGGTGCTGGTGTTCGACATCGGCGGCGGCTCGACCGAGCTGGTGTGGGTGCGCAACCATGCCGAGGGCCACCGGGTCGAGGGCGTGCAGTCGCTGCCCCTGGGCGTCGTCACCCTGGCCGAGGCGGTGGGCCAGGCGCTGTACCGGCCCGACAGCTATCTCGCCATCGTCGCCGACATCGCCGGCCGGCTGTGGGAGTTCGAGCGCCGCCACGGCATCGCCCGGCGCCTGGCCGGCGGCCGGGTGCAGATGCTGGGCACCTCGGGCACCGTCACCACCCTGGCGGCGCTGCACCTGGACCTGGAGCGCTATGACCGCAGCCGCATCGACGGGCTCGATCTGGGCTTCCACCACATCGCCGCGGTGACCACCCGGCTGGCCGCCATGAGCGCCGCCGAGCGCGCCCTGCATCCCTGCATCGGCCCCGAGCGCGCCGATCTGGTGCTGGCCGGCTGCGCCATCCTGCAGGCCATGTGCGGGCTGTGGCCGCTGACCACCCTGCGGGTCGCCGATCGCGGCGTGCGCGAGGGCATCCTGCTCGGCCTGATGCGCCAGGACGGCGCGCTGGCCCGGCCGCAAGCGGAGCCGGCGTCATGAGCAAGGCCCCGTCCGGCGGACCGAAATCCGGTTCCGGCAGCCGCAAGCTGTTCGAGAAGGTGAAGACCGCCAAGAAGCGGACGCCGTCCTCGACCCGCTGGCTGCAGCGCCAGCTCAACGACCCCTATGTGCACGAGGCCAAGCGCCAGGGCTGGCGCTCGCGCGCCGCCTTCAAGCTGATCGAGCTGGACGACCGCTTCCACTTCCTGAAGACCGGCCTGCGGGTGGTGGATCTGGGCGCCGCGCCCGGCGGCTGGACCCAGGTGGCGGTGAAGCGGGTGGGGCCGAAGGGCGCCGTGGTCGGCATGGACATCCTGGACTACGACCCGGTGCCCGGCGCGGTCTGCCTGCAGGGCGACTTCCTCGCCGACGACGCCCCCGACCGGCTGAAGGCTGAACTGGGCGGGCCGGCCGACGTGGTGGTCTCGGACATGGCCGCCCCCACCACCGGCCACCCCCCCACCGACCACCTGCGCATCATCGGTCTGGTCGAGGTGGCGCTGGACTTCGCCCTCGAGGTGCTGGCCCCCGGCGGCACCTTCGTCGCCAAGGTGTTCCAGGGCGGCACCGAGAAGACCCTGCTGGACACCCTGAAGACCAACTTCGCCACCGTCCGCCACGCCAAGCCCCCGGCCAGCCGCAAGGAATCGGCCGAGACCTATGTGGTGGCCATGGGGTTCAAGGGACGGCAACACCTCCCCTCCCCTTGATGGGGAGGGGTTGGGGGCGGGGTGAGATCCGCGACTCCGCCGACGCGGTTCACCCCCCACCCCAACCCTCCCCCGCAAGGGGGGAGGGGGCTTTTTTCATTCCTATTTACTCCCCTCCCCTTGATGGGGAGGGGTTGGGGGTGGGGTGAGTTTCCGCGACTCCGCCGACGCGGTTCCCTCCCACCCTGCCCTCCCCCGCAAGGGGGGAGGGTGATTCACCTTCAATGCGGCAGCACGTCGCGCAGATGGGCGGTCAGCTCCTGCGGGGTGCGCCAGGTCAGGTCCTCGCGGTCGATTTCGGCCACCAGCAGATTGCGGGTGCCCTGGTCCAGGCTGCCGTCGAGGTCGCGCATCACCGCCAACGGGCCGACCAGCACCAGATGCTCGAACAAATGCGCGCGGGCGGCGCGGTCCAGCTGCCCGGCCAGACGGCCGACGAAGGGCCGGGTGCCGCCGGGCAGCCCGAAATCCATCACCGGTTCGAGATCGCGGTCGGGGCCGTCGCAATGAAAGAACTGGGCGCGGGTGCCGTCGGCGACGCACACCCAGGTGTCGGAACATCGCATGGACGTCTCCTCTCCTCCCGCCGGCGGAAACCGCAGGACGCACCTTCGGCGCGCCCCATTCGGCTGAATCCTCCAGCCCGCACAGCATAGCACGAACGGCGACGAAATGCGGCATGCCATGCTTGAGCCGGGACCCATATTGTGTATGATGGCGCGCCACACCCGCCCGCACCCTCCGGAGGTGGCATGCAAATCAAGGAAGCGCTGACGTTCGACGATGTTCTGCTGGTCCCGGCGGAATCGGACGTGCTGCCCACTCAGGTCGACACCCGCACCCGCCTCACCCGCTCCATCGAGCTGGGTATTCCGCTCGCCTCGGCGGCCATGGACACGGTGACCGAATCGCGCCTGGCCATCGCCCTGGCCCAGGCCGGCGGCATCGGCGTCATCCACAAGAACCTGGAGATCCCGGCCCAGGCGGCCGAGGTGCGCACGGTCAAGAAATTCGAGTCGGGCATGGTGGTCAATCCGGTCACCATCCACCCCGACCAGCCGCTGGCCGACGCCCTGCGGCTGATGGCCGACCTCAAGATCTCGGGCATTCCGGTGGTCGAGCGCGGCACCCGCAAGCTGGTGGGCATCCTCACCAATCGCGACGTCCGCTTCGCGTCGGACGTGCAGCAGCCGGTGGCCGAGCTGATGACCCGCGAGAAGCTGATCACCGTGCACGAGGGCGTCGCCAAGGAAGAGGCCAAGCGCCTGCTGCACCAGCACCGCATCGAGAAGCTGCTGGTGGTGGATGCCGACTACCGCTGCACCGGCCTGATCACGGTGAAGGACATCGAGAAGGCCCAGGCCCATCCCAATGCCTGCAAGGACGAGCAGGGCCGCCTGCGCGCGGCGGCCGCCACCGGCGTCGGCCCCGACGGCCTGAAGCGGGCCGAGGCGCTGCTGGAGGCCGAGGTCGATGTCATCGTGGTCGATACCGCCCACGGCCATTCCAAGGGCGTCATCGAGGCGGTGCGCGCCATCAAGCGCATGAGCGGCCGCGCCCAGGTGATCGGCGGCAACATCGCCACCCCCGACGCCGCCAGGGCCCTGGCCGATGCCGGGGCCGACGCGGTCAAGGTCGGCATCGGGCCGGGCACCATCTGCACCACCCGCATGGTCGCCGGCGTCGGCGTGCCGCAGCTGTCGGCGGTGATGGAGGTGGCCGAGGTCACCCGCAAGGCCGGCATCTGCCTGATCGCCGATGGCGGCATCAAGTATTCCGGCGACATCGCCAAGGCCATCGCGGCCGGGGCGGATTGCGTCATGATCGGCTCGCTGTTCGCCGGCACCGAGGAAAGCCCAGGCGAAGTGTTCCTGTTCCAGGGCCGCTCGTACAAGTCCTATCGCGGCATGGGCTCCATCGCCGCCATGGCGCGCGGCTCGGCCGACCGATACTTCCAGGCCGATGTCGGCGATTCGCTGAAGCTGGTGCCGGAAGGCGTCGAGGGCCGGGTGCCCTACAAGGGTCCGGTCAACGCGGTGATCCACCAGCTGGTGGGCGGCCTGCGCTCGGGCATGGGCTATACCGGCAACGCCACCATCCCCGACATGCAGACCCGCTGCACCTTCCGCCGCATCACCAGCGCCGGCCTGCGCGAGAGCCACGTCCACGACGTGTCGATCACCAAGGAAGCGCCCAACTACAAGAGCGAGTAGCGCCCACCCTCCCCCTCCCGCGCGGGTGAACACACGGCGGCGGCCGCCGTTCACCCCCCGGGAGGGGCGCCGATGCCGGCTTTGGTGGGTGCCGTGCTGGGCCTGGCGGCGGCCCTGGTCTGGCCGCTGCCGCAGGCGGCGGCGGTCAGCGTCGCCGCCCACATGCTGCAGGCGCTGATCCTGCTCGACGGGGTGCCGCCCCTGCTGGCGGTAGCCCTGAATCGGCGCCCGGTGCCGTGGCCGTGCGGCGCCGCCGCGCTGGCCTACGCCCTGGCGCTGTGGGGGTGGCACGCCCCCGCCGCCTTCCGCGCCGCAGCCTTCGATCCCGTCCTGCGCGCGCTGATGCTGGCCAGCCTGCTGGCGGCCGGCACGGCGTTCTGGCTGGCGGTTCCGCGCCCCGGGCGCGAGGCATCCGGGCTGGCCTGGGTTTTCGTCACCATGCTTCATGGCGGCCTGCTGGGGGCGCTGATCACCTTCGCGCCGGCCGACCTTTACGGCGCGGTCTGCTCGGCCAACGCCTGGCTCGACCCGGCCGAGGACCAGCAGGCGGCCGGCCTGATCATGTGGATCGGCGGCGGCACGGTGACCATGGCGGCCGGCCTCGGCCTGGTGGCGCGCCTGCTGGTCCCCGGACGGGCAGGCCCGGCTGGCGAGGTGGCAGGCGCATCCGCTCCCCCCACCTCAGCGGGGCAATGAGGCGCACGCTCGTCATCCTCGGCCTGTTGGTGGCGCTTGGCGCGGTCGGGGCGCTGCTGTTCGCCTGGTCGGGCCTGTACAACGTGGCCGCCAGCGTTCCCCATTGGCCGCCGACCCGGTGGCTGATCGAATTCGGCCTGGAGAATTCCGTCGAGACCCATGCCCGCGGCATCGAGGTGCCGCCGCTGGACGACCCCGCCCTGGTCCATGCCGGCCTGGGCCATTACGAAGGCGCCTGCCAGCCCTGCCACGGCGCCCCCGGACAACCGCCCAACCCGCTGGTCCGGCGGATGCTGCCCGAGCCGCCCTACCTGCCCGGCCAGGAGTTGCGGTGGAGCCCGGCGCAGCTGTTCTGGATCGTCCGCCACGGCCTGAAATATACCGGCATGCCGGCCTGGGTGGCCGAACACCGCGACGACGAGATCTGGGCCATGGTGGCGGCGCTGCTGCGCCTGCCCGAGCTCGACGACGCCGGCTATCGCCGCCTGCTGGCGTCGGGCGCCCGCATGCCGGCCGGGGAATCGGCCCGGCTGCTGGCCGCCGTCGGGCCGGCCGGCGAGGCGCTGGTGGCCTGCGCCCGCTGCCACGGCCTGACCGGGGCCGGCGGCGGGGCGGGCGCCTTTCCCGCCCTGGCCGGGCAAAGCCGCGAGTACCTGATGGCGTCGCTCAAGGCCTATGCCCTCGGCACCCGGGCCAGCGGCTTCATGCAGCCGGTGGCCGGCGCCCTCGACGACGAGCAGATGGGCCGGCTGGCCGACCATTACGCCGCCATGCCCACGCCGCCCGTCCGCCCGGCACCGAATGCGGCGACGGAGCGCGGCCGGGCCATCGCGGAACGGGGCCTGCCCGAGCGGGGCATCCCCGCCTGCGTCACCTGCCACGGCGGCAACGCGCTGGCCCGCAATCGCCTGTTCCCTCGCCTGGACGGCCAGCATGCCTTCTACCTGGCGCAGCAGTTGCGCCTGTTCGCCGTCGGCACGCGCGGCGGCACCGCCTTCGCCGAGCTCATGCAGGCCACCACCCACGGCCTGGACGAAGCGGAAATCCGGGCGGTGGCGGCGTACTACGCGGCCCGGGGGCGGCCGCGGTGAGGGGGGCGACAATCCCCCCTCCCCTTGATGGGGAGGGGTCGGGGGTGGGGTGCGCCGGTTCCGTGACGGCGCCCATCACCCCTACCCAAACCCTCCCCCATCAAGGGGGAGGGCTTAAGAGACTGGCCCTCGCCCTGGTCCTGCTGGTGGCGGGGTGCGGCGACGATCCCCCGGTGCCCGATTTCGGCGACCCAGAACGGGGACGGGCGGTCATCGCCCGCTATGAATGCGGCGCCTGCCACCGCATCCCCGGCATCACCGGGGCGCGCGGCAAGGTCGGGCCGCCGCTGGCCGGCTTCGCGCGGCGGGCGATGATCGCCGGGACGCTGCCCAACCGGCCGGAGGCGCTGCTGGCGTGGCTGCGCGATCCGCCGGCGCAGGTGAAGGGCACCGCCATGCCCGCCTTGGGCCTGAGCGAACAGGAGGCCGGCGATGCGGCGGCATACCTTTACACGCTTCGCTGAAGCGCTTCCGGCGGCGGTGCTGGCGGCCTGCTCGGGGCCGCAATCGCCGCTGGATGCCGGCAGCGACGAGGCCGCCGGCATCGCCATCCTGAGCTGGGTGATGTTCGCCGCGGCGGGCCTGATCCTGGTGGCCGTGCTGGCGCTGGCCGCCGCCGCCGCCCGGGCGCCGGCCGAGCAGCCGCGCTGGGCGACGCGCGAGGGATGGGTGGTGGCGGCCGGACTGGTGTTCCCGATCGTCATGCTGTCGGCGCTGCTGGCCTGGGGCCTGTCCATCACCGGCGGCGGCGGCGGGGCGTCGTCGCCGCCGGCCGCCTTCCGCATCGCGGTGGCGGGGGAGCAATGGTGGTGGCGGGTGACCTATCTCGGACCCGACGGGAGCGCCCTGTTCAGCACCGCCAACGAGCTGCGCCTGCCCATCGGGCAGCGGGTCGAGGTGGACCTGACCTCGGCCGACGTCATCCACAGCTTCTGGGTCCCCGGCCTGGCCGGCAAGCTCGACATGATCCCCGGCCACGTCAACACCCTGCCCCTGGTCGCCGGGCGGGCGGGAACCTGGCGCGGCCAGTGCGCCGAGTATTGCGGCGGCGCCCATGCGCTGATGGCCTTCACGGTGACCGCCCTGCCCGCCCCCGATTTCGAGCGCTGGATGGCGGCCCAGGCGGCGCCGGCGGCCGAGCCGGACAATGCCGAGGGGCGGCGCGGGCGGGCGCTGTTCCTCGCCTCGGGCTGCGGCGCCTGCCATGCGGTGCGCGGCACCCCGGCCTCCGGCACCATCGGGCCCGACCTCACCCATGTGGGCGGACGCCCGACCATCGGCGCCGGGCTGCTGCCGACCCAGCGGGGGACGCTGGCCGCCTGGATCGTCGATCCCGGGCACCTCAAGCCCGAGGTCAGGATGCCCCCCTTCCCGGTGTTTCGCGGCGAGGACCTGCGCGCCCTCGCCGCCTGGCTGGAGAGCCTGCGATGAGCCGCCTGCCCGACCCCCGCCCGCGCCCGCCCGAGGAGCTGGAGCAGTTGCAGGAGGTGTGGCGCCAGCCCGGCGGCTGGCGGCTGGCCTCGGCGGTCAACAACACCTATGTCGGCGTGTTCTACATCGGCACGGCGCTGCTGTTCTTCGTGCTGGCCGGCATCCTGGCCCTGCTGCTCCGCATCCAGCTGGCGGTGCCCGAGAACGACTTCCTGTCCCAGGCGACCTACAATCAGGTCTTCACCATGCACGGCACCATGATGATGTTCCTGTTCGCCGTGCCGGCGGTCGAGGCCATGGGCGTCTACCTGCTGCCCAACATGCAGGCGGCCCGCGATCTTCCCTTCCCGCGCCTGTCGGCCTACGCCTTCTGGGCCTATGCGGTGGGCGGGCTGGCGTTCTTCTGCTCGCTGTTCTTCGGGCTCGCCCCCGATGGCGGCTGGTTCATGTATCCGCCGCTGACAAGTTCCGAGCATTCGCCCGGCCACAACACCGATTTCTGGCTGCTGGGCATCGGCTTCATCGAGATCTCGGCCATCGCCGGCGCCATCGAGATCCTGGTCGGGGTGCTGCGGACGCGGGCGCCGGGAATGACGCTGGACAAGCTGCCGATCTATTCCTGGGCCATGCTGGTGTTCGCGGTGATGATCGTGTTCGGCTTCCCGGCGGTGATCCTGGGCACCGCCCTGCTGGAGATCGAGCGCAGCTTCCACTGGCCGTTCTTCATCGCCGAAAAGGGCGGCGACCCGCTGCTGTGGCAGCACCTGTTCTGGTTCTTCGGCCATCCCGAGGTCTACATCATCTTCCTGCCGGCCGCCGGCTTCGTCTCGATGATCCTGCCGACCATGTGCGGCACCCGGCTGGTGGCCCATCGCTGGGTGGTGCTGGCCCTGGTGGCCACCGGCTTCATCGCCTTCGGCGTGTGGGTCCACCACATGTTCACCACCGGCCTGCCGAAATTGTCGCTGTCCTTCTTCTCGGCCGCCAGCATGGCGGTGGCGGTGCCCAGCGGCATCCAGGTCTTCGCCTGGATCGCCACCATCGCCAAGGGCCGGCTGCGGCTCACCGTGCCGTCGCTGTTCGTGCTGGGCTTCCTCGCCATCTTCACCCTGGGCGGGCTGACCGGGGTGATGGTGGCGATGGTGCCGTTCGACGGCCAGACCCACGACACCTTCTTCGTGGTCGCCCATTTCCACTACGTGCTGATCGGCGGCATGGTCTTCCCGCTGTTCGCCGCCTTCTATTACTGGGCGCCCACCGCCAGCCGCCGCGCCTTGTCCGAGCGCCTGGGGAAATGGTGCTTCGGGCTGATGTTCGTGGGCTTCAACATCGCCTTCTTCCCCCAGCACGTGGCCGGGCTGATGGGCATGCCGCGGCGGGTGTGGACCTATCCGGCCGAGCTGGGCTGGGGCTGGATCAACATGACCTCGACCGTCGGCGCCTTCATCCTCGGGCTGGGGGCGCTGGTGTTCCTGATCGATCTGGCCCGCAACTTCCGCCCCTTCACCGGCGGCAATGCCGGCAACGTGTGGAACGCCGGCACCCTGGAATGGCTGCCCGGCGGCAATTACGCCACCCGCTCGATCCCCATCGTCACCAGCCTCGAGCCGCTGTGGGACCAGCCGGACTTGGCCCGCGAGGTTGACGAGGGGCGCTATTACCTGCCCGGCGCCCCCACCGGCCGGCGCGAGACCATCGTCACCAGCGCCATCGCGGCCGAGCCGCAATACCTGATGCAGATGCCGGGGCCGGGCTGGCCGGCGGTGCTGGCGGCGTGGTTCACCGCCGCCTTCTTCCTGCTGCTCACCGTCAAGCTGGTGACGCCCGCGATGGTCTGCGGAGTGATCGCCCTGGCGTTGGTGCTGCGGTGGATGTGGGACACCGATCTCGGCCCCGCCCATCCGCCGGTGGATATCGGCGGCGGCATCGTCCTGCCGGTCAACTGCTCGGGACCCATGTCCCATTCGTGGTGGGCGGTGGTGGTGCTGATCCTGGTGGCCGGCGCCGTCTTCGCCTCGCTGCTGTTCTCGTATTTCTTCCTGTGGACGGTGTCGCCCGACGTGTGGCCGGCGGCCACCGGGCAGGCGCTGCCCGGGGCGGAGTGGCCGCTGGCCGCGGCGGCGCTGCTGGTGCTGTCCAGCGCCCTGGTGTGGTGGGCGGGGCGAAGGCTGGAGGCCGATGGCCACTGGTCGGTGCGCCTGGGGCTGGCGGCGGCGGCGGTGGCGCTGGCGGCGGCGCTGGCGGCCGAGCTGGCCGGCCAGCGCGCCACCGGCCTCTCGCCCACCGACAGCGGCTACGGCGCCGTGGTCTACATGATGGCGGCGCTGCAGGGGCTGTTCGTGGCGACCCTGGGGATCATGGCGCTCTACACCCTGGCGCGCTCGCTGGCCGGCCTGCTCCACCGCCACCGCCGGGCCACCTTCGACAACACCATGCTGCTGTGGCACTACGCGGTCGGCCAGGGCCTGATCGCCCTGGCGGTGGTCCATTTCGGCCCGCGCGTGCTGTGAGGAGGCCAGGATGGCAGAGACCGACCGCCGCTTCTTCTCCGGCCTTCTCCGTATCGGCGCCGGGCCGGCGCTGTGGGCGGCCCATCTCGGCCTGGTCTACGGCGTGACGGCGGTGGCCTGCGCGCGCGGGGCCGGCGGGGTCGCCGCCCCGACCGTCGTCGGCCTCACATTGGCCGCGGCGCTGGGCGCCGGCTGGATTGTGGGGCGCGAGCTGCGACGCGCCCGCGCCGGACCGGCCGGGACCCGGACGTCGTTCTTCGCCGCCGCCCTGGCCGGGCTGTCGCTGGTGGCGATCCTGTGGGCCGGCCTGCCGGTGGTGTTCGTCTCCGCCTGTCCGTGAAAGGGGAACCGGATGCCCGATTTCCAGGCCTTGCCGCCCTGGGTCAACGGCGCCGTGTTCCTGGCCTGCGCCGGACTGGTGTGGGTGGCCGGGGCGCGGCTGGTGGCGGCGCTCGACCGCATCGCGACGATTACCGGCATCGGCCAGGCCTTCATCGGCATGGTGGTGACCGCCATCTACCTGGCCGGCCTGATCGAGCGCTCGGACCGCAGCCTTTTGCGCCTGGGCTACGATTCCTGGGCGGTGCTGGCAACCTATTGCGGCGGGGTGGTGGCGCTGTATTTCCTGCGCGGCGCCTGAGCCGGCCCGCCCAGCGCTCCGGCGACCAGGAAAGCCGCCCCCAGCGCCACCACCCCCGCCGCCAGCCAGAAGCGATGGCGGGACAGCGTCCATTGCAGACTGTGGCGCTGCGCCTCGCCGTCGAACGCGCCGTGGGTGCGGTGCAGGGCGGGGACGGTGTGGAACAGGTTGGCCGGCGCGCCGGGCGGCACTTGCTGCGGCCGCTGCTGGGCCTGGTAGTTGGTGCGCGCCAGGTAGCGGTCGAGCAGGCCGGGGACGAACTTCTCGGCCCAGATGGCGGCCACCGTCGCCGGTCCCAGCAGCACCTCGCGCCGCCCGGATTGCGCCGCCCAGACGATGGCCTCGGCCGCCAGTTCGGGCTGGTAGACCGGGGCCACCGGGCGCGGCCGGCCGGGCATGCGGGCCAGCGCCCAGTCGAATTGCGGGGTGTTGACCGCCGGCAGGTGGACCGCCGTCAGGCGCACCCGGCTGTGGTCGTGCAGCAGCTCGCAGCGCAGCGAATCGGTGAAGGCGCGGATGGCCGCCTTGGCGCCGCAATAGGGCGCCTGCAGCGGGATCGAGCGGTAGGCCAGGGCCGAGCCGACCTGGACGATGGCGCCCCGGTCGCGCCGCTTCATGCGCTTCAGCGCGGCCATGGTGCCGTGGACATAGCCGAGATAGGTGACCTCGGTGGCGCGGCGGTACTCGGCCGGGGTGATGGCGTCGAACGGGGCGAACACCGTCACCATGGCGGCGTTGACCCAGACGTCGATGGGGCCGAATTCGGCCTCGACTCGGCCGGCGGCATCCTCGACCCGGTCGGCATCGGCGACGTCGGCGGCCAGGACCAGCGCCCGCCCGCCCAGGCGCTCGACCTCCCGGCGCACGTCGTCGAGGGCGCCGCCGTCGCGGGCGATCAGGCCGATGGCGGCGCCTTGGCGGGCGAAGGCATGGGCGACGGCGCGGCCGACCCCCGCCGACGCCCCGGTGATCACGACGACCCGCTGTTCGGTCATTCCGGTCTCCTGCCTCTTGCGCATCGGGTGAAGGATGAAACACCGGGTTCGGTGGCCGGGTTCTCCCCGCCTGTTGCCATGCCCGCCGGAACCGCCTAGGGTCGTCGGCCCGCTCCTCTGCCCGGATTCCGCCATGACCCCCGCTGCCCGCCTGTCCGCCGCCATCGATCTGCTGGACGAGATCGAGGGCAACGCGCGGCCGGCCGACCAGGTGGCGTCGTTCTACTTCAAGGGCCGGCGCTACATCGGCGCCAAGGATCGCCGCGCCGTCGCCGACATCGTGTGGCGGGTGCTGCGGCGCAAGGCGCGCATCGGCTGGTGGCTGGAGCACCTGGATTTCCCCGTCGAGTCCCGCGCCCGGGTGCTGGCCGACCTCGCCCTGTCGGGCCAGGCGGCGGAGCCCGAGCTGTTCCAGGGCCCCCATTCCGCCGCCCCGCCCGGCCGCGAGGAAAAGCGCATGATGGAGGCGCTGCGGGGCAAGGACCTGTTCCACCGCGACATGCCCGCCTGGGTGCGGGGCGAGTTCCCCGAATGGCTGACGCCGCGCCTCGAGGCGCTGTGGGGCGAGGCCATGGTGCGCGAGGTCGGCGCCATGCGCGACGAGGCGCCGCTGGATCTGCGCGTCAACACCCTGAAGGCGACCCGCGACGAGGCGGTGGCCGCCCTGCGCGCCGACAAGCTGGATCCGCGCCCGACGCGATGGTCGCCGCTGGGCCTGCGCCTGGCCGAGCGCGCCCCCATGGTGCAGATGCAGGCCTGGCGGAACGGGCTGGTGGAGATCCAGGACGAGGGGTCGCAGCTGGTGGCGCTGCTGGCCGAGGCCCGCCCCGGCATGGCGGTGTGCGACTATTGCGCCGGGGCCGGCGGCAAGACCCTGGCCCTGGCCGCCACCATGGAGAACAAGGGCCGGCTGGTCGCCTGCGACGTCGCCGAGTGGCGGGTCGACAAGGCCGGCGAGCGCTTCCGCCGCGCCGGCGTGCACAACGTCAGCCGCCGCGTCATCGAAGGCGCCGCCGACAAGTGGATCAAGCGCTCGGCCGCCTCGTTCGACCGGGTGCTGGTGGACGCCCCCTGCACCGGCACCGGCACCTGGCGGCGCAACCCGGATGCCAAGTGGCAGCTGACCGAACAGACGCTGGCCGAACTGATGGAAAGCCAGCGGGTGATCCTGGCCAGCGCGGCGCGGCTGGTGAAGCCGGGCGGACGGCTGATCTACGCCACCTGCTCGGTGCTGGCCGAGGAGAACGAGACCCAGATGCAAGGGTTCCTGGCCGCCCACCCCGAATACACGGTGCGGCCGGTGCCGGATCTGTGGCCGGCATTGGTCGGCACCGAATGCCCGGTCACCGGCCCCTACCTGCGCCTGTCACCGCTGGCCCACGGCACCGACGGCTTCTTCGCCGCGGTGCTGGAACGGGCGGCGTAACCCGCCGCCCGTTCCGGACGCCACGGTCAAAGCGGCGGTCGGCGGCCGCGGAACAGGCCGACCACGATGGACACCACGAACAGCACCAGGAAGATGAAGAACAGCACCTGGGCGATGCCGCCGGCGGTGCTGGCGACGCCGCCGAAGCCGAACACGGCGGCAACAACGGCGATGATCAGGAAGACGGCGGCCCAGTACAGCATGCTACCCTCCGTCGGTGATCCCATCCCCGGCCATATGGCAAGCAGGGGTACCGATTGGCAGGGGCGACGGACGGCGCGGAGGAGGTAGGGCCAAGGGCGCGGAACGTGCCCGCCCGGCGAGGGCTAAACAATCAGACCACGTTCCGTTTGAACGGAACATGGTCTACTTGCCGCCGCGCAGCGACTGGAACAGCTCGAACCCCTGCTGGGCCATGCCCAGCCCCTGCTGCAATCCGGCCAGGCCGCCGCCGCCGCCGCTGTCCTGGGCGGGGAACATGGATTGATAGCGCAGGCGGGTGGTGGCGGCGCTGTCGGCCAGGTCGCTGGCGGTCTGACGGGTCAGCCCTTCCAGCAGCGCCCCGCCCGAGCCGCCGGCGAAACCGATGCCGCCGGCCGACAGGGAGGCCCGCGCCGTCGCCATCTGGCGCTTCAGCAGGTCGCGCTGCTGGCGCGCCTGCTGCTCGTGCTGCTGCATCAGCATCTGGTTCTGCAGATCCATCTGCTGCTGCTGCGCCTGGGCCGACGCCTTGGCCTGCTGCTGCTGCGCCATGCCGCCGGCGACGCTGCTCGCCGCCTGCAGGGCCATCGGAATGTATTGGGTGAAGCTGCCCATGACTGGCCTCCGGTAAGTTCGTTGTTTGTTCTTATAGCACCGGAACGCAGGGGGCTGCAAGGAAAATATGCCGATAAAGGGGAAAACCCCCCTCTCCTTTCATGGGGAGGGGTCGGGGGCGGGGTTGGCGGCCGCTTGTGCAGACGGCGGCATCCCCCCACCCCGGCCCTCCCCACGAGGGGGAAGGAGAAAGGGAGGGGGGAGGGAGAACTTACTACACCACGCGGTGCTTCACATAGGCGCCGGGGGCGTCCTCGATGGCCTTCAGCTTGCCGCTGCCGGGCTGGCGCGCCGGCACCTGCTTGACCCCCTTGGAGGACCAGGCCTGCCAGTCCGGCCACCACGAGCCTTCCTCCTGCTTGGCGCCGTTCAGCCAGGTGTCGGGGTTCTTCACCTTGCGGCTGTTGGTCCAGAAGCAGTACTTGCCCGCCGCCGGCGGATTGACCACGCCGGCGATGTGGCCCGAGGCGGCGAGCACGAACTTGACCGGCCCCGAGACGTTCTGGGTCAGGGCATAGGTGCTCTTCCACGGCGCGATGTGGTCCTCGCGGGTGGACAGCATGTAGATGGGCGTCTTGATGGTGGCGAGGTCGATGTCCACGCCGTCCAGGACGATGCCGCCGGGAACCACCAGCTGGTTCTCCTGGTACATCTTGCGCAGGTAGAAGCTGTGCATGGCCGCCGGCATGCGGGTCGAATCCGAGTTCCAGTACAGCAGGTCGAACGGGAACGGGTCCTTGCCCAGCAGGTAGTTGTTGACCACGAACGACCAGATCAGGTCGTTGGCGCGCAGCATGTTGAAGGTCATCGCCATGTCGCGGCCGTCGAGGAAGCCGGCCCCGCTCATCTTCTCCTCGAGGGCGGAGAGCTGCTCCTCGTCGATGAAGACGCCCAGCTCGCCCGGCTCGTTGAAGTCGGTCATGGTGGTGAACAGGGTGGCCGAGGCGATGCGGTCGGCCTTGCCCTTGGCGGTCAGGTAGGCCAGGGTGCACACCGTCAGGGTGCCGCCCAGGCAATAGCCGACGGCGTTGACGCTGCTCTGGCCGGTGGCCTTCTCGATGGCGTCCAGCGCCGCCAGCGGGCCTTCCTTCATGTAGTCGGCGAAGGACTTGGCGGCCAGCGTCTCGTCGGGATTGACCCATGAGATGACGAACACCGTGTGGCCCTGGTCCACCGCCCACTTGATGAAGCTGTTCTTCGGGCGCAGATCCAGGATGTAGTACTTGTTGATCCACGGCGGCACGATCATCAGCGGCCGCTCCAGCACCGTCTCGGTGGTCGGCGTGTACTGCACCAGCTGCATCAGGTCGTTCTGGAAGACCACCTTGCCGGGGGTGACGGCGATGTTCTCGCCGACCTTGAAGGCGTCGTAATCGGTCATGCGGATGGACAGCTGGCCCTTGCCGCGCTCGAGGTCGTCGAGCAGGTTGTTCAGCCCCTTGATCAGGTTCTCGCCGCCCGATTCGACGGTGGCGCGCAGCACCTCGGGATTGGTCATCACGAAGTTGGAGGGCGCCATGGCATCGACGAACTGGCGGGTGTAGAAATCGACCTTCTGGGCCGAATGGCCGTCCAAACCCTCGACGTCGTTGACGACGCCCTGCACCCAGCGGGCCGAAAGCAGGTAGGACTGCTTGATGTAGTCGAAGATCTCGTTCTCCTCCCACATCTCGTCCTTGAACCGGCGGTCGCCGGCCTCGGGCTTGGCCACCGGCTCGGTGGTCTCGCCCATCAGGCGGCGGGCGGTGTTCTGCCACAGCGACATGTAGTCGTTCCACAGCGACAGGTTGGCTTCCATCAGCTTGGCCGGGTCGCTCATCATGCGCGCCGTCATCTCGATGAAGGCGTTGCCGATGTTCAACGGATCGAACGAATGCGGGGTCGGATCGGCGGCCTGGCGGGCCAGGAACTCGGTGACGATCCGCTGGCTGCGCTCGGCGATTCCGGTCATCGCCTTGGACAGCTCGGCGGGGTCGATCAGCTTGATGTCAGCACCCATCTCTTCGGCCATGTCCATTCCTCGTTGCGGTGCGCTGTTACCCCGAGCGCACTTCTTTCGACAATAACAGTCCCGATCTGTGCCGAAGGGTCAGGGGGGGTATTCCCCTCCATCGTCCCGGCCTCGACAACCTATATACTTTCGATCGGCGGCCTGATAAACGTGAACTTGGCACGAAATCCGGTCGTGCAACAGGGGTCTTCATCAGGGGTGGTGTCGGAACCATGGTGCGTCGCTTCGGACTGCGGTGTCGTTTCAGTGTCGCTAACGTCCTGGCCGTGGCGAAGGCGCTTGCCCTGGCCGCCACGCTGTCGGCCTGTTCGTCGGTGCCCGACGCCATCAATCCCATCGAGTGGTACAAGGGCGCCAGCGACATGGTGACCGGGCGCGAGCGCCCCGAGGTCGCCAGCCCGGTGCCGGTCAAGACCGCCGACCGTCCCGACGTCAACACGGTTCCCGCCCGCACCGCCACGGCCCGCGCCGAGCTGCCCAAGGCGCTGGTCGCCGACCGCGGCGGCCAGTACGCCGAGCCGGTGCGCCGCGAGGTGACGCCGACCCGGCCGCTGGCCCGCCGCACGCCGGCTGCCGCCGATACCCAGATGGCGGCCGCCGCGCCGGGACCGGGGGCCACCCAGCCGGTCACCGTGCCGCAGGCGGCGGTGCCGCCCAAGCCGGCGGTCCAGGCCGCCGAACTGCCGCCGGCGGGATCGCCCGCACCGGGGGCGCAGGCCCCGCGCACATCGGCACCCGGCCAGGCGCAGCCCGCCGCCCGCACCGCCGGCCTGCCCGAATCTCCGGCCCAGCTGTCGATGACGCCGCCGCCGCGCGCCGACATCCCCGAGACGGTGCCGATGCCGAACCGCGCCGGCCGGCCCAAGCAACTGCAGGCCCAGTACGAACGGCGGCTGGCGGAATCCGGCCAGCAGACCTTGAGCGCCGCCGGCATGGTCGACATGCCGCAGCCGGTCGCCGCCGCGCGCGGCTACGACGACGCCCCCATCCATCTGGTGCCCCCCACCACCGCCCGCCAGCGTGGCGGCGGCGGCAAGGGCATGGCGGCGCCCCTGCCGGTGCAGAGCGGCCCGGCCGCCAGCTTCCAGGTGGCGGCGCTGGACTTCAACGGCGGCACCGCGCGCCTGACCCGCGCCGACATGGACTCCATCGCCGAGGTGGCGCGGCTCTATCGCCAGACCGGCGGAGTCATCCGCGTCCTCGGCCATGCGCCGACACCCAGCTTCTCGAACGACGCGGTGACCCAGCTGATGGGCGGCCTCGACGCCTCCATGGACCGTGCCAACGCGGTGGCGCGCGAGCTCAACAAGCGCGGCGTGCCGGCGGCCAAGATCATGGTCGGCGCCGATCCCTCGGTGGCCGCCATGGGCGGAGCGGGCGCGCAGGTCTTCCTCGACGTGATGTGACCACCCGGCGCGGCCTGATCGCCGAGGCCTTGCGCCGCATCGCGCCGCTGGTGCCCGACTTCGAGCGCGGAGCCATCCTCGACCATGCCGTCGATTCGCCCGGCCTCGCCAAGGCCTCGCCGGAGGCCGCCGCCTGGCTGTCGCTGACCGCCCATGTGCGCCACCTGCACACCGAGTACGACCAGCTGCTGGCCGAGGGCTACGACGCCGATTCGGCCCGCCACTTCGTGCTGGAGGCCACCAATGCGGTGCTGGCCGACTGGGGGTGCCGCAAGCGGGTGGGAGATTAAGTCCTCCCGCCTTCCCGCGCGCTTGCCCGGCCGCCCTGCTTCGTCCAGCCTCGGGCGCGGCCCAGGGGTTGCCCTGGCGGCGCCCGGTCTACCTAAAAAGATATCGATTCTTAACCCCCGGCGCGCTAGATATGGCCCTTTCCGGGCCTGCCGCCGGGCCGTGTCCGGCCCATCTTCCCGCGGCGCTGCGCCCCGAAGGCGAGTGAAGAGATCGGCGTCATGAGCAGCGACAACGAATTCCACCGCATCAAGCGGCTTCCGCCCTACGTCTTCGCCGAGGTCAACGCCATGAAGGCGCGCGCCCGCGCCGCCGGCGAGGACATCATCGATTTCGGCATGGGCAATCCCGACCAGCCCACCCCCGCCCACATCGTCGAGAAGCTGGTGGAAGCCGCCCGCAACCCGCGTGCCCACCGCTATTCCATGAGCCGCGGCATCCCCGGCCTGAGGAAGGCGCTGTCGGGCTATTACCAGCGCCGCTTCGCCGTCGACATCGACCCCGAATCGGAATGCATCGTCACCCTCGGCTCCAAGGAGGGGCTGGCCAACCTGGCCAACGCCATCACCAGCCCCGGCGACATCGTGCTGGTGCCCAATCCCAGCTATCCCATCCATCCCTACGGCTTCATCATCGCCGGCGGCTCGTGCCGCTACGTGCCGGTGACCCCCGATGCCGAGTTCCTGCGGGCGCTGGACCGCGCCGTCCGCCATTCGGTGCCCAAGCCCATCGCCCTGGTGCTGAACTATCCCAGCAATCCGACGGCGTTGCTGGCCGATCTCGACTTCTACGGCCAGGTGGTGGAGTTCTGCCGCCACCACGGCATCTGGATCCTGTCCGACCTGGCCTATTCCGAGATCTACTTCGACGTGGCACCGCCGCCCTCGATCCTGCAGGTGCCGGGGGCCAAGGACATCGCGGTGGAATTCACCTCCATGTCCAAGACCTACAACATGCCGGGCTGGCGCATCGGCTTCGCCGCCGGCAACAAGAAGCTGATCGGCGCGCTGTCGCGCATCAAGAGCTACCTGGATTACGGCGCCTTCACCCCCATCCAGGTGGCCGCCGCCGCCGCGCTGAACGGGCCGCAGGATTGCGTCGACGAGATCCGCGCCATGTACAAGGAGCGGCGCGACGTCCTCATCGAGGGCCTGCACGCCGCCGGCTGGGAGGTCCCCAGCCCGCCCGCCACCATGTTCGCCTGGGCCCCCATTCCGCCGGCCTTCGCCCATCTCGGCTCGCTGGAATTCTCCAAGCTGCTGATGCGCGAGGCGCAGGTGGCGGTGGCCCCGGGCATCGGCTTCGGCGAGTACGGCGATGCCTTCGTCCGCATCGGCCTGGTCGAGAACCGGCATCGCACCCGCCAGGCGGTGCGCAGCATCAAGTCGTTCCTGGGCAATTACGACAAGGTCCTGGAAGAGTCCGAGAAGAAAAGGGCGGTGGCATCATGAGCAAGGGTTTGAGGATCGCGATCGCCGGCCTGGGCACCGTCGGCGGCGGCACCGTGCAACTGCTGCACGACCACGCCGCGCTGCTGGAGGCCCGCGCCGGCCGCAAGCTCGAGCTGGTCGCCTGCGCCGCCCTGGCCAAGCCGGACGATCTGCCGCTGGACGGCGTGCCGTTCTTCGCCGACGCCCGCGCCATGGCCGCCGAGGCCGATTACGACGTGCTGGTGGAACTGATCGGCGGCGCCGGCGGCATCGCCCTGGAGGTGGTGAAGACCGCCCTGGGCCGCGGCCGCTCGGTGGTCACAGCCAACAAGGCGATGATCGCCCATCACGGCGTCGAGCTGGCCCGCCTGGCCGAGGACAAGGGCGCCGCCATCGGCTTCGAGGCCTCGGTGGGCGGCGGCATCCCCATCATCAAGTCCCTGCGCGAGGGCCTGGCCGGCAACCGGGTGACCAAGGTGATGGGCATCCTCAACGGCACCTGCAACTACATCCTCACCACCATGCGGGATCAGGGCCGCGACTTCGCCGACGTGCTGGCCGAGGCGCAGCGGCTGGGCTATGCCGAGGCCGATCCCGGCTTCGACATCGACGGCATCGACACCGCCCACAAGCTGGCCATCCTGGCCAGCCTGGCCTTCGCCATGCCGGTGGACATCGACCGGGTGTCGTGCGAGGGCATCCGCCACGTCTCGGCGCTGGACATCCGCTATGCCGACGAGCTGGGCTACCGCATCAAGCTGCTGGGCGTCGCCCAGATGGGCGAGGACGGCGCGGTGGAGACCCGGGTCTATCCCGCCATGGTGCCGCTGTCGTTCCCGCTGGCCCATGTGAACGGCGTCTTCAACGCGGTGGTCACCGAGGGCGACTTCGTCGGCCGCACCGTGCTGGAAGGCCGCGGCGCCGGCGCCCGCCCGACCGCCTCGGCGGTGGTCTCCGATCTGATGGACATCGCCCGCGGCCGCACCACGCCGACCTTCGGCGTATTGGTGGCGGCCCTGGCCGAGCGCCCCAAGGCGTCGTCCGGGTCCCACCATTCCGCCTTCTACATCCGGCTGATGGTGCGCGACGAGCCCGGCGTCTTCGCCGACATCGCCGCCGCGCTCCGGGACGAGAAGGTCTCCATGGAACAGATCATCCAGCGCGGCCGCGCCCCGGACGAGGTGGTGCCGGTGGTGATGACCATGCACGAGACCGACGAGGCCGCCATGATGCGCGCCATCGACCGCATCGCCGCCCTGCCGGCGGTGGCCGAGCCGCCGCGCCTGATCCGCATCGAAGCGCTTTAGGGGACGAGACCGCATGCCCAACCGCATCTTCGTGCCGCCGCCCTGGGCCCTGGACCGCAATCTCGCCCTCGAGGTGGTGCGCGTCACCGAGGCCAGCGCCCTGGCCGCCTCGCGCTGGATGGGCCGCGGCGACGAGCGCGCCGCCGATCAGGCCGCCGCCCAGGC
Source organism: Magnetospirillum sp. UT-4 (assembly GCF_902729435.1). Taxonomy (GTDB): domain Bacteria; phylum Pseudomonadota; class Alphaproteobacteria; order Rhodospirillales; family Magnetospirillaceae; genus Magnetospirillum. The sequence continues at coordinate 92,093 of NZ_CACVCG010000024.1, forward strand.
CATGCGCGAGGCGTTGAACTCCCTGGCCATGGACGCCCGCATCGTCAACGGCGCCGGCTCCGAGACCGACCGCCCGCTGCACGCCGGCGAGACGGTGGGCGACGGCAACGGGCCGCACCTGGACGTGGTGCTGATCCCGCTGGAGGGCAGCACCATCTGCGCCAAGGGCAGCCACAACGCCCTGTCGGTGGTGGCCGCCTCGGAACGCGGCGCCTTCCTGCAGGTGCCCGCCGACATCCACATGGAGAAGCTCGCCGCCGGCCCCGGCCTGCCCGACGGCATCCTCGACCTCGACGACGCGCCCGAGACCACCCTGGCCCGGGTCGCCGAGGCCAAGGGCGTCGGCATCGCCGATCTGGTGGTGTGCATGCTCGACCGGCCGCGCCACGGCGACCTGCTGGGCCGCGTCCACGAGGCCGGAGCGCGGGTGGTGCTGATCGATGACGGCGACGTCTCGGGCGCCATCGCCGCCGCCCTGCCCGACAGCGGCATCGACCTCTACATGGGTTCGGGCGGCGCGCCCGAGGGCGTGCTCGCCGCCGCCGGGCTGAAATGCCTGGGCGGCCAGATGCAGTGCCGCCTGGTGGTGCGCAGCGAAGACCAGCGCTCGCGCGCCCGCGCCGCCGGCATCGCCGATCCCAGCGCCAAGTGGGGCATCGACGCCATGGTCCGCGGCGACGTCATGTTCGCCGCCACCGGCATCACCGACGGCCACATCCTCGAGGGGGTGCGCCTGTTCCCCGGCGGCGCCTTCAGCCATTCGCTGGTGATGCGCTCCAGCACCGGCACCGTCCGCCATCTCTCCTCGCGCCACGATTTCGAGCGCAGCGCGAGGCTGCACCAGCAGGCATGACCGCCCTGCCCCCCGCCCCTGCCCCCGTTCAGCCCTTCCTGGGGGTCGAGCGGTCGCTGACCGGGCGGCGCTGGCAGGCGGCGGCCGGCGACGAGCGGCTGGCCCTGACCCTGTCGCAGCGCCTGGGCCTGCCCGAGGTCATCGGCCGGGTGCTGGCGGCGCGCGGCGTCGGGCTGGACGACGCCGCCGACTTCCTGTCCCCCACCCTGCGCGCCTTCCTGCCCGATCCCGGCCACCTCAAGGACATGGACAAGGCGGCGCGGCGCATCGCCGCTTCCGTCCAGTCCGGCGAGACCATCGGCGTGTTCGGCGATTACGACGTCGATGGCGCCACCTCGTCGGCGCTGCTGAAGCTGTTCCTGGAAGCCGCCGGCGCCACCGTTCGGGTCCACATCCCCGACCGCATCGCCGAGGGCTACGGCCCCAACCTGCCCGCCCTGCTGCGCCTGAAGGACGAGGGAATCGGGCTGGTGGTGACGGTGGATTGCGGCACCACCGCCTACGCCCCGCTGGCCGGCGCCGCCGCGGCCGGCCTGGAGATCATCGTCGTCGATCACCACGAGGCCGAGCCCGCGCTGCCCGAATGCTACGCCCTGGTCAACCCCAACCGCCTGGACGAGGACAGCCCGCACGGCCACCTGGCGGCGGTGGGGGTGGCCTTCCTGCTGGCGGTGGCGGTCAACCGCGACCTCAAGACTGCCGGCTGGTACCGGAACCGCCCCGCCCCCGATCTGCTGCAATGGCTGGACGTGGTGGCGCTGGGCACCGTCTGCGACGTGGTGCCGCTGACCGGCGTGAACCGCGCTTTGGTGGCGCAGGGCCTGAAGGTGATGGCCAGGCGCGGCAATGCCGGGCTGGCCGCCCTGGCCGACGTCGCCGGTATCAAGGAACGCCCCGACGCCTATCACCTGGGCTACGTGCTGGGTCCCCGGGTCAATGCCGGCGGACGGGTGGGCGAGGCGGCGTTGGGCACCCGGCTGCTGTCCAGCGACGACCCGGGCGAGGCGGCCGACATCGCCCGGCAGCTGGACGGCTTCAACCGCGACCGCCAGGAGATCGAGGCGGCGGTGCTGCTGGAGGCCATCGAGCAGGTGGAGGGCAGCCCCGACGACGGCCTGCCGCTGCTGCTGGCGGCCGGGGAGAACTGGCATCCCGGGGTGATCGGCATCGTCGCCGGGCGGCTGAAGGAACGCTACAACCGCCCCGCCTGCGTGGTGGCGCTGGAAGGCGCCGAGGGCAAGGGCTCGGGCCGATCGGTGGCCGGGCTCGACCTGGGGGCGGCGGTGATCGCGGCGCGCCAGGCCGGCATCCTCAAGGCCGGCGGCGGCCACGCCATGGCCGCCGGCTTCACCGTGGCGCGCGACCGCCTGCCCGACTTCCGCGCCTTCGTCGCCGAGCGCCTGAGCGCCCAGATCGCCGGCGAGCTTGTGCCGGTGCTGGAACTGGACGGCGCGCTGGACGTGGCCGGCTGCACCCCGGCCCTGGTCGAAACCCTGAAACAGGTCGGCCCCTTCGGCGCCGCCAACCCCGAACCCCGCTTCGCCGTGGTCGCCGCCCGCATCGTCAAGGCGGACGTGGTCGGATCGGGCCATGTCCGCCTGATCCTGGCCGGGTCCGGCGGCCAGCGCTGCAAGGCCATCGCCTTCCGCTCGGCCGATTCGGAACTGGGCCATTTCCTGCTGCGCGCGCAAGGTTCGGCCGTCCACCTGGCCGGCACGCTACGGGTCGATACCTGGCAGGGCAACACCAACGTTCAACTGGTGGTCGACGACGCCGCCCCGGCACGATGACGGACTCGCTGAAGCAGCTTGATTTTCCCCCCCAACCCCGATATCAAGACGCCCTCGCCTCGTCCCCTTCGTCTAGAGGCCTAGGACACCGCCCTTTCACGGCGGCGACACGGGTTCGAATCCCGTAGGGGACGCCAAGCGCATCAGTGGGTTAGTGTTCCGCTGCTGGAACTTACCCAATTATTACCCAAAATCGATGATGGTGGAGGCTGGTCGGTGAGACCGGCTGAGATGATGGCTGGCGCCCTGGGGGGCCTGACGCCCGTCCTGGGGTCGGCCGCTGCCCCGTGGCTTCGTGCGTTGCCAGACCCCTGGGGACTCGCAGGATTTCCTCGGCATGAGCCGGGCTGAGGTCGGTGTATCGGCTCGACGAACTTTCAACGCAGGAGCTGGAACGTGGTCGGGGCCACTCCTGTGGCAGAGATGTAAGATGTCAGGGGGCCCGTCCCCCCGGGTGGTGTAGCAGCATCATCCCCAGGCGGGCGCAAGAAACCGCAGGCTTGTGCAAGTCAGCAGACCCTTTACGGTTGCGTCTCCCGGTGCCCACTCCTAACATTCCAAGGATATCTGATGAGCTGGTGACGCCATGGATTTCGGCACGCTTACCACTCTGCGCAAGACGCATCCGGGTTGGCGATTGTTGGCCGCCGGCAATGTGGTGATGGTGGCGAGTTTCCTTCATCGGGCCTTCATCGCCCCGAACCAGCGATCCATGTCTCAGCCCGACCTGGCCGCAAGGCTCGATGACTTCTTGTTTGATGTGGGGCGCGAGGGGTTTCCCCGCCCGGCAGCCGAATACCTCGACGAATGGGCGTCGGATCGCAATGGGTGGCTGCGGAAATATTATCCACCCGACAGCGACCAGGCCCATTTCGACCTGACTCCGGCGACGGAAAAGGCCATCGAGTGGCTGTCGAGCCTGCAACAGCGCCCGTTCATCGGCACCGAGTCGCGGCTTATGACGGTATTCGAGTTGCTGCGCCAACTGATCGAAGGCTCCCAGCTCGACCCCGCCCAGCGCATTGCCGAGTTGGAGAAACGTAAGGCGCGGATCGAAGCGGATATCGCCCGCATTCGCCGCGACGGCGTGACGCCGATGGATGACGTGCAAATCAAGGACCGCTTTCTGCAGATGGCCGGTACCGCCCGCGGGCTGCTGTCGGACTTCCGCGAAGTCGAGCAGAATTTCCGCGATCTCGACCGGACCGTGCGCGAAAAAGTCGCCACCTGGGATGGGGCGAAGAGCGTGTTGCTGGAGGAGGTCTTCGGTCGCCACGATGTGATCGCAGACTCCGACCAGGGGCGCAGCTTCCGGGCTTTTTGGGATTTCCTGATGTCGTCCGATCGCCAGGAGGAACTGGGGCGGCTGCTGGATGCGGTGCTGAAGCTGGAGCCGGTGAAGGCCCTGGAGCCCGACCGGCGGATACGGCGCGTTCATCATGACTGGCTGGAGGCGGGCGAGGGCGCCCAGGCGACGGTGCGCCGCCTGTCGGAGCAGTTGCGCCGCTATCTTGACGACCGGGCCTGGGCCGAGAATCGCCGCATTCTCGACCTGATTCGAAATATCCGCCAGGGAGCTCTGGCCGTTCGCGACAGTCCCCCCGCCGGCGACTTCATCGCGTTGGAGAAGCCGGCACCTGAAATCGATCTGCCCTTCGAGCGCCCCTTGTTCACACCGCCGCTGAAGGCGCGCATCACATCGGGCGAACTTCAGGAGGGCAAGGAAGAAGTGGCCACCGAATCCCTCTACGACCAGACCATGGTCGATCGGGACCGCTTGGCTGCCGCCATTCGTCGGGCTCTTCAATCCAGGCCGCAGGTGTCCCTTGGGGAAGTGGCGATGACGCAACCGCTGGAACAGGGATTGGCGGAACTGATGACCTATCTCGGCCTAGCCGCCGAGGATGCCGCGGCCTTGATCGATGATCGCCTGAAGGACTCGGTGTTCTGGGATGGCGAGGACGGCGTCACGCGAAGGGCGACGCTGCCCATGGTGGTGTATTGCCGCGAGGCCGCATCATGACCCAAGCCCCGCACCATTTGTCCCGCGTCATCATCAGCCTGATGAAGGGGGTGATCTACGAGGAGGAGGATCGGCCCCTGTGGCAGGCCATGCTGGGCCAGCAGGCCCATGTCCGTGACCATGTGGGCGTGCTGGGCCTGGACCTGGTGCTGGACGAGGCCGAGGGCTACGCCTTCCTGCGCCAAAGACAAACGGATGAAGCCGATGAGGAACAACCGCTTCCCCGTCTGGTGGCCAGGAGGCCGCTGGGATTCCCGGTCAGCCTTCTGTTGGTGCTGCTGCGCGAGAAGCTCATGGAGCTGGACACCAAGGGCGGCGATACCCGCCTGATCCTGGATCGGGACCAGGTGGTGGAGATGATGCAGCTGTTCCTGCCCGACAGCAGCAACCAGGCCAAGATAACCGACAAGATCGACAGCCATATCGACAAGGTGGTCGACCTGGGGTTCCTGCGCCGGCTGCCCGGCCAGTCGGGCCTGTTCGAGGTCCGCAGGATCCTCAAGGCGTTCGTCGATGCCCAGTGGCTGGGCGAGTTCGACCGGCGGCTGGGTGAATACCGGACCCGCCTCGCCGGCGGAGAGGTGGAATGAACGAACTCGCACCGGCAATCCAGCCCGACGACGACACGCCGCCGCCGCGAACCGGATTCCGCCTGGCGCGGCTGGAGGTTTTCAACTGGGGGACCTTCGACGCCAAGGTGTGGGCGCTGGACTTGGGTGGCGAGAACACCTTGCTCACCGGTGACATCGGTTCCGGCAAGTCCACCCTGGTGGACGCGGTGACCACGCTGCTGATCCCGAGCCACCGGATCAACTACAATAAGGCGGCGGGGGCCGATCAGCGCGAGCGCGACCTGCGCTCCTACGTTCTGGGCTATTACAAATCGGAAAAGGGAGAGAGCGGCGCCTCGGCGAAGCCTGTAGCCTTGCGTGACCACAACACCTATTCGGTCATCCTCGGGCATTTCCGCAATGACGAACTGGGCCAGGACGTGACCTTGGCCCAGGTCTTCTGGATCAAGGACCATGTGAACCAGCCCGACCGCTTCTTTGTCGTGGCCGGCCGCAGGCTCTCCATCGCCGGTGATTTCGGCGGCATCACCGGCGAAATCGGCGTTTTGAAGAAACGGCTGCGGGCACAGGACGATATCATCCTGACGGAAAGCTATCCGCCCTATTGCGCGGAATTCAGCCGCCGGTTCGGGATCGGCAGCGATCAGGCGCTGGAGCTGTTCCACCAGACCGTGTCCATGAAATCGGTGGGCAACCTCACGGACTTCGTGCGCAGCCATATGCTTGAAGCGTTCGAGGTCGATAAGCGGATCAACGCGCTGGTCCTGCATTTCGATGATCTCACCCGCGCCCACGATGCGGTGGTCAGGGCCAAGCGGCAGATTTCGCTGCTCACGCCGCTGGTCGCCGATTGCGACCGCCATGCCGCCCATGTCGCCGAGGTGACGGGCTTGCGCGAATGCCGCGACCTTGCGCTGCGTCCATGGTTCGCCGGGTACAAGGCGGACCTCCTCGGGTCCCGGTTGGCCGGCCTCGATCAGGCCTTCAGGCGGCAGGAGGCCAAGGTCGCGGATCTCTCGTCCGCCCAGGCCGGGCATGTGAAGCGAAGGGGCGAACTCGAGCAGGCGATACGTGACCATGGCGGTGACCGCCTGCAAACACTGCGAAACGACATCGCCACACAGGAAAAGGAGCGGGATTCCCGTCGCAATCGGGCCGATGCATATGACCGGGTTGTCCAGGATTTGGGATTCCCGGCTGTCATCGACCAGGAAACCTTTCTTGCCAACAAGGACAGGCTGACGCGAGAGCGCGAGGATGCTCAGGCCCGCCAGGCCGAGGCCCAGAATGCCCTGGTCGAAGCCGAAGTCGGGCTGCGCGATCTGAAGCGGAAGCATGACGCCGTCGATGCGGAGCTAAAGTCGCTGCGCCAACGGCCGTCCAACATCCCCAAGCAGATGCTCGATCTGCGGAACGCGCTGTGCCACGCCACAGGTATCGCCGCCGAGGATCTGCCCTTCGCCGGTGAGCATCTGCGGGTGCGGCCCGAGGACCGCGTCTGGGAAGGCGCCGCCGAACGCCTGTTGCACAGTTTCGCCCTATCCCTGCTGGTTCCCGATGCGCATTACGCCAAGGTCGCCGAGTGGGTAGACCGCACCCATCTGGGCGGCCGTCTGGTCTATTACCGGGTCCGCGACCGCGGATATTCGGTCAGCGCATCCCCTGGCCCGACCTCCCTGGCGCGCAAGCTAGAGATCAAGGCCGACTCGTCCTTCTATGCCTGGCTGGACGGGGAAATCGGGCGTCGCTTCGATTATGCCTGCTGCGACACCCTCGACCAGTTCCGTCTGGAACGTCAGGCAATCACCCGCCAGGGCCAGGTCAAGGGCAACCACGACCGCCACGAAAAGGATGATCGCCGGGCCATCGATGATCGCACATCCTATGTTCTCGGCTGGTCGAACACCGACAAGATTGCGGCTTTGGAAGCGCAGGCCCGGGGCCTGGAGCGGCAGATTCAGGCCGCGGCCGACAATCACCGCATTCTTCATGAAAATGCGCGCAAGCCGGGCGAGCAGTTGCAGCGCCTGAGCAAGCTGGAAGCCTGGGCCGAGTTCCGCGACATCGATTGGCGCGGCCCGGCCTCTCTGATCCAGCGGCTGGAATTGGAAAAGCGGGAAATCGAAGCATCCTCCGATGTTCTGCGGACGCTGGAGGGGCAACTGGCCGGGGTCAATGACGCCGTGGCGCAGGTGGAGGGCGAACTCGAAGCGGCCAAAAGGGAAAAGAACTTTGCCGAGGAGAAAATCCGGGCCGCGCGGGAGGTCTTGGAGGCGGCCGTCAAGGAACGCGACGGCGTTCCCGCCGACGTCGCCGAGCGCTGTTTCCCGGAATTGGAGGCGATGCGGGCGGAAGCCCTGGGCGACCGCAAGCTGACGGTGGAGTCCTGCGACAACGCCGCCCAGGACATGCGTGAATGGCTTCAGAAGAAGAAGATCGACGTGATCGATCTGCGCGTGACCGCTACCCGAGACCGCATCATTTCGGCCATGACCGCCTACCGCAAGGAATATCCCCAGGAAACCCTCGAAGTAGACTCCACCCTGGAGTATGCGCCCGACTATTGCCGGATGCTGGATGATCTGGTTCGTGACGGACTGCCCCGCTTCGAAGCCGACTTCAAGAAGCAGCTCAACGAGAACGCCATCCGCGAGATCGCCAACTTCCAGTCCCAGCTGAACCGCGAAGTGGGCGAGATCGAGGAGCGCATAGAGCGGATCAACCTCTCTCTGGTCACCATCAATTACAATCCCGGACGCTACATCCTGCTGGAGGCCGAGCGCACCCAGGACGCCGACATCCGCGCCTTCCAGCAGGACTTGCGCGCCTGTACGGAATCGGCTCTGACGGGATCGGACGAGGACGGCTATTCCGAGGCCAAGTTCCTCCAGGTCAAGGCCATCGTCGAGCGTTTTCGCGGCCGGGCCGACACGGCAGAGGCGGACAAGAGGTGGCGGAACCGGGTCACCGACGTGCGCAACTGGTTCGTCTTCGCCGCGTCGGAACGCTGGCGCGAAACCGATGAGCCTTACGAGCACTATTCGGATTCGGCCGGCAAGTCGGGCGGCCAGAAGGAAAAGCTGGCGTACACCGTCCTTGCCGCCAGTCTGGCTTACCAGTTCGGCCTGGACTGGGGCAGCGGGCGGGCGCGCACATTCCGTTTCGTGGTGATCGACGAGGCCTTTGGGCGCGGCTCGGACGAATCGACCCGCTACGGCCTCCAGCTCTTCGGCAGCATGGGGCTTCAATTGCTGATCGTCACCCCCTTGCAGAAGATTCCGGTGATCGAGCCCTTCGTGGCGGCGGTCGGTTTCGTCGACAACCCCAAGGGCGACCGGTCCCGCCTGACCAACCTCAGCATCGAGGAATACCGGGCGGGCCGAGAGGCCCGGCGCGGCGCATGACGACGGGGTGGACAACCGCCGCCGATATGGAGGCCCAGATCCGCCGCCTGTGGGACCAGGGGAGGATTCTGTCCGCCCGCCTTGGTTCCGAGCCTCTCTTTCCCTTGAAGCTCCGCTTCCGGGCACCGGAGTCCAAGGATTTGGGCGAGCAGTTCGCCGCCGTGCGCGACTGGATTGCCGCTCTGGAACTGAGCAGCCAGCGGGGCTTCAATATTTCCTGGCGCGAGGTGAACCACCGGCAGCTCGGGCGCAACCGGGTGCCCGATGGGATCGAAATTCCGGACGAGACCACGGCGCTGCGCCTGATCGGGAAATCCCGCGAGGCGGCGGCCTTCACCCGCCTGGCCGATGCCACGCTGAGTGCCTTTCCGCAGCTTGCCGACTGGCTGGCGCGGCGGCCGCTGACCATCCTCGAGCATGCCGATGACTGGCCGCGTGTCCTGGCCGTGCTGGCATGGTTCCGCAGTCACCCCCGTCCCGGGCTTTATCTGCGCCAGCTCGACATTCCCGGGGTGGATACCAAGTTCATCGAAGGGCACAAAGGGCTGCTGTCCGACCTGCTTTCGCTGACGTTGCCGCCTGAGGCCATGGATGCCACCGCGGTGGGCGCAAAGGGGTTCGAACAGCGGTTCGGCCTGCTGTCCAAGCCGCCCATGGTGCGCTTCCGTATCCTGGACCCGGCCCTGGCCCTGGGCGGCCTGACCGACCTCACCGTCCCGGCTGCGGAATTGGCCGCCACGGCACCACCTGGGCGGCGGGTCTTCATCACCGAGAACGAGGTCAACGGCTTATCGTTTCCGTCGATGCCGGATGCCATCGTCATCTTCGGCCTGGGGCACGGTATCGGCATGCTGGACGAGTTCGCATGGCTGCATGCCCGGCAAATCCACTATTGGAGCGACATCGATACCCACGGATTCGCCATGCTCAGTCGCTTGCGGGCATCGTTTCCCCACGCGCAATCCTTCCTGATGGACCGACGCACCTTGCTTGCGCATCGTCCGCTCTGGGGCCGCGAAGAGGTTCAGCACGCCGGGCGGATGGACCACCTGACCGATGATGAGCGGGCGCTTCTGGACGACCTCAGGGCGGACCGCCTCGGCGAGCGCGTGCGGCTGGAGCAGGAGCGGATCGGCTTTCGCTACCTGACCGAATGGCTGAACGGCGGGTGACGATGACACCCTATCGCCACGCCGCGTCGATCACCACCGCCCGGACCTGGCGGCCGGCGTCCGAAAGGCCGGCCGCCTGGGCGGCAAACACCTGGCGCGCCGGTTCGAGACCGGTGCCGACGTTCGTTTTGGCCGTTCATTGCCGACCGCACATAAGCCAACCCATCGGGATGATCTTGGTGGACCAGAAGACGGATGATTTCCGCCACTGTTTCTTCCTGCAAATCGGGTTGGTTCAGGGTCTCCACCAGGGTGCGGCCGAGCTCCACGTCCCATACCCCTTTCAGGCAGTAGGAGGGCGAATTCGTGCCACAACGCTTGAACGCATCGCGAAAGGCCGCCGCCGCCGGCGCATGACAGCGCTTTCCCAGGCGCGGCCCCAAGGTCTCGTCGTTGTTGAGGGAATGAGTGACGATGGCGGGCGCCCATCGTTCCCACGCCTCCCGTGGCAGGCGGTCCAGCCGCGATGGATCAAATTCCTCCAGGTGCTCCAACGCCCGGTACCCGGGGAGCATTGAACCGCCGTCGGGGTGTCCGACAGCAAGACTGGCCTCCGCCGCAGGAACGGCCATTGCACGGCTGTCGTCATTCAGGTGTTGCCAACCCCACAATGCGGTCACGCCGCCGCTCTTACACCAATCCCTGGGACACGATCCGAATGCTTCCGCCGGACTCAGCTCGAATCCATCCGTGCGTTCATCTCCCGCCGGGCCGGTGCCGTCGGCAAAACCCTGTCCGAAATCAAGGATACCCGTGTCCCGGCCGCCTCGGTTCTCTGATATCCAGAAGATCGCCTACGATATCGCGACCAGGACGTTGGAGCGGCCGGGAACGGCGGGTCTCGCCGCCGCCTTGGTCACCGAGGCCGCCGATGCCTTCTTCGCCCATGTGTGCGACAGCGTTGGCAACCTGCGCCAAAAGGCCGCCGCCGTCGCCTGCGGGCCGGGCTGCGCCTCGTGCTGCCATCAGGTGGTTGGTCTGACGGTGGCGGAGGGGACGCGGTTGACCACGTTGGTCGAGTGGCTGGCGATGTCGCCGGAATTGCAGGCTTAGCGCGGCGGACGACAGAGAGGTGAACGCGCGCGGCTGAACCTTAAGGGGTGTTCAGGTCCACCCCAGATCAGCGGCAAGTGCGCGCAAGGGCTGCGCCGTGCCCGGTTCCAGGCCTTCGAGCCCGCTCAAGGCTGTGTGGCGCCATTTTGGTCCGCGCTTCAACAATTCCTCCCAGACGTCCTCCAACTCACCGCGCCGGTCGGTCAGCAGGACCGGCAGCATCGCCTGGGCCTGGGCAAGGTCCTTGCGTGCCTTCGAGCCCTCGCCCCGGGCGGCGCGACGCTGGGAGACGATCAGCTTGTGGCAGGCAAAGCGGGCGGGAGTGGGAATGCGCACCAGGACGCCGGCATCCCACAGCAGGGCGGCGGTTTCGGTCTCGTAGATCAGGTAGTCGAGGAAACGGAGCGGCTTCGCCCGGCCGCAAAGGGCGGGCAGTTCCTGCAGGGCGTCGTCGTCCGGGCCGACCAGGGGACTGAGAAGCTCCACCCGCATCTCGTCGCCGGGCAGTCGCCACTCGGCATGCCCCTGGCGCGGATCCAGCCGCCCGACCGGTTCGAAGCGCTGATCGATTTCGCCCAGCAACTCGTCGATCGGCCGCTCAAGGCGATCGTCCACGGCCAGGGAAACGGTGGAGAACTGGGCGATGTCGATGTCGCCGGTGACACCGGCCTGCTCGGCCAGCCTCACCCCCAGCAAGGCGTCGTAGCATCGGAACGCGTGCGTGCCGACAAGGACGGCGCGGAGTCGGAAGGCGCCCGCGTTGGCAAGGCGCTCGAGGAGCCGTCCGGTCAGGGCGTCAGGCCGGTTGTAACCAGCCTCGCCGAGCATGCGGACCAGTTCGCGGTTGCGCCGACGGCCGCTGCGGTAATCTTCCTGCTGCCGTTTCGCGGCATCGACCTGGCCGCGCACCTCGTCACTGTCGGGGCCCAGGTAGCGGTGCCGTGATCGGCCGCCCTCCTTGACCGCGTGGTACCAGTAGCGGCGCCCCTTCACCTCCTTCGTGATGAAAGAGCCGCCCTCGGCAATGAATGGGGCAAAGGCGCCAGCGCGCAACCGGTCGAGCAGTTGCGAATAGACCGCCTGGGTGGGAACATCGAAGCGCACGGGCATGGCAATCGCGAGGGATGGCGGCAACCAGGAACCAGAATGCCGGTTAGTAACCCGAAATGCAAGCCGGGTTACTAACTGCCAGGGGCGCGATCTTGGCCGGGGCCAATAGGAAATACCGGCTTCTTCAGCCGCCGGTGCCATCCTCCGCCGTCCGCCCCAGCAAGCGATCCGCTTCCTCGCAGGTCAGGTCCGTCACCTGCCCGGAGCATCCGGGGAGAGATATCCGGGGAAATTTCAAGGTGACCGCGACCTCCGGTCCATCCAAGGCGAAGGAAGGCGCCTGCCACCCGCGTGCCGCAGTCAGCGTTCGAGGGGCCACTACCTCAGGAAGCCCACACCCCGGAAAGCCTGCACGACAGTCAGACCGACTTCGCCCGGTGCAGTGGTCACGATCTCGCCGGCGCCGTGCATGCCCAGGGGCAGAAGCAGCCGGTACCCTCCAACGCTGCGTCCTGGAAGGGCGTCCTTCCCGTGATGTGCTTTTTGCTCCGGCGACGTCGGTGGCGCAATCGCCGCGATGCCGGCGCCCGGATCAGCCGGAGAGCGCGGCGAAGGTGGCGAGTTGGATGCCGCGCGCCGCCAGGGTGGCGGCCAGTCCGGGTCTGGTCAGGTCGTCCAGTTCGGCGGCGCGGGCGTCGCAATAGCTGCTGACGGCGCGCAGCGCGTCGTCGCACCGGCCGGGATGGCACATGGCCTCGACCACCGCGCCCTCGGGCAGCAGGCGGACCAGCGCGTCGCCCACCGTGCGGCCGCTGCCCAGGCGGTTGGAGACCAGGCCGGCGGGATGGGGGATGGCGGCCCATGACTCGGCCAGGGCATTGATGGCCGCCGCCGAGGCCGGGTCGCCCAGCCCCAACTGCGCCTCGCCGCCCTTCAGGCCGCGCGGATCGCGCACCGGCACTCCCAGCTCGGCGGCCAGGTCCAGCATCACAGCCAGCGGCTTGGGATGGCCGTAGGACAGGTGGTGGTGGCTGTCCAGGTGGTCGGGGGCCTGACCGGCGGCGGCCATGAACTCGTCGGCCTGGGCCCGCCATTCGTCGCGCAACTGGTCGATGTCGATGGCGTCCCAGCGCGCCCCGCTCCAGTCGTTCAGGCGGGCGAAGCTTCCGTCGGGGCGCAGCAGCGAGGCCACCCGCGCCGCCGGGCGTACCGGTCCACCGGCGCTGGCCACCAGGTGCAGCCCCAGCCCCAGCGACGGACTCTCCTGCCGGGCGCGCGCCAGCTCGGCCCGGGCGGGCGGGAAATTGATCATCGCCGTGGTCGAGGTGACGTGTCCGGCGGCGTGCGCCTGGCGGATGCCGGCCGACACCCCGGCGGTCAGTCCGTAATCGTCGGCGTTGACGATCAGGAAGCGGGAGGCCATCAACGCCCGCTAGTTCCTCGGCGGCTGCGGGCGCCAGCCATCGATGGTCACCAGTTGCGCCTTGACGTGGGTGAGCGGCATGCGGGCGACGTAGTCGCGTCCGTGTTGCATGCGGAAGCGCACCCGCAACCCCTCCTCCGGCGCGGTGCGCAGCATGTCCTCGGTGACCTGGGCGCTGATCTCGTCGTCGTGGTCGCAGCCGATCCAGATGAAGGGGGAGCAGACCCCCACGTCCATCTGGGCGACGCCCAGCGGCACCGGAATTATCCGCTCCTGGCGCTCGGCGCCGGACTCGTTCGTGACGGTCCGTTCCTCCTGGGCGGCGACCCAGTAGTCGATGCCCGAACCGGTCCAGTGCCAGCGCAGGTCGACCCAGTGGGTGACGGCGCCGCTGGCCTTGTCCATCTCCGACCGCAGGCGGTAGCCGCCGCGCGCCACCTCGGGGAAATCGGGGCGCAGCAGGGCCGGGCCGTAGAACACCAGCTTGCCGCGCACCAGGTCGTCGCGGACCATCACAATGTCCTGCCGCGGCAGCACCTTGCCGGACTCCTCGAACACCTCGGTGCGGGGGCGGCGTTCGTCATGGGTGCACCCGGCCACCGAAACCGCCGCCACGACGGTAGCGGCGACGGCCAGCAGGGGGCGGAAGCGGAAGGGGGTGCGTGACATGGCGTGCTCCTTACTCGGCCGGCGCGCTGCCGCCGATGGCCATTTTCACCTGACCGTCCGGGGCGGTGGTGACCCGGCCGAGCGACTTGACGCGGCGGGGCGAATGGACCGATCCGGCGATCGGGGTGATGGCCCCGTTGACGCGCGGCGGCGTGAACGTGACATCGAAGGTCGGCAGCATCACGTAACCCGGCCGGTCGGGCGGGCGCGGCAGGGTGGCGTAGAACTCGACGAAGCTGGCGGGATCGCCAGCCAGCCGCGCCGGCGGCGGCGCCGGGAAGCGCAGCGAGCCGATCTCGACGCGGCGGCCGCTCTGGTGGTCGTGCATGGACAGGTCCAGCCATTGGCCCGGCAGCGGGCTGGCGATGCGGGATTCCATGCGGAAGGTGTAGCGCCCCGAGGTCCAGGCATAGGGCAGGCGAACTCCGGTGAAATCGCCCTCGCGGCTTTCGGCGTGGGTCTGGGCCTCGGACCAGCCGCCCGCCACCGGGCGGGCGTCGTCGGCGGTCACCGCGCCCCAGCGCGAGAAGACGATGCCCTTGCCCACGGTCCGGCCGGTGGCCGACTGGTGCAGGTCGGTCTGCAGCCCGAAATAGAAGATGCTGTCGCCGAGGGTGCCGCGGAACGGGGCGATGTAGACCGAATCGCCCTGCTTCAACCCGGGCGAGATGGTGACGTCCACCGCCAGCGTGCGGAAATCGGCGACGGGCGGATAGCTGTAGATGTAGTTCCAGGCGGTCGATGCCGCGGGGCCGGCCGCCGCCAGCCACGCCAGCACGGCGCAGGCAGCGGGAAGAATGGGGCGGAGGAAGCGGTGCCGCATGGTCGGCCCTAGGGCAGGCATCGGTAGCGGAAGGCGTGCGCGCCCTCCGGCCAGACGCCCGGATGGACGCCGGGCACCGGCTCGAATTTGTCGGAGCAGCGCCCCTCCACCACCACCTCGGCCGCCCGCCGGGCCAGCGCGCGCTCCAGCCTGGGGGTGCCCGGCGCCGGCACGCCGCTCCACAGCGGCGCCTCGGTCACCGTCAGCTCGATCTCGTCGGGCTGCAGGCGGATCCACGACACCGTGGTCTCGCGGCCGTCGATGATGACCTGGCGATAGGTGCTGTGGCGCCAGTGGGTCTCGGTGCACGAAGCGGTGGCAAGGGTGGCGAGGGCCGCCAGGACCATGGCCCGGAAGGAATCAGCCCTTGGCATCGGAATTCTCCTTGGCGCCGTCGCTGGCCGGTGCCGGCTGGGCCGCGGCACGCGGCGGAATGTCCTCGTCCTCGAGCCCGCCGCCCAGCGCCTTGTACAGCGACACCGCCGCGGTCAGGCGCGACAGCCGGGCCTGGACCTCCAGATCCTCGGCGTCGTAGAGGGTTCGTTCGGTGTCGAGCACCGTCAGATAGTCGATGACGCCGATGGTGAACGAGCGCTCGCTGAGGCGGCGCGCCTCGCGCGCGAACTTGACCCGCTCGGTCGAGGAGACGTTGCGGTCGTGGGCGTAATGGACCGTCGCCAGGGCATCCTCTACATCGCGCAGCGACGAGAAGATGGTCTTGCGGTAGGTCTCCACCAGTTCGGCGAAGCGCGCCTCGTAATAGGCGATCTCGGCATCGGTCTTGCCGTTGTCGAACAGCGTCTGGGCCAGGCTGGCGCCGATGCTCCAGTACAGGCTGGCCGGCGAGAGCACGTTGAGCAGGGCGCTGCTGCCGTAGCCGCGTTCGCCGGTCAGCTCCAGCGAGGGAAACAGCTTGGCGCGGGCCATGTTGATGTTGGCGTTGGCCGAGACCAGATCCGATTCCGCCTTGCGCACGTCGGGACGGCGCAACAGCAGCTCGGACGGGATGCCGGGGCGGATATCGGGGATGGCCAGGCCCGCCAGCGGCTTGCACGACAGCGCGAACTCGCCCGGGGCGCGGCCCAGCAGCACGGCCAGGCGGTTGAACTGCTGCTCGCGCCCCAATTGCAGGATGGCGCGGGTGGCCTCGGCCTGGGCCATGATCGCCGCCTGCTGCGCCACCTCGAGGTCGCTGCCCTCGCCCAGGTCGCGGCGACGCTTCACCTTGTCCATCACCCGCGACATGTTCTGGACGTTGTTGTTGTAGACCACGACCCGGTCGCAGAACTGCAGGAAGGTGAAGTAGGTGGTGGCGACGTCGGCGACCAGGGTCATGGCCACCGTCTCGCGGTCGAACGCGCTGGCCTGGGCGGTGGCCAGGGCGGCCTCCATGGCCGACTTGTTCTTGCCCCACAGGTCGATCTCGTAGCTGGCCTGGAGCCCGACCTGGAAGGTCCGGCCCGAGCGCTCGGAGGTCGTGGTGGTGCTGCCGATGCCGCCCTTGGGGGCGCTGGCGTCGGCCTGGGCGCTGGCCTTCAGTTGCGGCAGCAGGGTGCCGGCCTCGATGCCGGCACGGGCCTCGGCCTGGGCGATGCGATGGATGGCGGCGCGGACGTCCTGGTTGTTGGTCAGGGCGTCCTCGATCAGGGCGTCCAGTTCGGGCGACTGGAACTGCGTCCACCACCGGGTCGGCGGCGAGTGCAGCGCCATGTCGTTGGCGCCGGCGCGGTAGGTTCCGGGCAGCGGCGTCTGCGGCCGCACATAGTCGGGTCCGACCGTGCATGACGCCGCGAAGGTACACAGCAGCGCCGCGTGGGCCCCTCGGGCAAGGACAGGCATGGAAAGGCGCACCCCTCGTTCTCCCTCAAATGGCCAGGGCCGCCGCCTTCCAGGCATCGGAGCCCGGGCGGTCGGCCAGCATGACGCAACGCAGGACCTCGCGCACCAGGGGATGGGCGAAGCGGATGATGCCATCGCCGTCGCGCGACAGCACCCCCGCCTCCATCACCTTGGCGAGCTCCTGTTCAAAAGTCGATGGTTCCCGGTAGGTCCGGACCCGCAGCATGCCCTCGGAAATGGCGTCGCAGCGGGCGGCCTGGCGCAGCAGGGTCCGGTCGAGGCCGCGCCCGTCGAGGCGGGACAGCACCAGGGCGATCAGGCTGAGCGGCGGCAGCCGCGCCATGTCCGCGCGGTGCGGCAGGGTGGCGGCCGAGCGCAGCAGTTCCACCGCGAACAGGGGCACGCCCTGGGCCAGGTCGGCGATGGCGGCCCGGTCGTCGGGGTCCATGGCCGCGCCCCCGCGCGCGTCGATCAGGGCGGCCATGTCGGCGGGAGACAGGCGGCCAAGGCGCAGCCGGGGCTGCCAGGTCAGCCCGGCAAGGGCCGGGTGGCGCAGACGGCGCCCGGCGGCCACCAGCAGCACCGGCGCCGAATCGGCCAGGGCCGCCGCCTCGGCCAGGATGGCGGCGTCGCCGTCGCCGGCGTCGTGGACATCGTCGATGAACAGGGCCAACGGCCCCTTCTCCAAGCCGCGCCGCACCCCGGCCAGAGCCTCGCGCGGACCCGGATTGGCGAGCGGCCGGCCCTTGCGGCGGCCGATGGCGGCCAGGGTGGCGGCGATGCCGCCGCCGCCGCACCGCGCCGTGGCCCAGCCCACATGGCCGGGCAAGGCCTGCTGGGCCAGGGCGGCCCCCAAGGTGGTCTTCCCCATCCCCGCCTCGGCCTCGACCAGGGCGCGCATGCCGATTGCGGCGCCGGCAGCGGCGGCCATGGCCCGGCGCAAGGTCTCCATCTCCGCGGCGCGGCCGACCATGGGCCTGGGCCGCGCGGCGGCGGCCGGACGCCAGGGCGGCGCGCCGGTCAGCGGCACCGCTCCGTCATCGTCGGCGGGATCGTCCACCCGGCCGGCGAAGGCGGCCAGCCGCCGATAGGCGACGTCGCTCAGCAGCGTGCCGGGGGCGGCCGCGTCGCGCAGGCCGCGGGCACGGGCGATGGTGCGGCCGGCCACGCTTTCGCCGGTCCAGCCGCCGTGAACGTGCATGCTCGCGACCAGGAAGCCGGCTGCCAGTCCGGCCTGGACCGCCATCCCGGCCGCGTCCATGGCGGCGGCGATGTCGCGGGCGGCGGCCAGGGCATGCAGGCTGTCGGCCTCGCCGACGCGGTGCAGGCCGAAGATGATGTCGATACCGCTGCCCGGCAGCGCGACGGTGGTCCAGTCATGGTCGGCGACGACGGCGGTGACATGCCGGTTCAGCATCCGCCATCCATCCGGGCCGCCGGTGGCGGCGATGCTGAGGACACAGGCCGGGCGCAGTTCGACGAGGCTGTCCTCGGCCGGGGCGCTGAGGAGCGAGGCGGTGGACGGATAGGGATGCCAGTCGACATCATACCCATGCGAGATGGCGGCGGCCCGCGAGGTGACGTTCAGCTTTCGGAACAGGGCGACCACATGCTGCTTCACCGTGCCGAGGCCGATGCCCAGTTCGGTGGCAATGGCCTTGTTGCCCTTGCCCGCCTGCAGAAGGGCGAGAATCTCGTGCTGGCGGCCGGTAAGCCCGGCGGCCGCCGGATCGGCATTGGTGGTGTGTTTCTTGGGCCTGGGGGGCATTGGCCGAATTCCGAGTCGTCAGCGGGCCGAGACGGGGAACGGCGCCCCCGACCGGCGGGCCACCGCCAACGCCGTCATCACCGTCGCGACTCTCGATTCAGTAGCAAAAAACTCATTGACAACTATAATAAAGGTCATGGCGCCATCCAAACCCCAGTCCGCCGGAAAACTATGACCAAGCGGTCAATGGGTTACAAGTCTTCCTGCAAGTGCAACTGTGCCAAAATGTGACACCCGATTGGCCCTGCTTGCAAATTCCTGCCACTTGACCTTACCGTCCGACGGGATAGGGTGAATGCCTGATGCGGCCGGATCGGCCGTCGCCATGTGGCAAATCCCAGGGTATGGGCGGGGTTTTGAATGTCTGCTGCCAAGGACGAGGCCGCCCAGTACAAGGCGGCGATCGACTTCTTCAAGCTTTCGGACATCGGCAAGTTGTTTCCGGAGCTGGGGCTTGCCTCGACCGTCATCAACGTGCTGATGCTGGCGGTTCCGGTGATGATCCTGCAGGTCTACGACCGCATCATTCCCCACCAGTCGCAAGCCACGCTCGGCCTTCTGGTCGTCGGCGTCGTCATCGCCCTGGCCATCGAGACGGCGGTGCGGCTGGGCCGCAACTACGTCACCGGCTGGCTCGGCTCGGCCTTCGACCACCGGCTGTCCTGCGAGGCGTTCAAGCGCCTGCTGCGGTCGCCGCTGCCGGCGTTCGAGCGCGAGGGGCCGACCGTCCTGATGGAGCGCCTGCGCGCCAGCGCCATGGTGCGCGAGTTCTATTCCGGCCAGGCGCTGCTCTCGTTGTTCGACCTGCCCTTCGTCATCGTCTACGTCTTCCTGATCTTCCTGCTCGGCGGCTGGCTGGTAATGGTTCCACTGGTGATGATCGCGCTGTTCAGCGTCGTCGCCTTCTACAATGGCCGCCAGGTTCGCAAGGACATCCTGCGCCGGTCCGACTTCGACGAGCGCCGCTTCAGCTTCCTGGCCGAGGCGCTGACCGGCATCCATTCGGTCAAGAGCATGTCGATGGAAGAGATGATGCAGCGCCGCTACGAGATGCTGCAGGATGTCAACGTCGATCGCAGCCAGGAAAGCACCAAGCATTCCGTGCTGGCACTGAACATCGCGGCGCTGTTCTCGCAGCTTTCCACCGTCGCGGTGGTCGGATTCGGGGTGGTGCTGGTGGTCGAAGGCAGGATGACCCCCGGCGCCCTGGCCGCCTGCATCCTGCTGGCCGGCCGCAGCCTGGGCCCGATGCAGTCGGTCCTCGGCACCTGGGTGCGGTTCCAGGGGTTCGCCGTCGCCCGCCAGCAGATCGAGAAGCTGTTCGAGATGGGCGGGCAGGAAGCCGTGCGTCCCGACCTTCCCGTCGGCGAGGGCGGCATCGTGCTGGAGAACGTGACCCTGGCCTACAAGGGGGCGCCGCAGCCGATCCTGGACGGCGCCTCGCTGGAGATCAAGCCGGGCGAGTGCATCGCCATCCAGGGCGACAACGGCAGCGGCAAGACCTCGGTGCTGAGCCTGATCGCCGGCCTGCTGCCGGCGAATGCCGGGCGGGTGCTGGTGGACGGCCACGATCTCGCCGCCTATTCGCCGTCCAGCGTGGCCCGGCGCATCGGCTACCTGCCGCAGCAGGGCGTGCTGATCGACGGCACCATCCTCGAGAACATCACCATGTTCAACCCGGCGCTGGAGGATTCCGCCTTCGAGGTGGCCGAGCTGCTCGGCCTCGACCGGGTGGTGGCGGGAATGCGGCTGGGCTACGACACCCCCGTCGGCAACAGCGCCTCGGAAGCCATGCCGGCCGGCATCAAGCAGCGTGTCGCCATCGCCCGCGCCCTGGTCCACAATCCCGACATCGTCCTGTTCGACGAGGCCAACATCGCCATCGATTCCGCCGGCGACGAGCTGTTGCGCCAGTATCTGGTCGGCCTGAAGGGGCGCAAGACCATGGTGCTGGTCACCCACCGGCCGTCCCTGGTCAAGATGGCGGACCGGGTGTTGAATCTGGTCGATGGCAAGATCGTCGACAAGCCGCCGGAGAATGCCGGGGCGCTGCCGGGGCCGGGGGCCGGCAAGCCGGGGGCCGCGGCGTCGGCCGGCACTGCCGGCACCGCTCTGGCGGTGATCGACCGGCCGCAGCCGGACGAGCGCATGACCGCCACCGTGCTGGGCCGTTTCCCGGTGCTGTCGGACCTCACGCTGTGCCTTCCGACGCTGCTCAAGGCGATGGACTGGAAAGGCTCGCCGCGCCAGCTGGCCGAGGCCCTGCCCCACTTCGCCCAGTCGCTCGACCTTGCCGGGCTGCGCCGGGTGCTGGCGAACCTCAACTACTCCTGTCACACCTTCACGCTGCGGCTGAACGAACTCGACCCCCGCATCCTGCCATGCCTGTTCCTGCCCGAGGACGGCGACGCCCTGGTACTGGTGCGCTACGAGCCGGGCAAGGGTTACTTCGCCTTCAACGGCCGCAAGCTGGAAACCGAATACCTGCTGCCGGAGGGCATTCGCGGCGAGGCGCACGTCTTCCGCGCCGTCGAGGCCCAGCCGGTGGACGACGGCAGCAGCTGGATGGGCCGCATCCTCGAACGCTTCCGCCCGGCCATCTGGGTCACCCTGGTGCTGACCATCGTGCTCAACCTGTTCATCCTGGTGCCGCCGCTGTTCGTGATGACGGTGTTCAACCGCATCATTCCCAGCGGCGACCTGGGGCTGGTGCCGTTCCTGGTCCTCGGACTGCTGATCGCGCTGGGCGCCGACTGGGTGCTGCGCGGACTGCGCGCCAGTCTGCTGGCCTATATCGGCGCACGCGCCGAGTTCCTGATCGGCAGCGCCATCTTCCGCCGCATCATGGGGCTGCCCGCCTGGGCGACCGAGCAGGTCACCGTGGGCAGCCAGATGTCGCGCATCAAGGATTTCGAATCCCTGCGCGAGATGTTCCTGGGCACCATCGCGCTGGTGTTCTACGAACTGCCCGCGGCGCTGGTCTTCGTCATCGTGCTCGGCATCATCGAGCCATGGCTGCTGGCGGTGCTGGCGCTGTCCATCGCCACCTACGCCATGCTGGCGCTGATCAGCCAGCCGAAACTGACGGCGGTGACCGGCAAGGCCTCGCGGGCCGGCACCGTGCGCCAGGAATTCCTCACCGACGCCCTGGCCAAGATGCGCGCCATCCGCCAGGCCGGCGCCGAGTCGCGCTGGTTCGAGCGCTTCCGCCTGTTGTCGGGCAAGGCGGTGGCGGCGGAGTTCTCGTCGCAGCAGCTCAATTCCAGCCTGGCCACCCTGTCCCAGGCCATCGGGCAACTGACCGCCCTGACCGCGCTGGTGGCGTGCATCGTCCAGGTCTTCGCCGGCTCGGTCGGGTCCGGCGTCGTCATGGCCGCGATGATGATCATCTGGCGCCTGATCACCCCGCTGCAGACCGCCTTCGTGTCGCTGACCACGCTCTACCGCGCCGGCGCCAGCATCCGCCAGATCGACAACCTGATGCGCCTCAAGGCCGAGCGCGACGGCTCGGCGCCGCGCCAGGCCATGCGGCGGTTCCAGGGGGAGCTGCAATTCGCCCGCGTCTCCTTCCGCTACGCCAACGATGCCGACCCCGCCCTGCTGGGCGTCAGCCTCAAGGTCGAGCCGAAGCGGGTGGTGGCGATCGCCGGTCCCAACGGCGCCGGCAAGTCGACCCTGCTGAAGCTGGTCACCGGCCTCTATTCGCCCCAGGCCGGCAGCGTGCGCATCGACAACGTCGATATCCGCCAGATGGACCCGTCCGACCTGCGCGCCCTGGTGTCCTACGCCCCGCAGCGGTGCGACGTGTTCTTCGGCACCATCGCCCAGAACCTGCGTCTCGGCCATCCCACCGCCAGCGACGACGAGTTGCGCTGGGCGGCGAAGATGGCCGGGTTGTACGACGACATCATGGCGTCGCCCGAGGGGTTCAACGCCAAGATCTCCGATGGCCAGGGCGAACAATTGCCCAACGGGTTCCGCCAGCGTCTTTCCCTTGCCCGCGCCTATCTCAAGCCGGCCCCGCTGATGCTGTTCGACGAGCCCGGCAACGGCCTGGACTTCGAGGGCGACCTGATCTTCCAGGCGGCCCTGGCCGAACTGCGCAAGACCTCGACCATCCTCATCGTCACCCACCGGCCCAGCCACCTCCGCCTCGCCGACGCGGTGGTGTACATGGAAGAGGGCTACGTGCGCGAGGTCGGCACCTTCGATGACCTGAAAACCTTGATCATGGGCAACCTGTGATGACCAGCGAAATCGCCTCGCCTCCCCCCCCTGCCGCCGCCGAAGCCCCGGCACCCGGCAACGCCCTCGTCATCGTGCGGGGCGGACGCCAGCGCAAGCTGTTGTCCGAGCCCATCCTGTTCGAGGAGGCAAGCCTGCCGGCCTTCGTCCGAGCCGGCCTGCTGACCGCCGCCGGGTTCCTGGTGCTGTTCCTGATCTGGGCCTCCATCGTCCATATCGACGAGATCGCGGCGGCGCCCGGCCAGGTCATCCCCACCGGCTCGGTCAAGGTGGTGCAGCATCTCGAAGGCGGCAGCGTCGCCGAGATCCTGGTCAGCGAGGGACAGGAGGTGGCGGAGGGCGCCGTGCTCATCCGCATGGACACCACCGACGCCATGTCCGAGCACAAGCAGATGCTGGCCCGCTATTACGGGCTGCTGCTGCGCGCCGAGCGGCTGAAGGCGGTGCGCGAGAACCGCAAGCCCGACTTCGCCTCGGTCACCACCGATTTTCCCGACCTCGCCCTCGACCAGGAGCGGCTGTGGCACGGCCAGATCGCCGCGCGCAAGAGCGCCCTCGAAGTGATCGACAGCCAGGTCGATCAGAAGCGGCGCGAGATCAAGCAGCTGAAGGACGCCCTGAACATCGCCCACCAGCAGCTGAAACTTGCCGGCGACCAGACCGACATCCGCCAGCAGGCGGCGGACAGCGGCGTGGTGTCGCGCCAGACCTACCTGGAGACGGCCCGCGCCAAGGTGGCCGCCCAGGGCGAAGTCGCCCGCCTGACCGAACAGATCCAGGTCAACACCGACGCCCTGGCCGAGGCGGTGCGTCGCCGCGCCAGCCTGGACGCCACCCAGGAGCAGGACACCCTGTCCGAACTCGGCTCGGTCGCCGGCGAGGCGGAGCAGGTCAAGAACGCCCTGACCAAGCTGCTGGACCGCGTCCAGCGCACCGACGTGCGGGCGCCGGTTTCGGGCCGGGTGCAGGACCTCAAGGTCAATACCGTCGGCGAGGTGGTGCCGGCCGGCGGGACGCTGATGCGGGTGGTGCCCTCCAACGCCGTGCTGGAGGCCGAGGTTCGCATCGCCACCGCCGATGTCGGCCACGTCGCCCCGGGCCAGCCGGTCAAGGTCAAGGTTTCCAGCTATGACTACAACCGGTACGGAATGCTGCCGGGAACCGTGAAGAAGGTCTCGCCCACCACCTACACCAGCGAGACCGACAAGACCCCCTATTACCGCGGCATCGTCGAGATCAGCCGCCCCTACATGGGTCCGGGCGAGAACCAGAACCTGGTGCTGCCCGGCATGTCGGTCGAGGCCGACATCGTCACCGGCAACAAGGTCCTGATCGAATACCTGTTCAAGCCGGTCTTCGTTTCGCTGAAATCCTCATTCCACGAGCGGTGAGGACGCGGGCTGTGCGCAATCTGATTTAAGCGGACTTACCCGGCCGAATTACTCCTCAGGGGTCAGTTCGGCGGCTAACCCCTGGCCCGGTTGGGCATGGTGCGCAAGGGGGTTAACATCAAAGGGTAGGGAACTCTCTGTTATTGGGGACGGAATATGGCTGACGAAAACAACCAGGGCGACGGCGCGCAGCTGAGCAACGACCAGAAGCTGGATGCCCAGATCCTGGACGACCTCACCGTCCTGCAGCAGAACGACCTCAACCAGGAAGACGACGCCGTCGAGCATTCCGAGGAGAACAGCTCGACCACCGACAATTCCGACCTCTCGAACCTGCAGATGGGTGACCGCCAGCAGCAGCTGGTCGCCGCGGCGGAAGCCGAAGGCGCGGCGCGCGTGGGCAGCGGCGCTGAAATCGTCGCCGACCCCTTCGGCGCCGGTGCCGACATTGCCGCCATCGAGATCGGCACCACCGGCGCGCAGGCCCCCATCCCGCCGACCGACGTCCCGCCCGGCGATTTCGCCGCCCGCCTGCCCGACCCGCCGCCGCCGGCGCCGGACCGCGAGGAGCGCTTCCCCGAGAACCGCCCCGAGCCGCAGCCCGCCGAGGACGAAGACGAGGAAGAGGACGACCAGGTCGCCGCAGCCCCGCCCGCCCCGCCGCCGGCCGACCCGGAACCGACTCCCGAGCCCACGCCGGAGCCGACCCCCGAGCCGACTCCTGAGCCCACGCCGGAACCGACCCCGGAACCGACGCCTGAGCCGACGCCGGAGCCGACGCCGGAGCCGACCCCGGAACCGACGCCCGAGCCCACGCCGGAACCGACCCCGGAGCCGACCCCGGAGCCGACGCCGGAGCCCACGCCGGAACCGACCCCGGAGCCGACGCCCGAGCCGACCCCGGAACCGACGCCGGCCGACCCGGAACCGACTCCCGAACCCACGCCGGAACCGACGCCCGAGCCCACGCCCGAGCCGACGCCTGAGCCGACTCCCGAGCCCACGCCGGAGCCGACCCCGGAGCCGACCCCCGAGCCGACGCCGGAACCGACTCCCGAGCCCACGCC
The DNA here is from genome assembly GCF_902729435.1 of Magnetospirillum sp. UT-4. GTDB lineage: Bacteria > Pseudomonadota > Alphaproteobacteria > Rhodospirillales > Magnetospirillaceae > Magnetospirillum. The sequence goes on from NZ_CACVCG010000024.1 coordinate 117,235, forward strand.
CGAACCGACCCCGGAGCCCACGCCGGAGCCGACGCCCGAACCGACCCCGGAACCGACCCCGGAGCCCACGCCGGAGCCCACGCCCGAGCCGACCCCGGAGCCCACGCCTGAGCCCACCCC
>NZ_CACVCG010000025.1 GCF_902729435.1 Magnetospirillum sp. UT-4
TAGGACGGGATAGCGGCGTTATGTGCAATGCGGGTTTTGGACGTACAACAAGCAACAGTGTATTTACAGGACAGTCTGGGGATGGACGTATCGCACGATTGGGTGCGTAAGCAGGCGCAATTGCGCGTGCTGCCGTTCGCGCCGCTACCGGCGCCGGGCAGCAGCGGCACCAGCACGCGGGCGCGGCTCTACACGACAGACGAGGCGCTAGAGCG
>NZ_CACVCG010000026.1 GCF_902729435.1 Magnetospirillum sp. UT-4
CCCCCCCCCCCCCCCCCCCCCCCCCACCCCCCCCCCCCCCCCCCCCCCCCCCCTCCCCCCCCCCCCCCCCCCCCCCCCCCCCCCCCCCCCCCCCCCCCCCCCCCCCCCCCCCCCCCCCCCCCCCCCCCCCCCCCCCCCCCCCCCCCCCCCCCCCCCCCCCCCCCCCCCCCCCCCCCCCCCCACCCCCCCCCCCCCCCCCCCCCCCCC
>NZ_CACVCG010000027.1 GCF_902729435.1 Magnetospirillum sp. UT-4
CCCCCCCCCCCCCCCCCCCCCCCCCCCCCCCCCCCCCCCCCCCCCCCCCCCCCCCCCCCCCCCCGCCCCCCCCCCCCCGCCCTCCCCCCCATCCCCCACCCCCCCCCCGCCCCCCCCCCCGCCCCCCCCCCCGCCCCCCCCCCACCCCCCCCCACCCCCCCGCCCCCCCCGCCCCCCCCCCCCCCCCCCCCCCCCCCCCCCCC
>NZ_CACVCG010000030.1 GCF_902729435.1 Magnetospirillum sp. UT-4
GGGTTAGGAGGCGGTTCTCTCCCGCCGTAGCGGGAGAGGGAAGACACCAAAAATCACGCGCAGTTGCGCGCGATGGCCCAGAAGTCCTCGGCCTTCAGGCTGGCGCCGCCGATCAGGCCGCCATCGACGTCGGCCAGGGCGATCAGCTGGGCGGCGTTCTCGGGCTTCATGGAGCCGCCGTAGAGGATGCGCATCTTGTCGGCCTCGGTCTCGCCGACCAGCTTGACCAACTCGGAGCGGATGAAGGCATGGACCTCCTGCGCCTGCTCCGGGGTGGCGGTGCGGCCGGTGCCGATGGCCCACACCGGTTCGTAGGCGATCACCGTGTTGGCGGCATTGGCGCCCTCGGGCAACGAGCCCTTGAGCTGGGTCTTGTTGACCTCGAGCGTGCGGCCGTCGTCGCGCTGGGCCAGGGTCTCGCCGATGCAGACGATGGCCACCAGCCCGGCGGCGTGGGCGGCGGCGGCCTTGGCCTTGACCACCGCGTCGGTTTCGCCGTGGTCGGTGCGGCGCTCGGAATGGCCGACGATGACGTGGCTGCAGCCGATATCCTTCAGCATGGTTGCCGAGGTATCCCCGGTATGGGCGCCCGAGACCTTGGCGTGGCAGTCCTGGCCGCCGACGGCGACGCCGGAGCCGGCCAGGGCGCGGGCGACATCGGCCAGCAGGGTGAAGGGCGGGCACACCAGCACGTCGCAGGCCAGGGCGGCCTCGGCCTTGCGCTTCTCGGCCACGCCCTTGGCCAGGGCGATGCCGTCGGCGGAAAGCCCGTTCATTTTCCAGTTGCCGGCGATCAGCGGACGTCTGCTCATGGAACTCCTCCCTTAGTGATTTGCCCCGAGCTATACCACCGCCGGCCCCGCCCGTCGCCACCCGAAAGGCATGAAAACGGGCGGGTCCGTCTCCGGCCCCGCCCGTCCCTGCCTCGTTTCGCCTAAAGCGCCGGCGGCGTCTTGGCGATGACCTGGGCGCGTTTGCGCAAGGAGCACGAGAACGCCAGCATGAAGCGCAGCGCGTTCTGCGTCTCGGGCTTGGACAGCAGTTTCAGGGTGCCCATCAGGCCGCCGCCGCTGCCGGGCGCCCCGGTCTGGTCGAGGGCGTCCTCCATGGCGCCCTTGGCCTCGTGCGCCAGGGTGGCCAGATCCTCGGTGCCCAGGTTGTTGGCCATGTGCTCGATGAACTGGAAGGCGCGGTCGACCATGCTGTCCGAGGCCGCCGAACGCACGGCGTGGATCAGGAACAGGGTGTCGATCACCGTCTGCAGCGCCCCCGAGCGGTGCATGGTGCCGACCGCGTCGAGCACCGCCATCAGGCCCTCGCGCACATCGGTCTCGTTCAGCTTGTCGACCACCTCCAGGGCGTTGGAACCGGTGGAGGCGAGCCGCTCGACCATGCTGTCGGACAGGGACTGGGTCAGCGCCTCGCCGATGCGGGCGAATTCGCCGGCCATGGGGGAAACGGGGTGGGGCATGTCGGTCATGTCCTCCCCTCCCCTACAGCAGGCCGCGGGCGGACAGCCAGTACAAGCGGTTATAGGCCAGCTTGAACCAGTGGATCATCTGCGAGGGCGGGCCGGGATTGGGCGGGGTGGTGTAGTTGAACCACACATAGGTGCCCGCCCCCAGGCCGGTCTCGACGAAGCAGAACACCTTGCCGTCGTAGTCGCGGGCCCAGCGCCCCTCCTGGATCAGCGACACCAGGTTGTCGATCAGCACGTCGGCCTCGAAATGGGCGGTGGAGCCGGCCTTGGAGATGGGGATGTTGGTGGTGTCGCCGACCACGAACACGTTGTCCGAGCCCTCGCGGCGCAGGGTCCGGGAGTTGGTCGGCACCCAGCCGCCCTTGCCCAGGTTGGAGGCCTCGATCACCGGCGCGCCGGCGTGGGGCGGGATGGTGATGAGCAGGTCGAAGGCAATCTCCGAGCCCTCCATGGACTTGATGACCTTGGTCGCCGGATCGACGGATTCGGTGTTGAAGAAGGTCTCGTACTTGACGCCGATGCGGTCGAATTCCGGCTGCGCCCAATGCGCCACCGGCTCCAGCGCGTGCAGCCGGCCGATGGGATAGGTGTAGGTCAGCTCGGTCTTGTCCCACAGGCCCCTGGCCTTGAGGAAGTCGTACAGCATGAAGGTGACTTCCAGCGGCGCCACCGGGCATTTGTGCGGGGCGTTGACGTTGACCACGATGCGGCCGCCCTGGAAGGCGTTCAGCGCGTCGCGCAACTTGCGCGCCCCCTCGAGGTCGTAGAACCAGTGGCCTGCCTCGGTCATGCCGGGAATGGTCTGCGGCATGATCCGCGACCCGGTGGCCAGCACCAGGTAATCGTAGGTGAAGACGCGGCCGCTCTCGGTGGTCACCTGCTTCGTCTCGACGTCGATGGTGGCGGCGGGGTCGACGAAGAAGTTGACGCGGCGGTCCAGCACCCGGCGCTGGTCGCGGAACAGTTCCTGCTCGCGCATGCGCCCGAACGGAATGTAGAGCAGGCCCGGCTGGTACATGTGGGTCTCGGAGGTGCCGATCATGGTCACCGCGACCGCGCCGGTGCGCATCTCCTCGGCAAGCTGGCGGCACAGGCCGTTGGCGACGATGGTGCCCGACAGGCCGCCACCGACGATGAGTACGGATTTAGGCATGGACTACCCTCCCTGTGGTTTGGTGATGCCGCCGGGCCGTCTTGAGCGCGCCCCTTGCCGCGGCTGGCCTATTTGGCCTTCCTGACCACCACGGCCCAATAGCCGTCGTGTTCGGTGGTGCCGACATAGGCGTGGCCGACCTTGGCGACCCACGCGGGGACGTCGGTGACCGAGCCCTTGTCGGAGGACAGCACCTCGATCTCGTCGCCGATCTGCGCGAGCTTGAGGGCGGCGATGAGTTCCATCAGCGGACCCGGGCAGAACGAGCCGCGGGCATCGATGGTCTGGCGTTCGGCCATGGTCTTCTTCCTTCCGTCACAGAGTGATGAGTTCGCCGTCCTCGGCATCGGCGAGAAACTTGGCCAGCCCGGCGGCACCGTCGAACAGGCCCTCCACCAGGTCCTTCTCGTGGTCGAGATGTTCGAGGTCGAGCACCAGCGCGCAGGCCCACATCTTGAGATCGCCCAGCATCCGGCCCTGCTCGAACAGCTCCAGGGCGTCGGGGACGTTCTTGATCATGAACTGCTCGTGGAAATGGCCGCCGTGGTAGCGCTCCTGCCGCGACAGGCCGCGCCGGAACGCCAATATCGCGTTCATGGTGACGAAGACCTGGACCGGCCGGTCCGACACCGCCGCCACCGATGCGATCATGGCGGCCAGCTGGATCTTCTCGTGCTCCCCCGAGGCGAGCATGATGAACAAGGGGGTCGAGGCCATGCGGACGTTCCTCTCGGTTGAACTCCGGCGTCCATTCATCGCCCTTATTTTACGCGCCGGCTAGTGTTGTTTACCGCATCGGCAGGCGAAGGAGCAACCGTCCCATTGGTATGATGTCCCGGCGGAACGGCAGGGGCGCGGCCGGCGCGATTCGCAGGGGGCGATTCGCAGTTGCGGGCCAATGGCCCCCCCCATATTATGCCGGCACTTTTCCCTGCGGCCGCCATGCCGCCTGCCCCCTCGCGCCCAGACCTGGATCCCATGCTCGACTCCCTCCGCCATGCCAGCAAGACCTGGGTCGTCAAGCTCCTGCTTGCCCTCCTTGTCCTCAGTTTCCTGGCATGGGGCATCGACGACGTCGTCCGCAACGGGCTGTTCGGTCGCGGCCCGGCCATCTCGGTGGGGTCGGTGGAGATCACCGCCGAGCAGGTGAATTCCGAGTTCAAGCGCGAGATGGACCGCCTGCAGCCGCTGTTCGGCGGCAAGCTGACCTCGGAGGAGGCGCGCAAGCTGGGCCTGGTCGATCGCACCATCGACACCATCGTCAGCCGCACCCTGATCGACGAGGCGGCGCGCCAGCTCGGCCTGACCGTGTCGGACGACGCGGTGGTCGCCCAGGTCACCGCCGATCCCAGCTTCCGCAATGCCGCCGGGCAGTTCGATCCCGATCTGCTGCGCCGCGCCCTGGCCCGCGTGGGCATCTCGGAAAAGCAGTTCATGCAGATGGAGAAGGGCAACCTGATCCGCGGCCAGGTGGCGGCGGCCCTGTCGGGTGGCCCCAAGGCGCCGGCCGTGCTGGTCGATCCGCTGGTGCGCTGGCGCGAGGAGCGCCGCGTCGCCGAGGTGGTGACGGTGGCCGACGATTCGGTTCCGGCCCCCGCCGCCCCCGATGCCGCCGAGCAGGAAAGATACTACCAGGCCAACGCCCAGCGCTTCATGGCCCCCGAGTTCCGCACGGTGACGGTGCTGCGGCTGCGTCCCGAGGACGTCGCCGGCGACATCGAGATCACCGAGGAGATGCTGCAGGAGGGCTACCAGGCCCGCCTGGACGAATTCGTCACCCGCGAACGCCGGCAGGTGTCGCAGCTGGTGCTGGGCGACGAGGCGGCGGCGGCCAAGGCCGCCGAGATGGTCAAGGCGGGCAAGGATCTCGCGGCCATCGCCAAGGAGGCCAAGTCCTCGGTGGTCGATCTCGGCGCCGTCGAGCCCGCCGACCTGCCCGACGAGTTGGCGACCCTGGTGTTTTCGCTGCGCAGCGGCGCCACCGGCGGGCCGGTGCAGACCAGCCTGGGCTGGCACGTGGTCAAGGTCGGCCAGGTGGTCGCCGGCCGCACCCGCACCCTTGCCGACGCCCGCGCCCAGTTGGAACGCGACCTGCGCCGCGAACGGGCGCTCGACCGCCTGTCCGAGACCGCCAACCAGCTGGAAGACACCCTGGGCGGCGGCGCCACGCTGGAGGAGGCCGCGGCGCGTTTCAACCTGAAGCTCGCCCGCATTCCCGCCGTCGATGCCGCCGGCAAGGACCCCAAGGGCAAGGCAGTGCCCGACCTGCCCAAGACCGATTCGTTCCTGGACGTGGTGTTCCACACCGACCAAGGCACCGAAAGCCAGCTGACCGAGATCGAGAACGACGGCTTCTTCCTGGTCCGCATCGACCAGGTGACGCCGCCGCAGCCGCGCCCCCTGGCCGACATCCGCAACGAGCTGATCCATTTCTGGTCGGCCGAGCGCCGCCACGAACGCGCCGAGGCCAAGGCCCGCAAGCTGCTGGACGAGGTGAAGGAGGGCCAGTCCCTGGCCAAGGCGGCCCAGGCCGCCGGGCTGACGGTGCGCACCACCCAGCCCTTCACCCGCGAGGGGACGGAAACGGCCAAGCTGCCCGGCGCCATCGTCGCCGGCATGTTCGAAGGCAAGCCCGGGGCGGTGGCCATGGCCGGCACCCAGGGCGGCTGGATGGTCGCCCGCCTGGCCAAGGTGGTGCCGTTCAACCCCGCCGCCGAGGGCAAGACGGCCGAGGCCGCCGGCCAGCGCGTCGCCGCCGCCCTGGCCGGCGACCTCATCGACCAGTACATCGCCGCCCTCAACGCCGATCTCGGCGTCATGGTCGACCGCAGCCAGATCACCCGCGAAGAATAGCCATGACCGCCCATCCCGACTTCGCCGCCTTCCGCGCCGCCTACGACAGCGGAAAGCCCCAGGTGGTGTGGCGGGTCCTGGTGGCCGATCTGGAAACGCCGGTCTCGGCCTTCCTCAAGCTGGCCGGCGGCCAGCCCTATTCCTTCCTGCTGGAATCGGTCGAGGGCGGCGCCATCCGCGGCCGCTATTCGGTGCTGGGCATGAAGCCCGATCTGGTGTGGAAGTGCGAGGGCGAGCAGGCCTGGATCAACCGCGAGCCGCGCACCAGCCCCGACTCCTTCCAGCCCTGCCCGGTGGCCGCCGACCTCGGCACGCTGGCCTCGCTGCGCGCCCTGGTGACGGAAAGCCGCATCGACCTGCCGCCCAACCTGCCGCCCATGTCGGCGGGGCTGGTCGGCTATCTGTCCTACGACATGATCCGGCTGGTCGAGCGCCTGCCCGACGCCAATCCCGACGTCATCGGCGTGCCCGACGGCATCTTCATCCGTCCCACCGTGATGGCCATGTTCGACAACGTCAACGGCACCCTGACCGCGGTGGTGCCGGTGTGGCCGCGTCCGGGCCTCGACGCCCGGGCCGCCTTCGACCTCGCCAACGAGCGCCTCGAGCACGTGGTCGAGGCGCTGGAGAGCCCCCTGCCCCATACCGAGCCGGGCGACCGCGACGGCCATGCGCCGACCCCGGTGCCCTCGATGGCACCCGAGGAGTATTGCGCCAAGGTGCTGAAGGCGAAGGAATACATCGCCGCCGGCGACATCTTCCAGGTGGTGCTGTCGCAGCGCCTGTCGGTGCCGTTCCGGCTGCCGCCCTTCTCGCTCTACCGGGCGCTGCGCCGGCTCAACCCCAGCCCGTTCATGTTCTTCCTCGACATGGGCGGCTTCCAGCTGGTGGGCTCCAGCCCCGAGATCCTGGTGCGCCTGCGCGACGGCCGCGTCACCGTCCGCCCCATCGCCGGCACACGGCGGCGCGGCCTGACTCCGGCCGAGGACGAGGCGCTGGCCGCCGACCTGCTGGCCGACCCCAAGGAACTGGCGGAACACCTGATGCTGCTGGATCTGGGGCGCAACGACGTCGGCCGGGTCGCCAAGGTGGGCTCGGTGACGGTCACCAAGAAGATGATCGTCGAGTATTACAGCCACGTCATGCACATCGTCTCCAACGTCGAGGGCGATCTGCGCGACGATTGCGACGCCATGGACGCGCTGATGGCCGGCTTCCCCGCCGGCACCGTGTCGGGCGCGCCCAAGATCCGCGCCATGGAGATCATCGACGAGCTGGAACCCGAGCGGCGCAGCTTCTATGCCGGCGCCATCGGCTATTTCGCCGGCAACGGCAACATGGACACCTGCATCGCGCTCCGGACCACCCTGGTCAAGGACGGCACCATGTACGTCCAGGCCGGCGCCGGCATCGTCGCCGATTCGGTGCCCGCGAGCGAGCACGAGGAGTGCATCAACAAGGCCCGCGTGCTGATCCGCGCCGCCGAGGATGCGCTGGACTACACCCTGACCCGGCAATGACTGGGTTTGCCCTCGGGCGCCGGGCGGGGCGCCTTACGCCGCGCCCAGGAAGGTGAAGCCGGCCTCGTCCACCGCCTTCTTCACCTGCGTCTCGTCCGCCCCGTCCACGGTCACCGTGGCGGTGGGCAGGTCGACGCTGACGCTGGCGCCCGGCGCCTCGGTCTTGATCGCCGATTCCACCGAACGGGCGCAGCCGCCGCAGGTCATGCCGCTGACGAGATATTTGGCTGCCATGGCTTTTCTCCGTTGCTTCGTGGCCGGCAATGGAAGGCCGCCGGCCCGATTCCGTCAACAGGAAATCGCATGCTGCACGGGCTTGACAGACCCCGGCCGGACCCTTTATATCGGCGCCTCCCGCGGTCGTTTCGGCCGCAGGCCCTGTGGCGGGGTAGCTCAGCTGGTTAGAGCACGGGAATCATAATCCTGGGGTCGGGGGTTCAAGTCCCTCTCCCGCTACCATCCTAAACCCCTGGGAAACCGCCGTTTTCCGGGGGTTTTTGCTTTTGTTCCTCGGAACATTCGTGTTTGCATGTTTTTCAACGCGTTAGCGCATTTTTGCGCGCCTTCGTGTTTGCTCGATGGCGCACGGATGGCGCATGCGCCATGGGCGCAGTTGCCGGCATGTTCCGGATCAGACAGGGAGCCGTGGGACGCCTGCGAAGTACGGCAGGATCAGCGGCGCCGGCATCCCCCCGGGGAGGATGCCGGGCCGAGGCGCCTGTTTCTCCGGCTGCATGCCAATGGCCCGACAGCAAACGTCCGAAACGCTGGAGACAGTCCCGCGAACGGGACAATGCGCCGATCACCAGTGTTTTTCAATTCCAGCGAAAGCGCCAATAATCACGCCCCCCGACATGGGCCGCAGCGTGACGGTTTCGCAATTCGTTGGATCGGCACCACCTATCTGGTATGAGTTCACGTCAATGAACCGAGGATGAGGATGGCATTGAACGCCCAGCCGGCACAGTTCCTGGGGATTGGGCTGTATAGCGTGCCCGAGGCGTCCAGGCTGACCCGCGTTCCAGCCACGAAGATCCGTGGGTGGATAAACGGATACAGCCAGCGCGCGACGGCCGGCGGCCGTAGCGCGCCCCTGATCCACCGGCAAGTGCCAACGCTTGAGGGCAAGCCGGCCCTGGGCTTCCTCGATTTGCTGGAAGTCAAGTTCGTGAACTGGCTGGCGAATTATGGGGTGACCTGGCATTCCATCCGGGTCGCTGCGGATCGCGCGCGCGGTTGCCTGAACCACGATCATCCCTTTGCCCTGGCACGGTTCCACACCGACGGAAAGGCAATCTTCCTGGAAACCCAGGAGGAGACCGGCGACCGCAAACTGATGGACCTCACCAAGAACAACTTCGCCATGTACGAGGTCCTGGAGCAAAGCTTCCGGGAGGGCATCGAGTTCAATGCCCAGGGGGTCGCTTCAATCTGGCACCCGTCGCCTCAACTTCCCCATGTGGTACTGGACCCGGAGCGCTCGTTCGGTCGCCCGATTGATGCGCCATCGGGCGTGCCGACCGCCACCCTTTCCGAGGCTTACGAAGCGGAAGGGTCTTTCGAGCGGGTCGCAGCCTGGTTCGAAGTCTCCCCGGAAACCGTGCGCGACGCCGTCGCGTTCGAACTTGGGCTGTCTGCGTGAAGTTCGTGTTCGACGAACACCTTCCGCCGCGCCTGGCAAAGGCAATCGGCGTTCTGGCAGAGAACGAGCCCTACGAAATCGACCACCTCAGAAGCCTTTATCCAGCCGGTACCAAGGACCTCCAATGGATACCGGAGCTCGGACGGCAAGAGGGCTGCGTCTTCATTTCCGAGGACAGGCGCATTCGCACGCGGCCGGCCGAGAAGGAGGCATTGCGGGCTTCGGGCCTGGTAGGCTTCTTCTTGGCAAAGGGCTGGAACCAAGAGGGCCTGTGGGAGCGCGCCGCGCTGCTCATCCGGTGGTGGCCGCGGATCGTGGCCACCGCAAGCTCCGCGCGGCCCGGAGACCAATTCGAGGTCCCGCACCGGAGCACCCCGAGCGACTTGAAGGCCCCGCGCCGGTAGGGTCCTGGCTTTATCCGGCGCCCTAGCTGCGCCTTTCCCTCGTCATTGACACCAGGCCCCGATATCTGCACCCTGGCACTCGGAGCCTGATAACTCCAGACAGCATAGGCGGCGCCACCCCGATGGATGGCACCTCCACCACGGACCCCATGCACCCCGGCACATCATGCGCACGGTGGCGCATGTGTTCCGTGCCCGCTATGCCGGGAGGGCGGCGGATACAACACCCCGAGAGGGGGAAGAAGCCCGCGCGACCTATGCCGCGTTATCAGCCTCCCGGCGCCAGCGACGACCGCTGGCGGGCCCTGATAAGCCCAAGCATGGGAGCAACCCGCATGAACAACCAGACCAACCACCGGCCGGCCGCAGAAGCCGCATCCGAAGCCGCCGAGTTAGTGGCAGGCTTCCCGGGTCACTTATCCCAGCCCAGGAGGCCAACCATGCAGATCGACCCGACCAATCTTATCGAGGAATGCCGGCAGCTCACCCGGCCTGGCGACGACACCCCCCATCTCTACATCGCCCCCACACCGGCGTCCCAACTCGCCCGCCTGGAGGCCACCGCCGCCCACACCAGCGACCCCGTCATCCCCCTTGCCTACAAGTGGTGGCAACTGGAGAAGATGATGGCCGATATCGGCGGCGACGTTTCCGATGAACTCAGCGGCGCCCAGGAGGCGGTTGAGCGCCGCCGCGTCCCGCTGCTGTAGCGAAGCCAGGGCTACCCGCTGCGTGCTGGCGAAGGCGAAGGATTTGAACTGCCCCACCACCTTGCCCAGCTCCGTGCTCATCCACAGCGGCTTGTCCTGACCGGGCGTGGCGATGATCCTATCCACATCCTTGACCAGCGCCGCCCGGAAGGCATTGACCGCCTCGCGATCCCCCCATGCCTTGGTGTTCGCCCACCGCCGCCACGTCGCGCAGATCGGCGCGCATCCGCTTGTCCAACACCTCCAGTTGCCTTTCGTCGGTCACGCCCACCCGGAGCCGGGCATAGTCCGAGGCGATCTTGTCGAGCTGGTCTTGCATGGGTGCGTTCGCGATCTTTCAGCAGGCCGGCCTGATAGGCGGCCTCGATATCTCGATAGGTCCGTTCGCCTCGGTGCAGCGAAATCTCGAAATCCGACAGCCACCGGGAGCGCCCCTCTTCCGCCGCCCGCTCACGTTCGCGGCGCTGGCGGTCCAACCCGCTCTCCCGGTCATGGAGGATGGCCGTCATGTGGCGCCCCAATTTCTCGCGGTCGGAGGGGTGCCAGTCGGGATGCGCATCAGGATGCGTCAGATCCTCGACGAACCGCATGGCCTTGTCCGGACTGACGGCCAGCTCGCGCTCGAACATGCCGAGAGCGGTTTGGTTGCGGCGGTCCTCATTGAAGGCCCGCGCCACTTTGTCCCGTTGCTCCGGCGTCAGGTCCGTCCGGGTTGCGACAACTCCGAGGAATTTCTTGGCCCACTCGCTTCCGCCTTCGTTGTCGCCGGCACGGTAGGCGCTGGCCGCCCGGGCGGCATATTCTTCGCTGCTCCTGATGAGGTCCGCATTGACCCCATAAAGCACCCTCTCATTGGCCGCCCGTTGGATCGGGTGCAGATACCTCATTCCCTTTTGCCGCAGCTCCACCTCGACACCCATCTGGACTTCGGGCGGCATGGTGCTGATGATGCCCTCGGAAGTGCCTTGCCACTTTGCCAGAAAGGCCCGCGGGTCGTCGGGATGCTCCGCCGCGTACTGCGCCGCCCGCTCCTCCATCGCCAGGTCCAACCGGGACACGTAGGCGGCCAGCATCGCCTTGTTGAAGGCGTGGGCGGTTAGCGTGTCATCCTCACGCAGCTTGAGCGACGGCAGCGGCCCATCCCTTTCTTCGGCCATCGACGCGGCAGCCAGCGCACCGGCATCGCGCCCCGCCTGAAGACCGCCGGCCGTAGCCTCTCGTTCGGCCGCTCGAGCGCGATCCGCCAGGCTCTCGTCAATCACGCCCTGCCCGACACGCCGCAGCAGCTCCGCCAGCGGTGCGCCGGGGCCTTGCATGGCTCCAATTGCGGCCAGGTTCGGACCCGCATTCAGCGATTGGCGACGCTCTTGCCGCTCAAAGCGGGGAAACGTCGGCACCCCCCTCAGTCCACTCATAACCCCTCCTCTAGTCGGATTGGCTGCGCTGATAAGCCAGCGCCCAGTAACGGCTTTGCACCGAAAGCGTGATGGAGAGCGCCCGCTGCAATGCTGCGCTGAGTTCGTCGGCGGAAAGACCGGCCTCCACCAGTTCAAGCAGTTCGTGAGCGCTGGCATTGCCCCCGCGTTCTGACCGGTAGAGCCACGCCCAAGCCTCAATCCGGTCAACGGCACAGCCACCGACGCCAAGGAAATACAACGCCCCCAGGATGGCTTGGGCTTTCGGCTCTCCATCAAGTGCCAGGGGCAGCGCCAATCGAAAGGCCGAGGCCCAATCGAGGCGAAGACATGCCTCGCCAACGAGGCGCTTCCGGCGCGCGACCAGGTTCACGACGGTTCCGCTCATTGGCCCGCGCCCTCCCCACTCGCGTCGGCTTTTCGCGCCCCACCACTCCCCGAACCCGGACCCTCGCCCGTGACGTTCCTGTGCAGTGCCCAATGGCTTCCAAAACGTTCGGAAGATTTTTGTACCCCCCGTCCTGGGCAACGAGTTGTGAATTGGGGGGGGTGCCCGTGTCGGCCCGCGCGGGCGCGCGCGGCAGCGCCGAAGCCGGGCAGGATCAAGGGGGCCGAGGCGGAAGGGCGCGCCGCGCTGCGGCCGAAGGTCAGGCGGGCCTCGCGCACCATCTCCACCTGCACGCGCAGATCGGCGGGCAGGTCGGCGGCCGGCGCGGCGGCCGGATAGCCGCCGGTGCGGCGGATGGTGGGCAGCACGTCGTGGGCCAGCCAGCGCTTGAACCGCTCGGCCGACGGCTTGCGGGAGGTGAAGACCAGGCGGTAGACGCCGGGTTCGTTGACCGTCGCCATTTGCTGCGGCCCTCCAGGGGTCTGCACAGTACGCAGACCCTTTTCATCTTCGTCGAGCCGCCGGGTTTGCTCTGTGCCAATCTCCAAACACCGGCACACATCGGCCGCCACGAACCACGGCATGCCGGCGTTGTCGGGCACCACCCGCACCGCCTGGCCCTCGAAATCGAATGGGCGGGACTGCCGGGCGGGTCGGAGGTGGAGCCTTGCGGAAGCGACAGTGAGGGCCGAACCTGGTTCGGGGCTTGTGCGTCTCGTTTGGGTATACCCTAACGATGCTCTGCCGCGAGACGCCATGCGCGTCTTATTTGGGTTGACTTCCGCTTTACGAGACGGTATCAATGAAGGGTCTAAACCCAAACGAGACAGTTGGAGGCCATCATGACCCGCATCGGATATGCCCGCGTCAGCTCCGCCGACCAGGACACCACCATCCAGGCTGAAGCCCTTCGCGCCGCCGGGTGCGAGATCGTCCGCGAGGAGAAGGCCAGCGGCACCACCACCGAAGGCCGCACCGAACTCGCCACCATCCTGGACTTCCTTCGCCCGGGCGACGTGCTGATGGTAACGCGCATCGACCGCCTGGCCCGCTCCATCGCGGACCTGCAATCCATCGTGAAGACCATCCGCGCCAAGGGCGCCGCTCTCGCCTGCACGGAGCAGCCCGTGGATACCACCACCGCCGCCGGCAAGGCATTCCTGGACATGCTGGGGGTGTTCGCCGAGTTCGAGACGAACCTTCGCAAGGAACGCCAGGCCGAGGGCATCGCCAAGGCCAAGGCGATTGGGAAGTACAAGGGGCGCAAGCCCAGCATCGACGCAGTTGAGGTTCGCCGCCTCCATCGCCCGTTGGCCGAAGGTGGCGAGGGCCTGGGGGCAACCGCCATTGCCCAGCGCCTTGGGATCGGCCGGGCGTCCGTCTACCGCGTCCTGGAGGGTGGCGAGGGCTGATGCGTAAACCGGGGCGCCTATCCACCGCAATCCCACACATTCCACCGAATGCGAGCGGAAGGAACCTCGCCCCCCGGACCCATGGCGCATGGGGAAGACCGAACGCGCGGCGGCCCACCTTACCGAGCAGCAATCAAGGCACCACCCGCACAGTCCCAGCCACATGGCGCGGTTCGTCTTGCCGACACGGGGAACCGGATCGTTCACCCCCCGGAACCATAGGACGCCTTTCCCGCTGGCATTTCCCGCCAGGCGCTCCATTTGAGCTGCCGGCCACACGTCGCCCGCCTCGCACGGGTGTCCGAGGGTAAATTCCATTTGTTTATTTGCGCCAGCACCGCAGAGCATGTTGGTTATTCACCACCATCCAGAAAGTCCGCCGAAAATCCGCGAGCGATGAACACCCAGCCCCCAGCATCACTGTCGTAACTTGGAGGATCAACAATAGTAAGGTCTTCATCGAGAAATAGTTCAGCCATTCTATTTCTGATTTTACTTTCGATTAACTGGCGATTGTGAATTATGTCCTGGCCACCAGGCACCTTGACGCGGATCACCACGGAACAGCTCGCCTCCTTCCGCCGGCGCCGAACCGACCGCCGTTGTTCGCGGGCCTTTGCCTTGTCGTGAGAGTGTGCCTGCCTGTACGCCTCCACCATGCGGTCGATCCCGCCGAAGCGAAGGTCTCCAGCGATGGCCGCGCCATATTTCGGCGAAGCCCGATCCCACAACGCATCAGGCGGGAGCTCGAACCGGCGGAGGGTGGCGATAACCGCATCCATCTCGTGCGGCTCCGCATCAAGGCCCAGGTGGTCGATGATGTCCTGGGCAACTTCCGCGTCAACCAAGCCGGACGGTTTGGCGGTTTGGTCGCGGTTTGGTTCGAAGTTTGGTTTTTCTTCTTTCATTTCAACACCTTATTGAAATACAAACCATCAAACCGCAAAACTAGGCACCCCTATACGCGCGCATACGCGGGTGCGCCCTCATGCCCGGGGGTGCGCGCACCCAGGAACGGGGAACCCCTCTTAGGGCGTGATTTCGGAGGTTTGGCCGGTTTTCCGGTTTGGCCCACCCCCGGAAGCGCGGAGTTCCGCCATTTTCCGCCAAACCAGCACCCAAGCTGGGCACCAAACCGGTCACGAAGAACCCGCCCGAATTTCTTTCCGAAGCCTTCGGGCCGGGGCGGGGGTTGTGTGCGGAGTGGATCGAGGCGGGGGAATGGGAGGCGGTCATTCGACATCCCCTTGCGCCGACCGCCGAACGCTGATGACGCCATCCCCGCCCACCGCAATGAATGCGTCCAGATCGGCCTTGTAGTAGTAGACCTTGCCGCCGAGGCGCACGCGGCGCGGCCCCTTGCCGGCCGCCGCCATCTTCGTGAGGGTCTGGGGCTTCAGGCCGAGGTAAGCCGCCGCGTCCTTGCGCGACAGGCGACCGTCCGGGAGAACCCTTACCTTGACCTGGCGAATGCCTTCCGTGGTCACTTCCGCGCCCTCCCGTCGTGTTGCTGCCAACCCACGCGGCCGGCGCGCAACCTTTGCGCCAGGCTGCGAATGCGGGCCTCCGAATGGGGATTGCCATTGACGTGGTAGACTAGGCGCCCGGCTTGGCGGCGGGTCTCGACGCGATAGCCGAATGCCTGAAGCGTATCCGCCTCCGCCTGCAAGGCGCCGAAACCTGCCCGCACGGAGACGCCGCGCGCATTGACGAAAGCCTGAATGGCGCCCAACTCATCGGCGCGCGACGCGGCGGACGGGATTGTCCATCGCGGATCGACCACGCTCACACTCAGGGATGGAGCAACGGCCCCGGCCGCGCACCGGCCGCACGCCGTCCCACCGCCTTCACAGAAGGCCAGCCCAGCGCCAGGCGTGCGGCCTGCGGCCGGCTGGTCGTGAGGCGCTGAGGCGCTTCCGGGCAGAGCCGAGAGCAAGCTCATTGGCTGCGCTCACCATGGATGAAGGCGTCAAGCGCGGACAAATAGTAGAATACCCGCCCACCAACTCGCACGAAATCTGGACCGCGCCCTCGGGCAGCCAAATTTGCCAGGGTCTGCGGTGCAATTCCGAGGTAGACGGCCGCGTTTTTCCGGTCCATCCGACCATCAGGGAGGACTGTGACGGCTATCCACTTGAGGGTGGCTCTCTCGCCAAGTTGGCTTGCTTCCTGCATCGTAGGCACCCAAATTATCTGCACCCGCTTAGAAATACCGATCCCTACCAGTGCTTGACAAGCATTTTCTAGGTCGGTATAGAAAAGTAAGAATTGGTTTGGAGTGAGACAATGAGCGAGAGGGCACAAGGGAACGGGCGGGGGCGCCCCGCTCAGCCAGCCCAGGAGGGAGCGCGTAACTCCCTTGGCCTTCGGGTGACGGCCCGAACAAAGACCAGGCTGGAAGACGCGGCGCGCGGGTCCGGGCGGTCACAGAGCCAGGAAGCCGAAGCCCGGATTGAAGGATCGTTCTTCACCGAAGACGTTCTCACCTTCTTGTTCGGTTCCAACATACGTCTGGAGGAGGTTCTCATCCTCCGCCGCTACCTGGAGGCCATTAAGGAAGCCACCGTTCGGGCGGGTGACCGGGCTGACCGCTGGTGGGTCTACGCGGCGGCTGCGCCCTTCGCGCTGGATCGGGACCGCATTGCCAGTTCATGGCGTGACGGGAACCTAGATCGGGGCGCCTTCGACGTGGCCGCGATGGCCGAGCCAATCCGCGCCGAGACAGAGAAGATCCTCCAACGGACAATTGCCTCCCTTGCCGACCGTGGCGCTCCCGGCCTGCCCACGGCCTACAGCACCATTGAGGAGGCTGACGCCGCCGGGAGACACCTCTACGACTTTAGGAAATCCTGCGAAATCCTGGGCAATCGGCGTCGATTTGAGGGCAACGCTGAGCTTCGGGAGAAATATGCCCCGATCTATCTGGCTGCCGCCGAGTGGTCGCAACACGAGAAGCAAGGGGACCTCAGTCCTTCTGAAAAGCAAATTTACGCGGCCATTTTGGAGCTGGCGGCGGCGGACTAACACGCCGGGTTCCCCCGGCACGAATTGCGAGCCAAGACTATGGCGACTGTCAGCAAGCGAAGATGGACGACGCCGAGCGGGGAAAAGCGCGAGGCGTGGACCCTCACCTACATGGACCGCGACGGCAAACGCTACCGTAAGCAGTTCTCGCGCAAGGCCGAGGCCGACGCGGAACGCGTTCGGGTCGAGGGTGAGCTGGCGGGCGGCATCCACGTGCCCGACAGGGACAGCCGCACTGTGGAAGACGCTGCCAAGGCATTCCTCGCGGACTTCCAACAGCTGGTCGCCGCCGGCAAGCGCGAACGGTCCACCTTTGACGCCTATGAGCGCCAGGTGGAGCTTCATTTGAGGCCCTATGCGATTGCGAAACGCAAGCTGTCTCGTCTAACCGGTCCGGACTGCACCCAGTACGGCAGGGCATTGGAAGCCGAGCTTTCCGACGCCATGTCCACCCGCGTCTATGCGATGTTCCGGCAGATCATCAAGTTCGCCCACGGAGGGGGATGGATAGCTGCGGACCCCGCCAGGTCCGTCACGATCCGCACCAGGGGCGAGCGCCACCAGGACGACAACGAAGGCGCCGTGGCCATCCCACCAAAGGCACAACTCCGCGCCCTCTACCAGGCCGCCCGGGAATTCGACGACACCGGGTATGCCGAAGCCATGGTGTCCGTCCTGGTATTCGCCGGCCTGCGCATTTCAGAGCTGCTGGCGCTGCCCCGCCGTGCCCTCTTCCTCGCCGACGGGAGCCTGAGGGTGTTGCAGCGCGCCGATCGGTACCGCGCCATCGGCGCCGTCAAGACCAAGCGGGCACGGCGCACCGTGCCCCTCCCGCCGATTGCCGTTCAGGCGCTCCGCAAGTGGCTTCCCAACGCCACCGCATCCAACCTCGGGCTCGTCTTCCCCACCGTCGGCGGCTCACGCGGCGAGGGTGGCGGGGTGCAAAGCTACCACAACCTCTATCACCGCTTTTGGGTTCCGCTCTTGACCCGGGCGGGCCTGGTCACATGGGACGAAACGGAAGGCGACGACGAAGGCAAGGCGCACCCGTTCTTTGCCTTTCACACCCTACGGCATGTGGCGGTCTCCCTGTGGATCGAACAGGGCGCCACGCCCAAGCAGGTGACAACCTGGGCCGGGCATTCCTCCATCCAGTTCACCATGGACACCTACGGCCACCTCTGGAGCGACAAGACCTCCGACCAGGCCATTGCCCGAGCCGCGCAGACCTCCCTCATAGGGTGACAGCCACCGCCCCAGCGCCATGGTTTCGCCGCCCCACGTCGCCACATGGGACAGCAGGTAGGCCAGGCATTCCTCGGGGGCGGGACCGGGCAGGGCCGGGGGTCGGGTATCGACGGCCGGCAGGGCCAGCACATGCCACAAGCGCTGCGCCGCGCTGCGGCCAAAGGTCAGGCGGGCCTCGCGCACCATCTCCACCTGCACGCGCAGATCGGCGGGCAGGTCCATGGCCGGCGCGGCGGCCGGATAGCCGCCGGTGCGGCGGATGGTGGGCAGCACGTCGTGGGCCAGCCAGCGCTTGAACCGCTCGGCCGACGGCTTGCGGGAGGTGAACACCAGGCGGTAGACGCCGGGCTCGGAGACGATCGCCATCTTCTGCGCGCCGCCAAGGGTGTCGGTATTGGCGACACCCTTCTCGTCATCGTCTAGCCGACTGATGGCATCCCGGCTGTTCCCAATCTCCAAACACCGGCACACATCGGCCGCCACGAACCACGGCAGGCCGGCGTTGTCGGGCACCACCCGCACCGCCTGGCCCTCGAAATCGAATGGAACGATGGCGTTCATGCTCCCCCCTTCAGAATGTCGTTGGCGTCCTTGACCCCCGGCACCGCCTTGGCGGCATCGGCGATCAGCACGCGCTTGCCCTGGTTCATCAGGTTGCGGATGGCCCGCGCCACCTGCTGGGCGGCGGGACTGCCGGGCGGGTCGGAGGTGGAGCCTCGCGGAAGCGACAGTGAGGGCCGAACCTGGTTCGGATAGGCTAGGCCGCCCATGTTCGAGACGTTGCCCACGCCCACCCGCTCGCCCGGGTGCGCCACCACCACCGACCAGCCGGCGCACGCATGGCGCACGGAAGCCCTAGCGTCTTGAGACTACGTGATATTTCAAGGCATCATAATCCTGGGGTCGGGGGTTCAAGTCCCTCTCCCGCTACCATTCCCAACGGCCACGCCTTTCCCGAAGGCGTGGCCGTTGTGATTCCGGGCCGCCGGGTCTCCCCGCGTGGTTGTCCGTTGTACCTGACAGCAAAACTTGTTAGGTATGACAAAGGTCGAGTGAAGCTCGCACATTCGTGCAGGGCCACTCCCCCCTCCCGGAGGCGGAACGTGACCCGGACCTGGCTGGTGCAGCGGCTGTCCATACCGGTCTTCGGGATGCTGCTGGTCGCCCTTCTGTGGGCCGGCGTGATGGACCAGGACCGCCGTTCCGCGGCGCTGCGCGAAGCCGCCTACCGCCTGGAGCTGATCAACTACGCCCGCCTGCTCGAGGCCCATACCCGCAGCGTCGTCCGCGGCCTCGACCAGGTGGTGATGCATCTCAAGGCGGAATACGAGGAGAACCCGCAGGCCTTCGACCTGCGCACCCAGGTGGCGCGCAGCCCGATCCTCAAGGGCCTGTCGGTGCAGGTGGGGATCATCTCGGCGGACGGCCTTCTGCAGGATTCCACTGCCGGCCGGCCGCCGCCGGACAAGCCCATCAACCTCGCCGACCGCGAGCACTTTAGCGCCCATGTCGAGAGCGACAGCGGCCGATTGTTCATCAGCAAACCGGTGCTGGGCCGCGCCTCGGGCAAAT
This sequence comes from Magnetospirillum sp. UT-4, assembly GCF_902729435.1. Classification (GTDB taxonomy): domain Bacteria; phylum Pseudomonadota; class Alphaproteobacteria; order Rhodospirillales; family Magnetospirillaceae; genus Magnetospirillum. Next base: position 18,822 of record NZ_CACVCG010000030.1, read on the forward strand.
GGTCGATCCAGCTCGCCCGCCGCATCAACCACAAGGACGGCGGCTTCGCCGGCGTCATGGTGGTCTCGCTCAACCCCGACTACATCACCGACATCTACAGCAAGATCGACCTTGGCAGCGACAGCACCATCGTCGTGCCGGGCCGCGACGGTATCGTGCGCGCCCGCGCCGCCGGCGCCGACCGCATGGTCGGGCAGGACTTCTCGGCGGTGGCCGGGTTCGACCGCTTCTGGTCCGAGCCCGAGGGCACCGCCGCCGGTCCCAGCCCCATCGACGGCGTCGAGCGCATCCGGGCATTCCGGCAGGTACAGGACTATCCCCTGGCGGTCTCCGTCGCCCGCCCGGCCGCTTCGCTGGCCGCCACCCACGGCATTGAACATCAGTTGCTGATGGCCGGCGGCCTTGCCGGCACCCTCTTGATCCTGGCGGGCTCGGCCATGCTCTATCTGCTGGCGGTCCGCCAGCAGGCCATCGAGCGCCGCCTGCGGGTGCGCGAGGGGGAACTGGTGGCGACCCGCGCCGCGGTCGAGCAGCAGAACCGCGACCTCGCCCAGTTCACCGAGGTGCTGGCCCATCACCTGCAGGAACCGGTGCGGCTGCAGCACGCCTTCGCCAGCCGGCTAAAGACCCTGCTCGGAGAGGCCTTGACCGAGGATGCCGCCCGGGCGCTGGACCACGTGGTGCGCGGCGCCGCCCGCCAGCGGGCGCTGCTGCGCGACGTCCAGCTCTACCTGTCGGTGGCCCAGTTGCCGGCTGCGGCCCAGGCCTGCCACGTCCGGCGCGCGCTGGATCTGGCGCTGGAACGGCTGGAAGGCCAGATCCGCACCTCCGGCGCGACCATCCGCGGTGACTCCCTTGACGCCATGGCCAGGATGGATCGCGCCCGTCTGGTCGACGTTCTCGCCGCTTTGGTGGAGAACGCCATCCAGCATGCCTCGCCCGGCGTCCCGCCGGTGATCGAAGTGGCGGCCCAGGCTGCCCCCGACGGCCGCACCATCATCACCGTGGCCGATAACGGCCCCGGCATCGCGCCGGAATTCCGCGAGCGGGTGTTCCGCGTCTTCGAGCGCCTGCATAACGAGCCTGGGTGCGACGGAACCGGAATCGGACTGGCCTTGACCCGCCGAATCGTGGAAGCTGCCGGTGGGACCGTCACCATCGAGGCCGCCCCATCTGGCGGCACCCTCGTCCGCATCGTCCTTTACCCGCCGCCGGAGTGACCCCCTTGCCCGCAGCATCGGCCCCAATGTTTGAGATTCTCATCGTCGACGACGAGCCCGGCGACGTCGAGCTGATCCGCCTGGCCATCGGCGAGGGCCGCTTCGTGTGCAACACCCGGGTCGCCGTCAACGGCCGCGAGGCGATGGCGCGCCTCCGCCGCGAGCCGCCCCATGTCGATGAACCGACACCGGACCTCATCCTGCTGGACCTCAACATGCCGCAGATGAACGGGCGCGAGGTGCTGGCGGCGATGAAGGCGCATCCCGAGCTGGCATCCATCCCGGTGGTGGTGCTGACCACCTCGGATGTCGAGCGCGACGTGGTGTCCTCGTACAGCCTGGGGGCGTCCGGCTACATCACCAAGCCGGTGGACGCCGGCGACCTGTTCACCGCCATCCACAATCTCGAGGAATACTGGTTCTGCGTGGTGCGCCGGCCGACCCGGTGACCGCTCACGCCGGGACGCCGAACCGCCAAGTGCCCTTGCCGGCCAGCTTGGCATCGTACATGGCGTGATCGGCGCGCTTGACCACCGCCTCGACGTCGTCGTGCGGATCCCCCTGGCCGAACATGGCGACACCGACCGACACGCCGATCAGTGCCGTCCCCTGCGGCAGATCGAACGGCTCGTGCAGCACCTCGACCAGCTTCTCCGCCACGTGCTCGGCATCCGCCGGGGCGTGGATCTCGGCCAGCAGCAGGGCGAATTCGTCGCCGCCCAGGCGGGCCAGCATGTCGGTCTCGCGCAGCACCTTGGACAGCCTGGCCGCCACCTGGCGCAGCAGGGCGTCGCCGGCCTCGTGGCCCATGCTGTCGTTGACCGCCTTGAACCCGTCCAGGTCCAGGTACATCACCGCGCCGTCCCGCCCGGTGCGGCGGGCGGCGGCCAGTCCGCGCCGGACCTGATCGAAGAAGGCGCGCCGGTTGGGCAGGCCGGTCAGCGGGTCGGTGGTGGCGAGCTGGTTGAGGCGCTCCAGCGCCTGCTGCCGCCGTTCGGTCTCGACCATGAACTTGTCGAGCACGGCGTTGTAGTACCGCGCGATCTCGGCCGCCTCGGTCTCCAGCTCGACCGCCACCTTGCGCGAGAAATCGCCGGTGCGGGCCTGCCAGTCCATCTGTGTGACCAGTTCCAGGATCGAGGTGGTGGCGTTGTGCTCGGCGACGTTGAGGCCGATCCGCTCCTGCTCCGGGGTGACCCGGAACGGCATCCAGCGATCGATCAGCCGGAACAGCCCCCAGCATAGCGGCAGGACGAACAGCCCGACCGCCACCACCCCCAGCGCCTGCACCCCGAACTGGGCGAAGCGGTCGCCCGCCGGCAGCCGGGCCGGGTCGGCGAACAGGGCGAAGGCCAGGGTGCCCCAGATGCCGGCAAATAGATGGGCCGGCACCACCCCCATGACGTCGTCCACCTCAACCAGCTCGAGCACCCAGATGCCCACCACCGCCAGCAGGCCGGCGACCAGCCCGATGGCGATGCTGTCCAGCTCGCCGACCGCGTTGCACGAGGCGCAGATGGCCACCAGGCCGGCGATCACGCCGTTGACGATGCCGTCCACCGTCGGATGCTTGCGCCCCCACCAGCTCAGCCCCAGGCCGGCCATGCCGCCGGCCGCCCCGGCCAGCGCGGTATTGGCGACGATCAGCGGAACCTCCTGGTTGAGCGCCAGGGTGGAGCCGGCGTTGAAGCCGAAGAAGCCGAACCACAGCAGGAACACGCCCAGCACCGACATGGGCAGGTTGTGGCCCTCGATGCGGTGGCCGGTGGGGCCGAAGCGCCCCAGCCGTGGCCCGATCACCAGAACGGCGGCCAGCGACACCCAGCCGCCGACGCTGTGCACCACCGTCGAGCCGGCGAAATCGACGAACCCCATCCGCCCCAGCCAGCCCTGAAGCGTGCCCTGGGCGGCGCCGTTCCAGACCCAGTGCCCGACCAGCGGATAGATCACGCCGGCGGTCACCACCGTCACCAGGGCATAGCCGACGAAGCGCATGCGCTCGGACACCGCGCCCGAGATGATGGTCGCCGCGGTGCCGCAGAACATCAGCTGGAAGATGAAATAGGTGATGTCGCCCGGGTTCATCCCCTCGTAGCGGACCAGGACCGGCAGGCCGAACCAGCCGCCGACGCTGGCTCCGTACATCAGCTGGTAGCCGAACAGGGTGAACAGGATGCTGGAGATGCAGAAATCCACCAGGTTCTTGATGGCGACGTTGATGGAGTTCTTGGCCCTGACGAAGCCGCTTTCCAGGCAGGTGAACCCGGCCTGCATGAGGGCCACCAGGAAGCTGGCCATCAACACCCAGGCGATATGCGGCGAGAGGGCATCAGATGGCGACACGAGCGGCAGGCCTCCAGCAGGAGAGGAAATTTTGTGCAAGGCTGCGTCGTGCGCATATTGCAGGCAATCGCCGCCGGACGCCATGCGATTTTTGCACTTGCGAAAAAATCAACCGGGCCTTAACCAGGGCGGCCATATGCTGGGTGCAATCGGGCGGCATGACCCGAACAGGCGGCGTCCGATGCCATACCGGCCGAACCAGGCCGGACGAGGAGTGAAATCCGTGAGCACCCGTAATCCCGCCGAACGTATCCGCGCCCTCATCGAGGGTGCCCTGTCCAGCGCCGCGTCCCGTGGCTGTTCCATCGACGTGAACGAGATCTACGTGCGCGCGCTGACCCGTTGCGGCGTCTGCAACGACGAGGCCCGCGCGCTGCTGGCCCTGCCGGGCGACGACCCGGTCACCCGCATCCTGCATTTCGCCGGCGATTCGCACAATTTCGCGGTGCTGGCGGTGGAAGAGGCACTGGCCGCCGCGTAGCCCCCTCCGGCCAATGAACCGACCCATGGGTCGGTTCATGCCGCGACGGCGAGGCTCATTCGGCCGACACGATCCAGCCGCCGCCCAGCACCCGTTCGCCGCCATAGAACACGCAGGCCTGGCCCGGCGCCACGCCGTCCTCGGGCGCCTCCAGAACCACCGCCGCACTCGATCCGGGGCCGAGGGTGACGGTCGCCGGCATGGCCGGGCGCGTGGAGCGCACCTTGACCGCGACCGGCTGCGGCCCGGCAGCGTCCACGCCCAGCCAGTTGACCCCGCGCAGGGCGATGCGGGTCCGGCCCAGGGCGCTGCGCGGCCCCACCACCACCCGGGAGGTGGCCGCCTCCAGCCCCACCACGTAGAGCGGCTCGCCGCCACCGCCGACGCCCAGGCCCTTGCGCTGGCCGATGGTGAAGCGGGCGATGCCGGAATGACGCCCCAGCACCCGCCCCGCCCCATCGACGATGTCGCCCGCCGCCATGGCGCCGGGATGAAGCCGCTCCACCAGCCCGGCATAATCGCCGTCGGGCACGAAGCAGATGTCCTGGCTGTCCGGCTTGGCCGCCACCGGCAGGCCGAAGCGGGCGGCGATGGCGCGGGTCTCGTCCTTGCCCGCCATGCCGCCGAGGGGGAAGCGCAGGTAGTCCACCTGCTCGCGGGTGGTGGCGAACAGGAAATAGCTCTGGTCGCGGGCGGGGTCGACGCCCTTCAGCAGTTGCGGCCCGTCGGCGCCATCGGCGCGGCGGACGTAATGGCCGGTGGCCAGGGCGGCGGCGCCGAGGTCGCGGGCCACCGCCATCAGGTCGCGGAACTTGACGGTCTGATTGCACAGCACGCAAGGAATCGGCGTCTCGCCGGCCAGGTAGGATTGGGCGAAGGGATCGATCACCGCGGCCCGGAACGCCGCCTCCATGTCGATCACGTAATGGGGAATGCCCAGCGCCTCGGCGACCCGGCGGGCGTCGGCGATGTCCTTGCCGGCGCAGCAGGTGTTGGAGCGGCCGGCGGCGCCGCCGTGGTCGTAGAGCTGCAGCGTCACCCCCACCACCTCCCATCCTTGCTCCTGCAGCAAAGCGGCCGTGGCGGAGGAATCGACGCCGCCGGACATGGCGACGACGATACGGCCCTGTGGGAGGCGGCCCTGTGGGAGGCGGCCCTGTGGGATGTCCCTGGTCATGGCCCGGTATATGCGGTCCCGGCGGCCGGAGTCCACCGTCACCAGGGCAATCGGATGAAGAAAAATCGTCCAATGACAAGGTCGTCATTCCCGCGCAAGCGGGAATCCATGTGTCCGCCAAAATGCCTTTATTTTCAGTGAGTCGCCGCGTCACCATGGATCCCCGCCTTCGCGGGGATGACGGTCTTGAGGGGCGATGCCCATATCCTTAACCCGATTGCCCGGCCACCGTCACGCGGCGGCGTCGGCGCCCTTCAGGGTGAAGTGGAAGCGCGAGCCCGCTCCGGGTTCGGATTCCACCCAGAGGCGGCCGCCGTGATGCTCGACGATGGAGCGGCACAGCGCCAGGCCGATGCCCGTCCCCTCGTACTGGTCGCGGGTGTGCAGGCGTTGGAAGATGCCGAAGATGCGCTCGAAATAGTGGGGCTCGATGCCGATGCCGTTATCGGCCACGGTGAAGCGCCACATTCCGTCCGGCTCGCGCGCGACCGTCACGGTGATGCGCGGCGGGCGGTCCGCGGCCCGGTACTTGAGGGCATTGCCGATCAGGTTCTGGAACAGGCGCTGCAGCTGGATGGGCGCCGCCATGACCTGGGGCAGCGGCCCCTCCACCACCACCTCGGCGCCGACTCCGGACGCCACCTCGTGCAGGGTATCGAGAGCGCTGGTCATCGCCTCGTCGGCGGCGACCGGAACCAGATCGCCGCCCTGGCGCTTGACCCGCGAGTAATCGAGCAGGTCGAGCACCAGCCGGTCCAGCCGGATGGCGCCGTCGCGGGCGAAGGCGATGAACTCGCGCCCTTCAGCATCCAGCTTGTCGGCGTAGCGCCGCTCCAGCAGCGAGACGTAGGAATTGACCATGCGCAGGGGCTCGCGCAGGTCGTGGCTGGCGACATAGGCGAACTGCTCCAGGTCGTCGTTGGAGCGGGCCAGCTCCTGGGACTTCTCCACCAGCGCCTGCTCGGCGGCCCGGCGCTCCGAGACGTCCTCGACGATGGACCAGATGTAGCGCTCGCCGTTGCTGTCCTCGATCAGCACGCCCTGCAGCCGCACCGGCACCCGCCGGCCCGAGCTGTGGATGTACTCCTTCTCGTAGGGGCCGTAGGCGCCGACGCTGTTCAGCGACGCCAGCTGCCGGGCCTCCTCGTCGGCATAGCTGGCCGGCGTCAGGTCCCAGTAGCTGAGGGTGTTGAGGCGCTCGATATCGTAGCCGACGATGCGCAGGAAGGCGCCGTTGGCCTCCTGAAAGCGGCCGTCCATGGTATTGCGGGCGATGCCGACGGGCGCCATATCGAACAGGGCGCGCAGCTTCTCCTCGCTGGAATGGACAGCCTCCTCGGCGTGCCTGCGTTCGGTGAGGTCCATGTTGGACCCGGACACCCGCACCGCGCGGCCGAATTCGTCGCGCAGCACGTAGGCCCGCGACAGCACCGGCAGGTAATGGCCGTCGCGATGACGCAGCCGGTACTCGGTCTCGAACCCCTGCTGCGCGCCGGTCAGGGCCTGGTTGATGGCGCCTTCGACCCGCACGACATCATCGGGATGGATGTATTCCTTCAGGATGGCGGCATTGGCCTCGCGCGCTTCCGGGGAGAAGCCCAGCATGCTCCAGAAGCGCGGCGAGCAATAGACCTCGTCGGTGCCCAGGTCCCAGTCCCACCAGCCGTCATTGGCCCCCTTCAGCACCAGGTCCAGCCGCTTGCCGTGGCGCTGCGCCTCGGCCCGTGCCGCCTCCAGGTGGCGGGTGCGGTCCGCCACCTCCTCCTCGAGCCGGATACGGTGGGCGATCAGCCGCCCCAACAGGCCCATGCGCGCCATTTCGCGCCGGTCGGCGATATGGGCCAGCATGGAGACGACGGCCGCGAGCAGGCCGAAGATGGAGGCGGCCATCCACGTCCGCGACCGCCATTCCGCCAGGGCGTCGTGGACCAGGACGGTGCTCGACACCACCAGGGGATACGACCCGACCAGGCGAAGGCCGACGAAGCGGGCGGCACCATCGAACCCTTCGTCGAGCCGCAGGAAGGTGAGCTGGCCCGGCCTGAGCACCCCGGGAAGATCGACCACCGACCGCTTGCCGCGATGCTCGCGCGGGTCGGGGTAGCGCGACAGCACGGTGCCGTCCAGGCGCATCAGGGCGGCGCTGGCCCCCGTGGCGTGGGTGATCGATTCCATGATCTGGTCGAAATGCTCGGGATTGGTGCCGGCAGCGACCACGCCGCCGAAGCCGCCGAGGGGATCGGCGAAGGGCAAACTCGCCGGAAGCAGCGGCCGGCCGACGACGCGGCTGATGACCGGGGTGCCGATATGCAGTGCCTCGCGCGGAAATGCGTCCCGCTGGATGCGGAAGTAATCACGGTCGCCGACATCGGTGCCGGGGGCCGGCCCATCGGTCAGGTTGGGCGCCACGATGCGGCCGTCACTGCCGACGACGATGAGATCCACCAGTTCGGGCATGGCGCGGATGCGGCCGCGGAAGCGTTCCACCACCGCATTGCCGACCGCCGGCCGCCCCGGTCCGAAGGTGACGGCGGTGTCGTGCAGCACGCTCTCGACCGAACGCAGGCTGGCCTCCACCTGGCGGGCCGAAGACAGCGTGCGCTCCGCCAGCTGGGCTTCGGTTTCCTCGATCGAGTTGCGATAGGCCAGCCAGCTTTCGCCGCCCTGCGCCAGGGCCAGCACCAGGACCAGGGCCGCCGCCGACCGGCGCGCGTGCCACGGGCGCTTCTGTGCCGGCGCCTCGACTGCTCCGTTGTCCCTGTCCCCCTGCACCATCACCCCCCGAATCGAACCGGGCAGAGAATAGTCAACGGGCGCTCGATACATCAAGTACTGCGGTTTTCACTACAAATGTAGCACCAACAAAAAAGGGGCGCCCGAAGACGCCCCTTTGGACTTCCATCATACCTAAAGCCTAGTCGCGTTCATCGATCCAGGCCATCTGGATGGCCTCGAGGATCTTCTCGTTCGACTTGGCGGGGTCGTCGTCGAAGTCCGGCAGCGCGCAGACCCAGCGATGCAGGTCGGTGAACCGCAGATTGATGGTGTCGGCGTCGGGATGGGCCTCCTCCAGCGCGATGGCGATGTCCTGGATGTCGGCCCATTTCATCACTTCTTGTCCACCATCATGTTGCGGGTGGCCGACGGCAGGGTGACCACCAGGCCGTCCAGCTCGGGCTTCATGATGATCTGGCAGCCCAGCCGCGAGGTGGAGGTCAGCCCGAAGGCCAGGTCCAGCATGTCCTCTTCGTCGTCCGAGGCGGCGGCCAGCTTGTCGTACCATTCCGGCGCCACCACGATGTGGCAGGTGGAACAGGCCAGCGAGCCTTCGCAGGCGCCTTCCAGGTCGATCTTGTTGCGGTGGGCGATTTCCAGCACCGACAGCCCCTCGGGGGCCTCGACCTCAAGGCGGTTACCGTCGGGTGCGATGAACGTCATCTTGGGCATTTGCCGTATCCTTGTCCTTGTCCCGGGAGCGGGTTGCGCTCTTCCCTACTCGCCCCCCAGGGCATCGTCAAGGCGGTCCACCGAAACCCCGGCCAGCGCCTGGCGGATGCCTCGGTCCATGCGCCGCTCGGCGAAGGCCTTGGTGGCCTGCTCCAGGTCCTCGACGGCGACGTTGACGGCGTCGCGGTCGGAACCGGCGCAGGCCGCCTCGACGGCCGCCACGGCGGCGTCCACCGCCTTGCGCTCGTCCGCCGACAGCAGGTCGCCGTCGACGCCCAGGGCCGAGCGCACCGCCAGCACCGAACGTCTGGCCTCGACCACCGCCTCGGTGAGCAGGCGCTGGTCCATGTCGGCCCGGGCGTTGACCAGCGAGTCGCGCAGCATGTCGGCCATCTCGTCCTCGGACAGGCCGTAGGACGGCTTGACCGCCACATTGGCCTCGGTACCGGTGGTCATCTCGCGGGCCGAGACGGTGAGCAGGCCGTCGGCATCGACCTGGAAGCTGACGCGGATGCGCCCGGCGCCGGCCGCCATGGGCGGGATGCCGCGCAGCACGAAGCGGGCCAGCGAGCGGTTCTGCGACACCATCTCGCGCTCGCCCTGGACGACGTGGATGGACATGGCGGTCTGGCCGTCCTGATACGTCGTGAATTCCTGCGCCATGGCCACCGGGATCGGGGTGTTGCGGGGAATCACCTTCTCGACGATGCCGCCCATGGTCTCGATGCCCAGCGACAGCGGGGTGACGTCCAGCAGCAGGGTGTCGGAGCCGGCGGTCAGCGCCTCGGCCTGCAGCGCCGCGCCCACCGCCACCACCTCGTCGGGGTTGATGTCGGACAGCGGCGGCCGGCCGAAGAACTCGGCGACGCGGCGGCGCACCAGCGGCATGCGGGTGGAGCCGCCGACCAGCACCACGCCCTGGATGTCGGCCACGGCAATGCCGGAATCCTCGACCACGGCGCGGCAGATGTCGATGGTGCGGTCCACGAAGGGGGCCGCCAGGGCCTCCAGCGCCGCCTTGTCGAGGGCGTGGCGCGACGGCTTGCCGTCGACCTCGATCATCCATTCGCCGTCGGCGCGGCTGGTCAGGCATTCCTTGGCGACGCGGGCGGTCATCAGCGCCTGCTTGGCCTCGCCGGCGGTGATGGTCTGCTCGCCCAGCCCCCCGGCCCGCTCGGCCAGGAAATGCTCGGCCACCGCGTGGTCGATGTCGTCGCCGCCCAGCACGGCGTCGCCGCCGGTGGCCTTCACCTGGAACACCCCCTTCTCCATCTTCAGGATGGAGATGTCGAAGGTGCCGCCGCCCAGGTCGTAGACGGCGTAAAGGCCTTCGACCGAGTTCTCCAGACCATAGGCCAAAGCCGCCGCGGTGGGCTCGTTGACCAGGCGCAGCACCTCGATCTCGGCCAGGCGGGCGGCGTCCTTGGTGGCGGTGCGGGCGGCGTCGTCGAAATACGCGGGAACGGTGACCACGGCGCGGGCCACGTGCCTGCCCAGCAGCGCCTCCTCCGCGCGGGCCTTGATGGCGCGCAGGATGTCGGCGGAAATCTCCACCGGGGTCAGCACCTTCCCGGCCACCCGGAGGCGGACCATGCCGCCCTCGGGATTGGGCTCGACCGCATAGGGCATGGTGCCGGCCAGCGCCTTGACGTCCTCGATGCCGCGGCCCATCAGCCGCTTGATGGAGGAGACCACGTGGTCGGGGGTGTCGAGGATGGCCTCGCGCGCCGAGGCGCCGACCACCACCGAGCCGTCGTCGCCGTAATGCACCACCGAGGGGATCAGCGCCTTGCCGTCGGCCCCGCGCAGCACCTCGACGCTGCCCTCGAAGGCGATGGCCACCACCGAATTGGTGGTCCCCAGGTCGATACCCACCGCGGCGCCCTTCTCGTTCTCGTGCGGGGCCGGGGTTTCGCCGGGTTCGTGAAGCTGGAGCAGGACGAGACCATCGGACATTTGAACTCTACCCTTTCGAATTTCTTGTTACCGTCGGCGGCATTCGGACCTCGTCCTGAGGAGGCCCGAGAGGGCCGTCTCGAAGGGCGAGGCCCGTCCCAGGGTGCCACCGCCTCGTCCTTCGAGACGCCCCCTTCGGGGGCTCCTCAGGATGAGGCTACTGAAACAGCTACCGCATGGCGCGGGTCATCCGCGTCTTTCTGGTGCGGGCCTCGTCCGCCAGCTTGACCAGGTATTTGAGGCGGATGGTGAGGTGGGCCGCCTCGTCCAGGTCGCCTGCGGCGAAGGCGGCCGAGATGTGGCACTGGCAGGCCAGCACCTCGGTATCGGCCTCGGCCGACAGGCGGGTGATGGCATCGGGGGTGTCGGCCTCGGCGATGGCCTCGCGCTTCTCCATCTGCTCCATCAGCAGCACCGGGTCGTTGATGGTGCCGCAGGCGGTGAGGTCGACCGGGTGGTCGAGCAGGCTGAGCAGGTAGGCCGAACGCTTGAGCGGGTCCTTCAGCGTCTCGTAGGCCTCGTTCAGCGCCGTCGCCTGGCTTTGCGACAGCGCCCGCTCCTTGGCCGACTTGGCGGCGAAACGGTCGGGATGCAGGCGGCGCTGAAAGCCGAAATACTGACGCTCCAGCTCGTCCTGGTCGATCTCGAAGGTGGGCCTGAGACCGAGCCGGGTGAAATGGTCGATGGCCCCCGGCCCCTGCACCGCCCCGCACACCGAGCAGAACAGGGCGCGCGAGGCGACCGGCCCCTTGCAGGACCAGCACGGCACCAGTTGGGCGACGGCGGACGCGTTCATGAGCGGCTCAGACGTGGAAGGATTCGCCACAGCCGCAGCGTCCCTTCTCGTTGGGATTGCGGAAGACGAAGCCCGACTGCATCTTCTCCTCGACCCAGTCCATCTCGGTGCCGAAGATGAACATGGCCGCCTTGGGGTCGATCAGCAGGGTGATGCCCTTCTGCTCGACCACCTCGTCGAACTGCGACTTCTCGTCGGCGAATTCCAGGGTGTACGACATCCCGGAGCAGCCCTTGGTGCGCACCCCGATGCGGATGCCGACGCTGGGCTTGCCGCGCTTGGCGAGCATGGCCTGCACCCGCTCGGCGGCGGCGTCGGTCAGCGTGATCGGCGTCTTCATGTCCATGACCAATCCCCTGTGCTGTCGGTCAGCCCGCGGCCTTCTCGGCCTCGTCCTCGGGCAGGCCTGCCTTCCTGCGGTAATCGGCGATGGCGGCCTTGATAGCATCCTCGGCCAGCACCGAACAGTGGATCTTGACCGGCGGCAGGGCCAGTTCGTGGGCGATCTCGGTGTTCTTGATGGCGGCCGCCTCGTCCAGGGTCTTGCCCTTGACCCACTCGGTCACCAGCGAGCTCGACGCGATGGCCGAGCCGCAGCCGAAGGTCTTGAACTTGGCGTCCTCGATGATGCCCTCGGCGCTGACCTTGATCTGCAGCTTCATCACGTCGCCGCAGGCGGGCGCGCCCACCAGGCCGGTGCCGACATTGCTGGATTCCTTGTCCAGCGCGCCGACGTTGCGCGGGTTTTCGTAATGGTCGACGACCTTGTCGCTGTAAGCCATTTTGTCCTCCAAACCATGTGCCGGCCAGGGCCGGATGTCTTCAGTTCCCGCTTCCCCTATCCGTCACCCCCGGGCTTGACCCGGGGGTCCATCTGGATGGCCGGGTCAAGCCCGGCCATGACGGGGTCAATGTTCCGCCCACTGGATGGACTTGATGTCGACGCCGTCCAGGTGCATCTCCCACAGCGGGCTCATGGCCCGGAGGTGCTCCACCGCCTCGGCGACATGGACGATGGCGTAGTCGATGTCCTCCTCGGTGGTGAAGCGGCCGATGCCGAACCGGAGCGAGGTGTGGGCCATCTCGGCGTCCAGCCCCAGCGCGCGCAGCACGTAGGACGGCTCCAGCGAGGCCGAGGTGCAGGCCGAGCCCGACGACACCGCCAGGTCCTTGACCCCCATCATCAGCCCCTCGCCCTCGACGAAGGCGAAGGAGATGTTGATGTTGCCGGGGATGCGCTGGTCCAGGTCGCCGTTGACGTAGATTTCCTTGAGCCGGGCGTTGAGCCCGTTCAGCAGGCGGTCGCGCAGCATGCGCAGCCGCTCGGATTCGGCCCCCATCTCGGCCTTAGCGATGGCGCAGGCCTCGCCGATGCCGGCGCACAGGAACGGCGCCAGGGTGCCCGAGCGCATGCCGCGCTCCTGCCCGCCGCCATTGATCAGCGGCACCAGGCGCACGCGCGGCCGGCGGCGCACGTACAGGGCACCGATGCCCTTGGGACCGTAGATCTTGTGGCCCGAAATGCTCATCAGGTCGATGTTCATGGCATTGACGTCGAGCGGGATCTTGCCCACCGCCTGGGCGCAGTCGCTGTGGAAGAAGGCACCCTTCTTGCGGCAGATGGCGCCGATCTCGGCCAGCGGCTGGATCACCCCGATCTCGTTGTTGACGCCCATCACCGAGACGATGGCGGTCTTGTCGGTCACCGCCGCCTCCAGCTCGGCCAGGTCGATCAGCCCGTTGGCGCCGACCGGCAGATAGGTGACGCGGAAGCCTTCCTGCTCGAGATGGCGGCAGGTGTCGAGCACGCATTTGTGTTCGGTGACCACGGTGACGACGTGGTCGCGCTTGTCCTTGTAGAAATGGGCGACGCCCTTCAGCGCCAGGTTGTTGGACTCGGTGGCGCCCGAGGTGAAGATGATCTCCTTGGGGTCGGCGCCGATGATGGCGGCCACCTGCTCGCGCGCCACTTCCACCGCCTCTTCGGCTTCCCAGCCGTAGCGGTGGGTGCGCGAATGGGGGTTGCCGAACTTCTCGGTCAGGTAGGGCAGCATCTTCTCGACCACCCGCGGGTCGCAGGGCGTGGTGGCCTGGTAGTCGAGGTAGATCGGCTGGCCCGGTCCACGGCCGATGGTCTTGCTCTTGGCGACAGCGGTCATCCTCTCGATCCTTTTTCCATCACGCGGCCTCGGCCGCATCGCTCACGTCCAGTCCCTTCCGCCGCGCCAGGGCGACCCAGGCGGCCAGGAAGGCCTCGATCTCGGCGGCGGAGCTGGCCGGCCCCAGGCTGACCCGCACCGCGCATCCCGCCACTTCGGGCGGCAATCCCATGGCGGCCAGCACCCGGCTGGGCTCGACCTTGCCCGACGAGCAGGCGGCGCCGGCACTGACCATGACGCCCTCCAGGTCCAGCGCCATCACCTGCACCTGGGCCGGCACCCCAGGCAGCGCCAGGCACGAGGTGTTGGCCAGCCGCTCGGCCCGATTGCCCACCACCACCGCCGCCGGCACCCTGGCCATGGCCTCGGCCTCCAGGCGGTCGCGAAGATTACGCATTCCTAATATGGCATCCCCATCCCCGCTTCCGCCAGCCGCCATTCGGCCCATTTGGAGCGTGGCGGCGACACCGAAGCCGACGATGCCGGCGATATTCTCGGTCCCGGCGCGCCGGCGCCGTTCCTGCCCTCCTCCCAGCAAGATCGGTGCCAGATCCATGTCCGACTTAGAACCGATCAAAACACCGATTCCCGCCGGTCCGCCCATCTTGTGGGCACTGAGTGTCAGGAAGTCGACACCCAGACCCGACAAATCCAGCGACAACCGGCCCGGCGCCTGGGCGGCGTCGCAATGGACCAGGGCGCCGCGGGCATGGGCGATGCGGGCGGCCTCGGCCACCGGCTGGATCACCCCGGTCTCGTTGTTGGCCAGCATGACCGACACCAGCGCCGGGGTATCATCGGCCGCCAGCAGGCGGTCGAGGGCGGCGAGGTCGAGGATGCCGTCGCCGTCCACCGGGATGGTCTCGGCCCCCGCCACCGCGCCGCCGACCGAGACGTGCTCGACCGCCGACACCAGCACCCGGGAGCGGCCGCAGCCGCGCAGCGCCAGGGCGTTGGCCTCGGTGCCGCCCGAGGTGAACACCACCGCCGCCGGATCGGCGCCGGCCAGTTCGGCCAGCGCCGCCCGCGCCGCCTCGATGCGGGAGCGGGCGCGGCGGCCGAAGGCATGCACCGCCGAGGGATTGCCGGTCTCGGCCAGCACCTCGGCCATGGCGGCGACCACCTGCGGCAGCGCCGGCACCCCGGCGTTATGGTCGAGGTAGGCGACCCCGGTCACGGAAACTCTCCTTATTGCGCGGCCACCGATCCGGCGCCGCCGTGGAACACCCCGGAACTGCCCAGGATGCGGCGTTCGCAGACGTCGTGCAGCGAGACCGACGACAGATAGAGGTAGATCTGGTTGCCCAGTTCCTCCCACAGATCGTGGGTCAGGCAGCGGCCCTTGTTGTTGTGGCAGCCGGCCGGCGAGCCGGGCGAGCAGCGGGTGGTCTGGATCGGCTCGTCCACCGCCATGATGATGTCCGAGATGCGCATCTGCGGCGCCGGCCGCGACAGCAGATAGCCGCCGCCGGGACCGCGCACGCTTTTCACCAGCCCGCCCTTCCTGAGCTTGCCGAACAGCTGTTCGAGATAGGACAGCGAGATTTCCTGGCGTTCGGCGATGTCCGCCAACGCCACCGGGCTGCCCTGGGAATGGCTGGCGAGGTCGACCATCGCCATCACCGCGTACCGACCTTTTGTGCTGAGTTTCACGTCCGTATCTCCCGTCGAACCCTGCGGTCTTGGCGCCGCCTTCCCAGTTGCACTCTGCCGCGGCTCACTGCTTGAGCGCCCGCGACGCCTCGTCATTCACGCCCTCGCCGATTGCAAAGCCGTCGGTCGGATGGACGGCATCGAAGCCGTCCACCGGAGGGGTCTCCTGCCGCTCCGCCTCAAGGTCGGCGATGCGGTCGGTCAGTTGCGCGACCTGGCTGCGCAAGGCGTCGATGGCGCGCGCCACCGGGTCGGGCATGTTCTCGTCCTCGAGGCCGTAGGCGCAGAAGTCGGGCTCGCCCGGCTTGGCCTTGCGCATCACCATGCGGGCGGGGATGCCGACCATGGTCGCACCGGCGGGCACCTCGGTCAGCACCACGGCATTGGCGCCGATGCGCGCCCCCTTGCCGACGGTGAACGGTCCCAGCACCTGGGCGCCGGAGCCGACGATCACCCCGTCCTCGAGGGTCGGATGGCGCTTGCCCTTGTGCAGCGAGGTGCCACCCAGGGTGACGCCCTGATAAAGGGTGACGTCGTCGCCCAGAACCGCCGTCTCGCCGATCACCACACCGGTGCCGTGGTCGATGAACAGGCGCTTGCCGATGGTGGCGCCGGGATGAATCTCGATGCCGGTGAAGATCTTGCCGAAATGGGACAGGAAGCGCGCCAGCACCCTCAGGCCGTTGGACCAGCACCAGTGCGACACCCGGTAGATGGCAAGGGCGTGCAGGCCTGGATAGCACAGCACCACCTCCAACCAGGAGTGCGCGGCGGGGTCGCGCCGGCGGATGGAAACGATCTCTTCCTGAAGACTCTTGAAAATCATAGCTGAGATTATGCTAATCTGCCGCTCCGTCGCGCTGGCCCGGATGAAGGGGGGAAACCCATTCGCGGCCCCATGCGCCGAAAGGGAATATAGGATGCCCGACAAGGTCGGTCAAGTATGGCCGACACTGAACTGATTTCTCAGGCGCGAGTGACCAACGTTGGCGCTTGGGTTTCCAGGCCGGTGGCCGGGCCAAGAAGACTGCACAGGTAGGGGAAGCAATGCCCGAGGTGATTTTCAACGGACCGGACGGCCGCCTCGAAGGCCGCTACCAGCACTCCAAAAGTCCCAACGCGCCCATCGCCCTGCTGTTGCACCCGCATCCGCAGCACGGCGGCACCATGAACAACAAGGTGGTCTACACCCTGTACCACGCCTTCGTGCGGCGCGGCTTTTCCACCTTGCGGTTCAATTTCCGCGGGGTCGGGCGCAGCCAGGGCAAGTTCGACAACGGCCAGGGCGAGCTGTCCGACGCCGCCTCGGCGCTGGACTGGCTGCAGACCTACAACGCCAATGCCGCCGCCTGCTGGGTCGGCGGGTTCTCGTTCGGCGCCTGGATCGGCATGCAGTTGCTGATGCGCCGGCCCGAGATCGACGGCTTCGTCTCCATCGCGCCGCCGGCCAACGTCTACGACTTCTCGTTCCTCGCCCCCTGCCCGTCCTCGGGCCTGATCGTGCACGGCGCCGCCGACGAACTGGTGCCCGAGCCGTCGGTGGCCAAGCTGGCGGCCAAGCTGGGCAGCCAGAAGAACATCCGGGTGCGCTATCGCACCGTCGAGGGCGCCAACCACTTCTTCGGCTCGCACCTCGATCCGCTCAACCAGCTGGTCGATGGCTACCTGTCCGAGGCCCAGGCCGATTCGGCGGCGACGGCGGAGCCGCCGGTCGCCCTGGCGACGGCGGCGCAATAGGGCCGGCCGCCCCGGCACGTCACCTGCCGCAATCGGCCTCGCCCAGGCGGGTCCAGGCGGCCGGTGGCTTGGCCGGCAAAGCGTGGGTGAGATCCACCACCCGCACCTTGAAGATGCGCCCCTGATGCGGCGCCACGAAGCGGCAGATGTTGGCCGCCACCACGTTCCACGGAATCTTGGAATCGCCCTTGACCAGGGCGTAGAGGTTGCCGCTGTTGTCCACGGTGGCATCGACCACCGGCGGCGTGCCCTTCAGCGCCTTCAGCGCGGTGGCGCGGTCGGCGTAAGCGGGGGCGGCGAGCAGCCCGCACAGGGCCAAGGGGACAATCAGACGTCGCATCTTCCCGATCCCGCTTCTGCCCGTCATGGCCGGGCTTGACCCGGCCATCCACGTCCGGTGGACCCCCGGGTCAAGCCCGGGGGTGACGAAAAGGAAAGTCTATCTCCCGCCCGGTTAACATCCGGTATCAGCGATGGAAGCGGCCGCCGCTCAGGGGGCGCGGGGTGCCGGTGGTCTCGGGGAAGGTGAGCGGCAGGCCGCGCAAGCTGCGCACCGCCAGATAGGCGAAGGCCTGGGCTTCCAGCGCGTCGCCATCCCAGCCCACCGCCTCGACCGGCGCCACCGGCACGTTGAACTCGGCGGCCAGGGCCGTCATCACCGCCGGATTGTGGCGGCCGCCGCCGCACACCAGCCAGCCGGCGGCCGGCTTGGGAAAATGGGCGCGGGCGAGGCCGGCGGCCTTGGCGGTGAAGGCGGTCAGGGTGGCGGCGCCGTCGGCGGCCCCCAGGCCTGCGACCAGGGCCGCCGCCGTCTTGCGGAAATCGTCGCGGTCCAGGGATTTCGGGGGAACGCGGGCGAAATAGGGATGGCGCAGGAAGGCGGCGACGGCGCCGGCATCGACGCGCCCGGTCCTGGCCAGCGCCCCGCCCTCGTCCACCGGCCGGCCGGTATGGGCCAGCGCCCAGTCGTCGAGCAGGGCGTTGCCCGGCCCGGTATCGAAGGCGAGCAGGGAATCGTCCTCGCCGATCCAGGTGACGTTGCCGACCCCCCCCAGGTTGAGCACCGCCAGCGGCCGCGGCAAGCCGGCCGCCAGCGCGGCGTGGAACACCGGCACCAGCGGCGCCCCCTGGCCGCCGGCGGCGACGTCGGCGCTGCGGAAATCGTCGACCACCGGAATGCCGGTCAGCTTCGCCAGCAGCGCGCCGTCGCCGATCTGCCAGGTGCGGCGCTCGGCCGGGCGGTGCAGGATGGTGTGGCCGTGGAAGCCGACCACATCGATCTCGGCCGCCGCCAGCCGGTTGTCGGCCAGCAGGCGGGCCACCACCTCGGCATGGAACAGGGTGACGGCGCGCTCGACCTCCTCCACCGGCCCGACCCCGCCCAGCACGCCGCGCAAGGCGGTGCGCAGCGTCTCGGGATAGGGTTGGGTCAGGCTGGGGCCCAGCCGCTCCACCGCGACGCCGTCGGTGACCACCAGCGCGGCATCGACACCGTCCAGCGAGGTGCCGCTCATCAGGCCCAGGGCAAGCATGGTCATGGCGGGATATCCGGGCCGGTCCGTTGTGGGGAAAGCGGGATTGTGCTAAACGGGCGGCCTTCCCGCAAGCAACCGAATGAACGGTCCATGTCCAGCCCCCGATCCGACTTCCTTCGCGTCGTCACCGAGCGCGGCTTCCTGCACCAGTGCACCGACCTGGAGGCCCTCGACAAGCGTCTGACCGAAGGCTCGGCCACCGCCTATATCGGCTTCGACTGCACCGCGCGGTCGCTGCATGTGGGCTCGCTGATGCAGATCATGCTGCTGCGGTGGTGGCAGAAGACCGGCAACAAGCCCATCGTGCTGATGGGCGGCGGCACCACCCGCATCGGCGACCCCTCGGGCAAGGACGAGGCCAGGAAGATGCTGTCGGATGCCGACATCGCCGGCAACATGGACGGCATCCGCTCGGTGTTCGCCAAATACCTGTCGTTTGGCGAGGGCGCCGGCGACGCGGTGATGGTCAACAACGCCGACTGGCTGGACCACCTCAACTACATCGCCTTCCTGCGCGATTACGGCAAGCACTTCACCATCAACCGCATGCTGACCTTCGATTCGGTCAAGCTGCGGCTGGAGCGCGAGCAGCCGCTGACCTTCCTCGAATTCAACTACATGATCCTGCAGGCCTACGATTTCGCCGAATTGTGGGCACGCCACAAATGCCTGCTGCAGATGGGCGGCTCGGACCAGTGGGGCAACATCGTCAACGGCGTCGAGCTGGGCCGCCGCGTCCACCAGGCCGAGTTGTTCGGCATGACCAGCCCGCTGCTGACCACCAGCTCGGGGGCCAAGATGGGCAAGACCGCCTCGGGGGCGGTGTGGCTGAACGCCGACATGCTGAGCCCGTGGGAGTTCTGGCAGTACTGGCGCAACACCGAGGATGCCGATGTCGGCCGCTTCCTCAGGCTGTTCACCGAGCTGCCGCTGGACGAGATCGCCCGGCTGGAGGCGCTGAAGGGCGCCGAGATCAACGAGGCCAAGAAGGTGCTGGCCGGCGAGGTCACCCGCCTGGCCCACGGTGCCGAGGCCGCCGCAGCCGCCGCCGAGACCGCGCGCAAGACCTTCGAGGAGGGCGGGGCCGCCGAATCGCTGCCCACCCTGGCCCTGGCCAAGGGGACCGAGATCGGCCTGGCGGCGCTGCTGGTGGCCGCCGGCCTGGCCGCCTCCAACGGCGAGGCGCGGCGGCTGATCGAGCAGGGCGGGGCCAAGATCGACGACCAGCCGGTGCGCGACGCCAAGGCGACCCTGGTCATCGACGCCACCGTCAAGCTCACCGCCGGCAAGAAGCGCCACGTGCTGGTGAAGCCCGAGTAGAGCGACCGTTCCCGTTCAAGAAACGGTCGGCATCACCCCCTGTCCATCTCCAGCTTCAGGAAATGGGTGGCGCAGGAGATGCAGGGATCGTAGTTGCGGATGGCCTGTTCCGCCCGCCACTTGATGGTGTCGTCGTCCTTGGCCAGGTTGGCCTCGACCACCTTGACCAGGTCCAGCTCGATGACCTTCTGGTTCTGAGCGGTGGGCGGGATGATGCGGGCGTCCAGCACCGAGCCGTCCTTGTCCAGCTTGTAGCGGTGATAGCAGATACCGCGCGGCGCCTCGGTGCAGCCGTGGCCCTCGCCGGCCTTGGGCTCCACCTCGACACAGGCCTTGTCCGGCTCCTCGTAGTCCCGCACCAGCTTCAGCGCGTCCTCGTAGACCTGCACCAGCTCGACGGAGCGGACCACGATGGACTTGAACGGGTTGCGCACCACCGGACCCAGGCCGCCGTCCTTGGCCGCCGCTTGCGCGGTGGGCGACAGCTTGTCGTAGTTGAGGTTGTAGCGGGCCAGCGGCCCGACATGGTGGGGGCTGCCGTCCTTGGCATAGCCGTGCAGGGCATTGGACCACGGCACGTGCTCCTCCTCGACGTGGTCGAGGAAGTCGCGCACCGGGATGTCGAGCCCCCGCGAGGTGACCAGCCGGCCCTCGTGGATGGCGTATTCATCGGGGTGGCGCAGCGCCATGAAATTGTAGTCCTGCTCCACCTCGGGGAACTCGAAGCCGCCCACCAGCTTGGCGGTGGCGATGGAGGTCTCGAGGCCCCATTTCAGGCTGTCCTCCAGCGCCCTCAGCTCCTTCCGCTTGGGCGCCTTGTAGAAGCCGCCGACCTTGAGGCCGACGGGGTGGATGGCGCGGCCGCCGATGACCTCGAGGATCTCGTTGCCGATCTTCTTCAGGCGCAGGGCCTTCTCGACCAGGGTGCGATCGACGGCGGCCAGTTCCAGCGCGTCGGCCAGGCCCAGGAAGTCGGGAGCGTGCAGCATGTAGACGTGCAGCGCGTGGCTCTCGATCCACTCGCCGCAATAGATCAGGCGCCGCAGATCGCGGATCGGCTTGGTCACCTGGATGCCCAGCGCGTCCTCCATGGCCTGCGACGCGCCCATCAGGTAGGCGATGGGGCAGATGCCGCAGATGCGGGCGGTGATGTCGGGGACCTCGCGGAAGTCGCGGCCGCGCAGGAAGGCCTCGAAGAAGCGCGGCGGCTCGAAGATGCCGAAATGCAGCTCCTTGATTTTGCCGTCGCGGACCTTGACGTGCAGCGAGCCCTCGCCCTCGACACGGGCCAGCGCCTCGACCTTGATGGTGCGGGTCTCAGCCATGGCTTTCGCTCTCCTTGCGGAACGCCTCGGCATTGGCGTTGAAGCTGCGGAACAGGCGCTGGACGTCGCGCCCCGACTGCCCCAGTTCCTTGAGATGGGCGGCCAGGGACGCCGTGTTGGGGGTCTCCATCGGCCCGAAGCAGCCGTAGCAGCCGCGATCCTTGGACGGACACAGGGTGCCGCAGCCGGCCTGGGTCACCGGCCCCAGGCAGGGCGTGCCGGCCGCCACCATGCGGCAGACCACGCCGTTGCGCTTGCACTCTATGCACTGGGAATGGTGCGACACGTTGGGCTTGCGGCCGTTCAAGGTGGCGTTGAGCAGCTCCAGCAATTGGTGCTTGGAGATGGGGCAGCCGCGCAGCTCGAAATCCACGTGGACGTGGTCGGACACCGCCGTCGAGGTGGTCAGGGTGTCGATGTATTCCGGATGCGCGTAGACGCAGCGGATGAATTCCTTGACGTTCTTGAAGTTCCTGAGCGCCTGGATGCCGCCGGCGGTGGCGCAGGCGCCGATGGTGACCAGCACCTTGGACTGCTTCCTGACCTCGCGGATGGCCTTGATGTCGTGGGGGGTGGTGATCGATCCTTCCACCAGCGAGATGTCGTAGGGTCCCTTCTCCACCTTGCGGGTGGCTTCCAGGAAGTAGCTGATGCGCACCTCGTCGGCGATGGCCAGCAGCTCGTCCTCGCAATCGATCAGGCTGAGCTGGCAGCCGTCGCAGGACGAGAACTTCCACACCGCCAGCTTTGGCTTTTTCCGTTCGGCCATGGTCAAAGCTCCCTGACCTGGAACATGTCGGCGACGCGGTCATAGCGGAAGACCGGGCCGTCCTTGCAGACGAAGTGGGGACCCCACTGGCAGTGGCCGCACAGGCCGCAGCCGCATTTCATGTTGCGCTCCATGGACACCCAGATGGAGGAGCGATCGACGCCCTTCTTCTCCAGCGCCGCCGCCACGAAGCGCATCATCACCTCTGGGCCGCAGACGAAGGCGGTGGTGTGCAAGGGGTCGAAGCCGCCGCGCCCGACCAGATTGGTGACGACGCCGACATTGCCGCCCCACTTGCCGGTGGCGCGATCCACCGTCACCAGCACGTCCATGTCGAAGCGGCCGCGCCACTTCTCCACCTCGGCCCGGAACAGGATGTCCTCGGGGGTGCGGGCGCCGTAGAGCACCACCACCTTGCCGAAACGCTCGCGATTGGCCATGGCGTGATAGATGGCGGGACGCAAGGGGGCCAGGCCGACGCCGCCGGCGACGAACACGATGTCCTGGCCGTAGGCCGCCTCGACCGGCCAAGCGGTGCCGAACGGGCCGCGCACGCCGACCGTGTCGCCCGATTTGAGGGCGTCCATGGCCCGGGTGACCGCGCCCACGGCGCGGGTGGTGTGGACGACCTTGGTCCGGTCGCCGGGATCGCCCGAAATGGAGATGGGGACTTCGCCGACGCCGAAGACGTAAAGCATGTTGAACTGGCCCGGCTTGAAGACGAAGCCGGCCTTCGCGTCCGGCGTCAGCTCCATGGTGAAGGTGTCGGACAGCTCGCGCCGCACCTTGTCGATGCGGAACTGCCTGGGCAGCATGGGGTCCTTGGGGCTGGCCGTCATGGTCATCCCGCCTTCTTCTTGGCCTTGGCCGCCTTCGGCGCCTTGACCGGCTTGGCCGCCTTCGGCGCCTTGACCGGCTTGGCCTCCTTGGCGACCTTGGTCCTGGCCTTGGCCTTCTCGCCCGTGTCCTTGGCGGCGGCGGCGAGGCGGGCGTCGGGGGCGCGGTTGCGGCCCTTCGAGGTCTTCACCGCCTTGGCCACCTTGGCCTTCTTCTCGTCCTTGAGCCTGGCCGGCACCGCGCCGGGGCCGTAAAGGTCGAGCATCTGCATGCGGGCGGCCGACAGGCGGTGCGCCATCATCGGCACGAAGCGGCGCAGCACCTCGTAGCCCAGGGCCGGATCGGCGTCCATCTTGCCGCGCAGGCACTTGGCGTCGAACGACACGGCGCGCACCAGGGTCATGGCGCGGGCGTCGAAGGTGGCGCGGTGGGGCGGCACCACCCAGGCCCAGCCGGCGACCTCGCCCTCGCCGATGGTCTCGATGATGATCGGGGCCTTGCCGGGGACGTCGATCTCCACCGCCACCGTGCCGGCGCGGATCAGGAAGAACTTGTTGGAGTCCTGACCTTCGCGGAACAGGAACTGCCCGGCTTCGAAGCGCTCGTTGGCGGCGCAGCCCACCAGCAGGGCACGCAGCTTGGCGTCGATGCCCTGGAAGAAGGGATGCTCGTCGATGATGCGACCCAGGTTTTCCGGCTGGACCATGGTCACTTCCTCCCCTTCAGAGATTCGTGGATCGCCGCCACTTCCTCGGTGATGTCGATGCCGACGGGGCACCACGCGATGCATCGGCCGCAGCCGACGCAGCCGGCGGTGCCGAACTGATCGAACCAGGTGGACAGCTTGTGGGTGATCCATTGGCGGTAGCGCGATCGCGCCTCGGAGCGGATCGGCCCGCCATGGATGTACGAGAACTCCACCGAGAAGCACGAATCCCACATCCGCCAGCGTTCGGCGTTGTCGCCCTTGAGATCGGTGACGTCCTCGACGGTGGTGCAGAAGCAGGTCGGGCAGACCATGGTGCAGTTGCCGCAGGTCATGCAGCGGGCCGCCACCTGGTCCCAGCGCGGATGCTCGGAAAACTCCTTCAGCCGCGCCGAGGTGGCGGTCTCCATCTTGCGGCCCATCTTCTTGGCCGCCTTGGCGACACGGTCGGCGGCGGCCTTGAGGTCGCCGTCGGCGGCCTTGGCCGCCTTCAGCTTGCCCAGCATCTTCTCGCCCCGCGCGGTGCCGGCGGTGGCGATGAAGCGGGGGCCGTCCTTGCCGGCCAGTTCCACCAGCTTGACGTCGTAGCCCGCCTTCACCGCCGGGCCGGTGCCCATGGAGGCGCAGAAGCACAGATCGCCGGCCTCGCCGCATTCCACCGCCACCACGAAGGCGTCCTTCAGGCGGCCCTGGTAGCCGGGATCGGCGTAGTCCTTGTCGCCGAAGACCTTGGCCTGCACCGCCATGGCCGCCAGCTCGCAGGCGCGCACGCCGATGAAGGCGAAGGGCGGCGGCGCCGGGTCGGGCGGCAGCACCTCGAAGCCGGTGGCGCTGCGGCGGGCGGCGAACAGCTTCTGGCGCGGCGGAAAGAGGTGGCGCTTCCAGCCCTGGGGCGAGACGGTATAGCCGAACACGGCGCTATCGCCCCGCTTGCGCAGCCGGTAGCGCCCACCCGCCTGTTCGTCGCCGATGCCGGCGGGAAGGTCCCGAACGTCGTCGATGTCGTCGTAAACCACGGCATCGTCCGCCACGCGGGGACCGATGACGCGATAACCCTTGGATTTCAGCGCGGTGACGAGGGCGGCGAGGCCGTCCAGGTCGAATACCGTCGCGGCGCTGGCGGGCGTGTCCACCCCTGGCATGCGAAACTCCCCCATAGGGTAAGCGTTCCCCGATGCTACACCCGGATGGCCTTATCGCCAACCCACGCCGAATGGCCGGGGCCGTGAATAATCCATGACTTCTGCATCAAGGGCGCAGGCCCCTCGGCATCCGCCGCGGCAGGCCTTCCAGCCACGATTGCGCCTGCTTGCGGGCGCGGGTGACGCGGCCGACATCGGCCAGGCGGCGGCGCAGGAAGGCCCAGGTGTCGGCGCTGTCCTCGGACGGGTCGTCCAGCCAGTAGAGCAGCGTCGCCGAGCACACCGCCGCCAGGGTGGCGCGGCGGGTGTACCAGGAAAAATCGTGGGAGCGGTCGCCGGCCAGCCGCCACACCACATCGGCGGTGCGCCAGGTGATGCGGGCGGCGCCCGCCGCGTTGCCGGGCAGCGCCAGCAGCGCCATGGCGCGGCGGATCGCCTCGCGGTGCGGCGCCCACCGCTCGAAGCGCAGCTTCAGCAGGGTGAAGACGCGGTCGGGCACCCGCATGGAGTCCAGGTCGAGGCCGGCGGCCTCCTCGGCCATCAGGCGGTCGGCAAGATCGACCAGGTGGTCCACCGCCGCCGCCGGGCCGCCCAGGAAGGCCCGTTCGGCCATGGTCGGGTCGAGGCCCTCGTCGCGCGCCGCCGCCGCCAGGCTGCGCGCCGACCAGCCGTCGAACACCGCATGCGGCAGCGCCGCCAGCACCAGACGATCGCGGACGGACTGGAAGGGTGCGGCGGTCATCGGCTCTGCTCCATGGTTCGCTTCACCTCCTCGACGAAGCCGAAGGTGGCCAGGTCGGGCATGCGGGCGGGATAGAGCACGCCGTCCAGGTGATCGCATTCGTGCTGCGCCACCCGGGCGTGGAATCCCTCGGCTTCCCTCTCCACCACCGCGCCGTCCAGCCCGAAGCCCCGGTAGCGGACGCGGTGGAAGCGCGGCACCGCCCCGGTCAGCCCCGGAATGGACAGGCAGCCTTCGTACCCCAGACGGAGTTCGCCGTCGAGGGGCTCCACCACCGGGTTGACCAGCACGGTGAGCGGCACCTCGCCCGCCCCGTCCTGCTTTGGCGCGTCGCGCCCCGGCGGCACCCGGAACACCACCACCCTGAGCGGCACATGCACCTGCGGCGCCGCCAGCCCGGCGCCGCCGGCATCCTCCAGGGTCTCGATCATGTCGGCGACCAGACGGCGGATGTCCGGGGCGGTGGGGTCGGCCACCGGCTCGGCCGGGCGGGCCAGCACCGGGTGCCCCATGCGGGCAATCTTCAGGATCGGCATGGCTTCAAAATCGCCCTGGCTTCGGAATCGGCATAGGATGTTCACGCCCTCTTCACAAGCCCGGTGGGCTGTGATATGTACCCGTCCTCCCGGACGGCAGACGCTGCCGTGCGTCGGGACGGTTTTCAGCGTAGAGGAGCGGTGACGAAACGTGCAAGTTCTCGTTCGTGACAACAACGTCGATCAGGCCCTTAAGGCGCTCAAGAAGAAGATGCAGCGCGAGGGCGTTTTCCGCGAGATGAAGCTGCGCCGCAACTACGAGAAGCCCTCGGAGCGCCGCGCCCGCGAAAAGGCCGAGGCGGTTCGCCGGGCCCGCAAGCTCGAGCGCAAGCGCCTGGAACGCGAAGGCTTCTAGCCGGGCCAAGGGGCGCGGGGGCCAAGCCTCCTCTACCCCTTCGCGCCCGGTTCCGCCGGCCCTTCCGGGCCGTGACAGCTGACCAAAGTCAAATATCCGAGAGCGCCGCGATGGCACAGTCGCGGCGCTCTTGGCGTTTGCCGGCCGTCTGGCTCGGGAAACTCCCCCTGTCCCCCGTCCCCCCCGAACAAGGACGGCCGGCGGCGCCAAGGGTGTTCCTGGCGCGGGAACTCGCGCGCGCCCGCCGGTGTTCGGAGAGCGGAACCCACCCTTCCCCACGGAGGACCGGAGATGCCGCTCGCCCGCCAATCCATGCCGCATGACGCCGCCCAGACCCTGGCCGGCATCGACTTCCCCGCCGACAGAAGCAAGATCGTCGAATACGCCCGTTCCAAGAACGCCTCGGACGACATCATCAAGGCCCTGGACGGCATGCCCGACGACCAGTACACCAGCATGGCCGACGTGTTCAAAGGCCTGGGCCAGTCGGACAGCTGAATCCCAAAAAAAAAAGCGCCGCACCCCCAACCGGGGATGCGGCGCCGTCGCCGGTGAGGGGGATCAGCCCAGGGCCTGGACGATTTCCTCGGTCATCTTCTTGGCGTCGCCGAACAGCATCATGGTGTTCGGGCGGAAGAACAGCTCGTTGTCGACGCCGGCATAGCCGGACGCCATCGAGCGCTTGATGAACAGCACCGTCTTGGCCTTCTCGACGTCCAGGATCGGCATGCCGTAGATGGCCGAGGTGGGGTCGGTCTTGGCCGCCGGGTTGGTGACGTCGTTGGCGCCGATCACATAGGCCACGTCGGCGGTGCCGAATTCGTGGTTGATTTCCTCCAGCTCGAACACCTCGTCATAGGGGACGTTGGCCTCGGCCAGCAGCACGTTCATGTGCCCGGGCATGCGCCCCGCCACCGGGTGGATGGCGTAGCGCACGTCGACGCCTTCCTTCTTCAGCATGTCGGCCATCTCGCGCACCGCGTGCTGGGCCTGCGCCACCGCCATGCCGTAGCCGGGCACGATGATGATCTTCGAGGCGTTCTTCATGATGAACGCGGCGTCGTCGGCCGAGCCGGCCTTGACTGCCTTGTCGCCGCCGGCCGCACCGGCCGCCGGCCCCGCCACCTCGCCGCCGAAGCCGCCCAGGATGACGTTGAAGATCGAGCGGTTCATGCCCTTGCACATGATGTAGGACAGGATCGCGCCCGAGCTGCCCACCAGGGCGCCGACGATGATCAGCAGCGGGTTGCCCAGGGTGAAGCCGATGCCCGCCGCCGCCCAGCCCGAATACGAGTTGAGCATGGACACCACCACCGGCATGTCGGCGCCGCCGATGGGCAGGATCAGCAGGAACCCGAGGGCCAGGGCGATCAGGGTGATCAGCACGAACATCGCGATCGAGCCGCCCGACATGGCGAACAGCACGATCAGCAGCACCATGGCGATGCCCAGCGCCGCGTTCAGCGGGTGCTGCATGGGGAACACCAGCGGCTTGCCCGAGACCAGGCCCTGCAGCTTGGCGAAGGCCACCAGCGAGCCGGTGAAGGTGACGGCGCCGATGGCGACGCCCAGGCTCATCTCGATCAGCGAGGCGGCCATGATGCCGCCGTCGGCGCCGACGATGCCGTAGGCCTCGGGGGCCGACAGCGCCGCGCCGGCGACGAACACCGCCGCCAGGCCGACCAGCGAGTGGAACGCCGCCACCAGCTGCGGCAGCGCCGTCATCTGGATCTTCCTGGCCACCACCGTGCCGATGGCGCCGCCGATCAGCAGGCCCAGCGGAATCAGGATGTACGAGGCGTCGGGGGTGAGCACGGTGGTGACGATGGCGATGGCCATGCCGGCCATGCCCCAACGGTTGCCGCCGCGCGAGGTTTCCGGGCTCGACAGCCCGCGGAGCGCCATGATCATGCACACCGCGGCGACGAGATAGGCGAATTGCGTCAGACTTCCAGCCATGTCCGCCCCCTTACTTCTGCTTTTTCTTGAACATGGACAGCATCCGCTCGGTGACGATGAAGCCGCCGAAGATGTTGACGGAGGCCAGGATCACCGCCAGGAACCCCAGCACCTTGGACGCCATGGTGTCGGTCGAGGTGGCGATGAGGGCGCCGACGATGATCACCGACGATACCGCATTGGTCACCGCCATCAGCGGCGAATGCAGCGCCGGAGTGACCCGCCACACCACGTAGTAGCCGACGAAGCAGGCCAGCACGAACACGGTGAACAGCGACATGAAGCTCATGTGGCCGGCGTCGCCGGTCTGCACCGCCAGCTGGGTGGCCTGCTGCGCCAGCAGGGCGGCCTTGGCCGCCAGGGCCTGGGCGTCGGTGGCGAGCCCTGCGGCGCCTTCGACGAGTTCCTTGGGATCCATTTCCGATTCCTCCTTAGCCGGCGAGCGCGGGATGGACGACCTGACCGTCGCGCGCCACGCACGCGCCCTTCAGGATCTCGTCCTCCCAGTTGAACTTCAGCGTCCTGGTCTCCTTGTCGACCAGCGGCGCGATGAAGTTCAGCAGGTTCTTGGCATAGAGCGACGAGGCGTCCACCGCCAGGCGCGACGGCACGTTGCCGTGGCCGACCAGGGTGACGCCGTGCTTGACCACCACCTTGTCGAATTCCGACAGCGGGCAGTTGCCGCCGGCCTCGACCGCCAGATCGACGATGACCGAACCGGGCTTCATGGACTTGACCATGTCCTCGGTGATCAGCACCGGGGCGGGCTTGCCGGGGATCAGCGCGGTGCAGATGATGATGTCGGACTTGACCGCCATCTCGGCGATCTTGGCCGCCTGCTTCTGCTTGTACTCCTCGCTCATTTCCTTGGCGTAGCCGCCGGCGGTCTCGGCGTCCTTGGTCGCCTCGGGATCGACCTCGACGAACTTGC
Source organism: Magnetospirillum sp. UT-4 (assembly GCF_902729435.1). Taxonomy (GTDB): domain Bacteria; phylum Pseudomonadota; class Alphaproteobacteria; order Rhodospirillales; family Magnetospirillaceae; genus Magnetospirillum. Next base: position 47,948 of record NZ_CACVCG010000030.1, read on the forward strand.
CGCCAAGCGATTCCACCTGCTCCTTGACCGCCGGGCGGACGTCGAAGGCGAACACGATGCCGCCCAGGCGCTTGGCGGTGGCGATGGCCTGCAGGCCGGCGACGCCGGCGCCCATCACCAGGAAGCGGGCGGGCGCCACGGTGCCGGCGGCGGTCATCATCATCGGCACGGCGCGCTTGAATTCATGCACGCCGTCCAGCACCGCCTTGTAGCCGGCCAGGTTGGCCTGCGACGACAGGATGTCCATGCTCTGCGCGCGGGTGATGCGCGGCACCAGTTCCATGGCGAAGGCGGTGACCTTCCGGGCGGCGATGGCCTGGACCATCTCCTTGTTGGTCAGCGCGGCCAGCGCCGAAATCAGCACCGAGCCTTCGCGCAGCAGGGCGATCTCGTCCTCGGTGGGGCGCTGGACCTTCAGCACCACGTCGGACTCGAAGGCGGCCCGGGCATCGGCGGCGATGGTGGCGCCGGCCTCCTGGAACACCGCGTCGGCGATGTCGGTGCCGTCACCGGCGCCGGTCTCGACGACCACCTCGAAGCCCATCTGGACGAACTTCTTGACCGTATCGGGCGAAGCGGCCACACGCGCCTCGCCGGCACGCCGCTCCTTGGGTATGGCGATCTTCATTATCCTTGTTCCCCTGCTCGAAAGACGGACTGCCTAGGAATTGGACAGGATGCACGGACCACGCCGTGGCGAAATCGGCATCAAGAAATATAACATCAGGAAATTGCACCGTCCCGTCATTTTTGTTGCGCTGCCGCGATAACCTGAAGCCGATTGTGCGGCGCACCATATCCGTCCGAGGTACACCACATCCCGCCGGGAAGCGAGCGCATCGTGCGCACTATGCCCAACGAGTGGCTACCCTGGGTATGCCAAAACCACCCCTCCGGGTGGTGCTCGCATTAACCAATCCATAACCATCCCGCCATCCGGCGGTAACGCCCGGCGACTAAAGTAAGCCTCCCTACAGCTGATTGCGGGTGCCCCATGTCCACCTACCGATCGACAGCCCTGGCCGCCCTGCTGGTGATCCTCGCCATCGGCATGGTTTATTCCCTGTTCCAGCTGCCGCCGCTGTTCGCCCTGGTCTTCCTCGGCTCCGAGGCGATCATCGCGGTGCTGGTGTGGGAGCTGGTGCGCTCGCGGCGCAAGCTGGTGCAGGAGCACGCCGCCCACATGGCCAAAAGCGCCTATCTCGCCAATTTCAGCCACGAGCTGCGGACCCCGCTCAACGCCATCCTGGGATTTTCCGAAATTCTCAAGGGCGAGATGATGGGACCGATGGGAACCCGCCGCTACGTCGAGTATTCCGGCGACATCCATTATTCGGCCCGTCACCTGCTCGACCTCATCGACGACGTCCTCGAGCTGTCGCGGCTGGAGGCCGGCCGCCTCGAACTGCACGAGGACACCCACGACCTCGGCCCGATCCTGCTCAGCTGCCAGCGTCTGCTGGGCGAACGGGCGCGCCGGGCGGGCGTGGCCCTCGACCTCGACACCGGGACGCCGGTGGCGGTGCTGTGCGACCGCACCAAGGTGAAGCAGGTCATGCTCAACCTGCTGACCAACGCGGTGAAGTTCACGCCGCGCGGCGGCACGGTTTCGGTGCGGGTGCGGCGCGAGGGCGGCGCGGTGGCCATCGACGTCGCCGACACCGGCATCGGCATTCCCGTCCACGAAATTCCACGCGTGATGACGCCGTTCCTGCAGGCCGCCCACACCCATGTGCTGACCGACGAGGGCACCGGGCTGGGCCTGCCCCTGGCCAAGCGGCTGATGGAACTGCACGGCGGCGGCCTGCATCTGACCAGCGAGGTGGGCGTCGGCACCACGGTGACCGTCACCTTCCCATCCGGGCGATGCCCGAGGCAGGACGAGGAGGATGCGTGCCTGGAGGAAACGGCCGCGCCCGCGGCGGCGGCGGCGTGACGGGACTCCCCTCCCCTTGATGGGGAGGGGTCGGGGGCGGGGTGGCGGTTCCGCGACGATGCGTGACGCACCCGACGCGCGGCGCCATCACCCCCACCCAACCCTCCCCCCTCAAGGGGAAGGGCCGAGGCCCACCGCCGCCAGCGCCTCGGCCTGGCGGGTGGCCAGGGCGGTGGCGTCGAAGCCTTCCACCAGCTCGTGGAACAATCGGTACCAGTTGACCTCGGCCTTGAGGTGCAGGAACACCGAGCCCAGGCCGATGGCGGCGCGGTCCATCAGCACGAATTCCCGGGGCGGCGTGACGCCGCCGATGCGCTTCAGCTCGCCATGGACGCGGGCCGCCACCTCCTGGCCGTAGGCGCCGGAATTGGTCTCGTCGATGGCGCGCGGGCGGTTCTCCATCAGCGGGGCATAGATGAAGCCGGCCCAGATGTTGAGGATGTCCACCGTCTCGTGGCTGAGATTGCGGAAGCCCCAGGTCTCGTAGGCATGCACCGCCAGTTCCCGGTCGCCGCGCTCCAGCGCGTGGTAGAGGTCGATAACCCCCTGCACCAGCCCGGGCGGGAAGATGCGGATGCAGCCGAAATCGAGCAGGTTGATGGAGTGGTCGTCCGCCCGCACCGTGTAGTTGCCCAGGTGCGGATCGCCGTGGATCACCCCGTATCCGTAGAACGGCATGTACCAGGCGCGGAACATGTTCATGGCGACGCGGTTGCGCACCTCCACCGGCGCCTCGGCCAGGGTGAGGATACGCGCCCCCTCGGCCCAGGTCATGGTCAGCAGGCGGCCCGTGGACAGTTCGTCCACCACCTCTGGCACGCGCACCCCGGCCTCGTCCGCCAGCATGCGGGCATAGAGCCGCATGTGCCGGGCCTCGCGGCGGTAGTCCAGTTCCTCGCGCAGGCGCTCGGACAGCTCGGCGTGGATGTTGCCGGTGTCGATGGCGCGGTCGTAAGCGGCGTACAGGCCGAAGATGACCTTCAGCTGCCGCAGGTCGGCCTCCACGGTGCTGGCCATGTCCGGGTACTGCAGCTTGCACGCCAGGGCGCGGCCGTCCGGCCCGACCGCCCGGTGCACCTGCCCCAGCGAGGCCGCCGCCGCCGCCTCGTGCTCGAAGCTCTGGAAGCGGGACAGCCAGTCCGGCCCCAGCTCGGCGGCCATGCGGCGCCTGACGAAGGGCCAGCCCATGTGCGGCGCGTTGGCCTGCAGCTGGGCCAGCTGCAGCGTGTATTCCTTGGGCAGGGCGTCGGGGATGGTGGACAGGATCTGCGCCACCTTCATCAACGGCCCCTTGAGGCCGCCCAGGGCCGTGGTCAGTTCGGCGGCGTGGGCCGGGCGGTCGAGCTTGACCCCCAGCACCCGCTCCGCCCCCACCCGGGCCGCCAGCCCGCCCACCGCGCGGCCGACCTGGGCGTAGCGGCGGACGCGGCCGCCAAGGGTGTTCTGCTCGTCAGGCATTCCGCTACATCTTTTCCAGCTGGTCGATGAACCCCGACACCACGTCCAGCCCCTTGGACCAGAATTCGGGCTTCGAAGCGTCCAGGCCGAAGGGGGCCAGCAGCTCCTTGTGCCGCTTGGTGCCGCCGGCCTTCAGCATCTCCAGGTAGCGTTCGGCAAAGCCCGCCTCGCCGTCCTGGTAGACCGAATACAGCGAGTTGACCAGGCAGTCGCCGAAGGCATAGGCGTAGACGTAGAAGGGCGTGTGCACGAAGTGCGGGATGTAGGTCCAGAACGCCCGGTATTCGTCGTGGAAGCGGATGGCCGGACCCAGGCTCTCGCCCTGCACCCGCATCCACAATTCGCCGATGCGGTCGGGCGACAGCTCGCCCGAGCGGCGCTCGTCGTGGACCAGCGACTCGAACTGGTAGAAGGCGATCTGGCGCACCACCGTGTTCAGCATGTCCTCGACCTTGCCGGCCAGCATGGCCTTGCGCCGCACCGGGTCGGTCTCGGCCGCCAGCATGGCCTGGAAGGTCAGCATCTCGCCGAACACCGAGGCGGTCTCGGCCAGGGTCAGCGGCGTGTCGGCCATCAGCCCGCCCTGCCCGGCCGCCAGCACCTGGTGGACGCCGTGGCCCAGCTCGTGGGCCAGGGTCATGACGTCGCGGGTCTTGCCCTGGTAGTTGACCAGCAGATAGGGGTGCGCCGTGGTCACCGTCGGATGGGCGAAGGCGCCGGGCGACTTGCCCGGCCGCACCGGAGCGTCGATCCAGGCATTGTCGAAGAACTTGCGCCCCACCGCGGCGAGGTCGGGGCTGAACCGCCCGTAGGCGTCGAGCACGGTGTCGCGCGCCGTCTCCCAATCGAAGGTGCGGTCGGCATCGTCGGGCAGCGGCGCGTTGCGGTCCCAGTAGTCGAGCGCGTCCACCCCGAACCACCTGGCCTTCAGCGCGTAGTAGCGATGGGCCAGGCGCGGAGAACTGGCCTGCACCGCCGCCGCCAGGGCGTCGACCACCTCGTCCTCAACGTGGTTGGAGAGGTTGCGGTAGGATTGCGGCCGCGCATAGGCGCGCCACCCGTCCTCGATCTCCTTGTCCTTGGCCAGGGTGTTGGTGATCAGCGCGAACAGCGGCGTGTTGTCGCCCAGCACCTTGCCCAGGGTCCCTGCTGCGGCCTTGCGCACGGCGCCGTCGCGGTCGCTCATCAGGTGCAGCGCCTCGGCCGAGGACAGCATGCGGCCCTGGTAGGGGAATTGCAGCCGCGCCATGGTCTCGTCGAACAGGCGGTGCCAGGCGGCGCGGCCGGTGACCGACTTCTCGTGCAGCAGCCGCTCGGCCTCGTCCGACAGCTGGTGCGGGCGGAACACCCGCACGTCGCGCAGCCACGGCGCGTAGCGGGCGGCCGCCGGCTCGGCCAGCTTGGCCTGCAGCACCGCGTCGTCCAGGCGGTTGATCTCCAGGGTGAAGAACAGGGTGTGGGTGGAGATGGCGGTCACCCGCTCGCTCATGCCCTGGTAGAAGCGGCCGCGCTCCGCATCGGTCTGGTCGCCGGAATAATGCAACTGGGCATAGGACATGGCGCGGTAGATGACCTCGCCGATGCGCTCGTACTCGGCAATGGCGGCGGCGAACTGGTCGCCCGACAGGGTCTCCAGCCGGCCGCCGTAGCGGTCGTGGAAGGCCTTGGCGGCGGCCTCGGACGCATCCAGGTCCTGCTTCAGTTCGGGAGAATCCGGGGACGGGTAGAGGTCGGACAGGTCCCATTCGGGAAGATTGCCCAGGGAAGCGTTCGCGACATTCGCCGTCATTCGGTGACTCCTTCGTGTCCGCTGCGGATATGGGTATGGCCGGCGGCGCGGCCAAGGACTAGGATCAAACGTCGAACTTCCGACCGGCGCAAGGGGCCTCGCGATGTTCGTGGACTATTCGACCTGTCAAAGCGTCCCGGCCATGTTCCTGGAGCAGGCCGACCGCCTGGGCGAGCGGCCGTTCCTGTGGGCCCGGCGCGACGGAGTGTGGCGGCCGTGGAGCTGGGCGGCGACCCGCGACGCGGCGCTGGCCCTGGCCGCCGGCCTGAAGAATCTGGGCCTGCAAAGCGGCGACCGGGTCATGCTGGTGGCGGAGAACCGGCCGGAATGGGCCATCGCCGACCTTGCCGCGATGATCGCCGGCGGCGTCACCGTGCCGGCCTACACCACCAACACCGCCGCCGACCACCTGCACGTGATGACCGATTCGGGGGCGCGCGTCGCCATCGTCTCGACCCGCGCCCTGGCCGAGCGGGTGCTGGCCGCCGCCGCCCAGGCCGCGGTGCCGCCGGCCGTCATCTGCCTGGAGCCGGCCGTCATGGCGCAGGCCTGCCGCGTCACCGTGCTGGACTGGGCGGCGGTGACGGAAGCCGGGCGCGGCCGCGACCTGGAGATGCGGGCCTCGGCGGCGGCCATCGCCCGCACCGACACCGCCTGCATCATCTACACCTCGGGCACCGGCGGCGCGCCCAAGGGGGTGATGCTGTCGCACGGCGCCCTGATCGCCGATTGCCTCGGCGCCCACCGCCTGCTGGCCGGGTTCGGCCTGGGCGACGAGGTGTTCCTGTCGTTCCTGCCGCTGTCCCATTCCTACGAGCACACGGTGGGCCTGATCTTCCCCATCGCCATCGCCGCTCAGATCCGCTACGCCGAGGGCCTGGAGCACCTGGCCGCCAACATGGCCGAGACCCACCCCACCATCATGACCGCGGTGCCCCGCCTCTACGAGACCATGCGCGGGCGCATCCTGCACGCCATCGAGCGCCAGGGCGGGCTGAAGGCCAGACTGTTCCGGTGGGCGGTGGCGCTGGGAGCGAAGCGCTACCGTCAGGGCGGGCGGCTGGGGCCGCTGGATTCCCTGGCCGATCTGGCGCTCGACCGGCTGGTGCGGTCCAAGGTGCGGGCCCGCTTCGGCGGCCGGCTGAAGGCGTTGGTCTCGGGCGGGGCGCCGCTGTCCTTCGAGGTCGGGCTGTTCTTCACCGCGCTGGGTGTGCGCATCCTGCAGGGCTACGGCCAGACCGAGGCGGGGCCGGCGGTCAGCTGCAACCCGCCCGACCGGGTCAAGATCGACACCGTCGGCCCGCCGCTGGAGGGCATCGAGGTGCGGATCGCCGGTGACGGCGAGATCCTGGTCCGCGGCGAGGTGGTGATGCAGGGCTACTGGCGCGACGAGGATGCGACGCGGCGCGCCGTGCGCCCGGACGGCTGGCTGCACACCGGCGACATCGGCGAGATCGACGGCGACGGCTATATCCGCATCACCGACCGCAAGAAGGACATCATCGTCAATTCCGGCGGCGACAACATCGCGCCGCAGCGCATCGAGGGATTCCTGACGCTGCAGCCCGAGATCGCCCAGGCCATGGTCCACGGCGACAAGCGCCCCCATCTGGTGGCGCTGATCGTGCCGGCCGAGGGCAGCGGCGCCGCCGAGGTGGCGGCCGCGGTGGAGCGGGTCAACCGCACCCTGTCGCCCATCGAGAAGATCCGCCGCTTCGCCCTTGCCCCCGCCCCTTTCGGCGTCGACAACGGGATGCTGACCCCGACCCTGAAGATCCGCCGCCACGTCATCCGGCAGAAGTACGGCGAGGTGATCGAAGGGCTGTACGGGGCGTGACCGTCACACCCCGTGGTACTGCTTGAACCAGTCGATGAAGCGGGGGATGCCCACCGAGATCGGGGTGGTGGGGGCGAAGCCGACCTTGGTCTGGATCGCCGAGATGTCGGCGTAGGTTTCCTTGACGTCGCCCGGCTGCATGGGCTCGAACTGGTAGTCGGCCTTGCGGCCCAGGCATTGCTCGATCAGGCCGATGAAATCCATCAGCGATTCCGAGTTGTTGTTGCCGATGTTGTAGAGATGGTAGGGCGGCGCCTTGCCGTCGTCGCCGGGCGGATTGTCGAGCACGCCCAGCACCCCCGACACGATGTCGTCGATGTAGGTGAAGTCGCGGCGCATGTCGCCGTTGTTGAACACCCGGATCGGCTCGCCGGCCAGAATCGCCTTGGCGAACAGATAGGCGGCCATGTCGGGGCGCCCCCACGGGCCGTAGACGGTGAAGAAGCGCAGGCCGGTGGTGGGAATGCGGTAGAGGTGGGAGTAGGAATGGCTCATCAGCTCGCCGGCGCGCTTGGTGGCGGCATAGAGCGAGATCGGCTGGTCGACGCGGTCGTCCACCGAGAACGGCAGCTTGGTGTTGGCGCCGTAGACCGAGGACGAGCTGGCATAGACGAAATGGCGGCACTTGGGGTTGTGCCGCGCCAGTTCCAGCATCACCAGCAGCCCTTCGACGTTGGCGCGGGTGTAGTCGTGCGGCGCCGTCAGCGAATGGCGCACGCCGGCCTGGGCGGCCAGATTGATGTAGCCGGTGACCTCGGGGTGGCGGGCCGCGACGGCGGCCATGGCGGCGCGGTCGGCGATGTCGGCGTGGGCGAAGGAAAAGCCGGGATGGGCGGTCAGCTGCGCCAGGCGGGCGCGCTTCAGGGTCGGGTCGTAGTAGTCGTTGAGGTCGTCGACGCCGACCACCGTGTCGCCGCGCGCCAGCAGGCGCAGCGAGGTGTGGTAGCCGATGAAGCCGGCGGCGCCGGTGACAAGCACGCTCATGAAAGGTCCCCTCAGGTCAGGCGCCCCTGATATACCGTGGCCGGACGGCGAAATCACCCCTGTTTCGCATTCCTCCGGCACTTGAATTCCCCGGGCCGAACCGCGATCATCGGGCGCCTTGCCGACAGGGGAGCACGGGGAGATGGCCGGTCCGGCGCGAATCATGGTGATCGAGGACGAACCGCTGATCGCCATGGGCATCCAGATGATGCTCGAAGGTCTGGGCCACGAGGTCCCGGCGGTGGTGGACTGCGCCGCCGATGCCGTCGCCGCCGCCGCTCGCGAGCGCTTCGACCTGGTGCTGGCCGATGTCCGTCTGAAGGGCGACGAGGACGGCATCCATGCGGTCGAACGCATCCTGGCGCTGCAGCCGGTGGCGGTGCTGTTCCTCACCGGCAACCCCGACGAGCTTCGGCTCCGCGGGTTCGACCACATGCCGGTGCTGGCCAAGCCGTTCGTCCCGGCCTCGCTGGAACGGGCGCTGAAACGGCTGCTGGCCCCGATCTGAGGGCATTGACGGCGCTTTGCGCTTGACCCCCCTGGCCGGCCGCGCTTGACTGACCGGTGGGGACATCCAAGGAGCGGACATGAGCGCAGGCGATCTGGTGGATGCCGGAATGCGCGGTGTCGAAGACGAAGGCGGCGAAGTCACCTTCGCCGAGGTCGAGGCTGCCCGCGCCGCCGGCGACCTGACCGGGGCGCTTGCCCTGGCCGGGCGCCTGGTCGCCGAGGACCCCGACGATCCCGAGGCGCTGGCCCTGCGCGGCGGGCTGCACCGCGCCCTCGGTCACTTCCGCCCGGCGCTGGCCGACCTCAGCAAGGCCCTCGGGCTCGACCCCTCGGACCGGAGGGTCCAGCTGGAGTTGGCGCTGACCCTGTACCAGCTCGGCCGCCTGGAAGAGGCACGGGCTGCCTATACCATCCTGGTGCGCGATACCGAGGCGCCGGCCGAGGCCTGGCGCGGCCTGGCGCGGCTGCTGCAGGGCGAAGGCCGCGCCGCCGCCGCCGAGGCGGCGCTGCGCCGCGCCGTCGCCATTGCGCCCGACGATCTCGACGCCCGCCTGCACCTGGCCGACATGCTGGCCTCCCGCCTCGACCTGGCCGGCGCCGCCGAGCTTTACCACGACGTGCTGGCCATCGACCCGACCTCGGCCGCCGCCCATGCCGGGCTGGGCCAGGTGCTGGTCGAGATGGGCCGCGGCGACGAGGCCGACGACCAGTTCGAGCGGGCGCTGGCGATGGATCCCGACAATGCCTCGGCGCGCCTGGGCCGGGCCCGGCTCAACCTGCTGGAGGGCCATCTGGCCGCCGGCTGGGACGACCTGGAATGGCGTTGGCACCGCTCCGGCGCCAACCGCCCCGAGCCGCCGGGCCGGACCTGGAGCGGGGACGAGGATCTGGCCGGCAGCGCGATCCTGCTGTGGGCCGAGCGCAACCCCGAGGAGACCCTGCACCTGCTGCGCTACGTGCCGCTGGTGGCCGACAAGGGGGCGCGGGTCATCCTCGGCCTGCCCGCCGTGCTGGCGCCGCTGGGCAAGGCGGTGCGCGGCGTCGCCGCGGTGGCGGTATCCGGGCAGCGCCTGCCGCCCCGCCTGCGCATCGACTTCAACGCCTCGCTGAACGATCTGCCGCGGCTGTTCGGCACCACCCTGTCGAGCATCCCCCCCGCCCCCTACCTGGAAGTCCCGCCGGGCCGCCGTCCGCCGGTGACGGTGCCGCCGACAGCGGCGCTGAAGGTGGGCGTGGCCTGGGCCGGGCGGCGGGTCGCCGCCAGCACGAGCCTGTCCCAGTTGCTGCCGCTGGCCGGTATCTCCGGCGTGGTGCTGTTCGGCCTGCAGACCGGCGAGCGGTCCCGCGACGTGGCGGCGCTGGCCCATCCGGCGCTGATCACCGACCTTGCCCCCACCGTCGGCGACTACGCCGACCTTGCCGGCCGCATCGCCGAGATGGACGTGGTGGTGACCGTCGATGGCGCCGTCGCCCACCTCGCCGGGGCGCTGGGCAAGCCGGTCTGGGTCATGCTGCCCCATGCCCCGGGCTGGCACTGGATGCGCGGCCGCGCCGATTCGCCCTGGTACCCCTCGGCCCGGCTGTTCCGCCAGGACCACCCCGGCGACTGGAACGGCGTCATCGCCAGGGTCCGCCAGGCGCTGGAGGCCGAGGTGGCCGAAGTGGCGCAGCGCCGTGCCGATTCCGCCCGCGCCGCGACCGGCGAAAAGGCTCTGGAGAAGGCCTTCCTCACCACCCATCTGCGGGCCGGCGACCTGTATGTCGATATCGGCGCCGGGGCCGGCGACTTCGCCTGCGACGCCGCCGCCCATCCCGCCGGGGACATCCGCGTCCTTGCCGTCGAGGCCCATGCCGACGACGCCGCCATGCTGTCCGACACCATCGACATCATCGGCGCCGCCGACGTGGTCGAGGTGGTGGCGGCGGCGCTGGCGGGCCGGCCGGCACCGGCGGTGGTGGCCAAGGTGCCGCGCCGCGGCCGTTCGCTGTTCCTGCTGCCCGACTGGGTGCGGGCGCCGGCCCGCGCCACCACCCTGGACGCCCTGCTGGCGGAACGTCCCGATCTGGCCGGCCGGCGGCTGGTGGTGCGCCTGGGCGTGCGCGGCGCCGAGGCCGACATCCTGGCCGGCATGGCAGAGACCCTGGCCGCCGGCCGGGTGGCGGCGGTGGTGTTCGGGCATACCGAAGGCGGCAGCGCCGCCGAGGCGCTGGCGGCGGCCGGATTTTCCCTGCTCCGCCTGCCCGATGGGATCGCCGCCGGAGCCGCCCAACCCTTCGCCGGCGAGCCGGGTCCGACCCTGGCCCTGGCGCCCGGCTGCGCCGCCGCCGACCTCTATGGCGACGTCAACGACCCGGCCTCGCCGGCCGCCGCCGCCCGCGCCGCCGCCGAGGCCGCCGGCCAGGCCGCCGAGGGCTCGCGCCTGCTGATGGCCCGCGACCTCAACGGCGCCGGCCGCCAGTTCGCCCGCGCCCTGGCCCTCGACCCCGCCAACGTCGAGGCCAATGCCAATCTGGGCGGCCTGCTGCGCCGCATCGGCCGCGCCGACGCCGCCGCCGCCTGCTGGCGCCGTGCCCTCGCCGCCGGAGCCCGCCCGCCGGTGGCCGGCAACCTGGCCAACGTCCTGCGCGAACTCGGCCATTACGTCGAATCCGAGACCGTCTTCACCCAGGCGGTGGCGGCGGCTCCCAACGATCCCCGCATCCTCTACGCCTTCGCCCTGCTCGAACGCGAACGGGGCCGTGCCCGCGATTCCCTGGCGCTGCTGGAACGGGCCGAGCACCTGAAGCCGGGCACGGTGCCGAAGGTGCAACTGGCGACGGCGCTCGCCAAGTCGGGCAACCTGGCCCGCGGCATCGCCGAAATGGCCCACCGGCCGCTGGCGCCGCTGGCCCCGGTGGCGGCGCCCGACTGGGACGGCGGCCGGCTCGAGGCGCGCACCATCCTGGTGCGCGACGAGAACGATGCCATCGACACGCTGATGCTGGCCCGCTTCCTGCCCCAGGTGGCGCGCCAGGGCGGGCTGGTGACGGTGGAATGCGTACCCGAGGCGGCCCGCCTGCTGTCCGCCATCCCCGGCGTCGAGGCCGCCGTGGCGCGCGGGAAGGCGCCGCCGCCGGCAACCGATCTGACGGTGCGGCTGCTGGACGTGCCCCGCATCCTCGGCACCACCTCGCGCACCACGCCGCCGCGCGACGTGCCCTACATCCGCCTTCCCGACGGCGTTCCGCCGTTCCGCTTCCCCGGCGGCCAGCTCAATGTCGGCATCGCCTGGTCGGGGCGCGAGCGCGACCGCTCGCTGCCGCTGCCGATGCTGCTGCGCCTCGCCGCCGACCCGGCGGTATCGCTGGTCAGCCTGCAGCGCGGCCCGCGCGCCGACGACCTCGCCGCTGCCGGCGCCCGCCCGCTGGTCGAGGAGATGGGGTCGCTGTGCCGCGACCTGGCGGACGTGGCGGCGGTCATCGCCGGCCTCGACGTGATCGTCGCCTGCGACACGGTGGAGGCCCACCTGGCCGGTGCCATGGGCAAGCCGGTCTGGGTGCTGCTGCCGCTGGGCAACGACTGGCGCTGGGTCGATGGCCGCGACGACAGCGTGTGGTATCCGACCATGCGGGTGTTCCGCCAGTCGCAGACCGGCAGCTGGGCCGGCGCGCTGGCCAAGGTCGCCGATTCCGTCCACGCTTTGGCGGCGGCCAAGGCGCGGCGCTGACCTCTCAGCTCAGCCCAGCACCACCGCCGGTCCGACGTCGTCGAACTCGCGCAAGGTCATGTCGGTGGCGGCATCGATCTCGACCAGGCGCACCTCGTAGCCCCACAGATTGGCGATGTGGCGCAGCACCAGCAGCGTCTCGTCCTCGTCCAGCAGGATTCCGTGTTCGACCCGGTGGTGCAGGATCAGGCGCCGGTCGCCGGCCAGATCGACGTCGACGATCTGGATGTCGGGGTCCATGCGGCTGACGTCGTACATGCGGGCCAGGGTCTTCCTGACCTCGCGGTAGCCGCGCTCGTTGTGGATGGCGGTGACGTGGTAGTCGGGCGCCTCTTCGTCGTCGTGCAGGGCGAACAGCCGCATGCGCCGGATCAGGGCCGGCGACAGGAACTGCAGCAGGAAGCTTTCGTCGCGGTAATCGGCCCAGGCCGCGCGCAGCGTCCCCCAGGGATCGCCGTTGCCGGCGAAGTCGGGGAACCAGTCGCGGTCCTCGCGCGTCGGCTCCAGGCAGATGCGGCGGATGTCCTGCATCATGCCGAAGCCGAGGGCATAGGGGTTGAGGCCGCCATAGCGCGAATCGTCGAAGTCCGGCTGGAAGACCACGTTGGTGTGGGAGTGCAGGATCTCCATCAGGGTGCCGTCCGAGATCAGGTCCAGCTCGTGCAGGCGGTTCACCACGTGGTAGTGGACCATGGTGGCGCAGCCTTCGTTCATCACCTTGGTCTGGCGCTGGGGATAGAAGTACTGCGAGATGTTGCGCACGATGCGCAGGATCTCGCGCTGCCAGGGCTGCAGCTTGGGCGCGTTCTTTTCCAGGAAATAAAGCAGGTTTTCCTCGGGCAGGCGCAGGCGGCGCTTGCGCTCGGCGAGGTCCTTCGAGCCCTGGCTGGTCGCCGGACTTTTCGGCACCGTTCGCCACAGGTCGTTGTAGGTCTGTTCGAAATAGGCCAGCCGTTCCTGCTCGCGCCGCTGTTCCTCGCGCAGGTCCATCACCCGCTTGCGCGGGTACTTGTGCACCCCGTGATTCATCAGGGCGTGGGCGGCGTCCAGCACCCGCTCCACCGCCTGGTGGCCGTGGCGCTCCTCGGCGCGGGCGATGAAGGCCTTGGCGAAGTCCATGTAGTCGAGGATGCCGTCGGCGTCGGTCCACTGCCGGAACAGCGTGTTGTTCTTGAAGAAGTGGTTGTGGCCGAAGGCGGCGTGGGCGATCACCAGGGTCTGCATGGCCATGGAGTTCTCCTCCATGATGTAGCTGATGCAGGGGCTGGAATTGATGACGATCTCGTAGGCCAGGCCGCGCATGCCCTTGCGGTAGAGGGTCTCGTCCTGGGCGAAGCGCTTGCCGAACGACCAGTGCCGGTACATCAGCGGCATGCCGATGGAGGAATAGGCGTCCAGCATCTGCTCGGCGGTGATGACCTCGATCTGGTTGGGATAGGTGTCCAGGCCCATCTCGCCGTGGGCGATGCCGGCGATGGCGTCATGGACCCGCTGCACCTTGTCGAAATCCCAGTCGGCGCTGTCGAACAGCAAGCCCCGGGGTTGCTCATGAACCGCCATGGGCCCTCTCCTTGGAGAACAGGTCGCGGAAGACCGGGAAGATCTGGCTGCGCACGCGGACCTTGCGCATGGCGAGGTTGCCGCCGGGCCGCACCAGGGTCTTGTAGGTGCGCCACAGATCGGTTTCGCGCCCCAGCCAGTCCTTGTACTCGGCGCCGACCTCGATATAGGCGAAGTACTGGCACATGGGCAGGATGGCATCCTCCAGCAGCGCCGCCGCGGTGGCGTTGTCCGACGAGGTGTTGTCGCCGTCCGAGGCCTGGGCGGCATAGATGTTCCAGTCGCCCGGCGAATAGCGTTCGGCCATCACCTTGCGCATTTCGGCCAGCGCGGTGGAGACCACCGTGCCGCCGGTCTCGGTGGAGTAGAAGAAGGTCTCCTCGTCCACCTCCTTGGCCTCGTGGGTGTGGCGGATGAAGACGATGTCGACGTGGCTGTAGCGCCGGGTCAGGAACAGGTAGAGCAGCATGAAGAAGCGCTTGGCCAGGTCCTTCATGTGCTCGGTCATCGAGCCCGACACGTCCATCAGGCAGAACATCACCGCCTGGGTCACCGGCTTGGGCACCTGCTCGAACCGGTTGTAGCGGACGTCCAGCGGGTCGATGTAGGGCACCCGGCGCGAGCGCGCCAGCAATCCGTCCAGCAGCAGCCGCGCCTCGCTGAGGCGCTCGGGGTCGCGCCCCGAATCCTCCAGCGCGCGGATCTCGTCCTCCAGCGCCTGGATGTCCGCCGGGCGCGGGCGCCGCAGCGCGATGCGCCGGCTCAGCGAATTGCGCATGGTGCGGGTCAGGTTGAGGTTGGACGGCGAGCCGGTGACCGAGAACCCGGCGCGGGTCAGCGAATAGCTCTCGGACCGGCGGATGTTCTTCTTGATGAGATCGGGCAGTTCCAGGTCGTCGAGGAAGATGTCGAGGAACTCGTCCTTCGACAGCATGAACCGGAAGTCGTCGTCGCCGCCGCCGCTGGGGCTGCCGTCCGCGCTGCCGCCGCCGCCGCCGCCGCCCGAGGGCGGCTTGGGGATCAGGTCGCCTTCGACGTATTCCTTGTTGCCCGGCACCACCGCGTCGCGCACGCCGCCGTGGGAGGACCGGCGGAAGCCGGGCTCCTTCAGGCCGTCGGCGGGGATCGAGATGCGCTCGCCGCCGGCGATGTCGGTGATGGAACGCTCGCCCGAGGCCTCGCGCACCGCCTTCAGGATCTGCTGGCGCGCGCGCCGCAGGAACCTCTGGCGGTTGGCCAGGCTCTTGCCCTTGGGATTGAGACGGCGGTCGATGATGTTCATGTCAACTCCGTCGCGGAATCACCCCCACCCCGGCCCTCCCCCCTCAAGGGGGAGGGAGTTAGGAAGCGGCCCTCCCCCGCCAAGGGGGAGGGAGTTAGGAAGCGGCCCTCCCCCGCCAAGGGGGAGGGCACTGAGAAGGCCCCCCTCCCCCCTTGTGGGGGAGGGTCGGGGTGGGGGGGCTGGATGCAGGCCATTAGCCCGCCTGCTTCACGCGCATGTACCATTCCACCAGCCTCCGCACCTGGCGCTCGGTGTAGCCGCGCGCCATCATCCGGTCGACGAAGTCGTGGTGCTTGCGTTCGCTGTCGGAATCCTTCTTCGACCCGAAACTGATCACCGGCAGCAATTCCTCGACCTGACTGAACATGCGCCGCTCGATGACCTCGCGGATCTTCTCGTAGGACGTCCACGACGGGTTCTTGCCCTTGTGGGCGGCCCGGCTGCGCAGCGCGAACTTCACCACCTCGTTGCGGAAGTCCTTGGGGTTGGCGATGCCGGCCGGCTTCTCGATCTTGGAAAGCTCCTGGTTCAGCAGCTCGCGGTTCAGCAGCTGGCCGGTATCGGGGTCCTTGAAGTCCTGGTCCTCGATCCACGCGTCGGCATAATCGACGTAGCGGTCGAACAGGTTCTGGCCGTAATCGTGGTAGCTCTCCAGATAGGCCTTCTGGATTTCGTTGCCGATGAACTCGGCGTAGCGCGGCCCCAGTTCGCCCTTGATGAACTCCAGGTACTTCTTCTCGACATCCTCGGGGAACTGCTCGCGGCGGATGGCGAGTTCCAGCATGTACATCAGGTGCACCGGATCGGCCGAGACCTCGGTGGTGTCGTAGTTGAAGGTCGAGGACAGCACCTTGAAGGCGAAGCGGGTGGAGATGCCCTCCATGCCCTCATCGACGCCGGCGGCGTCGCGGTATTCCTGCATGGGCTTGGCCTTGGGGTCGGTCTCCTTGACGTTCTCGCCGTCATAGACCCGCATCTTGGAATAGAGGTTGGAATTCTCGTGCTCCTTGAGGCGCGACAGCACCGAGAAGCGGGCCAGCATCTCCATGGTCGAGGGCGCGCACGGATTCTCGGCCAGCTCGGAATTGCGGATCAGCTTCTCGTAGATCTTTTGCTCCTCGGCGACGCGCAGGCAGTACGGCACCTTGATGACGCAGATGCGGTCGATGAAGGCCTCGTTGTTCTTGTTGGCCTTGAAGGTCTGCCATTCGGCCTCGTTGGAATGGGCCAGCACGATGCCTTGGAACGGGATGGCGCCGATGTTCTCGGAGCCGGAATAGTTGCCCTCCTGGGTGGCGGTCAGCAGGGGATGCAGCATCTTGATGGGGGCCTTGAACATCTCGACGAATTCCATCAGCCCCTGGGTGCAGCGGTTGAGGCCGCCCGAGAAGGAATAGGCGTCGGGATCGTTCTGGCTGAACATCTCGAGCTTGCGGATGTCGACCTTGCCCACCAGGGTCGAGATGTCCTGGTTGTTCTCGTCGCCCGGCTCGGTCTTGCACACCCCGATCTGCTTCAGGCGGCTGGGGAACACCTTGACCACCTTGAAGCGCGAGATGTCGCCGCCGAATTCCTCGAGCCTTTTGACCGCCCACGGGCTCATCAGGGCCGGCAGGCGCCGGCGCGGGATGCCGTAGCGGTCCTCCAGCATGTCGCCCATGATGTCGGGATCGAACAGCCCCAGCGGGCTTTCGAACAGCGGCGAGGTTTCCTTGCCGGCCTTCAGCACATAGACCGGCAGGCGCTCCATCAGCGCCTTCAGCCGCTCGGCCAGGCTCGACTTGCCGCCGCCGACCGGGCCCAGCAGGTAGAGGATCTGCTTCCTCTCCTCCAGCCCCTGCGCGGCGTGGCGGAAATAGCCGACGATGCGCTCGATGGTCTCCTCCATGCCGAAGAAATCGGCGAAGGCGGGGTAGACCTTGATGGTGCGGTTCATGAAGACCCGCGCCAGGCGCGCATCCTTGGCGGTGTCCACCAGTTCCGGCTCGCCGATGGCGGCGATCATCCGTTCGGCGGCGGACGCGAACATCATGGGGTCCTCGCGGCACCCTTCGAGGTATTCCAGCAGGGACATCTCGACGTCCTTGCGGCCCTCGTAGGTACGGGCGAAGCGGGTGAAGAGATCGTCGGCGGCGTACATCTGTCACTCCATCCAGAAAGCCCGTGGCCGGAAACGGCGTCCTTAGTCCTCAGATGATCACTGCGGCACCGCAATTCACGGGGCGGTTCCGATCTTTCCCACCCGCCCCGGCCGGCGGCGGGATTGTCGTCAAGGCGCCCGGGCCGGCAACGGCGGGGCACGGACCGGCATCCGCGCCGCTCGGGTAGCCGGCGTCATGCTCCGAAATATCCGGATCACGCCGGTGCGGATCTGCATTCCATCCCCTGCGCCGCGGCCGTTGAAATCGCCGGCCGGGGTTGATGTTGGGCGGCCGAAGCGGCGAAACAACCCGCCGCTTGGGGCGGGTGGGCTTCCCATCCCCGCCGGATGGCGATAGGCTTCGCGGGACACGTCCAGTGGGAAGGCCAGGGGGGATGACATGAGCGCCACCAGCCTGTTGACGGCACGCGAGCCGGTCCGCGTGGGCCTGGCCGGGGCCGGGCGGCTGGCCACCATGTTCCTGGCGCAGGCCCGCCATTCGCCGGGCATCCACGTCGCCGCCGTCGCCGATCCCGACCCCGAGCGGGGGCCGACCGCCTTGGCGCTGGCGCAATGGCCGCCGGTCAAGGCGGTGGCGCGGTCGCTGGCCGACGCCCTGGCCTCGGGCGGTACCTGGGTCACCACCGACGCCGCCGCCCTGACCGAAAGCGCGAGGCTGGACGTGCTCATCGAAGCCGGCCGCTCGCCGGCCGCCGGCATCCTCACCGCGCTGGCCGCCATCGACCGCGGCATCCATGTGGTGATGGCCAATATCGGGGCCGACGCCCTGGCCGGCCCGGCCCTGGCGGCCCGCGCGGCGGCCCGCGGGGTGGTCTATTCCCTGGCCTATGGCGACCAGCCGGCGCTGATCTGCGAATTGGTGGAGTGGGCGCGCACCTGCGGCTTCGAGGTCGCCGCCGCCGGCCGCGGCAGCCGCTGGCTGCCCGGCTGCCAGGCGGTGACACCGGATACGGTATGGACCCATTTCGGCCGCGACGCCTCCGAGGCCAAGGCCGCCGACCTGCATTCCGACTTCTATACGGCGCTGCTGGACGGCACCCATGCCGCCCTGGAGCTGGCCGCCGTCGCCAATGCCTGCCTGCTGGCGCCGCCCTCGGCCGGGCTGTCCTTCCCGCCCTGCGGCTCCCACGACCTGGCCCGCGTGCTGCGGCCCAGCTGGGACGGCGGCCGGCTCGAATCCGCCGGCATGGTCGAGGCGGTGAGCACCCTGGAACGCGACGGCCGCCGGGTATTCGCCGACCTGGAAAACGGCGTCTTCGTCACCTTCCGCGCCCAGTCCGACTTCGCCGCCCGCTCGCTGCCCGAGCTTGGCGTGCCCACCGACGGCGGCGCCTACGGCGCCCGCTGGCGGCAGCACCACCTGCTGGGGTTCGAGCTGCCGGTATCGGTCGCCGAGGTGGCGTTGAACCGCCGCCCCACCGGCTGCCCGCGCGCCTTCGTCGCCGACGTGGCGACGGTGGCGAAGCGCGATCTGGACGCCGGCACGGAACTGGACGGCGCCGGCGGCGCCACCGTCTGGGGCCGGTTGCTGCCGGCCGAGGCTTCGCTGGCGCAGCAGGCCCTGCCCATCGGCCTGGCCGCCGGACTCAGGCTGCTGCGGCCGGTCGCCGCCGGCCAGGTGGTGACCCGCGCCGACGTCGCCCTCGACGATTCCGACCCGGTGGTGGCGTTCCGCACCGCCATGGAGCAGGGCTCCACCTGACCGCACCTCCTTCGGAAGTCGGACTTAATACCATACGGTCGTATACATACGCCTTCCGTATTGTGACTGTCCTTCCCGCAGGTTCATCCTTCCAGACGTGCGAATGGGAGTGGTGATGCTGGGAGACGGGGACAGGACAAGTGTGGAGGAGGTGCTCGGCGAACTGCGCGCCGTGGTCTTCCAGGCGCGCCGCACCGACGACGACGTGCTCGCCTTCACCTGCGTCGGCGGCGGCTGCCGCGCCCTTCTCGGCCTCGAGGCCGGGGCCCTGCTGGGCGACAGCGAGCGCATGCTGGCCCGCGTCCATGTCGAGGACCGCTCGCGCCTGCGCTCCGCCCTGTTCGTCGCCGCCGTCAACGGCCAGCCCTGCGACACCGAATTCCGCATCCGCGACGGGGCCGCCGGCTGGCGCTGGGTCCAGTTCACGGCCTCGCCATCCGCCGGCGGCGCCGGGGCCGGCTGCACCGGCCTGCTGGTCGAGTTCACCCGGCGGATGGAAAGCGACACCACCCGCGCCCGCCAGATGGCCGCCCGGCACGTGGCCGAGCGCGAGGCCAGCGAGACCCAGATCGCCCGCCAGAAGGAGATCATCGCCCTTCTGCACGACATCGCCGCCGCCGCCAACGAGGCCCCCAACGCCGAGACCGCCATGTCGCGGTGCCTGACCCGCATGTGCGGCCACGGCGGCTGGCCCATCGGCCACGTCTACCGGGTCGAGGAGGAGCTTCCCGGCCGGCTGGTGCCGTCCGACCTGTGGTTCCTGGCCGACAGCGCCCGCTTCGCCGAATGGGATGCCCGCACCCGCGATTCCGCCCTGTCCGCAGGCCAGGGCCTGGCCGGCCGCGTGCTCGCCTCGGGCGAACCGGAATGGCTGCCCGACGTCGAGGACAGCCCCGACGACCCGCGCATCGAGGTGGCCCGCGCCCTCGGCCTCCACACCGGCTTCGCCCTGCCCGTCCGCATCGGCATGGAAGTGGTGGCGGTCCTCGAATTCTTCTCGCCCGAGCGCATCGCCCCCGACCCGCTGCTGTTCCAGGCGCTGACCCATATCGGCCTGCAGATCGGGCGCGTGGTCGAGCGCGACCGCGCCACCCGCCAGCTCAAGGTGGTCACCGAGCTGGCGCAGTCGGCCAACCGCGCCAAGTCCAACTTCCTGGCCAACATGAGCCACGAGCTGCGCACCCCGCTCAATGCGGTGATCGGGTTTTCCGAAGCCATGCTGGCCGGGCTGCACGGCCCGCTGGCCAACCCGAACTACCTGGAATATGCCGGCTACATCCGCGACGCCGGGCACCACCTGCTGGACCTGGTCGCCGACATCCTGGACCTGTCGGCCATCGAGGCCCGGCGCCTGACGCTGAAGGAGGGCGACGTCGACATCGCCCGGCTGATCGCCACCGTCGTTGCCCTGGCCCGCACCGAGGCCGATTCCTCCGGCCTTACCCTGGTGCTGGAATGCGCGCCGTCGCTGCCGGCGGTCCATGCCGACGAACGCCGGCTGCGCCAGATCCTGCTCAACCTGGTGGCCAACGCCATCCACGCCACCCCGGCGGGCGGGCGGGTGTGTCTGTCCGCGGGCACCGACGGCCAGCACGGCCTTGTCCTCACCGTCTCGGATTCCGGCCGCGGCATGTCGCCCGAACTGCTCGCCTCGCTGTTCTCCGCCTTCGATGCCTGCGGCCCCGCCTTCTCGACGCGCGAGGGAATCGGGCTGGGGCTGCCGCTGGTCAAGGCGCTGGTGGATCTTCACGGCGGCAACCTGGACATGAAGTCCGAGCCAGGCCAGGGCACCACCGCCATCGTGCGCCTGCCGCCCAGCCGTCTGCGCATTCATGAGGACCGGTCGGCGCGGCGGCGCTGACTTGGGCCATTCCTTATCCATAGCCTTATCATCCGTAGCCTCATCCTGAGGAGAGCGCGCAGCGCTCGTCTCGAAGGATGGGGCGGGCCTCGTCCTTCGAGACGCCGCCTGCGGCGGCTCCTCAGGATGAGGCCCGAATGAAGCGAAGCTCAGGCCTGAGGCTGCGCTGCCCCCCACCGCGGGAGGTTGCGGCGGCACCGCCACCGCCTATACTGGTCCCCATGGCCGCCACACCCACCTTCGCCCTGCCCTCCGGTTTCCTCGGCCTCGGCCGCGGCGAGGCCGGGGCGCGCTTCACCGTCGCCGGCATCCCGTTCGACCTCGGCACCACCAACCGCCCCGGCGCCCGGATGGCCCCCGCCGCCATCCGCGCCGCCAGCCGCATGCTGGTGGACGGCGACAACCCGGTCACCTGGCGCGACCCGGCCGCCCTGGGGATTTCGGACATCGGCGACTTCGCCATCGCCCTGGGCGACATCCCGGCCTCGCTGGCGCTGATCGAGCGGCAGGCGGCGTCCATGGGGCACCTGGTCGCCCTGGGCGGCGACCACACCGTCACCCTGGCGCTGCTGCGCGCCCTGTCGCGCCGGCTGGGGGGGCCGCTGGGGCTGGTCCATTTCGACGCCCATGTGGATACCTGGCCCGACAATTTCGGCCAGGTGCTGGCCCATGGCTCGGTCTTCTTCCACGCCGTCGAGGAAGGGCTGGTCGATCCCGCCGGCATGGTCCAGGTCGGCATCCGCAGCCCGGTGGGGCGCGCCATCCACGATTGGGGCACGGCCAGGGGCATCACCGTCATCACCGCCGAGGAGGTGCACCTGTCCTCGCCGGCGGCGGTGGCCGAGCGCATCCGGGCGGTCATCGGCGCCCGCCCGGCCTATCTGTCCTTCGACATCGACGCCCTCGACCCCGCCTTCGCCCCCGGCACCGGAACGCCCGAGGTGGGCGGCCTGGCCACCTGGCAGGCCATGGGTATCCTGCACCGCCTGGGCGGGCTGGACTGGCGCGGCATGGACGTGGTCGAGGTCTGCCCGCCCTTCGACCATGCCGAGTTGACCGCCCTGGCGGCGGCCAGCGTCGCCTGGGCCTACCTCTCGCTGTTCGACTGAACACCGCACGGCAAGCCGTCAAACCCGAATGCCGGAGTCCAGGCCTGCGCCGGGAACATGGGGCAAGGCCCTCGCGCGTCTTGCATGGGGGGGCAAGGCCGCGTATATAGCGTTCCCAGACGCAAATACGCACGTGCCCCTTTCCGGGTAACGACGGTACGCGTCCTTTTCGGTGGAGCCGGTCGCGAGTGGGCCGGCAGCCCCCTTAAGGGAGGTGGACATGGTCGTTCAGACCCGCGCCCAGGGCATGGTCCTCAAGCGCAACTCCAGTATGTGACGGCAGCCCCGCGGCGCCTTGCGCCGCGCCGGGGTTGCCGTGCATCCCGTCGAGCCCGCGCCCGGCCCGCATGGCCAGGCGTGCCCCCGTCGTCTCGCAAGCCTTTGCGAGGGAGTTCGCGCCAATGACCCACATCCGTTTCCGCCCCGTCTTGCCCACCGTGCAGGATTTCGTGTCCGCCGAGCAGCCAGACCTGCCGGTGCATTGCCTGCGCCCCGCCGTGCTGACCCGCTCGGCCGAGCACTTCGTCGAGGCGTTCCCCGGCAGCGTCCTTTATGCCGTCAAGTGCAATCCCGACCCGGCGGTGCTCGACGCCCTGTGGGCCGGCGGCGTGCGCCATTTCGACTGCGCCTCGGTGCAGGAGGTGCGGCTGGTGCGCCGCCTGCTGCCCGAATCCGCCATCCACTTCATGCATCCGGTGAAGTCCCGCGCCGCCATCCGCGAGGCCTGGGAGTGGCACGGCGTGCGCGACTTCGTCATCGATTCCGCCGCCGAGCTGGCCAAGGTGCTGCAGGAGACCCGCGGCGCCTTCGGCGAGCTGGGCCTGGTGGTGCGCCTGGCCCTGCCCAAGGGCGGCGCGGTCTATGACCTGTCGGGCAAGTTCGGCGCCGAGCCGGGCGAGGCGGTGCGCCTGCTGCGCATGGCCCGCGCGGTGGCCCACCGGGTCGGCCTGTGCTTCCACGTCGGCAGCCAGTGCCTCGACCCCGCCGCCTGGGAGCGGGCGCTGACCCGTGCCGGACGGGTGCTGGACGAGTCCGGCGTGGACATCGACATCCTCGACGTCGGCGGCGGCTTCCCGGTCAGCTATCCCGACGTCGAGCCGCCGCCGCTGGCGGCCTTCATGGCCGCCATCGTCCGCGGCGTCGCCGCCCTCGACCTGCCCGCCGCCTGCGAGCTGTGGTGCGAGCCGGGCCGCGCCCTGGTGGCGGCCGGCCAGTCGGTGGTGGTGCGCGTCGAGGGCCGCCGCGCCGGCCATCTGTTCGTCAACGACGGCATCTACGGCAGCCTGTCGGATGCCGGCGCCCCCGGCTTCCGCTTCCCCTGCCGGCTGATCCGCACCGGCGGCGACCCGGTGGCGGACGAGACGACCGCCTTCTCGCTGTTCGGGCCGACCTGCGATTCCGCCGACCGCATGGAGGGGCCGTTCCTGCTGCCGGCCGATGCCCGCGAGGGCGACTGGATCGAGATCGGCCAGTTGGGCGCCTACGGCACCAGCCTGCGCACCGCCTTCAACGGCTTCGACGAGGCGCTGAGGGCCGAGGTGCGCGACCCGCCGCTGCTGGAGACGCCCGGCTATGCCGCGCTGGAGCGGGCGGCCTGAAGGCGCTTTACTGGGCAAATATCATGAAAAACGGCTTGATGGCCGTGATTGAGGTCTGGATAAGGATTGTTTCGGCGGAATAGACGCCGCCAGGAAGGGGAGAATTCAGGTATGAGCAAGCACGTCGCGTTCGCCGGCCGTATGGTCATCGTCGGTTTCGGCAGCATCGGTCAGGGAGTGTTGCCGCTGATCCTGCGCCACATCGACATGGATCCCAAGCGGATCACCATCGTCACCGCCGAGGAGCGCGGCCACGGCGTCGCCGACGAATACGGCATCACGTTCGTCAAGCAGGCGCTGACCCGCGCCAATTACCGCGACGTGCTGCTGCCGCTGCTGGGCAAGGGCGACTTCCTGCTCAACGTCTCGGTGGACGTCTCCTCCATCGCCCTGGTCGAGCTGGCCTGGGAGGTCGGCGCGCTCTATCTCGACACCTGCATCGAGCCTTGGGCCGGCGGCTACACCGACACCTCGCTGTCGCCCTCGTTGCGCTCCAACTACGCCCTGCGCGAGACCGCGCTGAAGCTGAAAAGCCCGGCCAAGCGCCCCACCGCGGTGCTGACCCACGGCGCCAATCCCGGTCTGGTCAGCCACTTCGTCAAGCAGGCGCTGCTGAACATCGCCGCCGACACCGGCCACGCGGTCGAGACGCCGAAGACCCGCGCCGAGTGGGCGGCGCTGGCCGAGGCGCTGTCCATGAAGGTGGTCCACATCGCCGAGCGCGACACCCAGGTGGCGCAAGCCCAGCCCAAGCGGGTCGGCGAGTTCGTCAACACCTGGTCCATCGACGGCTTCGTCGGCGAGGGTTGTCAGCCGGCCGAGCTGGGCTGGGGCAGCCACGAGCGCCACTGGCCGGCCGACGCCATGCGTCACGAGTTCGGCCGCGATTCCGCCATCTACCTGATGCGCCCCGGCGCCTCGGTGCGGGTGCGCACCTGGACCCCGACCGAGGGGCCGTTCCACGGCTTCCTCATCACCCACGGCGAGTCCATCTCCATCTCGGACTTCTACACGGTCAAGGACGGCGACAAGGTGCGCTTCCGCCCCACCGTGCACTACGCCTACCACCCCTGCGACGACGCCGTGCTGTCGGTGCACGAGCTGGCCGGCAAGACCTGGACCATGCAGGCCGAGAAGCGGCTGATGATGGACGAGATCACCTCGGGCATCGACGAACTGGGGGTGCTGCTGGCCGGCCACGCCAAGGGCGCCTACTGGTACGGCTCGCAGCTGTCCATCGACGAGGCGCGCCAGCTCTGCCCGCACAACAACGCCACCAGCCTGCAGGTGACGGTGGCGGTGCTGGCCGGCGTGGTGTGGGCCATGGAGAACCCCGAGATGGGCGTGGTCGAGCCCGACGAGATGGACCACGCGCGCTGCCTCGAGGTGTGCATGCCCTATCTCGGGCCGGTGGTCGGGGTCTATTCCGACTGGACCCCGCTGGACGGCCGCGGCCGTCTGTTCCCCGAGGACATCGACACCGACGATCCCTGGCAGTTCAAGAACGTCCGGGTGGTGTAGGCGGCCAGGAAATCAACGGAGTAAGGTCCCCACCCGATTGTCGTGGGGCCATTCAGGGGGCAAGGTTGCGGGCGGGACAGACGTTTCCCGCCTCCACCTGCACACACCCCCGTGGAGCGGGAAGCGGGAGGGAGCTCCGGGGGGCCGGGCTCCCTCCTTCCCTTCCGACAAAGCAAAACCCCCGGCGCCGCGCGGTGCCGGGGGTTTGTCGTCGGGTGTGGCGGAAACCGCCCGGATCAGGGATGCAGGGCCTTGAACTTGGCCATCAGCTGGTCCTGGGTCTCCTCGGTACCGACCTCGATGCAATCGGCCGGGCACACCAGCTGGCACTGGGGGCTGTCCTCGGCGCCGACGCATTCGGTGCAGCGGTCGGGATCGATCACGTAGATGACGTCGCCGGCGGTGATGGCGTCGTTGGGGCAGGCCGGGACGCAGGCGTCGCAGCTGGTGCAGTCGTCGGTAATCTTGAGCGACATTTCCGTCTTCCTCTCTTGGCTTCTCCCCTCGCGCCGCCACCCGGCCGGGGCGCAGGCGCCGCCGGCAGCAGGGTCCCCCGAATGGCGTCACGCGGGCCACAACCTGCATATATCGAGAGAGGGGGCGCCTTGACAATGAGATTTGCCAAGCGGCTCCCAGGTGCGAATCGCTCTCGCCCCATGCCCCGGGCAGGGATATGATCGGCGCGGTGATTTGCGGGGAAGGCGGATATGGCGGACGGCGGATCGGTTTCCATAGCACTCTGCGGCAGCGGCGGCGCCGGCGTGATGACCGCCGCCAACATGCTGATCGACGCCGCCGCCAGTGCCGGCTGCTACGCCCTGTTCGGGCGCTCGTCGGGGCCGCAGATTCGCGGCGGCGAGGCGGCCGCCATGGTGCGGCTGTCGCCCGAGCCGGTCAGCTCGGTGGACGATGTCACCGAGATCCTGCTGGCCATCGACTGGCTGAACGTCCAGCGCTTCGCCGCCGAGCTGCCGCTGGACACCTCCAGCCTGATCATCACCGACCCGGCCGAGGGTGAGGTGCCGGCGGCCATGGCCGGCTCGGGTGCCCGCATCGCCCAATTGCCCATGAAGGACCTGGCCAAGGCGATTCCCGGCGGGCGGCCCAACATGATCGCCCTGGGGGCGGTCGCCGCCCTGATCGGCCTCGACGTCGAGGCCATCGTCGAGACCCTGGGCAAGTCGCTGAAGAAGAAGCACGCCGACGCTTTCGCCGCCTCGGTGGCGGCGGTGCGCGCGGGTGCCGAGGCCGCCGCCGGGCTGGGTCCGGCCAAGCGGCTGGGGGCGCTGCCGGCCAATCCCGCCCCGCGCTGGGCGGTCACCGGCAACCAGGCCGCCGGCCTGGGCGCGGTGCGCGGCGGCATCCGCTTCGTCGCCGCTTATCCCATCACCCCGGCCACCGAGATCCTGGAATGGCTGACCGGCGCCCTGCCCAAGCTGGGCGGCGTCTTCGTCCAGGCCGAGGACGAGCTGGCCTCCATCGCCATGTGCGTCGGCGCCTCGTTCGGCGGCGCCCCCTCGCTGACCGCCACCTCGGGGCCGGGCCTGGCGCTGATGATCGAGGCGCTGGGCATGGCCACCGCCTCCGAGACCCCGGTGGTGGTGGTGGACGTCCAGCGCGGCGGCCCCTCCACCGGCATCCCCACCAAGTCCGAGCAATCCGACCTCAACATCGCCGTCTACGGCCTGCACGGCGACGCCCCCCATCTGGTGGTGGCGCCCCAGTCCATCGGCGATTGCCTGCTCGCCACCCAATGGGCGGTCCACCTGGCCGAAACCCTGCAGGCCCCCTGCATCGTGCTGTCGGACCAGTCCCTGGGCCAGAGCCGGGCGGTCATCGAGGCCCCCGCCGACGTCGCCTTCGCCGGCCGCCGGCTGGTCGCCGAAACCCCGGCCGAGGGGGTGGCCTACAAGCGCTATGCCCTGACCGGCACCGGCGTGTCGCCCATGGCCATCCCCGGCACGCCGGGCTGCCAGTACACCGCCGACGGCCTCGAGCACACCGAGACCGGCACGCCGTCGTCGCAGGCCGGCGACCACGCGGCGCAACTGGACAAGCGCCGGCGCAAGCTGGCCGACCACGATTTCGGCGACCATTGGGCCACCCTGGAAGGCGACGGCGACATCGCCGTGCTGACCTGGGGCTCGTGCACCGGCGCCGCCCGCGAGGCCATCGCCCGCGCCGCCGCCGACGGCGTCAATGCCCGCCTGATCGCCCCCCGCCTGCTGGCGCCGACCCGCCCCGAACACATGGCGGCGGCCCTGTCGGGAGTGTCGAAGGTGCTGGTGGTGGAGCTGTCGCACCAGGGCCAGTTCCACCGCTACCTGCGGGCGGAATACGACCTGCCGGGCGAGGTCCACGCGCTCCACCGGGCCGGGCCGCTGCCGATCCGCCCGCACGAGATCCATGCCCGCCTGCTCGCCATGGGGACATAGGCCATGACCTCCGTTTCCGACTGCCCCGCCCACTACACCGCCAAGGACTTCAAGTCCGACGTCAAACCGGTGTGGTGCCCGGGCTGCGGCGATTTCGGCGTATTGTCGTCGATCACCAAGGCCTTCGCCGATCTCGGGCTCGAGCCGCACAAGACCTCGGTGGTGTCGGGCATCGGCTGCTCGTCGCGCATCCCGGCCTACACCACCACCTACGGCTTCCACTCCATCCACGGCCGCGCCCTGGTGGTGGGGGCCGGGCTGAAGCTGGCGCGGCCCGACCTCACCGTGCTGGTGGCCGGCGGCGACGGCGACGGCTTCTCCATCGGCGGCAACCACTTCCTGCACGCCTGCCGGCGCAACGTCGATATGACCTATGTGGTGATGGACAACCGGGTCTACGGCATGACCAAGGGCCAGCCCAGCCCGACCACCGAGCCGGACTGGGACGCCTCGGCCATGGCCCCGCCGGGCGGCACCGGCATGACCCCGTTCAATCCGCTGGCCATCGCCCTGGCCGCCGGCGCCAATTTCGTGGCGCGGGCCTTCTCGGGCGACCCCAACGGCACCGCCCGCACCATCGCCGAAGCCATCACCCATCCCGGCTTCTCGCTGGTGGTGGTGATGAGCCCCTGCATCACCTTCCGCGAGGAGCAGCGGGAGTGGAAGACTGTGGTCCGCCCGGCCCAGCTGGAGGCCACCACCGATCCCGCCCAGGCGGCCAAGCGGCTGATGACCGATGACGGCTTCAACATCGGCATCCTGTACCAGGGCCACCGCCCGCCCTACATGCCCGAGCGCAAGGAGACCGCAGCCCTGGCCGATCTCGACCGGGAATTCGCGCTGTAGGGTCAAGCCGGCCCGCAAGCTTCATTCCTCCCACCATCGCTGCCCCCGGGGAACTCGGGGCGGTGGCGGCGCGTTCCGAAGGGAAACCACATCGGGGCTTTCCGCCATGTCACCGCTGGCCGCCTTCCGCGTCCTCATCATCGCCCTTCCGCTGGCCGCCTGCGCCGGGTACGATGGTTATACCGGGGTCCCGGTTGGACCCCAGCAGGCCGAGATGCGCGAGCCCGGATACGGGCCGACCATCGGGTCGGACGGTTTCTACGACGGCGGCGTGTTCGACAGGGATGTCGAGCCTGCGACGCGCGCGCTGCCGTCCGAATGAGGGGAGACGACGATGAAGGCATGGTTGGCGATGGCGGCGGTGGTGGCCCTGGCGGCCTGCTCGGCGCCCTACGAGACGGCACTGGACAGCCGGACCCTGATGCGCCCCGAACCGCCGGTGACCAAGGCCGATCTGGCGGCGCGCACGCCCTATGACAGCTCGACCTTCTTCCAGCGCAAGAACTAACCTTCGCGCCGCACCAGCCAGCGCACGGCGGCCGCCGTCCACGGCGCGATGAGGGTGGCGCGGCCGGCCTGGCCGCGTACGTTGTCCCAGGCCAACGGCAGCGCCCGGCCATCCGGGTCGATGGCGGGGTCGAGGCCGATGATGGCCGCCACCGGCTGGCCATCGGCGCCGCGGACCACCTCGATCACCGTGCCGATGCGGCCCGAACGGGTGCCGTAGACCGCCATCCCGACCACCGTGTCGTACCAAGTGTCGCCGTCCGCTGTCGGCGCCTGTGCCGCCGCGGCCGCCGGCAGCAGGGCTATAACCAGATGCGCGATCCACTTCATGGCGCCGTCTCCTTCCGCGTCCGGCTGCATATGGGCAGCGGGGCGAAGGCGGCAATCCGTCCGGAGGGCAGGCCGGGGCGTCGCAACACCCGCCCCCCTCGCCCATATGCAGGCCGAACGCATGTTCCCGCGGAGGCCGGCCCGTGCCCAGCATCTACCTGCCTATCGCCGGCGTGTCGGTGGACGTCTACACCCTGCTGCTGCTGGGGGGCGGCGTCGGGTTCCTGTCGGGCCTGTTCGGGGTCGGCGGCGGCTTCCTGCTGACGCCGTTCCTGATGTTCCTGGGAGTGCCGGCGGCGGTGGCGGTCTCCACCGGCGCCAATCAGGTGGTGGGCGCCAGCGTCTCGGGCCTGATCGCCCACTGGCGGCGGGGCAATGTGGATTTTCGCATGGGCGGCGTGCTGCTGACCGGCGGGCTGGCCGGGTCGTCGCTGGGAGTGGTGCTGTTCGGATGGCTGCAGACCCTGGGTCAGGTCGATCTTGCCATCGCCCTGTCCTATGTCGTCTTCCTGGGCTTCGTCGGCATCGTCATGGCGGTGGAATCCCTGCGCGCCATGCAGCGCCAGGGGCGTGCCGTGCTGCCGCGCAAGCGCCATCGCCATCCGTGGCCGGCGCTGCCGCTGAAGATGCGGTTCCCGCGGTCCGGGCTCTACATCAGCGTGCTGATGCCGGCCGCCGTCGGGGTGGTGGGCGGCGTGCTGGCCGCCATCATGGGCGTCGGCGGCGGCTTCGTCATGGTGCCCCTGATGATCTACGTGCTGGAGATGCCGACCACGGTGGTGATCGGCACCTCGCTGTTCCAGATCATTTTCGTCACCGCCAACGTCACCATCCTGCAGGCGGTGCACACCCAGACGGTGGACGTGGTGCTGATGCTGACCCTGCTGGTGGGCGGCGTGGTCGGCGCCCAGATGGGAGCGCGCTTCGGCGCCCGCCTGAAGGGCGAGCAGTTGCGCCTGCTGCTGGCGATCGTGGTGCTGCTGGTGTGCGCCCGCCTGGCCCTGGATCTCGCGGTGACGCCCGTGGATCGCTTCGGCCTGGATGCGGTGATGGAGTGAGAGCGGAACGCCCCCTCCCCGCGTCGTGCGGAGAGGGGGACTGGTCCTACAGGTCGTCCTTCGAGGACGGCAGCTTGTGCGCCACGCCCTTGTGGCAGCTGATGCAGGTCTTGTTCTCCAGCGCCGCCTCGGGGTGCTTGTTGCGGGCGGCGATGGTCTGCTTGCTGGTGTTCATCGAATCGAACGAATGGCAGTTGCGGCACTCGCGCGAATCGGTGGCGGCCATGTAGGCCCACACCCGCTCGGCCAGCTCGGGGCGCTTGGCCTCCAGCTTCTCGGGGGTGTCGATGGTGCCCTGGATCTCGGCGACGATGTCCTTGTAGGCCAGGAACTTGCGCACCAGCTTGGGCCCCAGGGCCTTAGGCACGTGGCAGTCCGAGCACTGGGCATGGGCGCCGCTGCGGTTGAGGTAGTGGATGCTCTCCTTGTACTCGGCATAGTTCTGCTTCATGGAATGGCACGAAATGCAGAACTCGGTCCGATTGGTCCACTCGATGGCGGTGACGAAGCCGGCCATGGTGAACACGCCGACGACGACGCCGACCATGACGAACACGGCCTTGCGCCAGAACGCCCGGTGCGCGGAGCGCTTCAGGTGCCGCCCGGAGGCGGCACCCTCGGCACCGTGGTCACCCTTCATCGCGCTCATTTGGGCAGGGACGTGGTGTAGGCGACGATGTCGGCGGAGATGGCGTTGTCGAACGCGCGCAGCATCGGCATCGCCTCGGCCGGCTGGCCGTTCAGCGCCTTGTGGAGCATGGCTGCCGGGTATTCCGACGCCTGGCCCAGCGCCATGCCGGTGCTGACCTTGCGGCCGTCGGGGCCGTGGCAGACGCCGCACAGGGTGTTGTAGAACACCTCACCCTTGGCCGCGCTGCCCTTGGACTTGTTGGCGGCCAGGTCGATGTACTTGGACATGTCGATCTGCCCCTTCGAGACGAACATGGCCAGATCGCCGGCGTCCTTGTCGCTCATCATCTCGGGGGTGTAGGCGTGGGTCTTGTCGCGCAGGATGGCGACGATGGCGGCCTCGGGCTTGCCCTTGGCGCCGGTGATGCCCTTGATGCCGACCGACTTCTCGCCGGTGTAGTCCCAGCCGTGGCAGGCGGTGCAGCGCCACGAATTCTTCTGGCCCTTGCCGCTGGCCGGATAGGACGGATGGGTGCTGTCGGGGCGGGTCTGCTTGGTCTCCTTGTACCAATTGTCGTACAGGCGACCGCCGCGGGCGATGGTCGATTCCATTTCAGCCGCAGTGGCGGGGACAACGGCCCAGCCGGCAACCAGCATCGCCACGAGGGCGGAGAACGAGATCAAACGACGCGCGAACATGTGGACGTGTCCCCCTATTGACTGGGTCGAGAGCCTCCGGGCGGGTAAGCCCCACCTTCGGTTTGCATTCTCTAATATGCAAATTTCCGCCTTCAGCCGCAAGTACGGATTTTGCCTTTGCCCCACTACCATATGCGAAACGGAAGGAAAGGAAAGCCAAGACAAACGAACGCCCGCCCCCCTTTCGGGAGGCGGGACGCCGCGCTTTTTATTGAAGATTTATTTAGGCCCAGGTGTCCTGGCAGACGCTCTGGTACCAGCCATCCGCGTAGTCGGCTTCCTTCTTGCGGAACTGGTAGTTGGCGCCCATCGGGCTGACGCCGCCGGCACCCTTGACGCCGGCGATCTTGCCATCGGTCACCGCGAACACCGCCGCCACCGAGATGCCGTAATCGGCCGCCAGCAGCGAGTAGCAGGTGTTGATGGCCGAGAACTGCAGCGGCTTCTCGCCCTTGATCAGGGCGATGGCCGCGGCGGCCGCCACCTTGGCCTGGGACGAGGCGGAATAGCCGGACTTCGGCATCTCGCCGGCGATGCAGGCGTCGCCGATGACGTGGATGCCCTTGTGGATGGTCGATTCGAAGGTGTTCGGATCGACCGGGCAGAAGCCGGACTTGTCGGTCAGGCCGGCGGTCTGGGCGATCGTCCCGGCCATCTGCGGCGGGATGATGTTGGCGACGTTGGGCTTGAACTTCTCGAAGTCGGTCTCGACCACGCCGGCCTTGGCATCGACCTTGGCCACCTTGCCGTTCTTGGCGGCGGGGACCCACTCGATGATGTCGTCGTAGAGCTTCTCCCAGCCTTCCTTGAACAGCTTGTCCTTGGCGAAGGCGTCCTTGGAATCCAGGATCAGCAGCTTCGACTTCGGCTTGTTCTTCTTCAGGTAGCCGGCGATCAGGCTGGCGCGCTCGTACGGGCCGGGCGGGCAGCGGAACGGATTGCCGGGGGCCGAGATGACCACCAGGCCGCCGGCCGGCATGGCCTCCAGCTGCTTCTTCAGCAGGGCGGTCTGCGGACCGGCCTTCCAGGCGTGCGGCATGATCTGCGAGGCGGCCTCGTCATAGCCGGCGATGGCGTTCCACTTGAAGTCGATGCCGGGCGACAGGATCAGGCGGTCATACGCGAAGGTCTGGCCGCTCTTGGTCTTGACCACCTTGGCCACCGGATCGACGGCGACGACCATGTCGTTGAAGACCTTGACGCCGTGCTTGTTCACCAGGGCATCGAACTTGCGCTCGATGTAGGACATGTCCTTCAGGCCGCCGATGACGGCGTTGGAGAAGGGGCAGGTGAAGTGGGACTTGTCGGCATCGATCAGGGTGACGTCGAAGCTGGGGTCGTAGCGCTTGACGTACTTGGCGGCGGTGGCGCCGCCGAAGCCGCCGCCGACCACCACGACCTTGGGGCCGCTGGTGCAGGCGGACAGGGAGCCGGCCATGGTCACGGCGCCGGCGGCGCCGAGCAGACCATTGAAGGTCCTACGGGAAATGTTGGTCATGGGTCGGTCCCCCCTCACTTCTTGCGGCTGGCGTAGTAGACGGCGATGGCGTCGAGATCGGCATCGCTGTAGCCCTTGGCGATGCGATCCATCACGGTCGCCTCACGCGCGCCAGACTTGTACTCGCGCAGGAACTTCTTCAGCTCGTCCAACGACTTGGTCGAGAAGGCCGGCATGGCGCCGACACTGTGGCCGTCGGTGCCGTGGCAACCGGCGCAGGCATCGGCCATCACGGCGACGCGGTCGGCGGCGGACGCCGCCTGCGGGGCCATGGCGAGCCCGGCGGCAAGACAAATTGCGAGCGTAGTGGGGATACCCCTCATGTCGTCGTCCTCCCTGGGGAACTTTTTTACGGTTATATTAGGGGAAACTACCAGCCGCTGCGGTCGTTGACAATAGCCAAACGGCACATACGAACGGCACCCGCCGGCCCTTTGGCCGGGGATGCCGCTATGCTTGGCGAAGACTGGAAGCGGTCAGGCGGTGGGGCCGCCGACGAACCTCCAGCCCATGATGCCGCCTTCCATGCGATGGATGTCGCCGCTGAAGCCGCTGGCCGCCAGCCGCGCCGCCGCCATGCCGCAGCGGGCGCCGGAGCGGCAGTGGATGACCAGCTTCTTGCCTTCCGGCACCACCGGAACCTTGGCCGGGTCGAAGGTCGACAGCGGCAGGTTGATGGCGCCGGGAATACGCTCGGCGGCGAACTCGCCCGCCTCGCGGACGTCGATCAGGACCGCCTCGCCGGCCTTGTGCCACTGCTTGATCTCGGCGGGCGAGACCATGCGCACGTTCTGCGGCTGGGGAGCGAACAGGTTGCCGAACAGCATGTTGAGCATCAACCAATCCCGTCAGGAGGGGGCCGAAAGGTACATTAGTCCATACTCATATATTATTCCGCCCCTGGATTTCAAGGGGTCCCTACCCCCTATTCGCGAAAGCGCATCCGCTTCATGCCTGCTTAAGGGCGCCGCCCCATGCTCCGGCTTCCCCCAATGGCGGGGGATTTCCGGAATGGAATGGAGGCGGGAATGCGGGCGGTGTGGACGTCGGTCTGCGCCCTGGCGGTGGCTGGGGCTCTGTCCAATTGCGGCGGCGGGGGTGGCGGCGGCGGGCTGGGCGGCGGCGGCGTGATCGACCGCATCGGCAGCGGCTCGTCGGGGGTGCGGACCGGTCCCGCCGATTTCAATGCCGAGTTGGGGCGCAATTACGGCCTGGGCGCGGTGGGGGCGGATGCCGCCCACGCGGCGGGCCAGACCGGGACCGGGGTGACGGTGGCGGTCATCGACACCGGCATCGACGTCCAGCACAAGGACTTCGCCGGCGCCATCGCCGCCGCCAGCACCGACATCGTCTCGGGCCTGGCCGCCAACGTCGACGACCAGGGCGGCCACGGCACCAGCGTCGCCGGCATCGTCGGTGCCCGCGCCGACGGCTACGACGCGGTCGGTGTCGCCCCCGATGCCACGCTGCTGGCGGTGCGCTCGGAATACACCTGCAGCCCGAAATGCTCGTTCGCCTATTCCGACCTCGCCAACGCCACCGACTACGCCCGCCTGCAGGGGGCCAAGGTGATGAATTTCAGCCTGGGCGGCGACAGCATCGGCGCCGACTTCCAGGCCGCCCTGGCGCGGGCCACCGGCGATGGCCGCGTGGTGGTCGCCGCCGCCGGCAACACCGGCGGCGCCAACCCCATCAACCCGGCCGCCTGGCTGGCCGGCGTCGATGCCGGCGGCCTCGGGCTGGCGGTGGGGGCGGTGGATGCGACCAACACCATCGCCTCGTTCTCCAACCGCGCCGGCACCGCCAAGGACCGCTTCCTGGTGGCGCCGGGCGTCAACGTGGTGACCACGGCCAATGGCGGCGGCACCCAGGTGGTCAGCGGCACCTCGTTCGCCGCCCCCCACGTCGCCGGGGCCGCGGCGGTGGTATGGGGCGCCTCGCCGTTCCTGACCGGCGCCGAGGTGGCCGACATCCTGCTGCAATCGGCCCGCGACCTGGGCGATCCCGGCACCGACGCGGTCTATGGCCGCGGCCTGCTGGACGTGGACCAGGCATTGCAGCCGGTGGGCGGCACCAGCGTTCCCACCGGAACCACCGTGGCGGACGGTGGCGCCGCGCCCGCCGCCACCGCGCTCAGCCTGGGCGGCGCCTTCGGCGACGCGCTGTCGCGCGGCACCGGCCTTGACCGCGCCATGGTGCTGGATGCCTACGGCCGCCCCTTCGCCGCCGACCTGTCGGCCAGAATCCGCGCGGCGCCGGCCGAAGACCGCCTGGCCGGCTGGCTGGCGCCCTCGGGCGGCGTCACCACCACCCGCCTGGACGCCGCCACCGCCCTGACCCTGGCGGCGCCGCCCGAGCCCGACCACCTGCGCCTCGCCCCCGGCGAGGAGGCGGCGGCGCCGCGCTTCGCCCTGTCCACCCGCATCGGCGCCACCGAGCTGGGGGCGGCGCGCGGCTTCGGCCTCGACCGCCTGACCGGGCTGGCCGCGTCCGGGCATGACGGCGGCGGCATGGTGGCGGGGGTGACGGCCTCGCCGTTCACCGCCATGGGCGGCGACGGCAGCGCGCTGGCGGCCGGCCAGGACATCGGCAACGGCATCCGGGTGGCGGCCGGCTTCAGCCAGGAGGGCGGCGGCGAGTCCGCCCTGCCCGCCCCCGAGCGTCGCCTCGCCATGGCCGAGGCCAGCCGCCGCTTCGAGGGCGGCGCCGTGGCCGGCCTCCAGGGCGGCCGCCTGAGCGAGGGCGACGGCCCGCTCTCCTCGGCCGGGGCCGGCGCCTTCGGCTTCGAGCGCCCCGCCGCCACCGATTTCGTCGACCTGTTCGGGGCGCTGCCGCTGGGTCCGCGCTCCGAGCTGTTCGGCCGCTGGGGCATGGGCCGCACCGATGGCGCGGCGCTGGACGGCGGCCTGCTGCGGGGCGGCGGCGACCTCTACAGCCAGAGCTTCGCGGTGGGCACCGCCACCCGCGAGGTGATGGCCGACGGCGACCGCGTCGCCTTCACCCTGTCGCGGCCGCTGCGGGTGAACGCGGGCAGCGCCACCCTGGCGGTGCCGACGGGGCGGACCATGGACGGGACCATCGTCTACCGCGAGGAAACCCTGGACCTCACCCCCACCGGCGCCGAGACCGATCTGGAACTGACCTGGTCGGTGACCACCGGCGAGCGCCAGGACCTCACCCTGGGCGGCATGCTGATGCTCGAGCCCGGCCACGATGCCTCGGCCGCGCCGGGCTTCGCCGCCGGGGCCAAGTACCGGTTCCGGTGGTAAGGGGCCACCGACTCTTTCGCACAGGGGGGATTGGCGGCGGCGGGGCTGCCCCCCAAACATGAACCACCCCGCCAAGTTCCTGTGTCAGGCCTGTGCCCGGGCGGGGAGGAGGTTCGCGAATGCCGCGCCCGCCCTTCGTCCCGGCCGCAATTGCCGTCACCCTGGCGCCCCTCGCCGCCCGGGCCGACGCTCCCCTGCCCTGGGCCATCGGCTTCCAGAAGGGGGTGACCCCGACCATGGCCGAGATCACCACCCTATCGACCATCCTCAACGGCATGGTGGTCGGCATCGTGGTCCTGGTCACCGTCCTGGTCGCCTATTGCGCCTGGCGCTTCAACGCCCGACGCAATCCGGTGCCGGCCAACTGGACCCACAATGCCCGGCTGGAGATCGCCTGGACCGCCATTCCCGCGCTGATCCTGCTGATGTTCGCCTTCCCGTCGCTGCGCCTGCTCTATTTCATGGACCGCACCGGCGAAGCCGACATGACGCTGAAGGTGATCGGGCACCAGTGGTACTGGAGCTACGAGTACCCCGACCACGCGCTGAAGTTCGACGCGCTGATGGTCCCCGACGAGGACATCAAGCCGCCGCAGCGCCGCCTGCTGGAGACCGACAATCCGGTGGTGCTGCCGGTCGGCGCCACCATCCGCATCCAGCTGACCGCCGACGACGTCATCCATTCGTGGGCGGTGCCTGCCTTCGGCATCAAGTCCGACGCGGTGCCCGGGCGCCTGAACGAGACCTGGGTGCGCATCGACGAGCCCGGGATCTATTACGGGCAGTGCTCCGAGCTGTGCGGCGTCAACCACGGCTTCATGCCGATCATGGTCCGCGCCGTGCCGCAGCCCGAATTCGACGCCTGGCTGGCCGATGCCAGGGTCCGCTTCGCCTCGGCCGAACAATAGGAACCTCGCGATGCCCGAAGCCAGCGCCGTCGCCATCCACCACCACCCCGAGCCCACCGGCCTGCGCCGCTGGCTCTATTCCACCAACCACAAGGACATCGGGACCATGTACCTGGTGTTCGCGGTGATCACCGGGCTGATCGGCGGCGCCATGAGCGTCTACATGCGCATGGAGCTGCAGGACCCGGGCATCCAGTATCTGGACGGCGACTTCCAGTTCTACAACGTGGTGCTGACCGCCCACGGCGTCATCATGGTGTTCTTCGTGGTCATGCCGGGGCTGATCGGCGGCTTCGGCAACTGGTTCGTGCCGCTGATGATCGGCGCCCCCGACATGGCCTTTCCGCGCATGAACAACATCTCGTTCTGGCTGCTGCCGCCGGCCTTCGTGCTGCTGCTGCTGTCGGCGCTGTCGGGGGCCGGGGCGGGCACCGGCTGGACCCTCTATCCGCCGCTGTCGGTGAGCGGCCATCCCGACGCCTCGGTGGACTACGCCATCCTGGCCCTGCACCTGGCCGGTATCTCGTCGATCCTGGGCGCCATCAACTTCATCACCACCATCGTCAACATGCGCGCCCCCGGCATGGGCTTCCACCGCATGCCGCTGTTCGTGTGGTCGATCCTGATCACCGCCGTGCTGCTGCTGCTGGCGGTGCCGGTACTGGCCGGGGCGCTGACCATGGTGCTGACCGATCGCAATTTCGGCACCGGCTTCTTCAATCCGGCCAATGGCGGCGATCCGGTGCTGTACCAGCACCTGTTCTGGTTCTTCGGCCACCCCGAGGTCTACATCATGATCCTGCCGGCCTTCGGCATCATCAGCCAGGTGGTCTCGACCTTCTCGAAGAAGGCGGTGTTCGGCTATCTGGGCATGGCCTACGCCATGGTCTCCATCGCGGTGATCGGCTTCGTGGTGTGGGCGCACCACATGTTCACCGTCGGCATGGACGTCAACACCCGCGCCTATTTCACCGCCGCCACCATGGTCATCGCCGTGCCCACCGGCATCAAGGTGTTCAGCTGGATCGCCACCATGTGGGGCGGCGCCATCGAGTTCAAGACGCCCATGCTGTGGGCCACCGGCTTCATCTTCCTGTTCACCATCGGCGGCGTGACCGGGGTGGTGCTGGCCAATTCGGCGGTGGACGTGGCGCTGCACGACACCTACTACGTGGTCGCCCACTTCCACTACGTGCTGAGCCTGGGCGCGGTGTACGGCATGTTCGCCGGCTTCTACTACTGGATCGGCAAGATGAGCGGCCGCCAGTACCCCGAGACGCTGGGCAGGATCCATTTCTGGGTGACCTTCGTCGGCGTCAACCTGACCTTCTTCCCGCAGCATTTCCTGGGGGTGGCCGGCATGCCGCGACGCATCCCCGATTACCCCGACGCCTTCCACGGCTGGAACTTCGTCAGCTCCATCGGCGCCTATGTCGGCTTCGCCGGGGCGCTGCTGTTCGTCGGCCTGGCGGTATGGACCCTGGTCGCCGGCCGCCGCGCCGCGCCCAATCCGTGGGGCATCGGGGCGACCACCCTGGAATGGACGCTGGCCTCGCCGCCGCCCGCCCACACCTTCGAGGTCCAGCCCCGCTTCCACCAGGCGGCGGAGTAGCGCCATGACCCCCCGGGCCACGGTGGCGGCGTCGGTGGCGGCGGTGGCGGCCATGTTGGGGCTGGTGGCGGCCAGCGTGCCGCTTTACGACATGGTCTGCCGGGCCACCGGCCTGGGCGGCGCCACCCGCACCGCCACGGCGGCGCCCGGCGCGGAGGAGGCAGGCGCGGCGGCCGCGGTGGTGACAATCCGCTTCGACGCCTCGGTGGCCAAGGACCTGCCGTGGCGGTTCGAGCCCGGGCAGCGCCAGATGCGGGTGCATCTGGGCGAGCAGGCGCTGGCCTTCTTCCGCGCCACCAACACCTCGTCCGAGCCGGTGGTGGGCACCGCCACCTTCAACGTCACCCCCGACCGGGCCGGCCGTTACTTCAACAAGATCGCCTGCTTCTGCTTCACCGAGCAGCGGCTCGAGCCGGGCCAGAGCGTGGACATGCCGGTCACCTTCTTCGTCGATCCGGCCATGGCCGACGATGCCTTCGCCGCCCAGGCCACCACCATCACCCTTTCCTACACCTTTTTCAGGCAGGCCCCGTCATGAGCAGCGAGTCCAGTGCCGGCGCGCCCCATCCCTTCCACATGGTCACCCCCAGCCCATGGCCGGCGGTGGGGGCGCTGGCCGCCTTCGTCACCGCCTTCGGCGCCGTCACCTGGTTCCACGACCGCGCCCAGCCCTGGGTGCTGATGGCCGGGGTGGCGCTGGTCCTGGTGACCATGGCGGGGTGGTGGGCCGAGGTGCTGCGCGAGGGCCGCTCGGGCGGCGCCCACACCGGCCCGGTACGCCACGGCCTGCGGGTCGGCATGGCGCTGTTCATCGCCTCGGAGGTGATGTTCTTCGTCGCCTTCTTCTGGGCCTTCTTCAACGCCGCCCTGAAGGTCAACCCGTCGGTGATGCAATGGCCGCCGCAAGGCATCGAGCCCTTGCACACCTGGGGCCTGCCGTTCGTCAACACCCTGATCCTGCTGTCGTCGGGACTGGCGGTGACCTGGGCCCATCACGGCCTGAAAAAGGGCAACCGCACGGTGCTGAAGGCCGGCCTGGCGGTGGCGCTGGTGCTGGGGGTGGTGTTTCTGACCCTGCAGGCGGTCGAATACGGCGAGGCGGCGTTCGGCTTCACCGAGGGCGTCTATCCCACCGTGTTCTACATGGCCACCGGCTTCCACGGCTTCCACGTCCTGGTCGGCGCCTGCTTCCTGGCGGTCTGCCTGGGCCGCGCCCTGAAGGGCGGCTTCACCCCGTCCCAGCACGTCGGCTTCGAGGCCGCCGCCTGGTACTGGCACTTCGTCGACGTGGTGTGGATCTTCCTGTTCGTCTGGGTCTACTGGTGGGGGAATGCGTAGCCGTTGACGGCGTCTCGACGGGAACACGGAAATCATTGCCCACAGATGAACACAGATAGACACAGATAAGGAAAGTCATTTCATCTGCGTTCATCTGTGGGCGATAAGCATTATTTTTCTACACTACTCACGGCCAATTGTCGCCGCCCGTCTCCCCGAAGGTCAGGTGGAGGTCGCGTTCCGACACCAGGCAGGCCGGAACGCCGGGGGTGACCCGGCCGCCCAGGGGTTCGGCCACCGCGTTGACCATGCAGGTCTGCGAGCAGACCTCGGCGCAGATCAGGAACTGGTTCTCATATTTCTCGTGGGCGCCCAGGTCCACATAGCCGCGCATGGCCTTGACCTCGTCGGGCGTGTAGCGGCCGCCCAGGGCGCGCGGATACTCGGCCAGCATGCGGTCGCGGCCGATATCCGAGCAGCCGCAATTGGCCACCAGGCCGAGGAAGCGGCCCATGCGCTGATAATGGGCGGGCTGGTCGGGCGGCGGCAGCGCGCACCCGGCAAGCACCAGGGCGACCAGGAGAACCCGTTTCATGGCGATCAATATGGGCAGTCGGAGCGGCCGCAGGAAGCCTGGCGCCCCGATCGATAGACATTGCACACCGGACAGCGCACCAGCTCCTGGACGTCGGCGCCGGTGGCGGGCTCGAAGCGGGGCGGCGGCGGCACCGCACGGGCCTTGCGGTCCTCGCTGCGGCGCCGGTCGGCGGCGATGCGCTGGGCGAACTTGAAGCCGAACCAGATGAGGGCCACGACCGCGACGGTCAGCAGGAACTTGGCGAACATGGACGAAGTGTGACCGCCGCCGCCCGCGCGGTCAAGCCGCCGAGGGGGTTGGCGCCGGGCGGTTCTGCCGCAGCCAGTCCAGCATGGTGTCGGAATCCGACACCTCGAAGGGGTCCCTGGGGCAGTTGTCCTCGTAGCCGGGCTCGGCCAGCAGCACCTTGACCTCGCAATCCTCGGCATACAGCGAATAGCGCCAGCTGCGCATGCCGAAGCCCAGGTTCGACTTGTCCACCAGCATGCCCATCTTGCGGGTGAACTCGCCGTTGCCGTCGGGCAGCATCAGCACCTTCTCCACCCCCTGGTCGCGGGCCCAGCGGTTCATCACGAAGGCGTCGTTGACCGCCAGGCACGCCACCTCGTCCACGCCCAGCGCGCGGAACTGGTCGTACTCGGCCTCGTAGCGGGGCAGGTGGTTGCTCGAGCAGGTGGGGGTGAAGGCGCCGGGAAGGGCGAACATCACCACCTTGCGGCCGCCGAACACCTCGTCGGTGGACAGGTCCCGCCACTCGTAGGGATTTGACCCGCCCAGCGCCTCGTTGCGCACGCGGGTCTTGAACACCACTCGGGGAATTCGCATGACACCCTCCGCTGCCGTTGCAACGGCAACAGCGGCGGAGAGCGCGTGGTTCCGGGACTCAGGCCGCCTTTGCCGCGCCGGCGGCGAATTCGGCGCCGAGGCGGTCCAGGGTCGCCATCACCCGCGCCGACAGCGTCTCCAACTCGGCCATCAGCTCGGCGGCCTCGTCGGCGCGGCCGGCGTTCAGGGCGATCAGCACGTCGCGGCCGGTATTGTGAACCGGGCGGTGATGCTCCAGCAGCTCCTTGAAGGTCGGCAGGGCCATCATGCGGTCGTCGGTGACGTTGTCGTACCAGCGGCCCAGGCGGCAGGTGTGGTGGGTCGACAAATCCGACGGCAGCAAGGTGGTGGCGCCGTTCACCGCCTCGGCGATCTTCTGCACGAAGGCGCGATGGTCGGTCTTGGCGATGTCCATCAGCTTGGTGACCGAGCTGGAGGAAACCCGATCGACCACCGCGGCCGGCAGGTGGGCATCGACGAAATGGAGGTGATAGAAGCCCTCGGTGCAGGCGGTGACCTCGGCCTGGGCGCGGATGTTCTCGGCGGCCACCACGAAGCTCATGCGGGTGCCGGGCTTGCATGGGATCTTGGGCGAACACACCACCATGGCGCCGTCCTCGGACAGGTCGTAGGCGGGCATCCTGTCGCTGGCGCTATCGGTGGCGAGATCGACCTCGATCATGACGGCGCGGCGGCGGCCCTTGCGGCGGTTGGCGAAATCCGACGAGGTGCGCACCGCCTTGACCAGCAGCTTGCGCATGCTGGACAGGGATTCGTCCATGCGAACGGCGCATTCGTTGACGGCGTGGGCGGCCTTGTCGGCGCTGTGCACGCTTTCCTCGACCGAACCCATGCGCGCCTTGACTTCCTCGGCCTGGCCGGCGGTGACGGCGACGGTGCGGGCGATCTCGCTGGTGGCGGCGGTCTGTTCCTCGACCGCGGCCGAGATGCCGGCGGCCACCTGCTCCATGCCCTGGATGCTGCCCGAGACCTGGTCGATGATGGAGACGGTGTCGCGGGTCACCTTCTGGATGGTGCCGACGCGGACGGTGATCTCCTCGGTCGCCTTGGCGGTCTGGTTGGCCAGGTTCTTGACCTCGTTGGCGACCACGGCGAAGCCCTTGCCGGCGTCGCCGGCGCGGGCCGCCTCGATGGTGGCGTTGAGCGCCAGCAGGTTGGTCTGGGCGGCGATGGTGCCGATCAGCTCGACCACCCGGCCGATCTCGTCGGCGGCGGCGCCGAGGCGGTCGACCACCTCGCGGGTCTGGCCCATGCGCGAGGCGGCGTCCTGGGCCGCCCCGGAGGAGCGGCCGACCTGGCTGGAAATCTCGGCGATGGAGGCGTGCAGCTCCTCGGCCGCCGCCGCCACCGTCTGGGCCGAGACGTAGGCGTCGCTGGCGGAGATGGATGCGGCCTTGGTGTCGCTGCTGACCGAGGTGGTCACCCCCGACATGGTGCCGGCGCTATCGACCAGATCGGCGGTCAGGTTGGAGACGCTCTGGATGGTGTCGGCGACCTGCTGGTCGATGCGCTCGATCATGGCACCGACGCTTTTCTCGCCTTCCTCCATGCGGGCGCAGGCGACGTTGATGGCATCGACGTAGCCGCGGTAGTCGCCGGTCATGCCCTCGGGCCGGATGGTGCGCTTGAAGCGGCTGTGCGAGGCGGCGTCCAGCGCCCCCCGGACCTCGCGCATGAAGGCCTCGACCTTGTCCACCGCGGCGTTGAAGGAGCGCATCAGGCGCTGCACCTCGCCGCCGTCGGCGACATGGATGAGACGGCTGTCGAGGTCGCCGCCGGCGGTGGTCTCCAGCGCCTGGGTGACCCTGAGCACGTTGGCCGCGCCCTTGCGGTTGAACAGCGCGGCGACGAGGGCCATGGCGGTCACAGCAACGGCCAGCACGGCGGTGAGGATGTCCCCGGCGGCCAGGCCGCGAACGGCGAGGACCAGGGCCAGGCCGCAGGCCGCCACGATGGCGGCGAACGAGCTAAAGAGAGAAGACCAGGTCTTCATAGGTCCGTCCATGTCCGATGTACTTGTTGATCAGCAGTTCCAGCGAAGCCGCCATGGCGTCCTTGGCATTGGCGTGGCGCGCCTCCTCCTCCCGCATGTCGCGGTAGACCGTCCGGATGACGGCCACCGCCTCGGGGCGGGGGGCGCGGCGGCTGGAATGAAACCCCTTCACCGTCCCGGCATCGTCGAAGGTCGGGGTGACGTGGGCGAACACCCAGTAATGATCGCCGTTCTTGGCCCGGTTCACCACATAGGCGAACAATTCCTGCCCCGCCGCGATGGAATCCCACAGCAGCTTGAAGACGCTGCGCGGCATGTCGGGGTGGCGCAGGATGCTGTGGGGCTTGCCCAGCACCTCTTCCTCGACGTACCCGGCAATGTCCAGGAACGTCTGGTTGGCGTAGGTGATGCGGCCCTTGAGGTCGGTCTTGCTGACGACGATGGCATCGGCGCCAAGGTGTCGCTCAACCCCCGTCAGCGACTGTAAACTATTCATTAAGTTATTCCCGCCCCCAAGCGTTAGTCATAACCATGACTGGACCATAGCAATACCATCGCCGGATGAAAAGCGTAATATGTTGCGCACACCCCGCAACCATTCATTAGGCGACAATCGGAGCGTCAGCCCTTCAACGCCGGGTGGGTTGGATTAGAGGAATCCCAA
Organism: Magnetospirillum sp. UT-4; assembly: GCF_902729435.1. Classification (GTDB taxonomy): domain Bacteria; phylum Pseudomonadota; class Alphaproteobacteria; order Rhodospirillales; family Magnetospirillaceae; genus Magnetospirillum. The sequence continues at coordinate 92,134 of NZ_CACVCG010000030.1, forward strand.
AAGGACGAGGCAGCCGGTGGATTTTATATTACGCTTGCCTTAAGAATGAGCTGCAGGCATCACCCAGGCTCGGCGGTCCATCGTCGTCGTCCCGGGGGAGGCTGAGTGCCCGGCGGGCGCCCCGCCGCGGAACCCGCCGGGAAGACTGCACAGCCGAGGACGAAGCCATGGCCATCCTGCGCATCCTTGCCGTCGTCGCCGTTCTGGTCTTTGGTCCTGCCCGCGCCGACGAGGTGACGGTGTTCGCCGCCGCGTCGCTCACCACCGCGCTGGACGAGGTCGGCCAGGGCTTCGCCGCCGCCACCGGCCATCGGCTGCGGCCGTCCTACGCGGCCTCGTCGGCTCTGGCCCGCCAGATCGAGCAGGGGGCGCCGGCCCAGGTGTTCGCCTCGGCCGATCTCAAGTGGATGGACTACCTGGCCGGCAAGGCGCTGATCAATCCCGGCACCCGCTTCAACCTGCTGGGCAACACCCTGGTGCTGGCCGCCCCCGCCGACAGCCCGATGGCCCGGCAGGACCTGACCCCGGCCACCGACATCGCCGCCCTGGCCGGCTCGGGGCGCATCGCCACCGGCAATCCCGACAGCGTGCCGGCCGGCCTTTATTTCCGCCAGGCCATGGAGCGGGCCGGCCAGTGGGGCAAGGTCCAGGGCAAGCTGGCCGCCACCGATTCGGTGCGCTCGGCGCTGGCCTTCGTCGAGCGCGGCGAGGTGCCGCTGGGCGTGGTCTACGCCACCGACGCGGCGGTGTCGAAGAAGGTCAAGGTGGTCGGGGTGTTCCCCGCTTCCATGCACGATTCCATCACCTACCCCTTCGCCCTGGTCGCCGGCCGCGAGACCGCCGCCGCCCGCGCCTTCCTGGACTACGTGCGCGGCAATCAGGCCAAGAGCGTGTTCGCCAGGCACGGCTTCAAGGTGAATTGAGGCTGACTTAAGTCACTCCGTATCCGTAGCCTCACCCTGAGGAGCCCCCTTTGGGGGCGTCTCGAAGGGTGAGGCGGGCCGCGAACGCCGTGCCACGGGCCTCGT
>NZ_CACVCG010000033.1 GCF_902729435.1 Magnetospirillum sp. UT-4
AATAGCGTTTTTCCGGGCGCTGGTGCCCGTGCCCGTGCCCCCGCCCGCTCCTCCCCCCGTGCCTTCTGCGCCGCCAACGCCGCCAGCGCAGCCCAAGGCGCCCCCAGCACGCCTGAGGCCCAAGCCCGCCCCGGCGGCGGCAAAAGCCCCGCCCCGCCGTCCGAGTTTTATGCAGCGGTCCGGTCCCGCGCCGAGCGGGTCCTGATCTACACCTTACGCGTGTGGGCGACAATAAGGGCGGCGGGGTATGACACCCTCGCCGCCCTTGGCATTTCCGCCCCCACCCACGCCCGCAAACTTGCAAAAAACTTGCAAACCGGCGCTCGCATAGTTTCGCAAGTTGGGGGTTTTCAAGGGGTTAGCGTCGCAAGTTTTTTGCAAGTTTGGGAGATTTTTGCCCCTCTGGTCTCGCCCGCCAGCCGCTAACCCATTGATTTAATTGGCGCGCCCTGCAGGGCTCGAACCTGCGACCTGCCGCTTAGAAGGCGGCTGCTCTATCCAGCTGAGCTAAGGGCGCGGCGCGATTCAGAAGCGGCCGAACTCCAGCTTGTCGAAGCGGAAATTGTCGGCGTAGTTCTTGGGCGGGGCCGGCTTCCTGGCGGCCGGGTCGGCGACCTGGAAGTCCAGGCCCTTGCGCCGGGCGAAGGCCACCGCCTCCTCCAGGCTGGCGAATTTCAGGCGGACCTGCTGGGTGGTGTCGTCCGAGCCCAGCCAACCCATCAGCGGATCGGCACGCTTCGGCGCCGCCGGCTCGAATTCCAGCACCCAGGCCTTGGCGTTGCCCCGGCCCGACTGCATGACGGTCTTGGCCGGGCGGTAGATACGCGCTTGCATCGGCGGCGTCCTCGCTGCTTGGAAACTCCCCACACCGGGACCTACACTTACCCGTAAAGGCGGGGCAAGACAAGGGTGGAGGGGGGCCGCGGCGGCGAGGGTCGAACCTGCCCTAGTGTCCTGCCCCCGAAATTCGTATAGCGAATTTCGGGGATAAGCCGGCCACTACAGTGTTGAATTGTGTGGTGATTCTGAAATTCGCATAAGACTGCGAATTTCAGAATCACCACACTAGACCAGGTCATCCAGGCCGACACGCAAGGCGGCGGCGAGCGCCTTCAGGGTCGCCACCTTGCCCTCGCGCTGGCCACCTTCGATCTGCGACAGGAAGGCCGGGGAGATGCCGGCGGCATCCGCCAGGTCGCGCGGTGTCATTCCGCGCAATTCGCGCCACACCCGGACGGGGCTTTCTCCGGTCATCAGGCGGGTGGCGAAGGGCTCGGGCACCAACTCGTCTTCGCCGGCCGCGAGGCGGCGCCGAGCCTCGTCATAGGCGCGCAGATCGGCGGCATCCTCGGCCGCGCTGACCAGCCGCTGGTATTCGTCCAGGGGGATGACAGCCAACTCCTCGCCGGCCTGGGTCTTGATGATCTGAGGCTGGCCCATGCTGTCCTCTCAATCGTAAATGCCGCCGCGCGGGCCGATTTCAAGGACGGCGACAACGTTGCCGTCCTCATCGAAGATCACCCGCCAATCGCCCACCCTCAGGCGGTAGCCGTCGCGTCCCTGCAGCTTCTTCACGTTGTTGGCCTGCGAGGCCGGGTCGGCGGCGTACTGCTCGACCTTGGCCCGGATGCGCGCGGCCTCGTTGGCGGGCAGCCTCCGCAGGGTCCTGAGGGCCGACTTGCTGTAAGCGACCGCCTTCATGGCCCGACGATAGCAAAATGCTAACGTCAGTCAATGACAAATTTGCGATTCGCTAACGCCGCTCGCCATTCCCGAGGGGGGGGGGGGGACATCCCGGATGTTGGCCAGGGACCCGGCCGTGGCGCCTGCCGGAAGCGGGCGAAACAAGGCGTTCAGGTGGTCGGGGCGAGAGGATTCGAACCTCCGGCATCCAGCTCCCAAAGCTGGCGCTCTACCAGGCTGAGCTACGCCCCGTGGCGCGGAAGCTAAGGGGTTTCGCGCCCCGATGCAAGATCGCGGGCCAACCGACAACGAGCAGAGCCGCCACGCCTTGGGCGATGTCGGGGGCATTCGCCGTGTGCGCGCATGGCCGCCGACGCCCGGCGTCGCCATGTCAGACCGGCCGCACCGTCCCATCGGGAGAGCGCCCATGATCGCGACCGGAATTGCCGTCCTGGCCCTGGCTCCGACCGCGATCGTCGCGGCGGACTCCATCTGTGCCCCGCGCGAGGTCCTGCTGGCCTCGCTGTCGCGGGAGTACACCGAAGCGCCCAAGGCCATCGGCCTGGCCAACAACGGCGCCGTGGTCGAGCTGCTGACCGCCCCCGACGGCGGCACCTGGACCATCCTGATGACCCGTCCCGACGGCACCTCGTGCGTGGTTGCCGCCGGGGAGGCCTGGGACACCCTGCCGCAGGTGGCCGGCGGCGACGGGCTTTAAAACCCGCCGAACAGCCGGTGGCGCACCCGGTCGCCCGGCCTCAGGCCGAGGCGGTGGGCGGTGCCGCCGTTGATTTCCAGCACCGCCCGCACCGGCTCGCCGGGGCCGATGGCGGCCAGCGAGTGCGGCACCGTGCGCTCGGCGATGAAGATGACGCGGCCGTCGGCGGCGATGAACAGCATGTCCAGCGGGATCAGGGTGTTCTTCATCCACATGGCGACCGGCTGGACCCGGCCGAAATCGAACAGCATGCCGCCCTCGGCGGGCAGGCGGTCGCGGAACATCAGCCCTTGCGCCAGCTGTTCGGGAGTCGCCGCGACTTCGACCTCGAACGGGTGGCGGGCGCCGGCTTGGCTGACGATCTCGATGCGGTCGCGGCCGAACTCCGCCGCCGTGGCCGCCAGGGACGTTGCCGCCAGCACCCACGCCAGCAGGCTTGCCGCCACCACCGCCAATGTCCGACGCCGTCGCATCTCGTCTTCCTCCGCGCGCCCCATGGTGGAGCCATTTCAGCGGTGGCCGCAAGTCCGGTCGGGGCACCTGCGACTTTCGTCCTATTACGCACAGGGCGTCGCACCCTCCGCAGAGGTCGCCCGCAGGCTGCCGCCCCCCGGAGTCCGGGCCGTTCCCGCACCGCGAAGAGGGCGGCAATCCTCGATACCCGGGGTTCGTATAAAATTTTATACAATTGCCCCACAAATATCCGAAATGGTCTATGCAAATATGCATAAAACCGCGCAGGGTGATCTTCCTGTACGAAAAAGAAATTGAGAGTGCTATATTGTCTTTGCGAATTGAGAGGGGAACTTCCCGCCATCGTCCGCACACAATCTGCCGGGGGCCCTTCCCGCCCATCCCCAGCCCCCGCAGGGGAAACGCCGCTCGATCAGGGCGGCGTTTCTATTTGACGGCTACAGGTACCGGACAACCAGGTAGATGTTGCTGATGGCGATGGACAGCAGCATCAGGCCGAACGCCACCTTCATGAAGGGAATGAAGCGCACCGGATGGCCGGCGCGCTCGGCCAGGCCGGCCACCGTCAGGTTGGCCGAGGCGCCCACCAGGGTGCCGTTGCCGCCCAGACAGGCGCCCATGCTCAACGCCCACCACAGCGGCTCGATGTTCTCCGGCCCGCCGAAGGTCGGGGCCATGGACTTGATCAGCGGGATCATGGTGGCGACGAAGGGAATGTTGTCGACCACCGCCGACAGGATGGCCGAAACCCACAGGATGGCGATGGCGGTCACCTTCATGTCGCCGCCGGTGGCCGATACCAGCAGATCGGCGGCCAGGCCCAGCAGGCCGGCGGCGTCGACGCCGTGCACCACCACGAACAGGCCGATGAAGAAGAAGATGGTGATCCACTCGACCTCGCCGAAGATGTGGTGGACTTCGTGCGACTGCTCCTCGGCATTCTTGCCCAGGCTGTAGAACAGCATCAGCAGCGCCGCGCCGAACAGGGCGATGGTGCCCGGCTCGAGCCCGATCGGGTGGGCGAAGACGAAGCCGGCGATGACCAGGGCAAGCACGAACAGGGCCTGCTTGAGCAACTTGTGATCGGTGATGGCCTCGGCTTCGGAGAACCCCATGACCCGGGCGCGGGCCTCGGCGCTGGCATGCAGCCGGGTCCCCCACATCAGGTGGAACAGGCCGGCGGTGACCAGCAGGATCACCACCACCACCGGCGCCAGGTTGTAGACGAACTGATTGAAGGTCAGCCCGGTCGCCGAGCCGATCAGGATGTTGGGCGGATCGCCGATCAGGGTGGCGGTGCCGCCGATGTTGGAGGCGAAGATCAGCGCCACCAGATAGGGCCACGGCTTGATCTTGAGTTCCTCGGTGATGACCAGGGTGACGGGGACCACCAGCAGCACGGTGGTGACGTTGTCGAGCAGCGCCGAGAACACCGCGGTGACCATCTGCAGGGTGAACAGGATGCCGGCCGGGCTGGCGTTGACCTTCTTGGCCGCCCACACCGCCACGTACTGGAACACGCCGGAGCGCCGGGTGATGGCGACGATGATCATCATGCCGGTCAGCAGGGCGATGGTGTTGAAGTCGATGCCGCGGATGGCGGCTTCCTGGTTGAGGACGCCGACCAGCACCATGGCGCCGGCCCCCAACAGGGCGACGATGGCGCGGTTGATCTTCTCGCTCATGATGACGGCGTAGGTGGCCACCAGGATGAAGGTGGCGACCGCCATGGCGTTCAGGCCGAAGACGACGTTGGGGACCCAGGCGACGCCGTGCATCACGCCGCCCCCCGGACATGGGCCAGCGCGCTTCCGGCGGTGACCACGCCCACCAGCTTGCCGGATTCATCAACCACCGGCAGGAAGGCGTCGCCGCGGTAGAGCAGCAACAGCGCCTCGACCAGCGGGGTCTCGCCGCGGACGGTGCGGTGGGGCGCCAGATGCTTGCCGACCAATTCCTTGCCCAGCGCCTCCAGGCGGGTCCTGAGATCGGCCTGCCCTTCGCCGACGAAGGCCAGGTCGCCCAGATCCTCGCCCAGGCGGGCCGCCCGCGGCAGCATCAGCGCGATCAGCTCCTTCGGGCCGAAGACACCGGCGAAGTGCCCCTTGGCATCGACCACCGGCAAGGTGGCGAAGCCGTGGGCGGCCAAGGTCGCGACCGCCTCGGCGACGGTTGCCGACTTGACCAGTATGGCCGGTGGCGGGGTGATGATGGCGTGACAGGACATGGCAGGGCCGTACCATTTATGAGGAACGGCCGATATTGCACCGCGAATGCGCGAGCTTGCAAGGGTCGCTCAGCCGGGGCGGCGCGCCCTCGCCAGCACCACGAAGCCGGCCAATGCCGCCGCCAGCGACCCGGCCAGGACGCCGGCGCGGGTCTCGGCCACCGCCGTGCCTTCGGGGAAGGCCAGGCTGCCGATGAACAGGCTCATGGTGAAGCCGATGCCGGTCAGCAGCGCGACGCCGTAGAGATGGCGCCAGGTCACGCCGTCGGGCAACGTGGCCACCCCCAGCCGGATCGCTCCCCAGGCGAAGCCGGCGACGCCGATCTGCTTGCCCAGGAACAGCCCCAGGGCGATGCCGAGGAAGACCGGATCGACCAGCAGGCCCATCCCCAGCCCGGCGAAGGACAGCCCGGCATTGGCCAGCGCGAACAGCGGCATGATGCCGAACGCCACCCACGGCAGCAGCGCGTGCTCGAGGCGCTGCAGCGGCGAATGGTCGCCATCGGCGGGGATGGTCAGGCCGAGCACGACGCCGGCGATGGTGGCGTGCACCCCGGAATGCTCCATGCAGACCCACAGCGCCAGCCCGATGGTCAGGTAGGGCCACAGCGCCCTCACCCCCATGCGGTTCAGCCCGAGCAGGATGGCGGCCAGCAGGGCGGCGGCGCCCAGGGCCGGCCAGGACGGCGCGCCGGCGTAGAACAGGGCGATGACCACGATGGCCCCGAGGTCGTCGATGATGGCCAGCGCGGCCAGGAAGACCTTCAGCGCCGCCGGCACCCTGGTTCCCAGCAGGGCCAGCACGCCCAGGGAAAAGGCGATGTCGGTGGCCGAGGGAATCGCCCAGCCCCGCGCCAGGGCCGGATCGAAGCCGACGACCGCCAGGTAGACCAATGCCGGGACCGCCATGCCGCCCACGGCGGCGGTCGCCGGCAGCAGCACCTGCGCCGGCCGCGACAATTCGCCGCCCCGCATCTCGCGCTTGATCTCCAGCGCCACCAGCAGGAAGAACACCGCCATCAGGCCGTCGTTGATCCAGTGCAGGACCGACAGATCGATGGCGAAGGTGCCGACGCCCACCGCCACATGCGCCGCCAGCACGCGCTCGTACCAGCCGGCGGCGGGGGAATTGGCGACGGCCAGGGCCAGCACCATGGTCGCCATCAGGATGATGCCCGAGGCGGATTCCTGGCGCACGAAGGCCCGCATCGCATCGGCCAGGGGCAACAGGGGGCGCTGCAGCCCGTTCATCGTCAACTCCTTGCCCGTTCTCGCACCTCTTCCAAAGAGGATCGGGCGGCGCGGCGCTTTTTCAACCTCTTTCCGTCCGGTAGCCCGACATCAGTTGCGCCAGTTCCACCGCCGTCTTCACCCCCATCTTCTCGAACACATGGGCGCGGTGGACCTCGACGGTGCGCATGGTGATGCCGAGATCGTCGGCGATCACCTTGTTCATGCGCCCGGCCAGGATGCGCTCCATCACCTGGGCCTCGCGGGCGGTGAGCGCGGCGATGCGGGCGGCGAGGGTGGCATTGCCGGCCTCCTGCTGGCGGCGGCGGGCGCCCCAGGCCAGGGCCTCGATGACGCGATCGACGAGATCGTTGTCGTTGAACGGCTTCTCGACGAAATCCATGGCGCCCTTCTTCAGCGCCGAGACCGCCATGGGCACGTCGCCGTGGCCGGTCAGGAAGATCACCGGCAGGTGCGACGACGCCTCGCGCAGGCGGTCGAACAGGTCCAGCCCGCTCATTCCGCCCATGCGGATGTCGAGCAGCAGGCAGCCGGGCAGGTCGGGATGCCAGACCGCCAGGAACTCCTCGGCCGAGGCGAAGGTGCGGGCCTCGACCCCGCGCGAGCGGAACAGCCAGGCCAGGGCGTCGCGGATGGCCTCGTCGTCATCGACGATGAAGACGGTTTCGCTCATGCCGCCACCTTCAGCGGCAGCGAGAAGCGGAACACGCTGCCGCCGCCCAACCGGGGCTCGAACCACAGGCGCCCCTGGTGGAATTCGATAATGGACCGGCAGATGTTCAGTCCCATGCCCATCCCCTCCTCCTTGGTGGTGTAGAATGGCCGGAAAAGGTTGTCGGCGGCCTCGGGCGCCACCCCCGGGCCGCGATCGGCGATGCTTATCACCGCCTGGCCGGGTTCCACCGCGACGTGGATGCTGAGCGCATGGTCGCGGCCCTCGCCCATGGCCTCGATGCCGTTGCGTGCCAGGTTCAGCATGACCTGCTCCAGCAGGATCGGATCGGCATCGACCTCGGGCTCGCCCGGGGCCAGATCCACCTCGAGCCCGACGCCGCGGCGCCGCGCGTCGATCTCGATGAAGCCGACGCTGTCCTCGACCACGCGGTTGAGCGAGCACGGCCGCAGCCTCGGCTCGGACTTGCGCACGAAGTCGTGGACCCGGCGGATGATCTGGCCGGCCCGCTGGGCCTGCACTCCCAGCTTGGTCAGCGCCTCGCGCAGCTCGCCGGGATCGAAGCGCTCGGCCCCCAGCCGGTTGAGGCAGCCGGTGGTGTAGCTGGCGATGGCCGACAGCGGCTGGTTGAGTTCGTGCGCCAGGGTCGAGGCCATCTCGCCCATGGTGATCAGGCGCGCGGTGCGCTGCAGCTGCTCCTGCTGCTGGCGGGTGGTCTCCTCGGCCCGCTTGCGTTCGGTGACGTCCAGCACCGACGCCATCCAGCCGGTGTGACGGCCATCGGCGCCGATCAGCGGCGCCTCGTAGACCAGCGCCCAGAAGACTTCGCCGCTGCGGCGCCGGAACTGGATCTCGAAGCCGTCCGGCGGGGCGTCGCCGGCCATGACCCGGCGGTGCATCTCCATGGTGGCGTCCATGGCCTCGGGCAGCCAATAGGGCATGGGCGGCTCGGTCCCCACCAGTTCGGCCTCGGTCCACCCGACCATGCGGCAGAAGGCGGGGTTGACGTAGGTGATGCGTCCGTCCAGGTCGCGGGCGCGCATGCCGACGGTAAGCGAATCCTCCATCGCCTTGCGGAAGGCGTGCTCGGCGCGCAGGTCCTGCTCGGCGGCCAGGCGGCGGCGGACCTGGCGGCGCACCATGCCCAGGCTGGACAGCGCCAGCAGCGACAGCGCCAGGATGGCGGCGGCAAGCAGGTTGCGCGCCAGGTTGGGGGCGCTGCGGTAGACGGTGGCGACCACCGCCACCCCCTGCCCCGGCGGCTCCAGCCGGACCTGGTGGCTGGGACCCGGCTCGGCGACCGCCACCTGGGTCTTGGCGGCCAGCGCCGCCCCGTCGGCATCGACGATCTCGACCTTGTACTTCTCGGCCACCCACCACGGCACCAGGTGGGTGAGGATGCCGTCCAGGGGGAACACCCCCACCACCATGCCGGCGAAGCGGCCGCCGCGGTAGACCGGCTGGTGCGCCTCGACCACCACCCCCAGGCCGGGCACGGCGAAGGGCGCCGACCACGCCACCCGCCCCAGCGAGCGGGCCATGGCGAAGGCCGGCCACCACGGCGCCTGCTCGCCGATGCCGCCGGTGGCCTCGCCGGGCGGAAACGACTCGGCCCCATTGCCATCGGCGTCGCGCAGGATGACGCGGCGGATTTCAGGATTGTTGGCGAGCAGGGCGCGGCCCTCGGCCTCGAGCACCGGACCGGCGGCGCCGCGGCGCTCGAGATCGGCCGCCAGCTGGGCCAATTTCTCTTCGTCCGAAACCAGATGGAAGTGGATGTTCTGTTCGACCCAAAGAATATCCTTGATGAGGGCGAAGCGTTCCTCTTCCACTTCGCTGCGGTGCAGCATCCACAGCAAGGCGACCAGAAGCATCGCCACCATGGCCATGGCAATGGCGGGCATGGCCTGCAAGGTAGACGGGCTGCGCTGGCCGTATGGCATCTTGTCCCCGAGGGCCGGTGTTCGGATTTCCACAATAGCCGACCGGGCGAAACTTTCGAACAATCGAAAGCCGTTTAACATGCGTATCTTTCTGGGAGGAGAACGCTCATGAATTTCCGCACCTTCGTCGGCTGCCTGGTGGCCGGTGTCCTTGCCGCCGGCGGCGCCATGGCGCAGCAGGCCCAGCCCATCGTCATCAAGTTCAGCCACGTGGTCGCCCCCAACACGCCCAAGGGCAAGGCCGCCGAGATGTTCAAGAAGCTGGCCGAGGAGCGCACCGGCGGGAAGGTCAAGGTCGAGGTCTACCCCAACTCCCAGCTCTACAAGGACAAGGAGGAGATGGAGGCGCTGCAGCTCGGCGCGGTGCAGATGCTGGCCCCGTCGCTGGCCAAGTTCGGTCCGCTGGGCGTCAAGGAATTCGAGGTCTTCGACCTGCCCTACATCTTCCCGTCCAAGGACGTGCTGCGCTCCGTCACCGAGGGCCCCGTGGGCCAGGACCTGCTGAAGAAGCTGGAGAAGAAGGGCATCCGCGGCCTCGCCTATTGGGACAACGGCTTCAAGATCCTGAGCGCCAACAAGCCGATCAAGGCGCCGGAGGACCTGAAGGGCCTCAAGCTGCGCATCCAGTCGTCCAAGGTGCTGGACGCCCAGATGCGGGCGCTGGGCGCGCTGCCGCAGTCGATGGCGTTCTCCGAGGTCTACCAGGCGCTGCAGACCGGCGTCGTCGATGGCACCGAGAATCCGCCCAGCAACATGTTCACCCAGAAGATGCATGAGGTGCAGAAGCACGCCACCCTGACCAACCACGGCTATCTCGGCTATGCGGTCATCGTGAACAAGAAGTTCTGGGACGGCCTGCCCGCCGACATCCGCGCCGTGCTGGAAGGCGCCATGAACGAGTCGACCCGTTTCGCCAACGCCATCGCGCAGACCGAGAACGACGATTCCCTGGCGGCCATGAAGGCCTCGGGCAAGACCGACTTCTACGCCCCCAGCGACGCCGAGGTGCTGGCCTGGCGCAAGGCCCTGCTGCCGGTCCACAAGGAGATGGAAGGCCGCGTCGGCAAGGAGACCATCGAGGCGGTCTACAAGGAAGCCGCCAAGCTGGGCTTCAAGAACTGATCGCCTGACCTGACCATGGGGGCGCCCCGCGGGGCGCCCCAGCTTTATCCGCCCCCGGAGCACCCATGCTGAAAGCCCTCGACCACCTCGAGGAAGCGTTGATCGCCTTCCTCATGGCCGCGGCGACGACCATCATCTTCGTCGCCGTCATGCAACGCTACGCCGCCGGCGTGCCGTTCCTCTACGATTACGTCCACCACATGGACTTCTCGTGGGCGCAGGAGCTGTGCATCATCATGTTCGTGTGGATGGCCAAGTTCGGCGCCGCCTACGGCGTGCGCACCGGCATCCATGTGGGCGTCGATGTGGTGATCAACCGCCTCGAGGACCGCATGCGGGGCAGGTTCATCGTCTTCGGACTGCTGTCCGGCGCGCTGTTCACCGGCACCGTCGCCCTCATGGGCGGTCACTTCGTGTGGGAGAACGGCGCCCATTACAGCATCTTCAACGCGCTGGGGATCGCCGGCGAGGAGCTGTACGAGGGCCCCACCACGCCGGACCTGGAAGCCCCCACCTGGATCGTCTATTCGGCCATCCCGCTGGGCTCGGCGCTGATGTGCTTCCGCTTTCTGCAGGTGTGCCTGAGCTTCATGAAGACCGGCGAGCTGCCGCACCACGACCACGGCCATGTCGAGGGTCTGGAGGAGGACGAGACCGATCCGCAGCGGGCCGCCCAGGACATCAACTGGTACGAGATGGACGACGGGCTGCACCCCAAGGACCTCGCCCACCATCGCGGCGAGAGCGGCGACCCGTCCCTGGACGGCCACGGCACCAACAGTTCCGTCCCGGTCACCCCGGACGATTGGGAGGGCGGCGACGCCTCCGCCAAGGCCGAGGAGGACCGCCGATGAACGCAGCCATCATCTTCGGGCTGCTGCTGGCCCTGATGCTCACCGGCATGCCGATCTCCATCTCGCTCGGCCTGACGGTGCTCACCTTCCTGTTCACCATGACCGAGGTGCCCATCGAATCGGTGGCGCTGAAGCTGTTCACCGGCATCGAGAAGTTCGAGATCATGGCGATCCCGTTCTTCATCCTGGCCGGCAACTTCCTGACCCATGGCGGCGTCGCCCGGCGCATGATCAACTTCGCCACCGCCATGGTCGGCCACTGGCACGGCGGACTGGGCCTGGCCGGCGTCATCGCCTGCGCCCTGTTCGCCGCCGTGTCGGGCTCGTCGCCGGCCACCGTGGTGGCCATCGGCTCGATCATCCTGCCGGCCATGGTCAAGCAGGGTTTCCCGCGCAAGTTCGGCGCCGGCGTCATCACCACCTCGGGCGCGCTCGGCATCCTGATCCCGCCGTCGCTGGTGATGGTGATGTACGCGGTCGCCACCAACACCTCGGTCGGCGCCCTGTTCATGGCCGGCGTCATCCCCGGCCTGATGCTGGCCACCTTGCTCGGCGTCACCACCTGGTGGATCGCCCGCAAGAACAACTATCCGCGGCTTGAGCGGGCGACCTGGGGCCATCGCCTCAAGACCCTGCGCGAGGCGATCTGGGGCCTGGCGCTGATCATCATCGTCATCGGCGGCATCTATTCGGGCATCTTCACCCCGACCGAAGCCGCCGCCATGAGCGCGGTCTACGCCTTCATCATCGCCGTGTTCGTCTACAAGGACATGCCCTTGCGGGGCGTGCCCAAGATCCTGCTGTCCTCGGCCAGCATGTCGGCGATGCTGCTCTACATCATCACCAACGCGGTGCTGTTCTCGTTCGTGCTGGCCAACGAGAACATCCCCCATGCCATCGCCGACTGGATCGTCGCCAAGGAGCTGGGAATCATCGCCTTCCTGCTGGTGGTCAACGTGCTGCTGCTGGCCGCCGGCAACTTCATGGAGCCCAGCTCGATCGTGCTGATCATGGCCCCCATCCTGTTCCCGGTGGCCATGAAGCTGGGCATCGACCCGGTCCATTTCGGCATCCTGATCGTGGTCAACATGGAGGTCGGCATGTGCCACCCGCCGGTGGGCCTCAACCTCTATGTCGCCTCCGGCATCACCAAGATGGGCATCAGCGAACTGACCGTGGCGGTGCTGCCCTGGCTGATGACCATGCTGGGCTTCCTGCTGCTGGTCACCTACTGGCCGCCCTTGTCCATCTGGCTGCCCACGGTACTGGGCATGATGTAGCCCGCCTCGCCATCCCCGGGCCGCCCGGCCCGGGGATGCGCACTGCCTACACCTGGCAGGTCGCCAGGTGGACCAGGAACTGGCCGATGTGGTGGTGGGGATCGGTGCCGAATTCCTTGCGGAACAGGGCGTCGTCGGCCGGCGCGAGTTCGGTCAGGCCGTGGAACATGGCGTGGAAGAAGGCGCAGAATTCGCGGTTGCCGAACACCCTGGGTTCCTCGCTGCGATCGACCTCGCGCACCACGAAGCTGCTCTGGCCCAGGCTGACGGTGGTCGGCGTGTACTGCATCAGCTTGATGAACCAGTCCTTGCGCAGATCCCAGCGCTTGAACGATTCGGCGATGCGCACCAGGGTGTGCCACAGGATCAGCTTGGCCTGCTCGTCGCGATAGAACGCTTCCCAGGTGAAGTCGTCGTCCAGCTCGGCCTTGGTGGCGGTCGCCAGCTCGACGCAGCGCTCGCCGTAGATCTCGGCCTCGTCGCCGAGCACCAGGTGCAGGAACGAGAAGATGTTGGGCAGGATGGCGCGATCCAGGGTGCCGTCGATCAGCAGCGGCTTGATCTGGTGCACGATCAGCCGGCCGAAGGCGTTGGTGCGCTTGCTCTCCAGCTTCTCGTTCTCGATGATCTCGACCAGCTCGTCGTAGGCGCGGCGGTAGAACTCGTCGAATTGCGGCGAGTTCTCCAGCCCGGCGATGATCTCGGTGAGAGCCGGCACCGGCAGGGGATCGCCCTGGCGCGCCAGACCGATGGCGGCCTTGAAGGCATCCAACACGTGATTGGTGGTCCGGCGCAGCAGTTTCGGCCCGCGAGAGCCCATGGGTCTTCTCCCTAACCCCGACTCCCGACTATACCGGCGTGTCCGTTAACCGAACATCAACGCGGGTCTAACCTTGCAGCCAGTAGCTGAGAACCGCGCTGACCGCCTGCGGCTGTTCGATGGCCGACAGGTGGCCGCACTGGCCGATCCGCACCAGCCTGGCGCCGGGGATCAGCGCCGCCATCTCCTCGGCGCGGTCGGGCGGGGTCAGGGTGTCGTCGCGGCCGACCACCACCACTGTCGGACACGAGATGCGCGGCAGGCCGGGGCGCGAATCGGGGCGGTGCATGATGGCGGTCTGCTGGCGGATGAAGGCCTCGGGGCCGACCGCGCGGGCCATATCGACGAACAGCCCGCCGACCCGCTCCTGCGCCGCGCGGTCGGGATGGACCATGATCGGCAGCAGCGCCGGCGGCACCTTGTCGAAACCGCCGGCGCGGGCATTGGCGATGGCGTCCCGGCGCCGCTCGGTCTGCTCGGCGGTGTCGGGGCGGGCGGCGGTGCTGACCAGGGCCAGGCGCTCCACCCGCTCGGGCGCCCGGCGCATGATCTCCATGGCCACGTAGCCGCCCATGGACAGCCCGGCCAGGGCGAAGCGGTCGGGGGCCGCCGCCAGAACCCGCTCGGCCAGGCCGGCCATGGTGTCGTCGGCGGTCAGATCGGCCACACTCACCTCGGCCTGCTCGGCCAAGGCGTGGCGCTGGTGCGCCCACAGGCGTTCGTCGTTGAGCAGGCCGGGCAGCAGGACCAGTGCGGTCATGGCGTCCTCCGTTACTTGATGAGCCTGGAGATGTCCTTGAACTCCGGCGTGCCGGCGCGATGCAGCCACTCGAACGCCACCATCTCGACGGTGACCACCTCGATGCCGTTGGCCGCCATGCGCTCCAGGGCGGCGCGGTGGTTGGCGCTGTCGCGCGACGAGCAGGCATCGGCGACCACGAACACCTGGTAGCCGGCGGCCTTGAATCCCAGGGCCGATTGCAGCACGCAGACATGGGCCTCGATGCCGGCGATCACCAGATGGTCGCGACCCAGCCCGTCCACCCGCTCCTTCAGGGCGGGCTCGGCGGCGCACGAGAAATGCAGCTTCTCGACCACCGCGCCGTCGGGCACGTGCTCCCTCAGCTCGCCCATGGTGCGCCCCAGCCCCTTGGGGTACTGCTCGCTGACCAGGACCGGCAAACCCAGGCGGGCGGCGGCCTTGAGCAGGATGGTGCAGCCCTTGTAGACGGCGCGCGCATCGGCCATCACCGGGGCAAGGTTCTCCTGGACGTCGACGATCAGAAGAGCGGAACGGCGGGCATCGATCAGCATGGCGGGCTCCCTTTCCAGCCGCAAAAGCGTATCCTACCGGCAACACCCAGCCAACCCCGCAGAGGGTGGGCGTCCTGGGCCGTTGACAGCGGCGCTTTTGCTTCTATTATCCCGCCTCACATGACTGAAACTACCCCAACCGCCTCCTTCGCCGATCTTGGCCTGAGCGAGGAACTGCTCGCCGCCGTCGCCGCTTCCGGCTACACCACCCCCACCCCGATCCAGGCCCAGGCCATCCCGGTGGTGCTGATGGGCCGTGACGTCTTGGGCTGCGCCCAGACCGGCACCGGCAAGACCGCCAGCTTCACCCTGCCGATGATCGAGATCCTGGCCGCCGGCCGGGCCAAGGCGCGCATGCCGCGCTCTCTGATCCTGGCGCCCACCCGCGAACTTGCCGCCCAGGTCGCCGACAACTTCGACAAGTACGGCAAGAACCACAAGCTGAACAAGGCGCTGATCATCGGCGGCGAGTCCATGAGCGACCAGGTCGCCATTCTGGACCGCGGCGTCGACGTGCTGATCGCCACACCGGGGCGCCTGCTCGACATGTTCGAGCGCGGCCGCATCCTGCTCACCGACGTCAAGGTGCTGGTGATCGACGAAGCCGACCGCATGCTCGACATGGGTTTCATCCCCGATGTCGAACGCATCGTCTCGCTGCTGCCCAAGATCCGCCAGACCCTGTTCTTCTCGGCCACCCTGGGGCCGGAAATCCGCCGCCTGGCCGACGCGTTCCTGATGAACCCGAAGGAAATCACGGCGTCGGCGCCGTCCTCGGCGGCCACCACCATCGAGCAGAACCTGGCGGTGGTCGAGGAGATCGACAAGCGCGAGACCCTGCGCCATCTGATCCGCATCGAGGAGGTGAAGAACGCCTTCATCTTCTGCAACCGCAAGCGCGACGTCGATGTGCTGTTCCGCTCGCTGAAGAAGCACCATTTCGACGTCGTCCAGCTGCACGGCGACATGGCCCAGCCGGCCCGCCAGGAAGCCCTGGGCAAGTTCAAGTCGGGCGAGGCCAGGCTGCTGGTGTGCTCGGACGTGGCGGCGCGCGGCATCGACATCAAGGCGGTCAGCCACGTCTTCAACTTCGACGTCCCCATCCACGCCGAGGATTACGTCCACCGCATCGGCCGCACCGGCCGGGCCGGCGAGACCGGACGCGCCTTCACCATCGCCACCCCCGACGACGGCCGTTTCGTGGTCGCCATCGAAAAACTCCTGGGCGGCGAGATCGCGCGCATCGAGGTGGAGGGCGTTCCCGCCCTGGCCCTCGACCTCGACTCCCGCAAGCGCGGCCGCGGCGGCCGCTCTGCCAAGGGCGAAGACCGCGAGCGCAGCGGCGGCAGGTCCCGCAGCCGCGAGGGCAGCTCCGAACGGCCCGAACGCGCTCCCCGCGAACCTCGTCCCGAGCGTGAACCCCGCGCCGAGCGTGAGGCCCGTCCCGAGCGTGAACCCCGCGCCGAGCGTGAGGCCCGTCCCGAGCGCGCCCCCCGTCCCGAGCGTGAAGCCCGGCCCGAGCGTGAAGCCCGTCCCGAGCGCGCCCCCCGTCCCGAACGTGAAGCCCGGCCCGAGCGTGAAGCCCGGCCCGAACGTGAAGCCCGGCCCGAACGCGGCCGTGACGAGCGCGGTGGCCGTGGGCGCGAGCGCCGCCGCCGCTTCGACGAATTCGGCATCGGCGAGATGAACCACCGCGACGACGCCATCGGCTTCGGCGAGTTCCTGCCCGACTTCATGGCCCGCGCGGTGCCGTTGCCCAAGCCGCGGACCAAGGCCGAGCTCAAGGCCGAGGCCGAGGCAGAGGGCGAAACCGAGGACTGACCGTCCCGTGTTGAATTGTGTGGCGTGTCTGAAATTTGCATAATGCCGCGGATTTCAGACCCACCACACCAGGGAGGCCCCCCATGCAGACCATCTTCGTCATGGTGAAATGCGAGCCGGGGCGGGCCTATCAGGTCGCCGACGAGGCGGTGGACATCGAGCAGGTCTCGGAAGTCCATTCCATCTCGGGCCAGTACGACCTGATGATCAAGTGCTTCCTGGAATCCGGCCAGGACATCGGCCAGTTCGTGGTCGAGACGCTGCAGAAGCTGCCCGGCATCAAGGACACCTTCACCATCATCGCCTTCAAGGCGTTCGGGTAATGCCCGCCAGCACCCGGGAAGCCAGCGCCGCCGCCAGGCCTTCCGACCGGGCGGCGAAGCCCTCCAGCGCACTCCGCACGTCGTCCATGTCGCGGGCGTTGACGGTCAGCCCGACCAGGGCGGCATTGGCCAGCACGCCGGCCATGGCCTTCTCGCGCACGCTGTCGTCGCGCCCGGCCACCGCCAGCAGCGCCTGCAGTTCGGGCTCGGGCATCCAGCCCGCCAGCAGGCCGGCGACGCGCTCCACGTAGCGGGTGTCGCCGGTGGCGAGGAACGCCATCCACAGCATGTCCACATGGACCGGATGGGTCGGCGCGAAGGCGGCGAAGTCGGCGCCGTCCCTGTCCATGCCGCCGGCCGCCGCCGCGCCGGCCAGGCGCTCCATCAGGCGCTGACGCTGGGGGTGGTGGCTGTAGTTGAGGGCCTGCGCCGCCACCTCGACCTTGACCGCGTCGCCGCCGCGCACCGCGTCCACCAGCGCCGCCGCCGCCGCCGGCGCGCCGTCCATCACCAGCGCCAGGAACACCGGCAGGGTCAGCACGGTTTCGGCGCGCCAGCGCCCCGGCACCACCGGCTCGGCGGCGAACAGCGACACGACGGCCAGGGGATCGCGGCTGCGGCGATAAGCCAGCACCGCAGCCTCGAAGGCAGAGGAGGAAGGGTCCATGGCCTCTCTATAGCAGCCAGCTGGCGGTCAACGCCAGCAGCCCGGCGGAAATCACCCCGGCCATGGCCAGCAACACCCGCAGAGCCATCAGCCCGCCGCACAGGGCGCCCACCAGCGCCGCCTTGACCCCGGTATTGACGAAGGCGGCGATGGTCACCGCGGTGGCGGCCACCGCCAGGGCGGTGCCCCTGCCGCCCATCTGGCTCATGGACAGCGCGATGGCATCGACGTCGGCCAGCCCGGCCGCGCCCGCCAGCAAATAGAGGCCGGTCGAGCCGATCCAGCCCTGGGCCAGCTTGGAGGCCACCATCACCACCGCCAGCAGGGCGGCGAACTTCACCGCCATGCCCAGCTCGAAGGGATTGGACAGGGTCATGGCGGCCGGCCGCCCCTCGTCGACGCGGCTGCGCCACAGCAGCCAGGTGGCGACCAGCCCGGCCGCCGCCATCGCCCCCAGGATGGGCGCCACCCGGTACCCGAGCGGCTGATTCAGCAGCAGCACGATCACCCCCAGGCGCACGTACATGGTGGTGTTGGCCAGCACCGTGCCGGCCGCCAGCAGGGCCTGCATGCCGGGGCTCTGCTTGCCCATGCGGGCGAAGGACACGGTCAGCGCGGTGGACGAGGCCAGACCGCCGAACACGCCGGTGAGCAGGCTGCCGATGCGCGGCCCGGCGATCTTGATGGCGAAATAGCCGACGAACGAGATGGCCGCCACCATCACCACCAGCAGCCACAGCTTGTAGGGGTTCAGCACCTGGTCGGGGCCGTAGCCCTGGTCGGGCAGCACCGGCAGCAGCACCACCGAGATCAGCAGCAGCTTGATGGCGGCCCGCAGCTCGAGCCGTTCCAGGCGCTGCAGCCAGGCGTGCAGCACGTCCTTGGACCCCAGCAGCGCGGTGGCGACCACGCCGCCGGCGGCGGCGGCCGTGCCCTCGCCCATGGCGGCCAGGGCACCCAGCGCGAAGGCGGTCAGCTCGGCCACCTCGGTGGTGAAGCCGATGCCGGGATCGGGGCGCGAGCGGACCAGATAGGTGGCGACCACCAGCGCCCCCATGGCGACGAAGCCGGCGGCCAGCGGCAGCGGCCCGGACTGCGCCGCGAACGAGCCGGCGATGCCGCCCAGCAGGCCGATCAGGGCGAAGGTGCGGATGCCGGCGGCGCGGCGCCCCTCGGGCGCCTCGCGCTTGTCCCAGCCGCGCTCGACGCCCATCAGCAGGCCGATGGCGAGGGCCAGCCCGAGACGCTGGAACAGGTCCAGGTGTTCCATGGCTCCTCCGCGATACGGGGTCTGGTACAGTTTCGCACGGATGGACCGGCGACGAAAATCCCCTTCGCACGCATGGCCGGGCAAGGCATCATCGCGAGTGTCCAGGACGGAGGCGCCCATGTACAGCACCCTGGCGAGCTTCCTCGCCCACGCCGTCGCCCTCGAGACCGAGGCCGGCGAACGCTACCGCGAACTGGCCGACGTCATGGAGGTCCACAACAACCCCGAGGTGGCGGTCCTGTTCCGCCGCATGTCCGAATTCTCGGCCATGCACGCCGCCGAGGTCACCGCCCGCGCCAGCGCCCACGGCCCGCTGCCGCGCCTGAAATCATGGGAATTCAAATGGGAGACGGCGGAGCCGCCCGAGGTCGGCGACAGCGCCGACGCCCATTACCGCATGACGCCCCGCCACGCCCTGCAATACGCGCTGGCCAACGAACGCCGCGGCTGGGAATTCTACAACCGCGCCGCCACCCACGCGCCGCAGCCCGAAATCCGCGACCTCGCCCGCGACTTCGCCGACGAGGAAGCCGAGCACGTCCGCACCCTGGAACAGTGGCTGGAGGCGACGCCGCCGCCGGACCACGACTGGGCCGACGACCCCGACCCCGCCAACGTGGTGGATTGACGGCGGGCTATTCCCGTCCGCGGTTGGCGAGCTTGATGGCCAGCACGGTCAGCGACATGGCCAGCGTCAGGATATTGGCGATGATGATCGGCCACGCCCCCAGGATGAGCCCGTAGACCAGCCACAGCGCCACGCCGGCCGAGAACAGCGACCACATGGCGGTGGAGATGTCGCGGGTGCTGCGGGTCTTCAGGGTCTTCGCCACCTGCGGCACGAAGGCCAGGGTGGTCAGCGTCGCCGCGACCGAACCGACCAGGTCGGCCGGGATCATGGCCCGGCCAGGGAACGGATGCGGGCGGTGTTCCAGCCCTTGGCGCCTTCCACCAGGACGTCGGCAGCGGACAGGCCGTCGCCCTCGATCTCGAGCAGGACGCGGGTGCCCAGCACCAGGGTGATCTCGCCCGACCGGGTGATCGGGTCGTAGCGCATCAGCGCCTCGTCGGCGCCCACCTTGACCCGCTTGACGTTGGGCTGCGCCGCGGTGGCGGCCGGATTGGCCAGCAGCGCCGCCGCCGCCTCGACGGCGGGGCTGTCGAGGATCAGCGAGGCGTTGAGGGTGGATTCGTTGTGCGTATAGGCGCGCGACACCGACAGCCCGCCGCCGACCTGGCCGAGGCCCTGGACCTCGGGCTTCTCGGCGGTCCAACCCGGCGGCGGCGGCGGCATGGTCTCGGCGAAGGCGCGCCCCAGCCGCTCGTGCACCTGGGTCAGCACGGCGTCCAGCTCGCGCGCGGTCCTGGGCAGGTCGCCCCTGGCCCACGCCGCCTTGGCCGCGTCGAGGCGGGCCGGGACGTCGTCGGCCGCCGCCGCCGCGCCCACGGCAATCGCCATCGACGTTCCGGCCCATGCGGCCAGGACCAAAGCCATCACCACCCGCTTCACCGCCATGGCGCCCTTCCCGGTATCGCTGCGGCAGCGACCTTAGCGCCGCCCCGCCGCCGCGGCAAGGGTGCGCAGGGGCGGGGGTTCTGCTAGGGTGGGGCGCGTGAACCTGGTCTTCTTCCTTCTGGTCCTCAGCGCCTTCGCCACCGCCGCCGCCGCGGAATGGAGCGGCGCGGCCGGGGCCATGGCGGCTTTGTCCGACGCCACCCTGAAGGCGGCCGAGGGGGCGGTGCCGCTGGCCCTCGGCCTGGTCGGGGTGATGGCGCTGTTCCTCGGCCTGATGAAGGTGGCCGAGGCCGGCGGGCTGCTCAGCGCCATCGCCCGGCTGCTGGCCCCGGCGCTCACCCGCCTGTTCCCCGAGGTGCCGGCCGGTCATCCGGCGCTGGGGGCGATGTCCCTGAACATCGCCGCCAACATGCTGGGCCTGGGCAACGCGGCGACGCCGTTCGGCATCCGCGCCATGGAACAGCTGGAAACCCTCAATCCCCGCCCCGGCACCGCCACCAACGCCCAGGTGCTGTTCCTGGCCATCAACACCGCATCGGTGACCCTGCTGCCGACCAGCGTCATCGCGCTCCGGGCCTCGGCCGGTTCCGCCGACCCGGCGGCGGTGGTGGCGCCCACCCTGATCGCCACCCTGGCCTCGACCGTGGTGGCCATCGCCGCCGCCCGCCTGCTGCAGGGCCGCGCCGATCCGCGCCCCCCACCGGCGGAACCGTCATGCGCGGGACCGGCGCCCTATCCCGGCTGGGTCGGCCTGGCCGCCCTGCTGGCGGTGCTGGCGCTGGTTCCGGTCACCATCGTCTGGGGCCGCACGCTGGGTCCCTGGATCGTGCCGGCGCTGGCGGTGGGTCTGCTCGGCTACGGCGTGGCGCGCAAGGTGCGGGTCTACGAGGCCTTCGTCGAAGGCGCCGCCGAGGGCTTCGCCATCGCCGTGCGCATCATCCCCTATCTGGTGGCGATCCTGGTGGCGGTGGGCATGCTGCGCGCCTCGGGCGCCATGGCGATGGCGGTGGAGCCGCTGGCCCGGCTGCTGGCCCCGCTGGGGGTGCCGGCCGAGGCGCTGACCCTGGCGGCCATGCGCTCGCTGTCGGGATCGGGCTCGTTCGGGCTGCTCGCCGCCTACATGAAGGACCCGGCAATCGGCCCCGATTCGGCCACCGGCATCCTGCTGGGGACCCTCTACGGCTCGAGCGAGACCACCTTCTACGTGCTGGCGGTCTATTTCGGCGCGGTCGGCATCCGCCGTTTCCGCCACGCTTTGGCCGCCGGGCTGCTGGCCGATGCCGCCGGGCTGGCGGCGGCGGTGGCGATCTGCGCCGTTCTCTTCGCTTGACCTGCCTGAACCAAAGCACTACGCCTTCGGCATGGATGAGCTTCTCAACATCGAGGCCCTGTCGGCCCTGTTCCAGGTGATCGCCATCGACGTGGCGCTGGCCGGCGACAACGCCATCGTCGTCGGCATGGCGGCGGCGGGGCTGAGCCCCGATCTGCGCAAGCGCGCCATCTTCGTCGGCATCGTCGTGGCGGCGGTCATGCGCATCGTCTTCGCCGCCTTCACCATCCAACTGCTGCAGATCGTCGGGCTGGTCTTCGCCGGCGGCCTGCTGCTGCTGTGGGTGTCGTGGAAGCTGTGGCGCGAGCTGCACCACGGCGGCGGCAGCGACGAGGAAGAAGCGGCCATGGCCGGAACCGGCCGCACCACCTTCCGCCAGGCGGTGTGGAACATCGTGATCGCCGACGTCTCGATGTCGCTCGACAACGTGCTGGCGGTGGCCGGCGCCTCGCGCGAGCACGAGCTGGTGATGGTCATCGGCCTGGCGCTGTCGGTGGCGCTGATGGGCCTGGCCGCCAATTTCGTCGCCGGACTTCTCAATCGCTACCGCTGGATCGCCTATGGCGGCCTGGCCATCATCCTGTACGTGGCGCTGTCCATGATGTGGGAGGGCGGCCACCAGCTGGTGGCTATGGCTTCGGCCTGACCATCAGCCAGGGCGCCGGCGGCACCTCCGCGGCCCAGCCGGCGGCCCAGGCGTCGGCGCGCCGCTCGGCCAGGGCAATGTCGGCGGCGGCCACGGCGCGCGCCATGTCCCGCCCCCGGCGATCGCGATCGGGCGGCCGGCCGGCCCGCTCCGCCGCCACCTGGACGGGACGCCACAGGGTCCGCGCGGTGCCCGCCAGGACCGGGTTGCCGCAGCCGGCATGAACCGCGTCGAGCCACGGACCCGAGCGGTCGGCCAGCAGGCGCAGGGCGGCGCGCGCCGCCGCATCCATGCGCTCGGCCGCCAGATGGGCGCACAGGGCCTCCGTCCGGGCCAGGGCGTCGAACAGGTGGCGGGCGGCCTCGTCGATCACCACCGCGCCGCAGAAATTGGCATGCGACACCAGGCCGGTGGCGGTCAGCAGGCGCAGCGCCTCGCGCACCGGGGTACGCGACACGCCCAGGCGTTCCGCCTGGTCGATCTCGTCGAGGCGCAGGCCCGCCGGCAGTTCGCCCGCCACGATCTCGGCCGCCATCTGCAGCCAGCACAGCTCGGCCAGGGTCGGCTTGTCGGCGACCAGCTTGCGCCGAGCCCGGCGGGTATGAATGTTCGTTGATACGTTGCATACCATCATGGCTTATACGTAACACAGCCATGCTCTCTTGAGTAGCAGTTTTGCGCCACGCTCTATCACGGTTCCGATAACCGCGCCTTTCTCCTCCAACAGATTGCATACAGAGCGGCGGCGCCCCACCCCTGCACGCGCGTTCCCCACTGGTCAAGTCGCTGAATTCAGGTGTATAAGAGGCGCCACTGGTGGTAGCCCGAATGTCCCGGGTGGGTTGCCGAGGGGGAATGGTGCGGAACAGACGTTCGGTCTTTGCTTTAGCGACGGCGGTGATCGCGCTCGGCTGTGGCCTGCCGGCGGCCGCTTCGGCTCAGGCGGTGACCGAGGTTCTGCGCGACCTGATCCAGACCCACCCGCAGATCCTGTCCAAGCAGAAATCCGTGGGCTCGGCGGTCGAAGGCATCGGCGTCGCCCGCTCCGGCTATTATCCGTCGGTGACGGTCACCGGCGATTCCGGCCCGGAATACGTCGACAGCCCGACCCGCCGCCAGACCGAAGGCCACCGCTACTATAAGGGGCGCGAGACCTCGGGGCTCACCATCACCCAGAAGATCTTCGACGGCTTCGCCACCGATTCCGGGGTCGAGGCCGCCAAGTACGGGCGCGACATGGCCGCCGCCGATCTGCGCCTGACCCGCCAGTCGGTGATCCTGGAAGGGGTGCTGGCCTATGTCGATGTGCTGCGCCAGAACCGCCTGATCCAGCTGTTTCGCGACAGCGAGCGCAAGGTGCTGGAGCAGCTGAACCTGGAGGACGAGCGGGTCCAGAAGGGTGCCGGCATGGCCAACGACGTGCTGGCCGCCAAGCAGCGGCTGCAGCGGGTGATGACCGACCGCATCAGCACCGAAGGCGACTTCCTGACCGCGGTGGCCAAGTACAGCCAGGTCTTCGGCCACGCCCCCGACCTTGCCCGCATGAGCGACCCGCCGGTGCCCGCCGACCTGATCCCGCCCGAGATGGAAGAGGTGATCCGCACCGCCCAGGCCGAGAACCCGCAGCTGGAGCAGGTCAGCAAGAAGATCGACAAGAACGCCGAACTGCGCAACGCCGCCGAGGCCGGCTACTATCCGGCCCTCGATCTGATCGGCAAGGCCAATTACGAGAACGACAAGAACGCCACCATCGGCGTGCGCCGCGACTGGTCGCTGCTGCTGACCGCCACCTGGGAGCTGTTTTCCGGCTTCAGCACCAATGCCGCGGTGGCGGCGGCCTCCTACGACCACGCCGCCGCCATGGACGACCGCTTCCATGCCAGCCGCAAGCTGACCGAATCGGCCAAGATCTACTGGCACCAGCTGGAGACCGCGCGCAAGAAGATGGCGCTGACCGAGCAGGAGGCCAACCTGGCCGAGGAGCTGTGGGAAGGCCAGAAGAAGCGGCGCGAGGCCGGCAAGGCCACCGCCCAGGACGTGCTCGACGACGAGACCAAGATCAACGACGCCCGGGTCAAGTACGCCCGCGCCTATTACGAGGTGATCCAGCACTCCTACGAGCTGCTGTTCGCCATGGGCCGCCTGGAAGTGGACAACGTCGATCGCCTGCCGCCGGCGGGCGGACCCGTTTCCGACGCGCCGCAATCCCTTTCCGTTCCCCCCCTCGCCGCCGAACCGGTGGTCCCCACCGGGGCGCCGGAACCCATGCACGACAGGGTCGGACGGCTGCTCCAGGATTCGTCGCAGCAGCAGCCCAACACTTGGTACCGGTAATCCGGGGCGCCTGATCCTTACACCGGGCCCCGGTGATCGCAACCGATCACCGGGAGCGCCATCACCCGTCCACCATGAAGAACGCCGACCAGATGTAGGGCGAACTCCACTGGCCGATACGCAGCATTTCCAGTTGCGCCTCGCGCAGCGCCTGGTGCGGCGACTTGCCGGCCAGCAGGCGGCCGTAGAGGGAGTTCATCAGGGTCTGGGTGCCGGCGTCGCTGACTTCCCACAGCGACGACACCACCGAACCGGCGCCCGCCTCCTGGAAGGCGCGGCGCAGGCCGTAGACGCCTTCGCCCTCGTGGATCTCGCCCAGGCCGGTTTCGCAGGCCGAGAGGATGGCCAGCCGGGTGCCGGTGAGATCCAGCCCCAGCACCTCCAGCGCCGTCAGCACGCCGTCATTGTCGGTGTCGATCTCGCCCAGCAGCTGGGCGTTGGCGTTGATGCCGGCGAAGGCCAGGCCGGCCCGCAGCAGCGGGTTGTCGCCCGGTGGCGGCAGCTGGATGTCGCCGCCGCGCTGCAGCTTGAGCAGGCGCTTGCGCAGCGTGTCGTCGGGCTTGAGGAAGAAGCCGTGGGTGGCGATGTGCAGGAATTCCGGCGGCTGCGACAGCTCGCGCAGGACCCGCTCCTGGGCGTCCAGCTTGCTGTAGATGGAATTGGGCTTGCCCACCGTGCTGACCTTCTGGACGATCAGCTGGCCTTCCTTCTCGGCGCCCGGCAGTGGATCGAACTTGAGGCCGCGCATGCCCGAGGACATGCCGCGCAGGCCGTTGGCCGTGGAGCTGCCGCGCGAGCGCGCCTTTTCCAGCGTGTCCTTGCCGGCCACCGCGTCGGAATTGTAGTCGGGGCCGGCATTGATCATGTAGCCGCCCTTGGCCGGCGGCAGCTTGCTGGGCAGCAGGTTGCGCGACGAGGTGTAGATGTGCAGGTCGAGGCGTTCGATCAGATACTTGCCGTCCTCCTCGACCAGGGCGGTGAAGGGCAGGATGTTGAGCATCCCGTCGGGTACCAGATAGACGGTCGCAGCCCTGCCGACGGCGGCATCCAGCGGCGCCCAGATCAGCTGATGGGTCTTCTGCCCGGTCTCCAGCATGTCGTCGAGGTCGATTTCCTCGTCCTGGATGTCGGTGCGGTATTTCTGGATGGCGGCGTCGATGGCGGCCGGGTCCTTGTACTCGACCAGGCCGAACACCGGCTTGCCGCCGTCCTTGCGCAGGGTGGCGGCGACCAGGCGCGGCTTGCCCTGCACCGAGAAGGCGAGGAAGTCGATGAGCACGCCGCCCTCGGGCAGCGCCGTCACCAGCTCGTCCAGGCTGATACGTTCCACCGTCTTCTGGAAGCGCACGCTGGCGCGGCCCAAATCGCCCTGCAGCCGGCTGATGCGCGCCTCGAGCCCGGCCAGCACGTCGGCATGGCTGTCCCGGGTCTCCTCGGTGGGGCCGGACAGGGTGAGCGCCGCCAGCTTCTTGCGGGTCTCGGTCAGCTCGGCGCCCAGCTTCTCCAGTTCGGGGTTGCGGTTCAGCCGGTTGATCTGCTGCAACTCCGAGGCGACCTTGAACAGGATGCCCTTGCGGTTGAGGCTGACCTCGAGCAGGGCGCGGCCGGCGGTCTCGGTGTCCATGCGGGTGGCCAGGTCCATATAGGCGGCCAGCTCGGGCTGGTGCAGCCGGACATAGCCCTCGCGGGCGTCGTCGCCGGTGACGTAGAGCATGCGGTTGAGGAAGTCGGTGCGCCGGGCGAAGGTGGTGGCGCGGACGTCGAAGCCGCCCTTGAGGTCGCCCTTCTGCTCCTTCACCGCGGCCAGGCCGTTCAGCGCCTCGAAGGTATAGGGGTGCAGCGCGCCCAGCACTTCCTCGCCCTGGGCGCGGGCGGCCGCCAGCATGGCCTCGGCCTCGTCCAGCCGCTTGGCGTCGCGCAGCATGTTGCCGAAATCGATGCGGGTGCGCATGACGTCCAGGTGCTTCGGCCCCAGCACCTCGGTGCGCGCCTTCAGCACGTCCTTGAACATGGGCTCGGCCGCGCCGGCCTTGCCCAGCCGATGCAGCGTGCGGGCCAGCGAGTTGCGCGCCTTCAGGGTGTTCTGGTGGCGGGCGCCGTAGGACTTGGTCCAGGCGGCGACGACCTGGCGGAACAGCGGCTCGGCCTTGTCGAACTCCTCCTTCAGCAGGTGGAGGTAGGCCAGGTTGTTGACGAAGGCGATGGTGTCGGGATGGCTCGCCCCCAGCCGCTTGGTATTGGCGGCGATGGCGCTTTTGTAATTGGCCTCGGCCTTGTCGAAATTGCCCTGGCTCTCGTTCAGCAGGCCCAGGTTGTTAAGGCCGATCAGGGTCGAGGGATGAGTCTCGCCCAGCACCCGGCGGCTGCCGTCCAGGGCGCTGCGCAGGAACGGCTCGGCCTGGTCGAACAGGCCCTGCTTCTCCAGGATCTCGCCCAGGTTGTTGGCCATGATGATGGTGGTGAGATGGTCGGCGCCGAGAACCTTCTCGGCCCGCTCGTAGGCGGTGCGGAAGGTCGCCTCGGCCTCGGCCAGGCGGCCCTGCTTGCGGTACACCGATCCCAGCGAGGACAGCGCCGCCACCGTGTTGGGATGGGCGTCGCCCAGGGTCTTGGTGCGCGCGGCCACCACCTCGGCGGCCAGGGCCTCGGCGCGGGCGTAATCGCCGCGCTCGTCGATCACATCGACCAGATCGCCCTTGGCATTGGTGGCGGTGGCCCCGTCGCCGGCCGCCTCGGCATCCTTGATCAGGGCCTCGAACAGGCCCTGCGCCTGGTCCAGCTTGCCCTGCTTGAAGGCGATCATGGCTGCGATGGAGCGGGTCTCGAAGCTGGCCGGGTCGTTGGGGGCGCTCTTGGCCGCCATGGCCTTGGCGATCAGCTCGGCGGCCTTGTCGATCTCGCCGGTCTGGCGGGCGAGGTCGGCGCGCTGGCCGAAGCAGGCGCCGGTCTTGGGGTGAGTGGCGCCCAGCGCCTTGGCGCGGGCGTCGCAGACCGGGGCCAGCACCTTGTCGGCGTCGGCGTGGCGGGCGGCGTTCTGCAGGTCGCGTCCCTGCGCCTGCAGGGCCGACAGGGTGAGGTCGTGCTCGGCGCCCAGCGCCTGGCCGGCGGCCTTGGCCATCTCGGCATGGATGGAAGCGGCCTGGGGATAGCGCGCCTGGGCGGTCTCCAGCGCCGCCATCAGCTCGCGCAGCTTCAGGGTCTCGGGGTGCCCCGCCCCCAGCGCCTTGTCGGCGGCGGCGATCGCCGTGCGATAAGAGGCGGCAGCGTCCTCCAGCCGGCCGGCGGCGGCCTGGATCTGGCCCAACTCGCTGGCGCTGATGATGGCGGCGATGTGCTCGGCGCCGAAATTGTCGCTGGCGACGGAAAGCGCCTGCGCCCCCACCTGCAAAGCGCGCTCCAGATTGCCGGAATTGGCGGCGGTCATGGCGCCCTGGCGCATGCGGTTCCAGATCGCCACCGCCGATTCGCGCCCCTGCGGGATGGCCGAGGCCTTGGCCTGGCGCTCGGCCACCCAGGCCGGGAAGGCATCGGGCGCGGCCGCCTGCTGGGCCGGAGCCGAACCGGGAAGGGCGGCCAGGGTCAGGCACAACGCGGTGGCGCAGGCCAGGATGGTGGAAGCGCGACGTGCGGCCATGCCTTTGCTCTCCTGACCTACTTTTCCTTGTGGGTATAGACGCCGTCCCAATCCGCGCCCGGCGGCTCCTCGATGAAGTGGGCGATGCGGTCGAGGTAGACGGCGTAGATCTTGCGGTCCGGCTCCTCGGCCTGCAGCGCCAGAAGGATGGCGCGGGCCTCGTCCCACTTCTGCTGGGCATAGAGCACCAGCGCCTCGTGGTGACGTTCGATGCGGCGGATGGTGTCGGCATCCACCTCGCCCTCGAAACCGACCGGCTCGAGGATCTGCACCGGCTGGTCCTTGCCCTTCACGCGCACCCGGTCCATTTCGCGGGCGATCAGGTCGGGCAGCTTGGCCTTGGTGTACTCGCTGATCATGACGCTGACGCCGTACTGCTTGGTCAGGCTTTCGATGCGCGAGCCCAGGTTCACGGCGTCGCCCAGCACGGTATAGGCAAGGCGGAAGTCCGATCCCATGTTGCCGACGTTCATCACGCCGGTATTGAGGCCGATGCCGATCTTGAGGGGCTTCCAGCCCCGGGCGACGAAGCTCTCGCTCAGCTCGGCCATGCCCACATTCATCCGCAGCGCCGCCTGGACGGCGTGGCGGGCATGGTCCTCGTCCTTCAGCGGGGCGCCCCAGAAGGCCATGATGGCGTCGCCCATGTACTTGTCGATGGTGCCGCGATAGTCGTGGATGATGTGGGTCATCGGGCTGAGGAAGGCGTTCATCAGGGTGGTCAGTTCCTGCGGGTTCAGACCTTCCGAGATGGTGGTGAAGCCGCGCACGTCCGAGAACAGCACGGTCATCTCGCGGCTTTCGCCGCCCACCGAGACCTGCTGGCCGGTCTTGTTCATCTCTTCCACCAGCTCGGTGGGGATGTACTGGCCGAAGGTCTTGGCGATCTGCTGCTTCTGGTCGCGCTCGATCATGTAGGCGCGGTACTCCACCAGCAGGTAGCTGAGGAACGCCGCCAGCAGCACGTAGGACAGGGGCAGCACCGCGCCGGCCTTGACGTAGGCGGCGCTGGCGATGGCGGTGTAGCCCAGCAGCACCGCCAGGGCCGCCAGGGCGCGCAGCAGCGGGCTGCTCAGGAAGGCGACGGCCAGCATCAGCAGCATGACGCCGACGATCACCGCCGCCTGCACCGGCGGCGGCGGCGGCTTCAGCGGCCCGCCCTTGAGCAGGCTGTGGATGGAATCGGCGATGATCTCGACCCCGTAGACCATGCCGACGGGGGTGTCGAACCAGTCGTGCGAGACCTCGGAGGTGTCGCCGATGATGACGATCTTGTCGCGCACCCAGTAGGACAGCTCTTCGCGCTCGTTCTCGTCCATTCCCTCGATGTCGAGGAAGTCCAGCGCGCTGATGCCGGCGGTCTGGCTGAGGAAGCGGCTGCCGGTGGGCAGCGGCGGATAGTCGATGTAGAGCCGGTGGGCGTGGTCCAGCGGCACCGAGATGTCGCCCAGCTTCAGCACGGTGCCGTCCAGCTCGGGCTCGACCCCCAGATACATGGCCGCCGCCTGCACCGCGAACGGCCAGCCGTCCTGTTCCCGGGCGATCTCGGGATAGACCCTGAGGCGCGACAGCATGGTCAGCAGCGCGCTGTTGGAGCTGATGTTCGTGTAGGCGCTGCGCGAGGCGGCGTGCAGTTCCTCGGTCGGCCGGTTGACCTTGACGAAGCGGCCGTGGTCGAACTGGGCCTGGGCCACCAGCAGGGTATTGCCGGCCCCCTTCAGGTCCTGGGCCAGCTTGGGGTCCTCGCCGTAGGAACTGGGGAAGTCCATGAGAATGTCGACCGCCACCACTTTGGCGCCCAGCGCATGGACGTTGCGCACGATGGCGCCGATGTCGGTGCGGCGGAACGGGAAGCTCTTGTAGGCGCGGAAGAACGCCTCGTCGGTGTTGACCAGGACGATGTCGTTGCTCGAGAACGCCAGGTCCTTGGGATCGCCGTAGGCCAGGCGCAGCTGATGGCGGAACGACAGCGTCTGGTCCTCGAGCAGCGCGAACCACTCGAGGTGCTGGGCCGGAATGGCGAGCAGGAACATGACGACGGCCAGCATCACGTCGTAGCGCTTCGACAAACCACCCATTCCCACCCCCCGTAAAAAAACGTTCATCGTGGATTAGCGGGGGGAGTATCGCCCAAAGTGGACGTCGTCCCCGCGAAGGCGGGAACCCAGGGGGTGCACCGCCGGCACGTCCGTGACTCCTGGGTTCCCGCCTCCGCGGGAACGACGGGTCGTGCGATCCGAACGCACGCGCCCGCAAATCCGCGATGAATCTGAAAAAAGCGCCCCGTCGACCGATCGACGGGGCGCATGGTCACATCCTCAATTGGCCTGCAGCTGCTCGTTGTAGAGCTGCGCTTCCTTCTGGCGCAGATCCTTGAGCTTGAGGTCGTTGTAGGCCTTGATCAGCAGCGGCCGCATCTCGTTGTCGGTCTTGTTGGCATCGAAATACTTCCGGTACAGATCCATGGCCGCCACGGTGAAGCCCTTGGAGTCCAGGAAGCTGGCGATGGTGAAGTCGTCGTTGCCGACCGCCGCCCGGACCTTGGCCAGCTCGTCGGCCACCGCCTTGTCCTCGGCCGCCGACAGCCACACGATGGTGCCTTCCTTGTCGGCCTGGCCCACCTTGGTGCCGCCTTCCATCACGGCGACGGAGAAGCTGTGCTTGCCCGCCGACAGCTCCGGCACCTTGAAGCGGATGAAGTCGCCGTCCGCGCCGGCCACCGGCATGTCCTTGCCGTCGATGGTGAGCACGTAGGAATACTGCTTGCCGTAGCCTTCCCAGATCAGCTCGGGATAGGTCGGCGACAGCGAGATGTCGGAGACCACGCGCAGCTTGATCTCGGTGGTGGCCTTGCCGGCGGCGCGGCGCACGGTGGTATAGCGCTGGGCCTCGGCGAAGCGGTTGCCCAGGCCCGCCACCAGGTCGCCGCTGGCCGGCTCGGGCGCCGACAGGCTGCCCTTGACCGCCTTGGCGCCGGCCGCCTCGACCTTGACCTCGGCGTTGGCGCCGATGGTCTGCGACATGTTGCTGGCCTGGTCGACCAGCTTGCCGCCGCCGTCGGCGCCGGTGCGCACCATGTCGCCGGCGAACAGGAACTTGTTGCGGGTGACCGGCGACCACTTGGCGCCGTCCTTGCTGGTCTCGATGGTGCCGGTGGCCTGGATCAGCATGGAAACCGGCGGATCGCCGGCGAGCGCCGGGAGCGCCCCCGCAATCACAAACGCCGTCGCAACGACGGCCGCGAATAGCCTGAACATGATTGCCTTCTCCTGCTGGCGTTTGCGTTTCACTGCGGGGCAGAGCGCCGGAAGCGGACCCAAGGTCGCACCGGGCAACTTGCCTTCCGTCCCTGTGACGATATTAGGCAAAAAACGGCGGTTCGTCACGCGAATGAAGATAATTTCTGCGCCCTCGGGCATTCACCCGATGCCTGGACTGACCAGTCCGGAGCAAGTCTGAGGGCCATTTTTCATTTGCGTCGGCTTGCGCCGTGAAGGCAAATGTTCGAATCATGACTGCCGTCGAAGACAAGCGCGCCTGGCTGACCTCGCTGATCGCCCCGATGCGGCCGGTGGCGCGCGAGATGCTGACCACCTCGCTGTTCATCAACCTGATGGCGCTGGCGGTGCCGATCTTCGTGATGCAGGTCTACGACCGCGTCATCGGCCATTCCGCCATGGAGACCCTGAAGGGCTTCGTCATCGGCGTCGCCCTGGTGCTGCTGTTCGACTTCGTGCTGCGCCAGACCCGCGGCCGGGTGATGCAGACGGTGGCGCTGAGGATCGATGTCGAGATCGGCACCCGCCTGTTCGACAAGCTGATGCACCTGCCGCTGCGCACCCTGGAGGCGCGCCCGGCCTCGTTCTGGCAGCAGCTGTTCCGCGACGTCGATACCGTGCGCAACACCGTCTCCGGGGCCTCGGCGGTGCTGCTGGCCGACCTGCCCTTCGTGCTCATCTTCCTGGCCGTCATCTTCATCATCGGCCGGCCGCTGGCCCTGGTCTTCGTCCTGATGTTCGTCGCCTTCGTCTTCCTGGCGTGGCGGTCGGGCGCGGCGCTGTCCGACACCGCCCAGAAGGAGAAGAACGTCACCGCCCAGCGCGACGCCCTGGTGGCCGAGATCATCTCGGGCCGCGGCACCGTCAAGGCGGTGGCGCTGGACCGCGCCATCCGCCCGATCTGGGAGGAGCGCCAGGCCGGCGCCATCGAGCATTCCATCCAGCGCGGCGCGGTGTCAGACGGCTACGTCAACCTGGGCAACCTGCTGACCATGATCGCCACCGCGGCGCTGACCACGGTGGGCGCCGTCTACATCATCGACCACGAGCTCAGCATGGGCGCCCTGATCGCCTGCAACATGCTGTCGTCGCGCCTGTACGGCCCGATCAACCAGCTGGTCGGGGCGTGGCGCACCTTCGGCGGCCTGCGCCAGGCGGTGGACCGCCTGGGCGAGGTCTTCGCCGAGCCCGAGGAGCGGCGCGAAAGCGTCATCCGCATGGCGCGGCCGAGCGGCCGGATGCTGGTCGAGGACGTGGTGTTCGGCTATGACGAGAAATCCGCCCCCACCCTGGCGCTGGACCGCCTGGAGATCCGCCCCGGCGGCATCACCGCCATCCTGGGCCGCAACGGCAGCGGCAAGACCACCCTGCTGAAGGTGCTGATGGGCCTCTACGCCCCGACCCGGGGACGGGTGCTGCTGGACGAGGCCGACGTCGCCCAGTTCACCCGCAAGGAGCTGGCCGCCTGGATCGGCTACGTGCCGCAGGAGACGCTGCTGTTCAATGCCAGCGTGCGCGACAACATCGCCTACGGGGCGCCGGGCTGCGACGACGACGTCCTGCTGGCGGCGGCCCAGGCGGCCGGCGTGCATCACGCCATCGTCGACATGCCCGACGGCTACGCCACCAATATCGGCGAGGCCGGGTCGCGGTTGTCGGCCGGCCAGCGCCAGCGCATCGCCATCGCCCGCGCCCTGGCCGGCGACCCGCCGGTGCTGCTGCTGGACGAGCCCTCGGCCAGCCTCGACCGCCAGGCCGAGGAGGACCTGCGCGCCACCCTGGCGCAGCTGGCGGCCACCCGCACGGTGGTGGTGGTGACCCATTCGCCGGTGCTGCTGCCGGCCTGCCGCGACGTGGTGGTGCTGGACAAGGGCCACCTGGCCGCCGCCGGTCCCGCCGCCGAGGTGCTGCCCCGCCTGTTCGGTCCCCGCCCGGCGCCGGCGGCGGCGGTGCCGAATCCGGCCGCCCCCCCCGCGTCCCCGGCCGCCGCCGCCGGGCCGCGCCACCAGCTGCAGGGCGAGGTGGTGCGATGAATGCTCCGGTTCCCGAGACTCCCGGACCCGAACCGCAGGTGCCGGTGCCGGTGCCGCCGCCGCCCCTGCCCGCCCTTGTCCTCCAGCGGCTGCGCGGGGCGTTGGCGAAGGGCTCCGCTGCGCTGCGCGGGGCGTTGGCGAAGGGCTCCGCCGCGCTGCGCGGGGCGTTGGCGAAGGGCTCCGCTGCGCTGCGCGGAGGATTGGCGAAGGCAGCCCTGCTGTTGCGCTGGCTGGGACCCCAGGACATCGGCGCACCCGAGGATTCGTCGCCGATGGCGCGGGTCCGCTTCTACGCCCTTCTGGCGCGGCGGGGGGTCCGGGAATTCACGTTCTGGCTGGTGCCCGGCCTCGCCCCGCTGGCGCCGCAACCGGTTGCCGACGTCCCCCAGCACCGCCTGCAGGCGCTGGGCCAGTCCTATCCGCTGCCGACCTGGCGGCCGCTCGGGCGGGCGGTGATGGTTGCCGTCACCCTGTCCATCGCCTGGGCGTTCTTCGCCCGCCTGGACGAGGTCGCCATCGCCGAAGGCGAGGTGGTGCCGGAAGGCAAGGTCAAGGTCATCCAGCACCTGGAAGGCGGCGTGGTGCGCGAAATCACCACCAGCGACGGCGCCGTGGTCAAGGAAGGCGACCCGCTGCTGCAGCTCGAGCTGTCGGCCAGCTCGGTCAACCGCGACGAATTGCAGGTCCGCCTCGACGGCCTGATGCTGCAGCGCGCCCGCCTGATCGCCGAGGTGTCCGGCACCGAGGTGGCCTTCCCCAAGGAGGAGGCCGCGCGCCAGCCCACCCTGGTGAGCGCCGAGAGCCGCAATTTCCAGAGCCGGCGCGGGGCACTGAAGGCGACCATCGCGGTGATGAACGACCAGGCCCGCCAGAAGGCGCTGGAGGTGGCCGAGCTGCAGACCCGCGAACGCGCCGTCGCCAACAATCTGCGCCTGGCCCGCGAGCGCCTGGCCATGTCCAGCGAGTTGATGAAGTCCGGCCTGACCGCCAGGATGGATCACGTCCAGCTCCAGGGCCAGGTCGAGGAACTGGACGGCCAGCTCGATTCGGTGCGCGCCTCGATCCCGCGCGCCCAGGCGGCCCAGGCCGAGGCCAGAAGCCGCATCGAGGAAGAGCAGGCGCGCTTCGTGCGCGGCGCCCAGGGCGAGCTGGCCGAGGCCGAACTCAACATCGCGCGCACCCGCGAGCTGCTGTCCCAGGCCTCGGACCAGCAGCGCCGGACCCTGATCACCAGCCCCATCGACGGCATCGTCAAGAACCTGCGCGCCAACACCATCGGCGGCGTGGTGCGCCCGGGCGATCCCATCATGGAAATCGTGCCGCTGCACGAGCGGCTGCAGATCGACACCAAGCTGTCGCCCATGGACCGCGGCTACGTCCAGGTCGGGCAGAAGGCCATGGTCAAGCTGTCGGCCTACGACTACACCACCTATGGCGGGCTGGAGGGCGAGGTCATCCTGGTCGCCCCCGACACCACCACCGGCGCCGAGGAGCAGCCCTTCTACCGCGTGGTGGTGCAGACCGACCGCGCCTATCTCGGCGACGAGGACTCGAAGCGCATCATCACCGCCGGCATGCAGGCCACCGTCGAGATCCACACCGGCCAGCGCACGGTGATGGAATACCTGATCAAGCCGGTGGTCAAACTGCGCCACGAGGCGTTCCGGGAACGCTGACGCGGCCAAACGTCCCCCCTCCCCATGAAAGGGGAGGGGCTAGCTCTACTTCCCCTTGATGGTGTCGGCGTACCACTTGAACGATTTCTTGGGAAACCGCCGCCCGGTGGGGAAGTCGACGCGGATGATGCCGAAGCGGTTGCCGTAGCCCGATCCCCACTCGAAATTGTCCAGCAGCGACCAGATGAAATAGCCGCGCACGTCGGCGCCCTTGCGGATCGCCTCGGCCATGGCGGCGGTGTAGAGCTTGAGGTAGCTGACCCGGTAGAAATCGTCGACATAGCCCTTGTCGTCGGCGAATTCCTTGTCGTCGTCGCGGCCGCAGCCATTCTCGGTGATGTAGATGGGCATGCCGTAGCGGGCATGGGTCTCCATCAGCTGGTCGGTGAAGGCCTCGGGGAAGATTTCCCAGCCGATCTCGGGATGGGCCTCGGCCACCTTCACGTCGGCCCAGCCGAAGCCCATCTGGGCGTCCGCATCGGCCTTGGCCCAGATCGGGCCGTAATGGTTGATGCCGACCCAGTCCATGGGCCGGCAGATGCGCGCCATGTCGCCGGCCTGCACGTGGGGCTCGTAGTCGTTGACCACGTTGGCCGGGTAGTGCCCGAGGATGTGCGGGTCGGCGTAGACCCGGTTCCAGTGGGCGTCCAACTGGTCCGCCGCTTGCCGGTCGGCTTCGCTGGACTCGTCGGCGGGATGGATCGGCTGCAGGTTGTAGACGCAGCCGATGGAGGCGCCCGGCACCAGGTCGCGCACCACGTCGACCCCGGCGCCGTGGGCCAGGTTGACGTGGTGGCAGGCCCTGAGATAGGCGGCGCGGTCCTCGGCCGCCGGGGCGCACCAGGTCATGGCGTAGCCGAACAGGGTGCAGACGTTGGGCTCGTTGAAGGTGGCGAAATGCTTGACCCGATCGCCGAAGCGGCGCGCCACCAGGGTGGTGTAATCGGCGAACCAGCCGGCCACGTCGCGGTTGGTCCAGCCGCCCAGCTCGTGCAGGCGCTGCGGCAGGTCCCAGTGGTACAGGCACAGCCAGGGGGTGATGCCGGCGGCCAGCACCTCGTCGATCAGCCGGTCGTAGAAATCCAGGCCCTTGGCGTTGACGGCGCCGCGCCCCCTGGGCAGCACGCGCGGCCACGACACCGAGAAGCGGTAGGCACCAACGCCCAGCGTCTTCATCAGCGCCACGTCTTCCTTGTAGCGGTGATAATGGTCGCAGGCGACGTCGCCGGTATCGCCGTTGGCGGTGCGCCCCTGGGTGCGGCAATGGACGTCCCAGATGCTGGGGCCGCGCCCGTCCTCGAACGCCGCGCCCTCGATCTGGTAGGCCGAGGTCGAGGCGCCCCAGACGAAATCGGGACGCACCCCGAGGGGATGGGCCTTGCCGTTCCTGCCCTTGTCCTTTGCCATGACGTCCTCCCTGACTGGCTTTCCTTCAGGATACGCCTGACAGGCAGGGGGTCAAGGAAGGCTCGGCGGGATCACGCCAGGTTGCGCAGGGAGCCGATCAGCTTGTCGATGCCGCGGAAGGCGGCGCCCAGTTCCACATGGGCGTCGCGCATGGTGCCGGCGTCGGGGCAGGGATTGCCGCCCAGCCGGTTGGCCTGCAGCATGCGCAGCCCGGCGGCGAAGCTCTGGCTCTTGATGACGTCGGCGACCCGCTGCACCGCGGCGTAATGGACCGAGACGTTGCCGGAAAGCTTGCCCGGCAGCAGGAACAGTTCACCCTGGGCCGAGCGGAAGCCGGCATCGATGCCGGCCAGCGACACCACCGACGAGACGAACGACACCCCGGCCTCGACATTGGGCGGCAGCGGCACCGCCTCGAAGGCCAGCCGGCGGGTCTCCAGCTCGGTGGCCAGGGCGGCGGCGACGGCGCGGCGGCGGCGGGCGAAATCGTGACGGCGGGCGAGGATGCCGCCGACCAGGCCGAACAGCCCGGCCAGCAACGCGCCCAACACCAGCAGCGCGGCCGAGGCGAGCGACGGCCCGAGGCCGGCGGAACCGCCCTCGGCGGGATTTTCGGCGGCCGGGACCGGCGGCGGCGCGGCGGCTTCAGGCGCCGGCGCCGGGACCTGGGGGACGGCCGGGACCGGGACCGGGACAGGGACAGGGACAGGGGCCGGCTCCGGTTCGGCCGGGCGGATCGGCTGGAAGGTGGGAGCGGGCTCCTCCACCACGGGCGCCCCGGGCGGCGGCGGCAGCGGTTCGGCGACGACCGGCGGAACCGCCGGGCGCGCCGGCAGAAGATCGACCGGGGGCTGCTGCGCCAGCACGGGTCCGGCGGCGAGGAGAATTGCGGCGACGAGCATGGGGCGGAGCATGAGGCGGTCCTGAAACGCTGGTCTCGCGGGCGCGCACCTTACCCGGTTTCGCCGACTCCGTCGAGGGCGGCGAGCATGGCGGTATCGCCATGGCGCACCACCCGCTCCGGCGGAAAGGCGACGGTGGCGACGGTCCCCGCCCCCGGCGAAGACCGCAGGGTGAGCCGACCGCCATGGGCGGAAACCAGGGCATTGGTCAGGGGCAGGCCCAGCCCTGTGCCCTCGTACTTGCGCGACAGCCGGGTGTCGGCCTGGACGAACGGCTCCATCACCCGCTTCATCTCTTCTTCGGTCATGCCGATGCCGGTGTCGGCCACGGTGATGGTCAGCCCGTCGGCGCCGACGGCGGCCGAAACCGTGACGCTGCCGCCCTCCTCGGTGAACTTCACCGCGTTGGACACCAGGTTGAGCACGATCTGGCGCAGCCGCCGCTCGTCGGCGCGCAGGAAGGGCAGATCGGGGGGGACCATGGCCGACAGGAGGATGCCGTGGGACTGGGCGCGCCGGGCCATCATGCGTACCGCCCCCTGGAGCACCGGCCCGACCTCCACCTCGGTCACGTCCAGTTCGGTCATGCCGGCCTCGGCCTTGGACATGTCCAGGATGTCGTTGATGAGCTCGAGCAGGTGCATGCCGCTTTCGTGGATGTCGTCGACGTAGCCGCCATAGGCGACCGGCTCCATCGGCCCGTAGATCTCGTGCTTCATCAGTTCGGAGAAGCCGATGATGGCGTTCAGCGGTGTGCGCAGCTCATGGCTGATGTTGGCGAGGAAGGTGGCTTTGGCTCGGTTGCCGCGCTCCGCCGCCTCCTTGGCCTCGCGCAGGGCATCCTCGCTGCGCTTGCGCTCGGTGATGTCCGAGAAGGTGAGGATCAGCCCGCCCTTGGGCATGGCGGTGGAGCGCACCTCCAGCGCGATGCCGCTGGGGCGCAGGTGCTCGAACGTCTGGCTGGGCTGGCGGCGCAGGCGGCGCAGGCGGCGGCCGGCCTGCTGGGCGGCGTCGCCGCGGCCGAATTCGCCGTTCTTGGCCATGTGCATCAGCATGTCCTCGAGGCGCGCGACCCCTTGCTCCAGCTCGCCGTCGGCGAAATCCAGCAGCACGCGCGCCTGGCGGTTCAGCGCCACCAGGATTTCGGAGCCGTCGAACACCGCGACACCCTGGCCCATGTTGTCGATGATGGCCTGGCGCAATGCCGACTGGGCGCCGACCTCCTGCTCGTGCCGCTTGACCGGGGTGATGTCGGTGGCGGTGCCGCGATAGCCGCGGAAGCGCCCATCGGAATCGAAGGCCGGCCGGCCCGCCATCTCGATGTACTTGACCGCCCCCGAGGGCAGCGCCTGGCGGAACACGAAGCCGCGGAAGGGACGGCGTGCCTGCATGGCCTTGACCTGGGCCGCCCAGTCCTCGGCCTCGGCGCCGACATCGGCGAGGCCGGCGAAGGCGCGGCCGATGAAGTGGTTGGGGCCGACTCCCAGCACCTGGCGCACACGGCCCGAGACGAAGGTGAAGCACAGTTCCCCGTCCAGCTCCCAGAACCAGTCGGAGGCGGATTCGGCCAGATCGCGGAAGCGCTGCTCGCTTTCGACCAGGGCGTCCTCGACCCGCTTGCGGTCGGTGATGTCGCGCACCAGGCCGATGAAGGTGACCATGTCGCCCTGGCGCATCTCGGTGATCGCCAGTTCCAGCGGGAACACGGCGCCATCCTTGCGCACGCCCTTGACCTGGCGGCCGACATCGATGATCCGCGCCTCGCGCGTCTCGACATAGCGGCGCAGATAGGAATCATGCTCGCTGCGATAGGGCTCGGGCATCAGCATGCTGACGTTGCGTCCCGCCACCTCCTCCGAGGCGAAGCCGAAGATGCGCTCGGCCGCCCGGTTGAAGGACAGCACGGTCCCGGTCTCGTCGATGGTGACGATGCCGTCGACCACGGTATCCATGATGCCGCGCAGCCAGCTGACGCTTTCCTGCAGCGCGATGTCGGCGTGCTTGCGGTTGGTGATGTCCCGCAGGATTCGCAGCCGCCCGCCATCGGCGGTGCGGTAGACGCTGATCGCCACCCAGCGGCCGTCCCACAGCTCGACCTCGCGGCCCTCGGCGCGGGCCTGGGAATCCAGCATCTCGGCCACCCAACGTTGCTCGGTGCCGGCCACCCCCACCACCACGCCGCGTTCGGCCTCGGCGGCCAGGATGTCGGCGAAGCTGCGGCCGGGCTTGATGGCGCCGGCGGCCGGGGCCAGCATGTCGAGATAGCGGTCGTTGCAGGTGACCAGCCGATCGGCGGCGTCGAACACCGCCAGGCCGTCCTCGACCCCGGAGAAGGCGTCGATCAGGCGGCTCTGCAGCAGATCGGCGCGTTGGCCCTCGCTGTCGGCGCGGGCCTGCTGGCGGCGCAGCACCACCATCAGCAGCGCCAGCGCCAGCGCCATGGACAGGAACTGCGACAGCACGAAGCTCCAGGTCGCCAACAGCGCCGAGGCATGCAGCAACGGCGTCGCCAGCTGGTGCAGGCCGGCCGCGGCGAAGGTGGTGGCGGCGATGCGCTTGGCGTCGGAGCGCGACGCCCCGGCGGCGCCGGTCAGGAAGAACCAGGCGGCGAGCAGCAAGGGCACGCCGCCGATGCCGCACAGCGGCATGTCGGCCAGACCCAGCCCGGCCCGCAGGTGTTCGGCCACCCCCAGCCAGGCCGCCGCCATCGCCAGTCCGGCAACCATCAGCACCGGCCGCACCCGTCGCCCGCCATGCGCCAGCGCGCCGCACAGGCCGAACCCGGCGCTGAGCCCGTGCAGACCATCGGATATGTGGGCCACCAGCGCGCGGTCGGCCATGGGCAGCAGCAGCACCGCCATGCCCACGGCCTGGAGCACGAACGCCCCCGCCCACCAGCCGTAGGAGGAGGGGGCACCGGGCAGGCTCCAGCCATAGAGAGTGGACAGGGCCAGCAGCGCCGAACCCATCACCGCACCCAGCAAGGCTGCCTGCAACGCCAGTTCCATGCGGAAGCGCCCCTCCTCCGGGCGCCCGCCCGTCAGTCGTCGTAGGCGACCAGGGACGTGAACGGAACCTTCAGCTCTTCCAGCTTCCGGCGGCCGGGCAGGAAGGTCAGCTCGATCATCGCCGCCGCGCCGGTGACCTCGGCGCCGACCCCGCGCAGCAGGTTGATGCCCGCCGCCATGGTGCCGCCGGTGGCCAGCAGATCGTCCAGGATCACCACCCGCTGCCCCTTCTCGATGGCGTCGGCCTGGATCTCGATGGTGTCGGTGCCGTATTCCAGCGCGTATTCGTGCTTGATGGTCTTGCCCGGCAGCTTGCCCTTCTTGCGCAGCATGACGAAGCCGCAGCCCAGCTTGAGCGCCAGCGGCGCCGCCACCAGGAAGCCGCGGGACTCGATGCCGGCCAGAATGTCGGGCTGGAACCGGCGCACTTCGCGGGCCAGCCGGCCCATGGCCACCTGCCAGGCGTCGGGATGGGCCAGCAGCGTCGAGATGTCGTAGAACAGGATCCCCGGCTTGGGAAAGTCCGGGATGCCGCGAATGTGGTCCTTGATGTCCATGAAACCCCTATCCCCTGATGATCGGGCGCAAACGGAGGATCAATGGTACTACCGACGTCCGGGCACGGTCAAAGCAAAGCCGGGACCGGGGCGTGCTCGGCCTGGAACCCGGCCATGGCCGCCGCCACCGCGTCCACCGGGATCAGCTCCATGGCCTCGCCGCCCCAGGCCTGGGCGCGGATCACCGCAAGCCGCCGGGCGGCGGGGGCGAACTTCTCGGGCGGGGTCGGGCCGAACAGCGAGACCAGGGGAATGTCGGCCGCCGCCAGCATGTGGCCGGCGCCGGAATCGTTGGCCACCGCCAGCGCCAGCCGCCGGGCCAGGGCGATGGTCAGCATGGGCGTCGCCGCATGCCCGCCCTGCAGCGGCAGCACCGCATGGGGAACGGCGCGGCGCACCGCCGGCGCCCAGTCGGCCTCGGCCGGTCCGAGGAAGAACACCGGCACCCGCCCCTGCCCGGCCTCGGCCGCCGCCAGCTCCAGATAGCGTTCCAGCGGCCAGCATTTGTGGCGCCCGCCGGCACCGGGGGCGAAGCCGACATAGGTCGGGCCGGGCGGCAGCAGACCGTCGGCCAGCGCCTCGGCGGCCGCGTCGCGCGGCAGCGCCGCGGCGGCGGTGACCGCACCGCCGGCCGCCAGTTCGGCCAGCGCCAGCAACTGCCCGACCATGGCGGGCGGGCGCACCCGGCCGGCGGCGGGGCGCAGGTCGGACAACCGGAACCCGGCCGCCGCCGACAGGAAGCGGCGGTGGCGGATGCGGCGCAGGATCAGGGTGGTGAGCAGGCGCCGCTGGGTGTCGATGACCAGGTCGAAGGCGCGCCCGTCCAGCGGCCGGCGCCCCACCAGCTCGCGCAGACGGCTGCCGACATGAGCGTCGTCGATGACCTCGTCCACCAGCCCGGCCACCACCGGGCCCAGCACGCCGGCATAGACGGTGTGGCCCTTGCCCGCCATCCAGGTGATGCGGGCGGCGGGGAAGGCCGCCCGCAGCGCGCGCACGAACGGCAGCTTCATCAGCCCGTCGCCGACCGCGTCGAGGCCGACATAGACCAGGATCGAGGCCGGCGCTTCCACCATCCCTTATTGGCCGCGCAGGTGGTTGACGAAGCCGGCCATGCCGACCTGGCGGTCGCGCTTCAGCCGCTCGGCATCCAGGATGGCCTGGACGCGGGCGATGGAGCGGTCCACCTCGGTGTTGAGCAGGATGTACTCGTATTCGAACCAGTGGCTCATCTCGTCGCCGGCCTTGGCCATGCGCTTCTTCACCACCTCGTCGGTGTCCTGGGCGCGGGTGCGCAGGCGGCGCTCCAGCTCGGCCAGCGAGGGCGGCAGGATGAACACGGTGACCAGGTCGGCCCGCGCGTTCTGACCCAGCTGCTGGGTGCCCTGCCAGTCGATGTCGAACAGCACGTCGCGGCCCGAGCCCAGCGCCGCCTCGACCGCGCCGCGCGGGGTGCCGTAGAAATTGTCGAAGACGCGGGCGTGTTCCAGGAACTCGCCGGCGGCGACCATGGCCTGGAAGCGCTCGACGTCGATGAAATGATAGTCCTTGCCGTCGACCTCGCCCGGGCGTGGCGGCCGGGTGGTGCACGACACCGACATGCTGATGTCGGGGTCACGGGCCAGCAGCGCCTTGGCGATGGTGCTCTTGCCGGCGCCCGAGGGCGAGGACAGCACCAGCATGACGCCGCGGCGCGGCACGGTGGGCAGGTTTGCGGGCGGCGAC
This sequence comes from Magnetospirillum sp. UT-4, assembly GCF_902729435.1. Classification (GTDB taxonomy): domain Bacteria; phylum Pseudomonadota; class Alphaproteobacteria; order Rhodospirillales; family Magnetospirillaceae; genus Magnetospirillum. Next base: position 42,487 of record NZ_CACVCG010000033.1, read on the forward strand.
GCGGTCATTTCATTCCCCCTATTCGATGTTCTGGACCTGCTCGCGGAACTGGTCGATGACGGCCTTGAGGTCGAGGCCGATGCGGGTCAGGTCCACGTCCGACGACTTGGAGCACAGGGTGTTGGCCTCGCGGTTGAACTCCTGCGCCAGGAAGTCGAGCTTGCGCCCCACCGCGCCGCCGGCCTCGAGCAGTTCGCGGGCGGCGGCGACGTGGGCGGCCAGGCGGTCCAGTTCCTCGCGCACGTCGGCCTTGACGGCGATCAGCGCCACTTCCTGGGCGACCCGCTCCTCGGACAAGGCGGGGGCGGCCTCCAGCACCGCGGCGACCTGGGCGCGCAGGCGCTCCTTCACCGCCTCGGGGCGCAGCACGGCGCAGGCGCCGGCGCGGGCGGCCAGGGCGGCGACCTCGTCCAGCTGGGTCCGCAGCACCGCCGCGATGCGTGCCCCTTCCGACAGCCGCATGGCGGCCAGGGACTCGATGACCTGCTCCAGGGTGGCGCGCATGGCGCCCTCGCGGGCCTGGCGCACCGCCTCGGCGTCGGTCTCCTCGGCCTCCATGGGCTCGAGCACGCCCCGGATGGCCAGCAATCCGTCCCAGCGCGCCTGGGCGATCACCGGATGGCGCGGCCCCATGTCCTCGATCAGGCGGATCACCTGGCCCAGCAGATCGGCGTTGACGCGCACCGCCGGCGCCTCGGTGACGCGGGTGACGTTGAGGGAGAACTGGATGTTGCCGCGCTTCAGCCGCTTCTGCGCCGCCTCGCGCGCCGCCGGCTCCAGCGAATCGTGGCCCGAGGGCAGGCGGCAGCGCAGTTCCAGGCCGCGGCCGTTGACGCTTTTCGCCTCCCACACCCAGGACACCTGGGAATCGCCGCCCTGGGCGCGGGCATAGCCGGTCATGCTGGCAACGGTCACTGCTGTCGCGCTCCCTTTCAATGGTTGGCGACGGTTATAGCGTGGGCCGTCCGCCCGGGCTATCCTGATCACCATGAGCGAACGCCGCCACCCCGCCCGGGGCCGCCCCAGCGTGGTCGAGGTCACCGTCCGCGTCCCCGCCGACAAGGTGGAGGCGGTGAAAAGCTATGCCGGCCGCATCGCCCGCCAGCGCCCGCCGGCCAGCCGCGACGAGGTGGTGGCGCGGCTGCGCGACCATCCCGACGTCTTCTCCCGCTTCGGGGTGCGCTCGGCGGCGCTGTTCGGCAGCGTCGGCCGCGACCAGGCCCGGCCCATGTCCGACGTCGACCTGCTGGTCGATTTCCATCCCGGCCAGCCCGGCGGCCTGTTCCGCTACGTCGAGTTGAAGCACGCGCTGGAGGGCCTGCTGGGACGCCCGGTCGATCTGATCACCCGCGGCAACATCAAGCCGCGCCTGAAGGCCCGCATCCTGGCCGAATGCCTGCCCGTCTTCGGCGAGGAGGCGTGCGAGACATGATGCCGGTCAATACCACCGGTTTGACCGGCATCCTGCCGCCATTGCGGCGGCGGCCGTGCCGCCCCGCAGGGGCAAACGACGCCCTTCATGGCGGCCCGAGCCTGCGAGGGTGGGCTTCGCCCACAAGGGCGCGGACGCGCCCGCCCGGCGAGGGCGCGAAATGACCCATAAAGATTGGAAGGTGCGGGTCGAGGACATGCTGGAGGCGCTGGCGCGCATCGACAGCTATGTCGATGGCATGAACGCCAAGGCGTTCCTGGCCGATCCGCGCACTCAGGACGCGGTGGTGCGCAACCTGGAGATCCTGGGCGAGGCGGCCAAGCGCATCCCCTACGCCATCATCCACGCCCATCCCGAGATCCCGTGGTCGCGCATCACCGACATGCGCAACATCCTGGTCCACGAATACCACTCGGTCGATCCCGAGATCATCCTCGACGCCGCCCGCGGCGACCTGCCGCCGCTGGTGGGTCCGCTGAAGGCGCTGCTGGCCGAGGAAGAGTGAGTGCCGGAAGGAGAAACGCGATGGCCAACGGCACGGCACGGACCCTCTCTCTTCCGTTTGCCTTCTGGGTCACCGGCGCGGCCGGGAACGCCGCCTTCATGGTCGCGGCCCAGGCCTTTTCCAGCCCGCTGCTGCTGCTCGCCGGCCTGGTCTACCTGATCTATTCCTTCCCCATCGTCTGGGCCAGCGCCAAGGCCTATGCCGGACCGGGCGCGTTCAGAATGCTGGCCAAGCTGTTCATGGTCACCCTGGCTGTCGTCTACGCCATGACCTTGATGGGAATGGCCATGAGCCGGTTCCTGGCCGAGCGCATGGGATAGGCGCGGTGGCGCCGGATTCGGATAGCCCCGGGCCGGCGAGCGGAACATGCCCGCCGACCCGGGGCACCGAGGATCAGGCCACGAATTCGGCGTAGACGCCGGACAGGGACTGAAGCGCGATCTTGGCGGTCTGGGTGTTCTGGCAGCTGTCGGCGTTGATCCACACCCACTGATTGCCGTTGCCCTGGAAGTTCCAGCTGTAGGTCTGGTTGGTGACCGAGTTGATCTTGACCTGGGCGTCGCAGTTGCCGGCGTACTTGATGACGTTCGACGGGTCCACCAGCTGGTTCAGGATGTTGACCACCGCCGAGGTTTCCTTGAACTGCACCGAGATGAACTGGTTGATGTTGCTGTTCAGGGTTCCGGTGTACCAGTGGCTGGCCGGCACGGCGTAGAAGCGGGTGAACTTCGCGAAATCGTGGTACTTGCCGTCGATGGGAAGGGCTGTGTTGTTCATGCCGCTGGTGTTGGTCGGCATCTTGACGCTGCCGATGAAGGCCTGGATCTGGCCGCTGGTGGCCGTCCCCACGGCGACGCTGACGGTGTTGGTATCGTCACCCGACACGAAGCACAGCGCGGCGAGGCCCTGGTTCGCGGTGGTGCCGGGAACGGTCAGGGTCACCGGCGGATTGGAGTTGCTCCACACCACCGAAACCGTGGTCGAGGCGTCGTTGTTGGCCGAGTTGTAGAAGAACAGGGCATAGAGCTGCCCGGAGTTCAGGCCGCCGCTGCAGGTGGCGTTGTCGCCCGGATTGAGGGTGACCAGACGACCGTCGTTCCAATTGACGTTTCCCATGATACGTTCTCCCCTAGATTGCTGCTGCGGCCCCCACGGCACGCGAATGCGCAGTTCCACTACCATATCGCGCAATTCACCCGGAAGGCGAGTCTTTCATATGCGTTTGACTCGATTTCGTAGAAGTTTAACCGTACCGTCCCCGCCCGGGATACATACGACTGTAATATACTACAATTAATTTGGGCCGCACCCCGCCATGCGGCGGACCCGCTCCGCCACGGCTTCCGAGAGTTTGACGTTGACGGCCAGCGCGGCCCCGCTGTCTGCTGGATTTCAACACAGTCCGATATCCCTCCGGGGGACCCACGTCATGCCGCCTGCCGACCCGCCACGTCCCGCCGCCGTCCTCATCACCGGCGCCTCGTCCGGGCTGGGTGAGGCCTTGGCGCTGGAATACGCCCGTCCCGGGGCGGTGCTGTTCCTGTCGGGGCGGGATGCCGGCCGGCTCGACGGCGTGGCGGCGGCGTGCCGGGCGAAGGGGGCCGAGGTGCATCCCAGGGTGCTGGACGTCGCCGACCGCCGGTCCATGGAAGCCTGGGTGGAAGAGTGCGACGACCTCCGGCCGCTCGACCTGGTCATCGCCAATGCCGGCATCTCGGCCGGCACCAGCGGCGGCGGCGAAGGGGCCGAGCAGACGCGGGCCATCTTCGCGGTCAACGTCGACGGCGTGTTCAACACGGTGCTGCCGGCGGTCGCCCGCATGCGGCCGCGCCGTGCCGGGCAGATCGCCATCATGGCCTCGCTGGCCGGCTATCGCGGCATGCCCGGGGCGCCGGCCTATTGCGCCTCGAAGGCGGCGGTGAAGGTGTGGGGCGAGGGCCTGCGCGGCTGGCTGGCGCCCCAGGGCATCAAGGTCAGCGTCATCTGCCCCGGCTTCGTCACCACCCGCATGACCGCGGCGAACCGCTTCCGCATGCCGTTCCTGATGGACGCGCCCCGGGCCGCCGGCATCATGGCCCGCGGCCTGGCCGCCAATCGCGGCCGCATCGCCTATCCCTGGCCGATGGCCTTCCTGTCCTGGCTGGGCGCGGCGCTGCCCGACGCGCTGATGGAACGGCTCAGCCGCCTCTTGCCGGCGAAATGAGCTCGCCCCGCCGCCGGGTGAAGCGCTGATCGAGGCGGATGGCGGCGACGGTGGAGGCGAACAGGGCCAGCCACACCACCCGGCTCTGGTAGCGGTCGTGAGGGTTGGACAGGGCGCCGCAGACGAAGGCGTTGCCGAGAAGGGCGATCACCACCGCCACCAGCAGCCCGCCGGAAATGCGGTCGCGCCGGCGCCAGGCGAAGACGATCAGGCCCAGGGCGGCGATCTCGGCGGCGCGGGCGACGGGCACCTGCACCCTGTTGATGACATCGAACGAAATGCCGCGATGGCGCTGCTGCCGGGCGAAGCGGAAGGCGCGGAAGTCGTCGGGATAGTATTTCAGCTGCGTCTTGACGAAGTGCCAGGTCATGGGCACCAGATCCTCGCCCGAGGCGATCAGCTCCAGCTGCACCAGGGTGTTGTCGAGCATGGCCCCGGCGACGTCGAGGGGGAAGGTGGCGATGGCCCCCCTGACGATGGCCGAGGCCTCGTCGTGCATGGCCTTCCAGCCGCCCAGCTCGTCGAACGGACTTTCGCCCCACAGGAACTCGTCGGCGGTGAACGGCAGCTCGTCCTTATGCTCGCACATCTTGAACGCCGCCCCCTGCGGGCAGACTTCGTCCAGGTACTTCTTGGCCAGCCCGTCCTGGACGAACAGCGCCAGCTGCAGCACCTGCCCCGATTCGCTGAAATAGGCCCGCCCGGTGGCGAGCCAGTGCACACTCGGCACCAGCAGGGTGCCCAGCGCCACCGCCAGCGCCGCCAGCCCCAGGCGCGGGCGCGGCATGCGCAGCGACAGCCGGGTGGCCAGCCAGATGGCGCCCAGCACCAGCATCAGCCCGGCGGCGACGGCGACGTGGGACATGTGGACCGAGATGGCGATGGCGGTCAGCGGCACCAGGACGGCCAGCCGGCGCCAGCGCGGCAGGGAATCGCCGAAGGCCAGCACGGCTATCCCTAAGATCGCCACGCCGGCGAAGACGTCGGCCATCACCTGGCTGACCACCCAGGGCAGGCCGGTGAACACGGCCAGCATGGCGCCCAGCGCCACATAGACCTGCGGCCGGTAGCGGGCGATCCAGGCCCATACCGCCTCGTGCAGGACCCAGGCGACGATCAGCGCCTGCGCCGCCACCACCGCCCACAGGGTGCCGAACGGCTTGGCCACCGAAACGAAGGCGCCGTAGGTCAGGATGCGGTAGACGATGGGCTCCCACGCGAACGAGATGGTCACGTAGTCTTCGCTGTCGAAATAGATCAGCGGATAGCCGTTCCACAGCGCCGGCGCCGCCATCAGCAGCGCCACCGCCGGAACCGCCAGGATGCGCCAGCCCTGCCAATGCGGGGAAGCGGGCGCGGCGAACATCGGCCTAGGCCCGTTTCCAGGTGGTGCCCTGGGCTCCGTCCTCGAGCACCACGCCCTTGTCGGCCAGCTCCTTGCGGATGCGGTCGGCCGCGGCGAAATCGCGGGTCTTGCGGGCGTCGGCGCGGGCCTGGATCAGCGCCGCGATTTCGTCCTCGGACAGCACCGGGCCGCCGGCCGGCTGCCAGCGGAACCACGCCTCGGGATCCTGCCGCAGCACCCCCAGCAGATCGCCGGCGGCCAGCAGCGCCGCCTTGGCCGTCGCCTTGGCGGCCGGGTCGGCGGCCTTGTTCAGCGCCCCCGCCAGCTCGTGCAGATGGGCGATGGCGAGCGGAGTGTTGAGGTCGTCCTCGACCGCCGCCAGCATGGGCGTGGGCACCGCGCCGGGCTCCGCCTCGATGTCGGCGGCGCCGCGCAGGGCGGTATAGAGGCGGTCCAGGGTGGCGCGGGCCTGCCTCAGCCCCTCGGCGGTCCAGTCGAAGGGCTGGTGGTAGTGGGTGGAGAGCATGCACAGGCGGATGGCCTCGCCCGGCGCCTGATCCAGCAGCTCGCGCACGGTGAAGAAGTTGCCCAGGGACTTGGACATCTTCTCGCCCTCGACCATCAGGTAGCCGTTGTGCAGCCAGGTGCGGGCGAAGGGGGCGCCGTTGGCGCAGACCGACTGGGCGATCTCGTTCTCGTGGTGGGGGAACACCAGATCCTGGCCGCCGCCGTGGATGTCGAAGGTGGTGCCCAGGTACCGGCCCGACATGGCCGAGCACTCGATGTGCCAGCCCGGCCGGCCGCGGCCCCAGGGCGAGTCCCAGCCCGGCAGGTCGTCGGTGGAGGGCTTCCACAGCACGAAATCGGCGGCGTTCTTCTTGTAGGGGGCGACCTCGACGCGGGCGCCGGCGATCATCTCGTCCATGGAGCGGCGCGACAGCTGCCCGTAATCGGCCATGGACGGCACGCTGAACATCACGTGGCCCTCGGCCACATAGGCGTGGCCCTTGGCGATCAGGGCCTCGATCATGACGATCATCTGGGCGATATGGGCGGTGGCGCGCGGCTCGATGGTCGGCGGCAGGGCGTTCAGCGCCGCGATGTCGTCGTGGAACATGGCGGTGGTGCGGGCGGTGATGGCGGCGATGGGCTCGCCGGTTTCCTTGGCCCGCGCGTTGATCTTGTCGTCCACGTCGGTGATGTTGCGGACGTAGGTCACCTTCGGGTACAGCCGCGACAGCAGGCGGTACAGCACGTCGAACACGATGACCGGCCGCGCATTGCCGATATGGGCGCGGTCGTAGACGGTGGGGCCGCAGACATACATGCCCACATGGGCAGGATCGATCGGCTCGAACGCCTCCTTGCGGCGGGTCAGCGTGTTGTAGAGAACCAGCGGCACAATTCGCCTCCCCTAGACCGTTTCACCACCGAGGCGGCCAACGGTCTTTTTCATTCCGATCAGAGGTAACAAATTCTTCAGCTCGGGTCCATTGCCGCGCCCCGTCAGGGCCAGGCGCAGGGGGTGGAACAGGTCGCGGCCCTTGCGGCCGGTGGCGGCCTTGATCGCAGCGGTCCAGGCGCCCCAGGTGGCGGCGTCCCACGGCTCGGGCGGCAGCAGGGCGGCGGCGGCGGCGAGGAAGTCGGCGTCCTCCAGCACCGGTTCGATGGTGGCGTTCACCACCCGCCACCAATAGCCGGCTTCGGTCAGGGTGGCGAGGTTGGGCCGCACCATCTCCCAGAACTCCGGCCCGGCCTCGCGCAGGCCGATGGACTCCAGGCGCGGCTTGATCTCGTCGAAGCCCATGGCGTGCAGCAGACGGGCGTTGAGGTGGGCCAGCTCGGCCGGGTCGAATTTCGGGGTGGCGCGGCCGAACCGGGCCATATCGAACTCGTCCACCAGGGCGTCCATGGAGGTGCGCGCCTCGATGGCATCCGAGGTGCCCAGCTTGGCCAGCAGGCAGGCCAGCGCCAGCGCCTCGTAGCCGTCGGCCCGCAGCTCGCGCAGGGACAGGCCGCCGGTGCGCTTGGACAGGCCGGCCCCGGCCAGATCGGTCATCAGCGGCACATGGGCGAAGGACGGCGGCTCGCCGCCCAGGGCGCGGAACAGCTGCATCTGCGGCGCGGTGTTGGTGACGTGGTCCTCGCCGCGGATGACGTGGGTGACGCCCATCTCGAGATCGTCCACCACCGAGGGCAGGGTATAGAGGAACGACCCGTCGGCGCGGATCAGCACCGGGTCGGACAGCGAGGCGCAATCCACCTGCGACTCGCCGCGCACCACATCGTCCCACTTCGCCGGCTTGTGGTCGAGGCGGAAGCGCCAGTGCGGCACCCGCCCCTCGGCCTCGAAGGCGCGGCGCTCGCCCGGGGCCAGATGCAGGTGGGCACGGTCGTAGACCGGCGACCGCCCGGTGGCGAGCTGGCGGCGGCGCTTGATCTCCAACTCCTCGGGCGTCTCGTAGCAGGCATAAAGGCGCCCGGCCGCCTTCAAGGTCTCGGCGGCGGCGCGGTAATGGTCGAGCCGGCGCGACTGGAACGCCTTCTTGTCCCACAGGGTGCCCAGCCAGCGCAGATCCTCGACGATGGCGTCGGCGTATTCGGGACGCGACCGCTCGGCGTCGGTGTCGTCGTAGCGCAGCAGGAAATAGCCGCCATGCGCCTTGGCGAACAGCCAGTTGATCAAGGCGATGCGGGCGTTGCCGACATGCAGCAGGCCGGTCGGGCTGGGAGCGAAACGGACGGTGACGGTCATCCCGGCTTGGTAGTCCCGCCGGGGCCGTCCGTAAAGAACTTTATTGGCGAGACGAAGCGTCGATGCCCGCCCCTCCGCCCGAGCCCGCGCCAACTCCCGAGCCGTCCGCCACGCCGCTGCCCGGCGGGCTGCTGGGCGGCGGCGAGAGCCCGGCCCGGCCGTCGGCCCCCGCCCCCGATCCCTTCCCCGGCCACACCATCTCGGCCGAGGGCGCCCGGGCCCACGAGTCCTGGGCGGCGCAGCTGCCGCGCGACAGCGACCCGCGCCAGACCGCCCGCATGCTGAAGACCGCCATCGACACCTACGGCGACCAGGGGCGCGCCGACGTCGCCGACCTGCTGGGGCGCTTCCATCAGCACGATGCCGGCAAGGCCGCCACCCTGCGGAAGGAGATGGCCACGCTGACCGGCGAGACCCTGCCCTTCCGCGTCGCGCCTTTGGGCGAGGGCTTCCGCGCCCCCACCGACGCCGAGCGTCTGTCCCAGGCCCCCAAGGCCCCCTTCGGCAGCCCCGGGGGCGCCGATGCCGAAGGCGGCAACCGAGCCCTCGGCTCCCACACCGGTGTTCGATGTCGAAAAAAGCATCAAAGCGCTCCAAAGCGGAACGCGCGCCGCACCGGAAGGAAACTGCGGGACGCTTCATCTTCGAGGCTATTACCTCAACGATTTTTTCCTAAACTCCGGGGTTGATAACGGCTATATGGTGCCGCCCCAAAATGGCGCCCTGCAGGAGTTTGAGTCGCTGAATCTGCCTGCCCGAAATGGCATCCCAGCGATCCAGCGTAGATGCCGCCATCCACTCATCCATTTGCCTGATCCTGCCAATCGGGTCCTCACCGGCCTCTTCGATCAGGGTCGCCCCCTCATCAACACAGTCTTTCAGCACGAAATAAACCCTGAGGAGGTCGAGAACCCCGTCCTCCCTTTCTTTCTCGGATTTCGACTTGCTGATATCCGCAATGCCTGTCCGGATCAGATCGACGATACTCTTCAGATCGCCAATCCAACCATCGTCGATTCCGTCTACGACTTCAGAAACTTCATGTGAGGGAACCGGCACGATATCCGGCACGAAACGGAAAGGCCCGCCTTGGGGGCGGGCCTCTGCAACGTCCTGATATTTCAGGAGAAAAATGGTGCTGCCGAATGGAATCGAACCATCGACCTTACCCTTACCAAGGGTATGCTCTACCGACTGAGCTACGGCAGCGTTCCGGTCGCCGGGGGTGGCCCTGGCGTCGAAGAGGGCGCTTTATGCCACGGGGGTTTTCGCTTCGTCAAGGCTCTTGTCGGCGCCGCCCGGCGCGGGGAAAATGGCGGTCATGAACGATCATGCCGACCGACCGGCGCTCTCCGCCAAGGGTCGCGCCGAGGCGGACGACAAGGCCCGGCGCCAGGCCGAGGCGCTGCGGGCCAATCTGGCCCGGCGCAAGGCCCAGGCCCGCGCCCGCGCCGAGGAGCCCGAACACGCGCCCGTGGCCTTGCGCGCCTGTCCGCCAGACGTTACAACGGGCCAGATTTTGGGGAGAGCGCCCGTCATGTCCGTCATGCCCGACCACTGGATCCGCGAGATGGCCGTCAAGCACGGCATGATCGAGCCGTTCACCGAGAAGCTGCAGCGCGAGGGCGTGATCTCCTACGGGCTGTCGTCCTATGGCTACGACGCCCGGGTGGCGCCCGAGTTCAAGATCTTCACCAACGTGGATTCGGCCATCGTCGATCCCAAGCAGTTCTCGGACAAGAGCTTCGTCGACCGCGAGACCGAAATCTGCGTCATTCCGCCCAATTCCTTCGCCCTGGCCCGCACGGTGGAGTATTTCCGCATCCCGCGCGACACCCTGGTGATCTGCCTGGGCAAATCGACCTATGCCCGCTGCGGCATCATCGTCAACGTCACCCCGCTCGAGCCCGAGTGGGAGGGCCACGTCACCCTGGAATTCTCCAACACCACGCCGCTGCCGGCCCGCATCTACGCCAACGAGGGGGCCTGCCAGTTCATTTTCCTGAAGGCCGACTCGCCGTGCGAGACCTCGTATGGCGACCGTTCCGGCAAGTATCAGGGCCAGCGCGGCGTCACTCTGCCGAAACTTTAGTCCCCCCGTCTTGACCGCCGCCCCCCGGGCGCGCTAAACGGACGCTTCGGCCATCCGGGGCAGGCGCGCGCGATCATGGCGTACCGCCTGAGGAATGCCACGAAGGTGGTGTCTCCTGCCGGCCGCCCCATTCCGAACAGGTCAGGACGAGGAACGCATGGACAGGATCCGCATCGTCGGCGGCACTCCCTTGAAGGGCATCATCCCCATCGGCGGCGCCAAGAACGCGGCGCTGGCGCTGATGCCGGCCTGCCTGCTGACCGAGGGCACCCTGGCCCTGTCGAACCTGCCCCACCTGGTCGATATCAGCACCATGGCCAACCTGCTGGCCCAGCACGGCGTCGGCATGGCGCTGAACGGCGATGCCCGCAACGGCGGCCATACCGGCCGGGTGCTGGAGCTGACCGCCGCCGAGATCGTCAACACCACCGCGCCCTACGATCTGGTGCGCAAGATGCGCGCCTCGGTGCTGGTGCTGGGGCCGCTGCTGGCCCGCTGCGGCGAGGCCCGGGTCAGCCTGCCCGGCGGCTGCGCCATCGGCACCCGCCCGGTCGATCTGCACCTCAAGGCCCTCGAGCAGATGGGGGCCAGGATCGAGCTGGCCGAGGGCTACATCGCGGCCAAGGTGACGGGGCGGCTGAAGGGCGCCCACATCATCTTCCCGCAGGTCACCGTCGGCGGCACCGAGAACATCCTGATGGCCGCCACCCTGGCCGAGGGCGAGACCGTCATCGCCAACGCGGCACGTGAGCCCGAGGTCGCCGACCTCGCCCAGTGCCTGATCGCCATGGGCGCCAGGATCGAGGGCGTCGGCACCGGCACCCTGCGGGTCCAGGGCGTCGCCGCCCTGCACGGGGCGGAATATTCGGTGGTGTCCGACCGCATCGAGACCGGCACCTACGCCGTCGCCGCCGCCATCACCCGCGGCGATGTGGAACTGGTGGGGGCGCGGGTCGATTTGTTGGAATCGGTGATCAAGACCCTGACCGAGTGCGGCGTCGCCATCGAGGCCACCCCGCGCGGCATGCGGGTCAAGGCCGATTCCACCGAGCTGGTCGGCACCGACATCATGACCGAGCCCTATCCCGGCTTCCCCACCGACATGCAGGCCCAGCTGATGGCGCTGATGGCCACCGCGTCGGGCGCCTCGATGATCACCGAGACCATCTTCGAGAACCGCTACATGCACGTGCCCGAGCTGATGCGCATGGGCGCCAAGGTCAACGTCCACGGCGCCTCGGCCATCGTGCGCGGCGTGCCGAAGCTGTCGGGCGCGCCGGTCATGGCCACCGATCTGCGCGCCTCGTCCTCGCTGATCCTGGCCGGCCTGGCCGCCGAGGGCGAGACCATCGTCAACCGCGTCTACCACCTGGACCGCGGCTACGAGCGGGTCGAGGAGAAGCTGGCCGCCTGCGGCGCCCAGATCGAGCGCATCAAGGGCGAAGCCGCGGAATAGGGTCCTTCGCGTTTTTCGTCACCCTCGGGCTTGACCCGAGGGTCCACGGCGGCGCCGTCGCCTTCGGCAGCATGGATGGCCGGGTCAAGCCCACTTCTGTCCGGTTTAATTCTCGGCTGGCCCATGCCCCCTCGCCCGCCTGCGGGAGAGGGGGGCGAGCGTCAGCGAGCCGGGGTGAGGGCGGCGCGTGTCCACGCGCCCAAGACCTGAAAACGCAGAGGTTTTCGCTGTCGCGAAGCGCACCTGACGGCGCGCGCCCTCTCCCTCCCGTCGCTGGCGCGACGGGTCCCTCCCTCTCCCGCAGGCGGGCGAGGGTAATCTGTCCGCTTCCGCCAACATCACCCTGGACGCGGCCGACACCAAGGGCTCCCGAAGGCTCTCCGAAATTTAAACCGGACAGAAGTGGGNAGGGCGGCGCGTGTCCACGCGCCCAAGACCTGAAAACGCAGAGGTTTTCGCTGTCGCGAAGCGCACCTGACGGCGCGCGCCCTCTCCCTCCCGTCGCTGGCGCGACGGGTCCCTCCCTCTCCCGCAGGCGGGCGAGGGTAATCTGTCCGCTTCCGCCAACATCACCCTGGACGCGGCCGACACCAAGGGCTCCCGAAGGCTCTCCGAAATTTAAACCGGACAGAAGTGGGTCAAGCCCGGCCATGACGAATATCCAAACATCGTCACACCCGGTGACCTAATCGGGGCAGGCCTCCGCCCCGCTTGAGCCGCCCTCCCCGGTTCGGCCTATCCTTTTCGAAAGAGAAGGAGGAGCCGATGGGACGCGTTCTGGCACTTCGGGGATGGGCGGTTCTGCTGATGCTGACGGTGGCCGGCTGCACCACCTGCGAGGTCGCCACCCTGCCGCCGCCGCCCCCGGCCCCCGAACCGGAAGCGCCGCCGCCACCGCGCCAGAAGCCCAAGCCGAAGGGCAGCTTCCGCCTGGGCGAGCCCTATTCGGTCGCCGGCACCCTGTACACCCCGGCCTTCGCCTGGGATTACGACCATGACGGAATCGCCTCGTGGTACGGCCGCCCGTTCCACGGCCGCCTCACCGCCAATGGCGAGATCTACGACGAGAACGACCTGACCGCCGCCCATCCCACCCTGCCGCTGCCCAGCGTGGTGCGCGTCACCAACCTGGAGAACGGGCGCACCCTCAAGCTCCGGGTCAACGACCGCGGCCCCTTCGTCGATGGCCGCATCATCGACGTCTCGCGCAAGGCCGCCCGCCTGCTGAAATTCCACGACAAGGGCGTCACCCGGGTGCGGGTCGAGGTGATGGAAAAGGAAAGCCGCCAGGCGGCGCGGGCGGTGGGGTGGCGGGGATGACACCGTCTCCCCTCCCCCTGGTGGGGAGGGGTCGGGGCCCCTCACCGCCGCAGCACCGCCACCGCTTCCAGGTGGGCGGAATGGGGGAACTGGTCGATGGGGGTGACCGTCTCCAGGCGGTAGCCGCCGGCAACCAGGGTGCCCAGGTCGCGGGCCAGGGTGGCGGGGTTGCACGAGACCGCCACCACCAGCGGCGGCCCGGCCACCGCCAGCTGTTCCGCCTGAGCGGCGGCTCCGGCGCGGGGCGGATCGAACACCAAGGCGGCGAAGCGCTTGAGCTCGGCGGCCAGCAGCGGCCGGCGGGCGAGGTCGCGCACCTCGGCGGTGAGCGCCAGGCCGGCGCCCTGGGCGGCGGCCTCCAGCGCCCGGATCGGCCCCTCCTCGCCCTCCACCGCATGAACGGCGCGGCCGCCGGCGGCCAGCGGCAGGGCGAAGCTGCCGCATCCGGCATAGAGATCGGCGACCACCCGGGCGTCGCCGACGGCATCCAGCACCGCCTCGGCGATGGCCAGCTCGCCGCCCCGGGTCGGCTGCAGGAAGGCGCCCGGCGCCGGTTCCACCGCCACCCCGGCGAAGCGCACCAGGGGGGCGCGGCGGCGCGCGATGGGCTCGACGAAGCCGGCGCCCGGCCGGCGCCACGACAGCCGCGCCAGGTCCCGGGCCTCGGCGAAGGCGGCCAGCCGCTCGCGGTCGAACAGGTCGAGGCGGGCCTCGGCCTCGACCACCAGATCCAGTCCGGTCTCGGTGAGGGTGGCGATGACGTCGCCATCCTCGCCGGCCGCCACCACCGCCCCCAGCATCTGGCGCAGCGGCTCCAGCAGGGTGTCCAGGGCCGGCTCCAGCAGCAGGCAGCGGGGCACATCGACCACCGCGTGGCTGGCGCGGGCGTTGAAGCCCAGAAGGGTGGCGTTGCGGCCACGGTGGAAGGCGAACGAGGCCCGCCGCCGGCTGCCCGGCGGGATGCGCAGCAGCGGCGCCACCGCCGCCCCGCCCAGCCCGGCGCGGGCCAGGTGCTCCAGCAGCAGGCCGCGCTTCCACTCGGCGTAGAGGGCGCCGTCCAGGTGCTGCAGCGAACAGCCGCCGCAGCGGCCGAACAGCGGACAGGGCGGCGCGGCCCGGCCCGGCCCCGGCACCAGCACCTCGATCAGGGCGGCGGCCAGACCGTCGCCGCGCTTGCCCTCGACCCGCGCCACCACGCGGTCGCCGGGCACGGTGAGGGGCACGAACACCGGCTCGCCCAGCAGCCGGCCGATGCCGTCGCCACGGGCGCCGATCCGCTCGATCTCCACCTCCACCGCGCGCGGCTGGAGGGCGGATCGCGGCTTGGACCGGGCGGGCTTGCGGGGTCTCATGGCCCCGCCCCCGGCCAACCCTCGCCCGCCTGCGGGAGAGGGTGCGAGGCGCAGCCGAGCGGGAAAGGGCCTGCATCCGTTTCCCCGGCTGGCGCCCAGGCCCTCTCCCTCCCGGCCTGGAGGCCGGGCCCCTCCCTCTCCCGCAGGCGGGCGAGGGGATCGGACGGCACTGGCATCATCATCGCCGCGGCGCCGGCACGGAAGCGGTGCCCAGATCGGCGACGAAGCGGGCGATGGCCTCGTCGGCGGCGGCAGCCAGCGCCACGGCGGCGGCCTTCGGCGCGGCCTCGGAGCGGCGTTCGGTCTCGTAGGTCCGCAGCAGGACCAGGCTGCCGTCGCGCGCCGACACCACCGCCAGCTCCAGGCGCACCATGACCTTGCCGGCATCGGGCAGCAGCTCGAAGCGCTTGAGCTTGCCGCGCAGGGTCCAGTCGGGCGGCACCCGCAGATCGGGGGTCAGCACCGTCACGGCGGCATTGGCAGCGCGCAGCGCCTCGACCAGCCGCTCCTGCAGCAGCGCGCCGGGGGCCTCGCTCCACAGGTCGTAGCGGTAGCGGGCCAGGGTGCCGTCGGAGTCCTGATAGGCCAGCGCCCGCTCGGACAGCACGCCGTCGCTGTCCAGGCGGTTGACCTCGAGCACGCCGGGCAGCACCGGCGCCGCCAGGCGCTGCACCGCCATCCGCCCGTCGAGGCGGTAGAAATTGTCCTCGGGCGGCGCCGGCGAGGCGCAGGCGGCCAGGGCCAGGGACAACGCCAGGATGACACTGGGAATTCTCATCGCCGTCCTCCCGGCCCGTCGCCGCCGGGCTTGGTGCCGCCCAGCAGGACCGAGGGGTTCTCGCGCAGCTGGCGGCTGAATTCATGGAAGTTGCGGGTGGTGCCTTCCAGATTGTAGGTCACCGAGTCGATATTGCGCGCCACCGCCTGAAGGGTGTAGCGCAGGTCCTTCAGCGCCGCCTCGACGGTGCCGCGGTTGCCGACCACCGTCTTGTCCAGCGAGGCCATCACGGTATCCAGGTGGCGGCGGGTGTCCTGCAGGCCGGCGCTCATCTCCGCCATGTTGCGGATGGTGTCGGCCATGTGCCGGGCGTTGGCGTCGTTGAGCACGGTGGTCGACAGGGTGCCGGTCATCTTCTGCACGTCGCTGGTGATGCGCGGGGTCTTGGCCGCCAGGTCCGAGGTCAGGGTGACCAGATTGGCCATCAGCTCGGGCGCCTGCTTCTCCAGCACCTGGCCCAGCGCATCGACCCGCTGGTTCAGCGTCGCCATCAGCGGCAGCAGGCCCTGCTGGTTCAGCTTGGCAACCTCGCCGGCCATGTCGTTCATCACCGCGAAGATGTTGGCGGTGGGGCCGCCGGGGATGCTCGAGCCGGGCGGCAGCATGGTCTCGGACGAGCCGCCCTTGATGTCGATGGTCACCGCCGACAGCACCCCGGCCGAGGCCACCCGCGCCACCGACCCTTCCGGAATGGGCCAGCCCTCGCGCACGCCCAGCATCAGGCGGAAGCTGGTGCGCCCGTCCGAACGCAGCGGCACGATGTCGTCGACCTGGCCGACCACGAAACCTTCATAGGTGACCTTGGTGCCGAACTTGACGCCGTTCACGTTGGCCAGCTGGGTGGTGTAGCTGTCGGCGGTGCCGGTGCGGCCGGTGAGCAGGGCGACGACGGCGACCAAAGCCGCCAGCATGGCCAGCACGAAGCCGCCCACCAGGATGTAATTGGCCCTGGCGTCCCTCATGGCTGCGCGTCCTTCATAGCCGCTCCCTCATCGGCGGTTCGTCGTCGCCGTCCTTGGCTTTCTCGCCGAGCAGCCGGCGCAGATAGGCGTCGGGGTCGATCTCGGCCTCCTCGGTCCGGCGGTTCAGCAGATTCTGGATGCGCTCGCTGGTCGAGGCGCGAATCCCCTCGACGGTATCCAAGGCCAGGACCTCGCCCTTGTCCAGCACACAAATGCGGTCGGCGATCTTGAAGGCGGAATCGAGGTCGTGGGTGACCACCACCACGCTCATCCCCATGGCGTCGCGCAGGCGCAGGATGAGGTCGTCGATGCTGGCCGCCACCACCGGATCGAGGCCGGCCGAGGGCTCGTCGCAGAACAGCAGCTTGGGGTCCATGACGATGGCGCGGGCGAAGGCGGCGCGCTTGATCATGCCGCCGGACAGCTCGGCCGGCATCAGGTCCTCGAACCCGGCCAGGCTGACCACCTCCAACTTGAGGCGGGTGACGATGCCGATGGTGGTCTCGTCCAGGCCGGTGTGCTCGCGCAGCGGCAGGGCGATGTTGTCGCCCACGCTCATGCTCGAGAACAGGGCGCCGGACTGGAACGCCACCCCCATGCGGGTGCGCAGCTGCTGCTTCTCCATCCGGTCGATGGTGTTGATGTCCTTGCCCAGGATGCGGACGGTGCCCGAACTCGGGGTGAGCAGGCCGAGCAGATGGTTGAGCAGCGTGGTCTTGCCCGAGCCCGACCCGCCCATGATGACGAAGATCTCGCCCGGCTCGACGGTGAGCGAAACGTTCTTGAGGATCTGACGGCTGCCGTAATGGGAATTGACGCCGCGCACCTCGACGGAAGCGACCGGTTTCGGGGCGGCGTCCATGTGCCTATGCTCCCAAGCTCGCCTTGGCCGCCGCCAGGCGTTCTTCCAGGCGGCGGACCTTTTCGGCGACGGCGCGGCGGCGGCCCTCGGCGACCCAGGCCAGCCATTCGTCCATGCCCTCGCCGCTGCGGGCCGACAGCCTCAGCACCACGATGTCCGGGTTGACCCGGCGGGCATAGCCGATACAGCGCTCGACGTCGAAATCCAGGTGCGGCAGCAGATCGGTCTTGTTCAGGATCATCATCCCGGCGGCATGGAACATGTCGGGATATTTCAAGGGCTTGTCCTCGCCCTCGGTGACCGAGAGCACCGCCACCTTGTAGGCCTCGCCGAGATCGAAGGCGGCGGGACAGACCAGATTGCCGACATTCTCGATGAACAGGGCCGAATCCTCGGGCGGCGACAGGCGGTCCAGGGCCTTGGCCACCATGTCGGCATCCAGGTGGCAGCCCTTGCCGGTGTTGACCTGGATGGCCGGGGCGCCGGTGGCGCGGATGCGGTCGGCGTCGAAGCTGGTCTGCTGGTCGCCCTCGATCACCGCCACGGGAAAGCGCCCGGCCAGCGCCTCGATGGTGCGGCACAGCAGGGTGGTCTTGCCCGAGCCGGGGCTGGAGACCAGGTTGAGGGCGAAGATGCCGCGCTCGGCCAGGGTGGCGCGGTTGTGCGCCGCCTGGTGATTGTTCCTGCCCAGGATGTCGGCCTCGATCTGGACGATGCGGCCCTGGCTGAGGCCGGGAACGTGGACGCCCGCCAGGCCGTGGCCGAAATGCACGTCGCCGTGGTCGTGATCGTGGTGGTGGTCATGGTCATGATGGTGGTCATGGCCATGGTCGTGGTCGTGGTGGTGGCCGTGTTCCACCTTGGAGTCGCCGCAGCCGCAGACCGTGCACATCACTCCACCTCCAGTTCCTTGACCCGCATCTCCTCGCCGGCGGTGACCTGCAGGCTCCAGCCGCCGCAGCGCGGGCAGGGATCGCCGCGATGCCCCAGCGCCACCGCCTCGGCGCAATCCAGGCAGAAGGCGCGGCCCGCCACCCGCACGATTTCCAGCTTCGCCCCGGCGGCGACGGCCGAGCCGCGGGCCACCGCGTCGAAGCAGAACAGCATGGATTCGGGGTCCACGCTGGACAATTCGCCGATCTCCAGCCACACCGTCTTCACCCGGGTGAAATCGTGCGTCGCCGCCTGGTCCTCCAGGATGCGGATCACCCCCTCGGTCAGCGACATTTCGTGCATGGCCTAGTCCACCGCCACGGTGCAGGCGACGCAGGGGTCGAGGGCATGGACCAGCAGCCGGGCGCGGGCCTCGAGCCGGTCGTCGGCGATGGCGCCGGCGAGGCCGCGGGCCAGCGCGCCGCCGGGGTGGAAGTTCCACTCGGTGGGCGCCAGGATCTGGTAGCGGCTGACCAATCCGTCCTCCAGTTCGATGCGATGGGCGAGCAGGCCGCGCGCCGCCTCCACCACCCCCAGGCCGCTCCCCTGGGCGGGGCGGATCGGGGAAGGCGGCGTCTCGGCCAAATCCTGCACGAGGGTCGCCATCTCCCGCAAGGCCGATGCGGCATCGGCCAGCCGCGCGGCGAGACGGGGCAGCACCCCGGTGCCGTGCCGGGCCAGCAGCGCGGCCACCGGCGGCAGCATGGCCTGGCGGGCCAGCGGGCCGGTCTCGGGCACCCGTCCGCCCATGTCCGGCCGCGCCAGGAAGCCGCCATCCGCATCGGCGGCCAGGCGGGCATTCAGGTCGGCGGGGCCGCCCGCCGGCATGGGCTCGAAGGGCTGCGCGCCGAAGCCGGCATCCTCGCCCAGGCCGGCCAGCAGGCGGGCCGGCGCGGTGGACGGGTGCGCCAGCACGGCGGCGAAGGCCTCGGAATCGTCGATGGCATGGCACAGGCGGAAGCCGGTCATCGCCACCAGCGCCGCCCCGGCATCGGCCAGGGCGTCCTGCACCCGGAAGCGGTCAGGGACCAGCCCGCCGCCGCCCGGAACCGCCCAGTCGCCGGCCGGATAGAGGGCCGGGCGGATGGCCGCCATGGCGGTCTTCAAGGTCTTGGCGCCCCCCAGATCGGCCGCTTCGCCCACCAGCGCCGGCCAGTCCCGGGCGATGCCCAGGCCGTGCTCGGACACCGTCTCGGCCAGCAGCAGCAGGCGCCGCGCGGCGATTTGGGGCCGCGACGGTACGATGCCGGCGGCGTCCTCCACCGCCGCCACCGCCGCCAGGGCCTGCGCGGTGCCGCACAGCGAGAACACCAGCGGCAGGATGGCGAGAACCTCGTCCGGGCGGCGCCCGGCGAAGCGGCCGGCGGCCTCGACCATGCGGGTGGAGCGCACCTCGACCGCCGCCACCCGGCCGGCGGAAGTGCGCAGGGCGATATGGATGCGGGACTCGGGCAGCATCAGGCCCGGCCCGACTCCAGCACCTCGGCGAGATAGTCGAGCGCCGCCAGGGCGGCCTCCTCGGGCACCTTTTCGGCGGCGAAGGTGCCGCCGGCGCCCAGGATGACGTAGTCGCCCACCGCCGCCTCCTCGCCCAGCAGCATCAGGCTGCACTGGCGGGTCTGGCCGAACGCCTCGACGGTGGCGACGGCGCCGTCGATGGCGACGATGCGCGAGGGAACCGCCATGCACATGCTCAGGCCGCCTTGGCCGCGACGGCGATGCCGGCGGCGCCCAGCTCGGCGATCAGGCGGTCGATGACCTCGGGCAGCACGGCGGCGACGGCGGGGGTCAGCTCCATGGCGGTGTCGAAGGATTCGGGCTGCACCCCGATCATCACCACCTTCTTCGGCGCGATGCCCTGGAAGGTGCAGGCGGCCAGCACGTCCGACAGCCCGACCTGGTGCGGCGAGATGCGGGTGCGGAAATAGGCCGCGATCTCGTCGTCGGCGATGCGGGTGATGCTGCCGGGGGCGGTGTCCTTGCGCCGCATGCAATCGGCGATCAGCAGCAGATCGGCGTCGGCGATGCGGTCCAGGCAGTCCATGCCCGAGGTGCCGCCGTCGATGGCCTCGACCTCGGGCGGCAGTTGGTACTCCTCCATCAGCCGGGTGACGGCGTGGACCCCCACCCCTTCGTCCGACATCAGGATGTTGCCGACGCCCAGAACCACTGCCCGCATGAAACGCACACCCTCTTTCTGGTTCGGGCCTCATCCTGAGGAGCCGCCGAAGGCGGCGTCTCGAAGGACGTGGCCCGTCGCACGATGCCCGTCGCACCATACCCTTGGCCCGCCTCACCCTTCGGGACGCCCCCAAAGGGGGCTCCTCAGGATGAGGCTACGGATACGGCAAGGCCATCGCCTCCCGACCTCCCCCCGGCTTCGCCGGGGGGAGGGGTAATATACGCTACAGCGCCTTCACCTGCACCACCGGGTTGCCTTCCTCGTCCTGGACGTGGACGGCGCAGGCCAGGCAGGGGTCGAAGGAATGGACCGTGCGCAGGACCTCCAGCGGCAGTTCGGCATCGGCGATGGGGTTGTCCATCAGCGAGGCCTCGTAGGGGCCGATGGCGTCCTTCTCGTCGCGCGGGCCGGCGTTCCAGGTCGAGGGCACCACGCACTGGTAATTGGCGATCTTGCCGTCCCGGATGACCGTCCAGTGGGACAGCAGGCCGCGCGGCGCCTCGTGCATGCCGAAGCCCATGACCTCGCCCTTGGGGAAGACCGGCTTGTTGAAGGTGGCGACGTCGCCCTTGCCGATGTTCTCGATCAGCATGGCCCAGTTCTGTGCCAGCACCTCCTGCATGACGCCGGACCGGATGGCGCGGGCGGCGTGGCGGCCGAT
Source organism: Magnetospirillum sp. UT-4 (assembly GCF_902729435.1). Taxonomy (GTDB): domain Bacteria; phylum Pseudomonadota; class Alphaproteobacteria; order Rhodospirillales; family Magnetospirillaceae; genus Magnetospirillum. Next base: position 63,325 of record NZ_CACVCG010000033.1, read on the forward strand.
GGTGGAGTGCAGGATCTCCGGCCCGACCTTGGTCCCGAGCAGGCTGCCCACCGTCTCCAGCGTCTTGGTGGCGTAGGTGATGGTCGGCTGGTGGCCGGCGGCCAGGCCGCACAGCACGTTGGCCAGCGGTCCCACCTGGGCGCGCTCGCCATAGAAGGTGGGGGCCTTCAGCCAGCTGTACTTGCCGTCGTCCTGGAAGTCGGTGTAGTGCGGCTTGGTCTCGCCCTCATAGGGGTGCAGCGGGCCGGGCTTGGAATATTCGTACCAGGCGTGCTTGACCGATTCCTCGACGCCCTTCATCAGGTACTCGTCGCCGAACTTGGTGAACGGCTTGTACTTGGAGAGGTCGCCGCCCGGCACGTGGCCGCCCGGCACCATGAACTGGGTGCCCTTGGAATCCATGGGGAAGTCGGGCGACGAGATGTAGTTCTTCACGCCGGCGCCGTACTTGGTCCAGTCGGCGTAGAAGGCGCCGATGGCGGCGACGTCGGGCAGGTAGACCTTGCGCACGAAGTCGCCCAGGGCGTCGATGTGCTCCTTGACCGCCAGCAGGCGCTCGATGGTCAGCACCGACTGGGAATCGGTGGCGATGGGGTTGGAGACGCCGCCCACCGCCAGGTTCTGGATGTGCGGCGACTTCGAGCCCAGGATGGTGACGATCTTGTTGGCGTGGCGCTGGGCCTCCAGCGCCTGCAGGTAGTGGGCCACCGCCAGCAGGTTGACTTCCGGCGACAGCTTCATGGCCGGGTGGCCCCAATAGCCGTTGGCGAAGGGACCCAACTGGCCGCTGCCGACGAAGGTCTTCAGCTTGTCCTGGGTCTGGGCCATCACCTGCTTCGAGTTCATCGGCCAGTCGGACAGCGATTCCGCCACCGCCGAGGCCTTGGCCGGATCGGCCTTCAGCGCCGAGACCACATCGACGAAGTCGAGCGCCGAGAGGTGGTAGAAATGCACGATGTGGTCGTGCAGGGCATGGGCCGAGGCGATCATGTTGCGGATGAACTGGGCGTTCACCGGCACGTCCAGGCCCAGCGCGTTCTCCACCGCGCGCACCGAGGTGATGGCGTGGACGGTGGTGCAGACGCCGCAGATGCGCTGGGTGATGGCCCAGGCGTCACGCGGATCGCGGCCGAGCAGGATGAGTTCGACGCCGCGCCACATCTGGCCCGACGACCACGCCTTGGTGACCTTGCCGTTGTCCACCTCGACGTCGATGCGCAGGTGGCCCTCGATGCGGGTGATGGGGTCGATGGTGATTCGCTTGGACACGGTTCACACTCCTTGAGGGCTCAGCGGACGGGCGCGCTGGAATGGCCGGGAAGGACGGGGAAGAAGCGGACGAAGACGATGTAGGCCAGGATCTCGATGGCCACGAGGCCGACCGTGACCATGATCTCCGGCACGCTGGGGAAGTAGTTCCAGCCCGGCCCGGTCTGGTAGGCGACCAGGAAGGCGTCGATGCGGTACAGCGCGCCGGCGGCGATCATCGAGCAGGCGGCGATGAACAGCTTGGACAGACGCTTGCGGTTGGCCGGCTTGGACAGAATCACCAGCGGCACCGCGAACAGCGCCATCTCGATCAGGAACATCAGGCTGAGGAAACCCGAGGTGAAGACCAGCCCGATGCGGCCGCCGACGATGAGGTCGCCCAGCCGCAGGATCAGGTACGCCGCCATCACCCCCATCAGGATCTTGCCGATCTTGGCCAGCATCGGCAGTTCGGGGCGGATGTCGCGCTTGAACCCGGCCGAGGCCCAGGCCGCCTCGAAGATCACCATGGCGAAGCCGAAGCCGATGGCCGAGGTCAGGAACAGCAGCGGCAGCATCACCGTCTGCCACAGCCCGTGGATCTGGTAGCCGTAGACCACCAGCAGCGAACCCAGCGAGCTTTGATGCATGGTCGGCAGCAGCACGCCCAGCGCGATGAAGTACGGCATGGCCTTGTTCAGCTTGGCCTTGGCGTCCCGCATCCCCCACTTTTCCAGGAAGGCGGGGGTGAACTCGATCCACATCACCATGATGTAGATGGCAATGCACATGGCCACTTCGAACATCACAGAATCGGGATGGAAATAGGCCGGCGACAGGATGTGCCAGAAGTTCCACCAGCGGCCCAGATCGACCAGCACCGACAGACCGCCCAGGCTGTAGCCGAACAGCGAGGCGGTCAGGGCCGGGCGCACCAGCGGATGGTATTCGCCGCGGTTCAGGATGTAGGTCATCAGCGCCATGACGTAGCCGCCGCAGGCCAGGCCGGTCCCGATGACCACGTCCCAGGCGATCCAGATGCCCCAGGGGAAGCCGTTGTTGATGTTGGCGACCGCCCCCAGGCCGAAGATGAAGCGCTTGAGGATGAAGTAGAGTCCGATCACGGCGAGGATGGCCAGGACGGTGGTCACCGGGGTGATCCATGGGCCGCCCAGCGGGCGCGGGCGATGGTCGACCTTGGCGGCGACCACCTCGCTGGGGATCTTGTAGGTGGTTTCCATGCGCCTCACTCCTCGTCGTGGTGATCGCGCGCGCCGCGCAGGGCGGCGACGACCAGGCCGCCCAGCACCACCGCCGGTGCCGCCAGGTAGCCGTAAAGGGTGTGCTGCAGCGTCTCGGAGACCGAGGAATAGGACCGCTCCGGCAAACCGGTGGGCAGGCCCAGCTTGTCGAAGGGAACCCCCGACAGGTAGCGCACCTGGGTGCCGCCGACCTCGGACTGGCCGTAGACGTGCTCGACGTACTGGGGCGCCGCCTTTTCGTGCACGTCGCCCGAATCCACCGTGCGCCGCGGGAAGGTGGCGGCGGCGCCGGGCGCCATCGCCTTGCGCCGGTCGATCTCGGCCGACAGCGCCGGATAGCTGCCGAACAGGGTGGCGCCGGTGGGGCAGGACTGGGCGCAGGCCGGGATGCGGCCCTCGGCCAGCAGGTGCTTGCACAGCTGGCACTTGGCGATCTCGGGGGTCGGCGTGTCGTACTGGAACTGCGGCACCCCGAACGGGCAGGCGGCGACGCAGTAGCGGCAGCCGATGCAGGCGTCCTTGTCGTACTCGACGATGCCCAGCGGGCCGTCCTTGGTCATGGCGTTGACCGGGCAGGCCGAGACGCACGAGGGATCGGCGCAGTGCAGGCACTGGCGCTTCAGGTGGGCGAAGCCGTTCTCGGCCTTGTCCTTCTCGGCCATGGTGCCGTGCTGGTAGATCTTGATGACCGTGTAGGTCTTGCCCGACAGCTCCAGCGGGGTGTCCCACAGCTTTTCGCCCACATTGTCCTCGAGGCCCAGCTGGTTGGCCTCCTTGCAGGCGGACATGCAGGCCTTGCAGCCGATGCACAGGGTGGAATCGTACAGCAGCCCCACCGCCTGTTCGGGGATCGGCAGGTTGCCGCGGGCCTCGGCCGGGGCCGGGGCCAGCACGGCGGTGGCCGATACGGCCGCCGTTCCGGCCGCCGCCCGGCACAGGAAGTCGCGTCGATTGATGGTCATGGGCGGCTACTCCTGTCCGTCCTCGGACTTTTCGGACTTGCCCAGGTTCTTGGCCAGCACCGCGCCGGCCCCGACCGCGACGCCGGCGATGCCGGCCACCAGCGCGGCGGCGCCGGCCGTGGCGCCCGTCCCCTGCTCCTCGGAAATGCGCGGATAGCCCGCCGGCGGCCGCTGGTTCTGCAGCTCGGCCAGGGCATGGATGGGCTTGGCGAAGCCGATGCCCTTCTCGGTGCAGCCGATGCACGGATGCCCCGTCCCCACCGGCCACGAGCCGGTGCCGACGTCGTTGAACAGGATCGAGGGGCAGTTGGCGTAGGTCTCGGGACCCTTGCAGCCCAGCTTGTAGAGGCAATAGCCCTTGCGGTGGCCCTCGTCGCCGAAGTCCAGGGCGAAGCGGCCGGCGTCGAAATGGGCGCGGCGCTCGCAATTCTCGTGGATCAGGCGGCCATAGGCGAACAGCGGCCGGCCCTTGTCGTCCAGCGCCGGCAGCTTGCCGAAGGTCAGGAAGTGCACCACGGTGGCCAGGATGTTGTAGGGGTTGGGCGGGCAGCCGGGGATGGTGACGATGTCCTTGCGGCCCAGGGCCTCGCCGACGCCGGCCGAGCCGGTCGGGTTGGGCGGGGTCGAGGGCATGCCGCCCCACGAGGCGCACGACCCCACCGCGACGATGGCCGCCGCGTGCTCGGCGCATTGCCGGGTCAGCTCCAGCGAGGTCTGGCCGCCGATCTTGCAGTAGATGCCGCCGTCCTTGGTCGGGATGGCGCCTTCCACCACCAGGATGTACTTGCCCTTGTTCTTCTCCATGGCGGCCAGGCGGGCGGCCTCGGCCTGGTGGCCGGCGGCGGCGAACAGGGTCTCGTGGTAGTCCAGCGAGATGATGTCGAGGATCAGCTTCTCCAGCGTCGGGTGCTCGGACCTGAGCAGCGATTCCGAGCAGCCGGTGCATTCCTGGTGGTGCAGCCAGATGACCGAGGGGCGTTCCTTCTTGGTGATGGCCGCGGCGATCTGGGCATCCGCGCCCTTGGGCAGGCCCATGGTGGCGGCCAGGGCGGCGCAGAACTTCATGAAGTCGCGGCGCTGGATGCCGAAGCGGGCCTCCACGTCGGTTTCCAAGGTGGTCTGGCAATCGTCGAGCATCGGTCCGCACCTCTCCAAGAACGCGTGGGGCGAGCACCGGGAAAGGTCGAAGCGGCCACCGTCGCGGCGGCCGGGCGGAGACGTTTCCCGATGGTCTTATTTCTTTGGATAGACCCCTGCGCAAAGGTCATGCCAAACCCATCGGGTGGGGAAAACGGCACGGACCCTGCGGGTTCAGGCCGCGCACCCGGCCGCGGATTGGATATTTGCTAATCATCATTGCAAAGCGTTTTTACCTCCGGACTTAACCGGGCGGGAACCTGTTCCCCCTATCCTCGGGCCGGCATCGAGGGTGCGGGGGGTGCCATGGCGCGGTCGGCGGAGGAATGGTTCGAGACGGGGGTCGCCGCCGAGCGGGCCGATCACCCCCTGGACGCCGTCGCCGCCTATCGCAGGGCGCTGGCGCTGCTTCCCGGCTTCGCCGAGGCGTGGTTCAACCTGGGTACCATCCTGTGGGAATGCGGCCTCTACGACGAGGCCGCCCGGGCCTATGGCGAGGCGCTGCGGCACCGGCCGGACCTGGCCGAGGCGTGGTACAACCGCGGCCTGCTGCTGGCCGAGACCGGCAACCTGGCCGCCGCCATCCGCTGCCTGACCCGTGCGGTGGCGGCCGATCCGGCCTATGCCGACGCCCATTACAACCTGGCCCAGTGCTGCCAATGGGCCGGGCGGCGGCAGGAGGCGCGGCGCCACTGGCGCCGCTACCTCGAACTCGACGGTGACGGAAGCTGGGCCGAGACGGCGCGGCGGCATCTCGCCGAAATCTGATCCATACCCCCATCGCGACCGGGCCACGGCGCAAATTCCGTAAGCGCTACCCACTTGGCCCATCAGCCCACCAAACGGCTGCCGCCGGCCCGGCGCGACCTTAACTGACAGTCATTCGACGTGAAGCTGCCCGCCTTTATTGCGGCGCAACATGAGGTGGCGCGCAAGTCTCACCCTTTCGACATGGAGAAAGCTGCATGCCGACCATGACGCCCAGCGAAGCCTTTGTCGAAACCCTGGCCGCCAACGGCGTGACCGACGTCTTCGGCATCGTCGGGTCGGCGTTCATGGACGCCCTCGACCTGTTCGAGCCGGCCGGCATCCGCTTCATCTCCACCGCCCACGAGCAGGGCGCCGGGCACATGGCCGACGGCTATGCCCGGGCCAGCGGCCGCCATGGCGTGTGCATCGCCCAGAACGGTCCCGGCATCAGCAATTTCGTCACCGCCATCGCCGCCGCCTATTGGGCCCATTCGCCGGTGGTCTGCCTGACCCCGGAATCGGGCACCGCGACCATGGGCCACGGCGGCTTCCAGGAAGTCGAGCAGATGCCCTTCTTCGAGAAGATCACCCGCTGGCAGGGCCACGTGAACCGCCCCGACCGCATCGCCGAGTTCACCGCCCGGGCCTTCGACCTGGCCATGTTCGAGCGCGGCCCGACCCAGGTCAACATCCCGCGCGACTTCTTCTACGGCCAGATCGACGTCCAGATTCCCAGCCCGCTGCGCATCGAGCGCTCGGCCGGCGGACCGGACAGCCTGCAGCAGGCGGCGGAGATGCTGGCCCAGGCCAGCTTCCCGGTGATCATCTCGGGCGGCGGCGTGGTGATGGCGGGCGGCGTGCCGCAGGCGGTGGCGCTGGCCGAGCACCTGGGGGCGCCGGTGGTGGCCAGCTACCTGCACAACGATTCCTTCCCGGACGGGCACGAGCTGATGTGCGGCCCGCTCGGCTATAACGGCTCGAAGGCGGCCATGGCGATCATGTCCCAGGCCGACGTGGTGCTGGCCCTGGGCACCCGGCTGGGGCCGTTCGGCACCCTGCCGCAATACGGCATCGATTACTGGCCGAAGAATGCCCGCATCATCCAGGTCGATATCGACCACCGCATGCTCGGGCTGGTCAAGCCGATCGGGATCGGCGTCCTTGGCGATGCCGGGCTGGCCGCCGCCGAGATCCTGCGCCGGCTCCAGGCCCTGAGCCCGGCCGCCCACGGCAACCGCGACCAGCGCATGGCGGAAATCCGCCGGGCCAGGCAGGACTGGCAGCAGGAGCTGGATTCCCAATGCGCCGACACCGGCAGCCCGATCGCCCCGCGCGCCGCCCTGCGCGAACTGGAGAAGGCGATGCCGGCGGACGCCATGGTGACCACCGACATCGGCAACATCTGCTCGCTGTCCAACAGCCATCTCACCTTCACCCGCCCCAACAGCTTCTTCGCCGCCATGAGCTTCGGCAATTGCGGCTACGCGTTCCCCACCGCCATGGGCTGCAAGGTCGCCTGCCCCGACCGCCCGGCCATCGCCTATGTCGGCGACGGCGCCTGGGGCATGAGCCTGCAGGAGACGCTGACCTGCGTGCGCGAGAACATCCCGGTGGTGGCGGTGGTGTTCAACAACGGCCAATGGGGGGCCGAGAAGAAGAACCAGATCGACTACTACGCCAACCGCTTCGTCGGCACCAACCTGGAAAACCCCAGCTTCGCCGCGGTGGCCAAGGCCATGGGCGCCGAGGGAATGCGCATCGACCAGCGCGACCAGCTGGGCGACGCCCTGCGCCAGGCGGCGGCCTCGAACCGGCCGACCATCCTGGAGGTCATGGTGACCCAGGCGCTGGGCGAGCCGTTCCGCCGCGACGCCCTGAAGAAACCGGCCCGCATGCTCGACAAGTACCGCGCCTATTCGGTCGCCTGAGGGTCCGCCATGCCGCTGCATTACGCCTGTCCCATCCGCCTGCTGGAAACCGCGCGCCGGCTGCCGCCGATGCCGACCGCGGTGGCCGCCGCCGCCTCGCCCTACGCCCTGGCCGGGGCGCGGCAGGCGCGCGAGCAGGGGGTGCTGGAGCCGGTGCTGGTGGGCGATGCCATGGACATCCGCCGCATGGCCAAGGAGATGGGCTGGCCGCTGGACGGCGTGCGCATCGAGCGGGCCGGCGACGACGCCGATGCGGCGCGGCGCGCGGTGGCGCTGGCCCATGACGGCGAGTGCATGGCGGTGATGAAGGGCCACCTGCACACCGACACCCTGATGCTGGCGGCGCTGCAGAAGCAGGGCGGGCTGCGGGCGGGACGGCGCTTCACCCACGCCTTCTTCATGGCGGTGCCGGGCTGGACGCGCGGCCTGATCGTCTCGGACGCGGCGGTCAACATCCGGCCCTCGGTGGAGGCCAAGGTGGACATCGTGCGCAACGTGGTCGATCTCGCCCATGCGCTGTCCATCCCCGAGCCCCGGGTGGCGCTGCTGTCCAGCACCGAGGAGGTCACCGACCGCATCCAGTCGTCGCTGGAGGCGGCCGAGGTGGCGGCGCGCTGCCGCGACGGCGCCGTCAAGAACGCCCTGGTCCACGGCCCGCTGCCCTTCGACGTCGCCATGTCGCCGGACGCGGCGCGGGTCAAGGGCATCGACCATCCGGTGGCCGGCCATGCCGACGCCCTGGTGGTGGCCGACATCGATGCCGGCAACGCCCTGTTCAAGATGATGGTCCATTTCATGGGCGCCAGCGCCGCCGGGGTGGTGCTGGGGGCCTCGGTGCCGATCATGCTGACCTCGCGCGCCGACAGCCCCGAGGCGCGCCTGAATTCCGCCACCGTCGCCCGCCTGCTGGCCGAGGAGCACGCATCCGCGCTCCGGCACTGAAGATCAACTACCGGGAGAACACGCCATGACCGCATCGAAGATTGCCGTCTCCGCGCTCGCCGGCCTGCTCGCTATCTCGCCCGCCTTGGCCCAGGAGAAGTACCCGTCGCGGCCCATCGAGATGATCGTCACCTTCGGCCCCGGCGGCGGCGCCGACCTGATGGGGCGCCAGACCGCCCGGCTGGCCGAGCCGGTGCTGGGCGTGGCGATCCCGGTCGCCAACATCTCCGGCGCGTCGGGCAATGCCGGGCTGACGCGGCTGCTGACCAACCCCGCCGACGGCTATTCGGTCGCCACCCTGATCGCCCTGTCGGTGTCGTCGTGGGCGGCCGGCCTGGGCACCGCCAAGCCCTCGGACTTCCAGGTGGTGGCGATGATGCAGAACTCGCCGTCCATGCTGTTCGTGCCCAAGAACAGCCCGTACAAGACGGCACGGGAGTTCCTCGATGCCGCCAAGGCCAATCCGGGCAAGCTGCGGGTGGCGACCTCGGGCCTGGGCACCCAGGACGACATCACCGTCCGCTACCTCGCCTCGCAGGGCTTCCAGGCCAAGAACGTGCCCTTCGCCAAGCCGGCCGAGCGCTATGCCTCGACCGTCGGCGGCCACACCGACGCCCTGTACGAGGAGCCGGGCGACGTCGCCCAGTTCATCAAGTCGGGCGACCTGCGGCCGCTGATGGTGTTCGACGCCAAGCGCCACGAGTCCTTCCCCGACGTGACCGCGTCGATGGAACTGGGGCTGCAGATCAGCGACCTGCCCAATTTCCGCACCATCGCGGTGCCGGCCAAGACACCCAAGGAGATCGTCGACCGCCTGGCCGCCGCCATGAACCAGGTGCTCGACAAGCCGGAATGGCAGAAATTCTGCCGCGAGACCTATACCTGCACCGAGAAGATGACCCCCGATCAGGCGCAGCAGGTGGTGGTGAAGTTCCACGACACGGTGAAGGGCTACCTGGACCGCTTCGGCGCCGAGCAGCAGAGCCAGAAATAGCCATGACCCGCGCCACCGCCCTTCTCCTCCGCGCGGCGCCACCGGCGCTGATCGTGGTGGCCGCGCTGGTGCTGCCCGGCTATCTGCTGCCCAATCCCGAGGCGGCGGCGCTGGTGGGCGAGGGCGAGGCCGGGCCGACGCTGTGGCCGACCATGCTGCTGTGGCTGGTCGGCTTGTGCGCCGCGTTCTGGCTGGTGCGGGTGGTTTGGGCCGGCCTGCGCGCGCCGCCGCCCGAGGCCGCACCGGCGGCGGCCGGCCGCCCCGTCTATAACCGGCGGCTGGCCTGGGCCGGGGTGGCGATGACCTTCGCCTACGGCTACGCCATCGAGATGATGGGCTTCGCCGTGGCGACGCTGCTGTTCCTGGCCGCCTGGTGCGTCCTGGGCGGGATCCGGCGGGCGGTGGTGCTGGTCCCGGTGGCGGCCATCGGCACCGTGGTGCTGCTCTACGTCTTCGTCGCCCTGGCGCAGATGCCGCTGGATCGCGGCCGCGGCGTCTTCACCGCCGCCACCACCGGGCTGTATCAGGCCATCGGCATCTATTGAGGGCAAAATGGAAGTCTTCGACCTGATCGGTGCCGGCTTCGCCGGAGCGTTCCAGCCGTTCAACTTCGCCGTGCTGGTGATCGGCCTGCTGGTCGGCGTGGTCGCCGGCGCGCTGCCCGGCATCTCGTTCGTCAACGCCATGGCCATGGCGTTGCCCTTCACCTATCTGATGGCGCCGACCCAGGCCATGGCCTTCCTTGGCGGCATCTATGCCGGCGGGGTGTTCGGCGGCTCGATCTCGTCCATTCTCATCAACATCCCCGGCACCCCGGCCTCGCTGCCGGCCTGCTGGGAAGGCTATCCCCTGACCCGCAAGGGCCAGTCGCGGCGGGCGCTGGCCATCGCCATCACCGCCTCGGCCACCGGCGGGCTGGTCAGCGCCATCCTGCTGACCTTCGCCGCGCCGCCCTTCGCCCAGTTCGCGCTGCGCTTCGACCAGCCGGAATTCTTCGCCGCCACCGTCCTGGGCCTGCTGTCGGTGATCGCCATCGCCAAGGACCGGCCGGTGATCAGCATGCTGTCGCTGTTCATCGGCATGCTGATCGGCACCATCGGGGTCGATCCCATGTACGGCCTGCCGCGCTTCGGCTTCGGCGTCTCCGAGATGCAGAGCGGCATCAATTTCACGGTGGTGATGATCGGCCTGTTCGCCATCGGCGAGGTGGTCGATCTGATCGCCGCCAAGCCCGATTTATCGGTGCGCCGCGAGGGTGGCGGCGGGCGCGGCCTGTCGGCGGGCGATCTGTGGCGGATCAAGGGCTCCATCGGGCGCGGCACCGGCATCGGCTGCATGATCGGCATGATCCCCGGGGCCGGCGCCACCGTCGGCGCGGTCATCGCCTACGGCGTCGAGAAGCAGGCCTCGGGCCGCGGCCGCGACTTCGGCACCGGTATCGAGCAGGGCCTGGCCGCCCCCGAAGCGGCCAAGAACGCCACCACCGGCGCCGCCCTGATCCCGTTGCTGACCCTGGGGATTCCGGGCAGTGCCGCCACCGCCATCATGCTGGCGGCGATGATGCTGCACGGGGTCAGCCCGGGGCCGCTGCTGTTCACCGGCAGCGTCGAGACGGTCTACACCATCTTCGCCAGCATGCTGCTCGCCAACCTGCTGATGATCGTCGCCGCGGCGCTGGTGTCGCGCGGCTTCTCGACCCTGATGCGCACCCCGCCGGCGATCCTCGGGGCCTTCATCATCGTGCTCAGCATCGTCGGCGCCTACGGGGTGCGGAACAACTTCTTCGACGTCTGGGTGTGCCTGGCCTTCGGCGCCCTCGGCTACGTCATGAAGCGCACCGGCTTCCCCTCGGCGCCGCTGGTGCTGGGGGTGATCCTGGGGCCGCTGGCCGAGCGCTACTTCCTCACCTCGCTGGCCAATTACGACAACGACTACACCATCTTCGTCCAGCGTCCCATCAGCGCCACCATCCTGGGCCTCGCCGCCCTGTTCGTCCTGTGGTCGCTGTGGCCGCTCCTCCGTGCGCTGATCGGGCGCCAGGGAAAATCCAGGAAAGGGTACACGTGATGCCGATGCCATCCCCCAAGCACGCCGATACCGGCGGCGGCAACGAACAACAGGTCGTCGGCGAGGTGGTCGAGCGCGCCCGGCGCGCCCAGCGCACCTTCGCCAACGCCTCGCAGGAGCGCGCCGACGAGGCGGTGACCGCGCTGGCCTGGGCGCTCTACAAGCCCGAAAACGCCCGCATGCTGGCCGAGCTGGCGGTCAAGGACACCGGGCTGGGCAATGTCGAGGACAAGGTGACCAAGAACCAGCGCAAGACCTTCGGCACCCTGCGCGACCTGCTGCGGGCGCGCTCGGTCGGGGTGATCGAGGAGGATCCCGCCCTGGGGCTGGTGAAATACGCCAAGCCGGTGGGGGTGGTGGCGGCGGTCACCCCCTCGACCAACCCGTCGGCGACCCCGGTCAACAAGGCGATGATGGCGCTGAAGGGGCGCAACGCGGTGATCGTCTCGCCCTCGCCCAGCGGCATGCAGACCACCGCCCGCACCGTCGAGCTGATGCGCGACGCGCTGGCCGCCATCAATCTGCCCGCCGATCTGGTGCAGGTGCTGCCCGACGCCTCGAAGCCGCTCACCGAGGCGCTGATGAAGGCGGTCGACCTGGTCGTCATCACCGGCTCGCAGAACAACGTCCGCGCCGGCTATGGCAGCGGCACCCCGGCCATCGGAGTCGGCGCCGGCAACGTGCCGGTGATCATCGACGAGACCGCCGATTTCGACGCCGCCGCCGGGAAGATCCGCGACTCCAAGTGCTTCGACAACGCCACCTCGTGCTCGTCGGAGAATTCGCTGGTGATCCTGGATTCGGTCTACGACCAGGCCATCGCCGCGCTGGAGCGGGCCGGCGGCTGGCTGGCCCCGCCCGACCAGGCCAGGCGCATCCAGGAGGCGCTGTTCAAGGGCGGCAAGCTCAGCCGCGATCTCATCGCCCGCGACGCGGCGGTGTTCGCCGAGCGGGTCGGCCTGCCCGAGGAGGCGAAGAAGGCCCGCTTCTTCATGGTCGAGGAGGACGGGGTGGGCAAGGCGCACCCGTTCTCGGGCGAGAAGCTGTCGCTGGTCCTGGCCGTCTACCGCGCCGCCGATTTCAACGCCGCCAAGGACCAGGTGCGGCGCATCCTCGACTTCCAGGGGCGCGGCCATTCCTGCGGCATCCACACCAACGACATGGACCACGCCCGCCGCCTCGCCGAGGAGCTGGAGGTGGTGCGGGTGCTGGTCAACTTCGCCCACACCTTCGGCAATGGCGGCGGCTTCAACAGCGGGCTCAACTTCACCCTGTCCATGGGCTGCGGCACCTGGGGCAGGAACAGCATCACCGAGAACCTGAACTACCGCCACTTCCTCAACATCACCCACCTGGTCACCCCCATTCCCGAGGACAAACCGGGCGAGGACGAGCTGTTCGGCCGCCATTGGGAAAAATACGGCAAGTGAGGACCTCATGAACTTCGAAGAATATGCAGGCAAGCGCATCCTCGCCCAGGACGGGCTGGCGGTGCCCCGGGGCCGGCTGGCCCAGTCGGCCGAGGAGGCCGAAGCCATCGCCGTCGAGATCGGACCGGTGGTGATCAAGGCCCAGGTGCCGGCCGGCAAGCGCGGCAAGTCGGGCGGAGTCAAGGTCGCCGACACCCCCGAGGAGGCGGCCTCGTGCGCCGAGGACATCCTGGGCATGATGATCGGCGGCTACGTGGTCGAGCGCCTGCTGGTCGAGGAAAAGGCCGACATCGCCCGCGAGTTCTATGCCGCGGTGCTGGACGACCCGGCCAGCCGCGGCCCGCTGGTGATGTTCTCGACCGAGGGCGGCATGGACATCGAGGAGGTGGCCGACAGCCACCCCGAGGCCATCCGCCGCGCCAGTCCCGGCATCCGCGAGGGCTTCGACATCACCGCCGCCGCCGGCATGCTGGCCGGCCTCGACGTGCCGGCGGCCACCGCCGGCTTCCTCGCCGACCTCTACCGGGTGTGGCGGACCCGCGACGCCGAGCTGGTGGAGATCAACCCGCTGGCCGAGCTGCGGGACGGGCGGCTGGTGGCGCTGGACTGCAAGTTCGTCCTGGATGAGTCCAGCGCCTTCCGCCAGCCCGACATCGCCGGCTGGGGGGCGGCCGAGCGCATGACCCGGCTGGAGCAGCGCGGCCGCGACCTCGGGCTCAAATACATCGAGCTGGACGGCAGCGTCGGCGTCCTGGCCAACGGCGCCGGCCTGACCATGACCACCATGGACGTCATCGCCCATTTCGGCGGCAAGCCGGCCAACTTCCTGGAAATCGGCGGCGAGGCCTATACCAAGGCCACCCCGGCGCTGGAGCTGGTGCTGGCCAATCCCGGGGTCAAAAGCCTGATCATCAATTTCTGCGGCGCCTTCGCCCGCACCGACGTGATGGCCGAGGGGGTGGTCAAGGCCTGGCTGGAGCTGCGGCCCAACCTGCCGGCCTTCTTCTCGATCCACGGCACCAACGAGGACGAGGCGGTGCGCCTGGTGCGCGAGCGCCTGGGCTTCGAACCCTATGACCGCATGGAAGACGCGGTCCGCGCGGCGGTGGAGGCGGCACGATGATCCTACACGGCAGCGACCGGGTCCTGGTCCAGGGCATCACCGGCAAGCAGGGCACCTTCTGGACCGAGCAGATGCAGGCCTACGGCACCAACGTGGTGGGGGGCGTCAACCCCAAGCGGGCGGGTGAGATCCACTGCAACGTGCCGGTCTTCGCCACCGCCGAGGAGGCGGCCGAGGTCGAGCCGGTGGACGTGGCGGTGATGTTCATCCCGCCCGCCGCCGCCCTGGCCGCCGCCGAGGATGCCTGCCGCGCCGGGGTCAGGACCCTGATCATCCTGACCGAGCACATCCCCAGCCACGACGTCATGCGCATCCACGCCGCGGCGCGGGAATCGGGGACCCGCATCGTCGGCCCCAACACCGCCGGCCTGGTGACCCCGGGCGAGTGCTTCGTCGGCATCATGCCGGCCTTCAACGACCGGGTGTTCAAGCCCGGGCGGGTGGGGGTGATCTCGCGTTCGGGCAGCCTCGGCACCCTCGTCTGCCTCAATCTGGTGGCCGAGGGCATGGGCGAATCGGCCTTCATCGGCATCGGCGGCGATCCCATGGTGGGGACCACCAGCCGCGACGCCCTGGCCGCCTTCGAGGCCGATGCCAACACCGACGCGGTGGTGCTGGTGGGCGAGATCGGCGGCGCCATGGAGGAGGAGGCGGCGGCCTTCGCCGCCACCATGACCAAGCCGGTGGTGTCGTTCATCGCCGGCGCCGCCTCGCCGCCGGGCAAGAAGATGGGCCATGCCGGGGCCATCGTCATGGGCAATCGCGGCAGCTACGCCTCGAAGCGCGCGGCGCTGGAGGAGGCCGGCGTGGTGGTCGCCGACACCCCCGCCGGCATCGTCGAGGCGCTGCGCCAGGGCGGACGGACGGTGCATTGATGGCGGACGGTCCGGGCGACCCTCACGACCTGCCGCGCTTCGCCTTCGATCCCCAGCCGACCGAGGTGTCGGGCAGCGCCGATCCCAGGCCGCGCAAGGAGTCCTGGTGGCAGCGCTTCACCGCGCCCAGGGAACGGGTCGAGCTGTCGCCCGAGGTCGAGGACGAGGTCAAGACCACCACCTGCTACATGTGCGCCTGCCGCTGCGGCGTGAAGGTGCACCTGCAGGAAGGCCGCATCCGCTTCATCGACGGCAACCGCAACCACCCGGTCAACCGCGGCGTCATCTGCGGCAAGGGCTCGGCCGGCATCATGCAACAATATTCGCCGGCCCGGCTGCGCAGCCCGCTGCTGCGGACCGGCGAACGCGGCAAGGGCGAGTTCCGCGCCATCGGCTGGGACGAGGCGCTGACCATCGTGACCGAGCGGCTGCGCCGCATCCGCGACACCGACCCGGCCAGGCTGGCCTTCTTCACCGGGCGCGACCAGAGCCAGTCGCTGACCGGCTATTGGGCGGCCCAGTTCGGCACCCCCAACTACGCCGCCCATGGCGGCTTCTGCTCGGTCAACATGGCGGCCGGCGGCATGTACACCCTGGGCGGCAGCTTCTGGGAGTTCGGCGAGCCGGACTGGGAGCGGGCGCGCTACCTGCTGCTGTTCGGCGTCGCCGAGGACCACGACAGCAACCCCATCAAGATCGGCCTGTCGCGCCTGAAGGCCTCGGGGGCCAAGATCGTCGGCATCAACCCGGTGAAGACCGGCTACAACGCCATCGCCGACGAATGGATCGGCATCCGCCCCGGCACCGACGGCCTGTTCGCCCTGGCCCTGGTGCACGAGTTGCTGAAGGCCGACCGGATCGACCTCGACTACCTGGTCCGCTACACCAACGCGCCGTGGCTGGTGGTGCGCAATCCCGGCGGCGCCGATGACGGCCTGTTCGCCCGCGACGGCCAGGGCCGGGTGCTGGCCTGGGACCGCGATGCCGACACCGCAGTACCGGCCGAGCGGGCCGATCTGTCGCCGCTGCTGGTGGGCGAGAAGCGGCTGCCCGACGGCCGCTTCGCGGTGCCGGTGTTCCAGCTGATGGCGGCGCGCTACCTCGACCCGTCCTATGCGCCGGAGGCGGTGGCCGAGCGCTGCGGCATCGCCGCCGAGACCATCCGCCGCATCGCCGGCGAGATCGCCCACGTCGCCTTCCAGCAGCAGGTGGTGATCGAGCAGCCGTGGACCGACTGGGCCGGGCGGCGCCACGACCGCATGATCGGGCGTCCCGTCGCCATGCACGCCATGCGCGGCATCTCGGCCCATTCCAACGGCTTCCACACCTGCCGCGCGCTGCACCTGCTGCAATTGCTGCTGGGCAGCGTCGACGTGCCCGGCGGCTGGCGCTACAAGCCGCCCTATCCCCGCCCGGCGCCGCCGGGTCCGTTCCCCGCCGGCTGGCGCGGCGAGCCGGCCGCCGGCAAGCCCCTGGCCGGCAGCCCGCTGGGCTATCCGCTGGGACCCGAGCATCTGCTGGTGGATGCCGCCGGCCGGCCCGAGCGCCTGGACAAGGCGTTCTCGTGGGAATACCCGCTGGCGGTGCACGGCATGCTGCACATGGTGATCACCAACGCCTGGGCCGGCGATCCCTATCCCATCGACACGCTGTTCCTCTACATGTCGAACATGGCGTGGAACTCGTCCATGCACACCGGCGCGGTCATGCGCATGCTGACCGACCGGGACCCGGCGACCGGCGAATACCGCATCCCCTTCATCGTCTATTCCGACGCCTTCGATTCCGAGACCGTGTCCTTCGCCGATCTGGTGCTGCCCGACACCACCTATCTGGAGCGCTGGGACTGCATCTCGCTGCTGGACCGCCCCATCGGCAGCGCCGACGGCCCCGCCGACGCCATCCGCCGGCCGGTGGTGGCGCCCGACCGCGATGTGCGGCCGTTCCAGGACGTGCTGATCGAGCTGGGGGTACGCCTGGGCCTGCCGGCCTTCGCCAACCCGGACGGCAGCGCGCGCTATCCGGGGGGCTATCCCGACTACATCGTCAACCACCAGCGCCAGCCCGGGCTGGGGCCGCTGGCCGGCTGGCGCGGCCGCGACGGCACCGAGCACGGGCGGGGCGAACCCAACCCGGACCAGCTTGAGCGCTACATGGAGAACGACTGCTTCTGGATGCAGGAGCTGCCGCCCGAGCAGCGCTTCTTCAAGCATGCCAACAAGGACTACCTGGAAACGGCGGTGCGCCTGGGCTTCATCGAGCGCGCCGAGCCGGTGGTGCACCAGTTGTGGAGCGAGCCGCTGCAGCGCTTCCGCCTCGCCGCCCAGGGCTTCGGCGAGCGCCAGCCGCCGGACCACCTGCGCCCGCGCATCGCCACCTATTTCGATCCGCTGCCGCTGTGGTACGAGCCGCTGGAGCACGAGGCCTTCGACCAGGCCGCGTATCCGCTATCGGCCATCACCCAGCGGCCCATGCCCATGTATCATTCCTGGGGCTCGCACAATGCCTGGCTGCGCCAGATCTACGCCCACAACGACATCTTCATGAGCCGGGCGCTGGGTGTCGAGCTGGGCCTGGCCAACGGCGACTGGGTGTGGATCGCCAGCCCGCATGGCCGCATCAAGGCGCGGCTGCGCCTGATGGAGGGGGTCAACCGCCACACCGTGTGGACCTGGAACGCCATCGGCAAGCGCCAGGGGGCGTGGAACCTGAAGGCGGACGCGCCCGAGGCGCATCAAGGCTTCCTGCTCAACCACATCATCAACGAATTGCTGCCCGACCGCGGCGGCGCCCGCTTCTCCAATTCCGACCCGGTGACCGGCCAGGCGGCCTGGTACGACCTGCGGGTCGCCATCGAACCGGCGACCGCCGACGAGGCCGGCGAGACCTCGCCCCAGGCCGAGCCCCAGGGCCTGCCGGCCGGCATGGCGCCATCGCCGTCCATCAACAGCTACGGCACCTGGCTGCGCACCCGCCGCCGCCAGCGCGCCCGCGAGAGGAGCAAGCAGCCGTGACCTCGCTACCCACCGCCAGCCCCGCCGCCGACGGCCACCAGAAGAAGCTGGGGCTGGTCATCGATCTCGACACCTGCGTCGGCTGCCACGCCTGCGCGGTGGCCTGCAAGGAGTGGAACACCGGCGGCCACATGGCGCCGCTGACCGACCTGGAGCCCTATGGCCGCGCCCCCGACGGGGTGTGGTTCAACCGCATCCACACGTTCGAGGCGGGGGTGGAATCGGGGAGCGCGGTGGCCGGTTGCGGCGCGTCGCGCACCACCCATTTCCCCAAATCCTGCCTGCATTGCGAGACCCCCGACTGCGTCACCGTCTGCCCTACCGGGGCCAGCTACAAGCGGGCCGAGGACGGTATCGTGCTGGTCGACGAGGATCTGTGCATCGGCTGCAAGCTGTGCTCGTGGGCCTGCCCCTACGGCGCCCGCGAATTCGATACCGATACCGGCACCATGAAGAAATGCACCCTGTGCATCGACCGCATCTACAACAAGAACCTGGAGGAGGTCGACCGGGTGCCGGCCTGCGTCATGGTCTGCCCGGTCTCGGCCCGCCATTTCGGCGATCTCGGCGATCCCAGCTCCAACGTCTCGCGGCTGGTGGCGGACCGCGGCGGCTTCGACCTGATGCCCGAGATCGGCTACAAGCCGGTCAACAAGTACCTGCCGCCGCGCCCGGCGCGGGCGGTGCCGGTGGCCATCTCCACCGCCCCCGCCGTCTCCCCGCCGGCCAACCTCAACCTGCTGGCCCGCTGGGCCGACCGCGTGCTGTCGCGGTAGGTGACAGAGCATGCATCCCGCCTTCTCCATCATCTTCTTCACCACCGCCGCCGGGGCCGGCTATGGCCTGCTGCTGTTGCTGGCGCTGCTGGGGCCGGCCGGGCTGCTGCCCGACAGCCGCGCCTTCGCGGTGGTGTCCACCGGCCTGGCGCTGGGGCTGGTGGCGGTGGGGCTGCTGTCCTCGGTGATCCATCTCGGGCACCCCGAGCGGGCGTGGCGGGCGGTGTCGCAGTGGAAGTCGTCGTGGCTGGCCCGCGAGGGCGTGGCCGCCCTGGTCACCTTCCTGCCCGCCGCCATCTTCGCCGTCAGCTGGGCGCTGCTGGGCCGCACCGGCGCGGTGGCCGGGGCCAGCGGCATCGCCACCGCCATCGGCGCGGTGGTCACCGTCGCCTGCACCGCCATGATCTACGCCTCGCTGAAGCCCATCCACCAGTGGCACAATTCCTGGGTCCTGCCCAATTACCTGCTGCTGTCGGCGATGACCGGGGCGGTGCTGCTCAACGCGCTGCTGCATCTGTGGCGGGCGGGGCGGCCCGAGTTCGACGCATTGGTGCTGGTGCTGATCGCCCTGTCGGGGCTGGCCAAGGAGGGCTACTGGACCTTCATCGGCACCATCCCCGCCGCCAGCACCCCCGAGACCGCCACCGGGCTGGGCAGATGGGGCCGCGTGCGCTTTCTTGAATCGCCCCATTCCGAGCCCAACTACCTGCTCAAGGAGATGGGCTTCGCCATCGGCCGCAAGCATTCGGTGCGGCTGCGCCTGATCGCCCGCACCCTGGGCTTCACCCTGCCGCTGCTGGCCACCGTGCTGGCCCTGGGCCTGCCCGCCGCCGCCCTGCCGGCCAGCCTGCTGGCGGCGCTGGCGGTGGCGCTGGGGATCATCATCGAGCGCTGGCTGTTCTTCGCCGAGGCCCGCCACACCGTCACCCTCTATTACGGCGCAACCACCGTCTGAGGCTCGCCATGCATGCCAGCGAAGTGATGACCAGCGACGTCGCCACGGTGTCCCCCGACACCCCGCTCACCACCATCGCCGAGTTGCTGCTGTCGCGCCACATCAGCGGCGTGCCGGTGGTCGATTCGGGCGGCACGCTGGTCGGCGTGGTCAGCGAGGCCGACCTGATGTGGCGGGCCGGGGGCGAGGGCACCGAGCACCGCTCGTGGTGGGCCGGGCTGCTGGCCGGCCGGCCGCTGCAGGCAGCCGACTTCATCCGCACCCACGGCACCCGCGCCGCCGACATCATGTCGCGCGACCTCATCACCGTTGCCGAGGACACGCCCATCGAGGACGTGGTCGACCTGTTCGAGCGCCGCCGGGTCAAGCGCGTGCCGGTGGTGCGCGGCGGCCGCGTCGTCGGCATCGTCAGCCGTTCGGACCTGATCAAGACCCTGGCGCTGCAGCGTCCGCCGGGCGACTCCCTGGTCGACGACCGCCTGCTGCAGGACCGGCTGCAGGCCCTGCTGGCCGCCCAGCCATGGCTGGACATCGCCCGCGTCAACGCGGTGGTGGAGAACGGAACCGCCCGCCTGAGCGGCCTGGTCGGCTCGGACACCGAACGCCGCGCCCTGCACGTGGCCGCCCGCAGCATCGCCGGAATCCGCAGCGTCGAGGACAACCTGACGGTCGGCGTCACCCCCATGGGCGGGGTGTGACGGTCAGAACACCATGACCTTGTCGGCGTCCAGGATGGCGGCCGACAACGCATCCATGCCGCTGCGGGCCGCCCCCTCGGTCAGGTCACCCGCGGCGATCCCACGGGCATCCATGCAGGTGCCGCACAGCAGCATCCGGCCGCCGCTTCCGGTCACCCGGTGGACCATCTTCTCGATGTTGTAGAAGCCCTCGGGGGTCTTCTGCCCGGCCTTGGCGCACAGCACCGCATCGGCCATCAGGAACACGGTGATCTCCGCCTCGGGGGCGTTCTTTTTCAGGGAATGGGCGAGGCGCAGGCCGTTGTAGCTGCGTTCGGTCCCATAGGGCGGATCGTTGAGGATGATGACGATCTTCATGGGTCAGCCTCCGATTGTTTCGCGGTACACGATGTAGCTCGCCACCACCGCCAGGAAAACGGCGAAGCCCGTCTTCAGGCCGTCGGCGGACATCCGCCTGGATGCCGCCGCGCCGAGAATGCTCCCCACCACCGCGATGGCGGTGAAGGTACCCATCAGGGCGTAGTCGATGGCGACCGCCCCGAGATAGCCGGCGAACCCGGCGGCGGACTTGGCCGAGACGATGACCAGCGATGTGCCCACCGCCTGCTTCATGGGCAGGCCGGACAGCAGGACCAGGGCGGGAACGATCAGGAAGCCGCCGCCGACCCCGACCATGCCGGTGACCACTCCGACGACGATACCGTGGGCGGCGACCTGGCCGACGCGCGAGGCATCGAAGCAGAGCATGGTCGCCGCCCCCGAACAGTCCAGGCGCACCAGCGTATCCGTCCTCGGCACAACCGCACCGGGGCGGGTCATGCGCCAAGCGGCGGCGTACATGATCGCAGCGAACAGCAGCAACTGGACCAGTTCGGGAGTCATCACGCCAAGGCGAGCGCCGCCATAGGTGCCGGCCACGCCGAACAGCCCGAAGATCGCAGCCACCGGAACGTTGACGTTGCCGCGCCGCCAATGGGTGACGGCGGAGATGGAGGCGGTGATGGCGACGATCCCCAGGCTCATGGCGATGGCCGGCTTGGCCTCGACACCCAGAAGGTACATCAGCGCCGGCAGGGTGATAATCGACCCGCCGCTGCCGAACAGCCCGAGCATGAGGCCGGTGGCGAGACCGGCGGCGATGGCAAGCAACGACATGGGCGCACCCTCTATCATTCAATTATTTTATTGAATAATAGAGGGTGCTGCCCGATCCGTCAATCGGGTGCGACCCCGCGCTGCACCTACTCCGCCACGAACGCCTTGATGGCGTCGGCGGCATCGTCGGCGGCGAGGTCGAGGAAGAAGTGGTCGGCGTTGGGCACGGTGACCAGCTTCACCCGCTTGCCGTCGGCCAGCGGCGCCACCGCCTCGGGCAGGCCCTTGACCACCTCGTCGTTGGCGGCCGCGATCACCAGGGTCGGCACCTTGATCCTGGCCAGCGGAGCGACCACGCCCAGGCGCGGATCGGGCTGGTAGTAGCTGACGAAGGATGCCGCGCTGGCGGTGGCGCCGGGGCAGTAGATGAAGCCGGTATCCGTCATCATCTCGGCCCCCTTGCCCGCCTTGACCAGCGCCGCCGCCTTGGCCAGCGGCCCGGCCAGCGGCTTGCCGTAGCGGGCCTGGTAGCCGGCCGCCTCGGCCTTCTCGTCATAGGTCATGGGCGCCAGCAGCACCACCTTGGTCACCACCGGATCGGGGCGCTCGGCGGCGAACAGGGCGGTCTGGGCGCCGCCGCGCGAATGGCCCAGCAGCGCCACCTTGGACGCCCCCTGCCCCTTCAGCCAGCCCAGCCAGGCGCCGATCTCGTCCAGCGAGTCGGTGTGCTTGTGCCGGTGCGGCACGGCGCAATCGTACATGCCCGAGCGGTTGTCGAGGCCGAGGCCGAGGGTGATGGCCAGGGAACTGAGGCCCCGTTCGGCCAGCCCGGCCTGCATGGCCTTGATGATCTCCATGCCGTTATGGGCCAGGGTGCCGTGGGTGATCAGCACCACCCCGTCCTTGACCGCCTTGCCGCCGGCCAGCGCCAAGGTGCCGTTCAGCGCCAGGCCGCCCGCCTTGACCTGCACCGCCTGGTCCGCGGCCCAGGCGGCCGGACCCGACCCCAGCACGGCGACGGCCGCGATTGCGGCCAGCATCAGTTTCCGCATGACATCTCTCCCTTGTTTCCTTGGCGCCCTGGTTGACCCGGGGCGGGCGCGGGCTTATTAAAGTGATTAATTGAATGGTCGATGGAGCCTCCGTGTCAACCCGGGTCAGCCCCAAACTGTCGATGCTGGAACAGTTCGCCGCCGTGGCCAAGGCGCTGTCGAGCCCGCATCGGCTCGATCTGCTCGAATTGCTGGCCCAGGGCGAGCGTGGCGTCGAGGGGCTGGCGGCGGCCGCCGGGCTGTCGGTCGCCAACACCTCGCAGCATCTGCAGGTGCTGCGCCGGGTCGGACTGGTGGTGTCGCGCAAGAGCGGACCGCAGGTCCTCTACCGCCTGTCCGACGACGACGTGCTCGACCTGCTGGCCAGCCTGCGCCGCACCGCCGAGCGCCACGTTGCCGAGGTCGACCGGCTGGTGCGCGGCTACTTCCACGAGAAGGACGCGCTGGAGGCGGTGTCGCGCGACGATCTGATGGCCCGCATGAAGGACGGGCTGGTCACCATCCTCGATGTCCGCCCCCCCGAGGAATACGCCGCCGGTCATCTGCCGGGCAGCGTCAACATCCCGGTGAGGGACCTGGAGCGGCGGTTGGGCGAACTGCCCGAGAGCACCGAGGTGGTCGCCTATTGCCGGGGTCCCTATTGCGTGCTGGCCTACGAGGCGGTGGCCGCCCTGCGCGAGCGCGGCCGCAGGGCGCGGCGCCTGGAGGACGGTTTCCCCGAGTGGCGGGCCGCCGGCCTGCCGGTGGAGGCGGCGCCCTGTTAGGGTCGCCCATCCTGTGGCATAAGGTGCCGGTCCCGCCACAGGAACCCAGCCGGCCATGATCCGTTTCGAGAATATCAGCAAGCAGAACAGCCACCGTATCCTTTTCCTCGATTCCTCCGCCGCCCTGAACCGCGGCGAGAAGGTCGGCCTGGTCGGTCCCAACGGCGCCGGCAAGACGACGTTGTTCCGCATGATCACCGGCGAGGAAGCGCCCGATAACGGGCAGGTCTCGGTCGAGAAGCAGGTCTCCATCGGCTATTTCAACCAGGATGTCGGCGAGATGGCGGGCCGCAGCGCCGTCGCCGAGGTGATGGACGGGGCCGGGCCGGTCAGCGCCGTGGCCGCCGAGATGGCCGAGCTGGAAGCGGCCATGTGCGATCCCGACCGCGACGACATGGACGCCATCATCGCCCGCTACGGCGAGGTCCAGGCCCGCTTCGAGGAACTGGGCGGCTACGAGCTGGAGGGCCGCGCCCGCGAGGTGCTGGCCGGCCTCAGCTTCAGCCAGGAGATGATGGACGGCGACGTCGGCAAGTTGTCGGGCGGCTGGAAGATGCGCGTCGCCCTCGCCCGCATCCTGCTGATGCGGCCCGACGCCATGCTGCTGGACGAGCCCAGCAACCACCTGGACCTGGAAAGCCTGATCTGGCTGGAAGGCTTCCTGAAGGCATATGACGGCGCGTTGATGATGACCTCGCACGATCGCGAGTTCATGAACCGCATCGTCACCAAGATCATCGAGATCGATGGCGGCTCGCTCAACAGCTACTCGGGCGATTACGAGTTCTACGAACGCCAGCGGGCGCAGAACGAGAAGCAGCAGCAGGCCCAGTTCGAGCGCCAGCAGGCCATGCTGGCCAAGGAGATCAAGTTCATCGAGCGCTTCAAGGCCCGCGCCTCGCACGCCGCCCAGGTGCAGAGCCGGGTCAAGAAGCTGGACAAGATCGAACGCTTCGAGCCGCCCAGGCGCCGCCAGATGGTGGTCTTCGACTTCCCGCCGGCGCCGCGCTCGGGCGAGGACGTGGCGGTGCTGAAGAACGTCCACAAGGGCTATGGCGGCCGCGCCATCTACCAGGGCCTCGACCTCATCATCCGGCGCAAGGAGCGCTGGTGCGTGATGGGCGTCAACGGCGCCGGCAAGTCGACCCTGCTGAAGCTGGTGGCCGGCACCGCCGAGCCCGATTCCGGCAGCGTCGCCATCGGCGGCAGCGTCCGCATGGGCTATTTCTCGCAGCACGCCATGGAGGTGCTGGACGGCGGCGCCACCATCTTCGAAACCCTGGAAGGCGCCTTCCCCCAGGCCAACCAGGGGTCATTGCGCGCCCTGGCCGGCTGCTTCGGCTTCTCCGGCGACGACGTGGAAAAGAAATGCCGGGTCCTGTCGGGCGGCGAGAAGGCCCGCCTGGTGATGGCCCTGATGCTGTTCAACCCGCCCAACTTCCTGGTGCTGGACGAACCCACCAACCACCTCGACCTCGACACCAAGCAGATGCTGATCAAGGCCCTGGCCGGCTATGAGGGCACCATGCTGTTCGTGTCCCACGACCGCCACTTCCTGGCCGCCCTGTCGAACCGCGTGCTGGAACTGACCCCGGACGGCATCCACCAGTTCAGCGGCGGCTACACCGAATACGTCGCCCGCACCGGCCACGAGGCGCCGGGACTGCGGGGGTGAGTCAAGGTTTGCTTGGGAAAAGTTGAATGGCGGGCGGGGGGAATTCGAGGTTTCGGGCCGAAACGAGTGCCGCGGCACCGTAAGCCCGTAACTTGCCCCCGCCCTCGGCGCAGCCGGGGGAAGGCCGGGGTGGGGGCCAGCCCACCGCCCGCCCCGCCGCCGCCGGCTCCCGGCAACACCAACATCCGCGCTCCCCTTCCCCGCAAGCGGGATGGGGGCGTTCTTCCCCCCCCAATCGTCATCTGGCGGCCATGCGCCCCACCCGGCGGGCCGCGCGGCCGGTGCCGGTTCATGCAACACAGATGAACGCCGATGAACTCAGATGAACTCAGATGGACCTTCCGCACCTGCCCGGTTCACGGGGACACCCCCCTGATGGGCAAAGGCCTCGCCGGATTGGCCCCCAGGCCAGCCGTCCAGAGGGTCGGCGCCGGGGCATAACAGCAGGCCCAGCAGATAAGTGCAGTGGCACCGTAATCCCGAGGTCATCCGCCTGTTCGAACCGGTCAATGCGTCCTGAATGAACCCTGCGCGCGGGGCGCCGAACGGGTGAGGGCGTCTGCTTCGGGCCGGGAGGGGAAGGGCGGGAATGAGGGGCGGGGTAAATAAAGCGGACCTTTGGGTTAAGTGCCCCCAGCACATGGGCGTGTTTGCCGCCCTCGCCGGATCGCGCCTTCGACCTGTGCCGCCGCTCGCTCGCGGAGGCAGTTGCCGGACGACATCGAAGCCGAACTTGCCCCGCTGGTAAAGCGGGGGGTCAGGGTGAGGTTGGGCTAATCCATTCCTTGGGGAAGCGGGCGATCAGCATTTTGGCGTACACTGCGGCGAGCGCGGCGGCATAATACTGCCAATCGTCCCGCTTCTCGATGGTGCAGTAGTCGCAAGTCCCTCTGATTACCATGCCGTGTGCGCCGAGAAGGCTCATCGCGCGGTGGACAGCGCTTCCCTCCATTTCGATCGCTCGGGCGTTGAAGGTCTCGCGGATCGCGTCACGCCGGACCTCATCCTTGACGACGATGTTCCCAGAGGCGATGACACCTTCATGGATGACCGGCGAGAGGTTCACCCGCCGGGCATCGGGCGGATGCTTAACCTTACGCCCTTTGACCTTGAGGACATCTTCGTCCGTCGGGCGCTGGAACATCTCTCCGAGCGTCCCGATCTCGTCTTTCCACGGGATCGCGTCCAGGATCGCATCACGGCCCAGAAGCCCCACAACCTGACGAAATTCCATGCCCACCTGCTGCGGGGTTGCCCGCGCTTCAAATACGCCGTCCTTGTACGCCCCAAAATCGTGTTGCACGATGTGGGTGGAAATGACGAGGTCGCCCAGACGAACGTGCTTTTCGGTATCGGTCAGATTGGGACATGCGCCGGCAATGCCGACCATCAATGCATATTTGATCGAAGGGTAGGACCGTTTCAGATTCGCAGCGACAATCCCCGCATCCGTGGTTCCCATGCCGTTAATGGATGCGTGCAAAACTGGGATGGCCATGCCATCCCGATGCTCGATGGTACCGAGTTCATAAGCGATCGGATCGCCGGAGACTGCGGCGTCCGCCGGCGTGTTGAGGATTTTGGTGACGGCCGCTGCTTCGTGCTTCAGCGCGGTGATGATGGCGATCCGCGGGGTATTGGCTGACATGGCCCGTTGTCTGACCTCTTCTTCGATTTCCGCCAGAGCCTTCATCATGCGCGGATTTTCCCGCGCGGCTGCGAAAAGTTCGGCCGGCGGAAGGTTGATCATGTCGGCCAGCGCCGCGTGCGTGAGCAGGATGCGATGGGCGCGCGAATAATCCAAGTCGCGGTTGGGGTTTCCCGATGGCACGGAGCGGGAAAACCCGAGCCGTTTCATTTCCTGAAAAACAGAAGCCCCCAAGTCTATAGCATAGCTTCGAAAGTACGCCTCGTTCAACACAGTGTGAAGAGTGTTGACCGTCTTGCGGGTGATTGTCTTTGCCCCGAAAAGGATGGGCCGGGCGTGATCGACAAGAAAGGCCTTTCCTTCCAGCCTTTCCGGGAGTTCCGGAAAAATTGAGTCCGCACCGGTGGGAAGATCGTCCAATGTCATCCGCCGAAACAGGTTCTCGCACTCCCCCGAGGCGAAAAGCCGTCGCCAATCTGTCACGATGTCGGTCGTCGTGCTCCGGACCCGTGCGTGCCAGGGTAAAGGCACGTGAATGTCGATCGAACGATAAACCGACCCCTGGTACGATTCCTCGTCGTATTGGGGCCGCTTGTCCTCAACGAATTCCTGGATGTTGGTGTTGCTGCCAACAAGGACGATCAGGTCGCCGAGCTCGGGATTCATAAAGGGTTCGCAAAGTTCCCGGCAGATGGGGTTTTCGAAAAATGAGGCGGCAGGGACGTAGACCCGGTCGCACACCAGCACCGCGAGCCTGAGTGCGATCGCCATTTCCGTCCGCGCCGCGCGATCGCTTGACGTTACCCCCTTCTCCTCCAAAAAATGGATATCGAAGAAGTGGAGAAACATTCTCCGGCCGGGCATCACCAGTCCTCAAAAAAACTCAGCTGTCTTGGCTGTAATTCTGCCAACCGAGAGTGGTGCCTGGCAACAAGGTAATCTACCCTGCCTGCAAGAGGGGTCGCGCCCCAGGCTGTCAATTCGTCCGAGTAGGAATGCGGGACGTCGTTCAGCAGAAAAATTTGCTTTCCCGTCGCGAATGCGATCGCGATCTCGGCAAAAGCATTGGGGCCAATGTAATCGATCTCGCCATGTTTCTCCATGTTAACCACCAATATGGCGAATGTGGACGGGTTCTTGATCCGCCTGATGTGGTCGAGGGAGAGCTTTCGCTTCACTGAATCATGGGTGTCTAGGGTTGTGCACAGCGTTACGCCATCTTCCAGTGTGGGGAGCACGCTTGGGACATGGGCTTCCCCCAGTTCCTTATGTACATGCATCATTTGTGGCAGGAAGGTCATGCTACCGCAAATGACTACCCGGGGCCGGAAATCGACATCGCGGCGCAGTGGCTTATGCAGAAACGACAAGGCGCGCCTCCGCATCTGCTATTACGGAGCCGCGATCCCAGGTGAAAGCGCGAACGTCATTCGCCGCAAATCTAATGCCCAACTCTACGGCTGAAATGACGTGACTAGAAGGTATTTGTATTGGTAAATCTTTGATGGTCTCTGAGACATAAAGCGGCTTGCCAGCCTGAATAATTCTACCAATTTCGTAGCATGTGGTCCTCCCCACGTATCCGCCGGGCGCGACGACATAAATTGCGTCAGCTTCAAAAATGTTGCACAAGGTGACGGCTTGGATCTCAGCGTCGCTGTATTCGGCCCGGTCGGTCTCAAAACGGACAAAATCGACCTCAGCGACAGCCAAGTCGCTTCCGGCCGGCGAGGTCACGTGCAAACCGGCATCCCGAAACACGCCGATCACGTCCTTGACGGCCGGGTAATGCTGTTTGAAACTGCCAATTACGGCGACTTTCACGACGCCTCCGATCCAATCGGTCGTGCCGACACCCACTTCGGCAACAACATATAGTGCTTAGTTGCGCGCGTCAACGCAGAGCCCCCGTCTTCCCACCACCCGCCCTGCCCGGTGGAGCCGCATAAGGTTGTCCCCGGTCAGCCCGAATGATGGTTGTCCTTGCTTTGTCCGCTGTTGGGAGCCGGCGCCAATCCTCGGAACGACCGCCATGGGCGCAAACCGGTCAAAGCCGGTCAGCGGGCTGCATGGCGTTGATGCGTCTACAGCCTCCAT
>NZ_CACVCG010000034.1 GCF_902729435.1 Magnetospirillum sp. UT-4
GGGCTAGGCGTGCCGAAGGATCGCATCAAGTTGCTGACCGGCGCCGAGGCAAGGAAGCTGGACGTCGAGAAGGCGTTGCTGACCTGGCTCAAGCCCCTCGTGGCCGGCGGCAAGTCGGACGTCTACGTCTTCTTCTCGGGGCATGGCCTGGCCTCGGACGACGGGCGGGACCTCTTCCTGCTGCCGTACGACGGCGACCGCTCGCTCCTCGACCGTTCGGCCATCCGCCGCAAGGAGCTGGTGGACGCCATCGTCGGCGCCGGGGCCGCCTCGGCGACCCTGTTCCTCGACACATGCTACTCGGGCGGCACCCGCAGCGGGGAGACGCTGGTGGCATCGGCGAGGCCCGTCCTGCTGGCCGCCAAGGAGGAGGCCGTGCCGGCGAACGTGACGATCCTGACTGCGGCGGCCAACGACCAGCTCTCCAGCACCCTGCCGGCGACCGGGCACGGCCTGTTCAGCTACTACCTGATGCGTGGGCTTGAAGGGGAAGCTTCGGGCGGTGGGCGAAGCCTCACCGCCTCGGACCTGCTGGGCTACCTCTCCTCCCGTATCCCTCCCGAGGCCGCGAAGCTGGTATTTGTCTCGGTAGCAAGACAGATTTGTAGTTCCAGGTTCGGCGCGGCCGGCCAAGATGTCGAGGTGCGGAAATGCCTTTGGTTTCAGACGGTTACACAAAGTCGGAACTGAGCGCCAAGCCTGGAACGTGGGTTCCAAGTTGGGAAGCCGAACTTGGTAGGCGCCTGGAGCTGGTCGCCTGCAGAATCGGGAAGGACAAATCCGTCCAGCTCGCGGGGCGATCATGGAAGCAGCTCCAGCGGTATTTTTCCGGAAACGATGTTCCGGTAAGTGTGCTGAAGTGCTTCGCAAATTCAGTTGGCGCCACGTCGGACTACGTCATTGATGGCGTCATTATTTCCGCGAATGACATAGAAATTGAGCGCTTGCTCATCGACCGAAAGCTACAGCTGCTTCGAGGCATGCGTAGTTCGGTCGACGTTTCCGACACCGAGAACAATCTGTTGTCATACTCACAGGAATTGGTTGGAAGGCTTATTGACCACAGAGACGTTGCTGCGGCAATTGGCGCGCACGGCACCACCATTGGCGTCGCGGCGCCATCGGCCGATGGTGTCCACATCACCGCGCTCGCCATCGACGACGAGCTGCTGGCCCGCATCGGCGAGGAGATCGCCGAGATGTACCGCCAGGAGAACGCCCGCATCGCCCAGCGCCAGATCGCCCGCCTGCAGGCCCGGCTCTACGGCGACCTGGTCGCCGCCTACCCCGACCCGGCCGAGCGCCTGGTCGGCCTGAAGGGGATGATCCAGCAGCTGCGCCGCGATCTCCGCTCACCCGCCCAGGACACTAGCAAACGCCTGGCCTGAGGGTGGTCAGGGCGCTCCCGCGCGGAGGTTACCCGAAAGACATGTCACCCGGCCCTTCGGCCAATATGACGGATGGACATGCATACAACCGAGCGGCACAATTCAGGTTTTTTATTCCCGGTTTGCCGTTGTCGATAGGAGTGGTCCATGGATTGGAAAAAATGGCTCGTTCGCGGAAGCCTCGGATTTCTTGGCGTAATCGTAGTGTTGGCGATGTTCACCAACAGTCAGGCGGACAAGAAGAGACCGCAGGTGAACTTCACCGTGGACGTAAAAACCGACGCAGTCCCTGCGGAATCAATCAAGGCAGCTATTACCGCCTTCGCGGAGAGCTGCCAGCCTCTTACGACGAAACATTGGGAAAATGTGAAGTCCGCGACGGCCGTGGTCGCTCCGGTCCCCGACTTCGCCAAATACCTGTTGGCCAAGGGGTGGACCTATATGATCGAGGTCGAGATCGCTCTGGCCGACAGGACGGACATACCGGTGACGGAAGAGTACGGCGTGCCCGATGGCCATCATCTCTTCTATACCCTTGGCGGCGGTCCCAACCCCGGCTTCTTCGCGGCCAAGGATGTTTCGCAGGCTCTATGCGGGATGCCGGTCAATCAGAAAGGCGTGAAGGCGTTTCGCGACCTGCCGGCGCTGTCGGTGCTTCCCTGACGAACCGCTCTCAGATGGCTCTGAGAGCCTTTCAAGCGGCCGCCCCTTACCCACACGCCCACTCCAACACCATGTGGCGGCCGGCCCGATTTTTGGACTACCCTCCAAAAACGAAGGGCGCCCCGATTTGGAGCGCCCCGCCGCCCGGAACCCTAGGCATATGGCCGTTGTCCCACGATGTCCCGCCCCATCCCGCCTTATCCCGGTTTCCCCCCAACACCAAGTGTCACCTCACAGCTGGGCCGCTCCCAGACCCCGCAGGTCGTCGGCGACGGCAACAGGGTGATTTCGACATGGTGACATCATGGGAGCCCGGAGGTGGTGGCAACGTGGACGCTCACAAGTTCGCGTTAACCAGTAAAGGATATAGGCAATGCATCCCGCTATTGTGCCAGTCCTCACCCTAATCTTAATGGCCATTGTCTCAAATTCGGCATCGGCAAATTGCGTCTGCCGCTGCGTGAACGGCCAGATGCAACCCCTGTGTTCAAACGTGTTTGATATTCCGCCTATTTGCCCGCCGACCGTGTGCGGCATCGTGCCACCCTCCATACAGCCGATCCAGCCTCCGACGGTACCTCCACTCGGAACCAACAACTGCCGGCCGGCTCAAGTCCAAAACCCGTTCACGGGGCAATACGAATGGCGCACGGTGTGCCGGTGAGCATGCAATTGTAGAAGCTTACGCGATGCTAATTGGAGAAACTGGATGGCTACCTGGGTCTTGCTGGCATTTCTTGCGCATCCCGGTACGGGGGCCGCTACTCTGACGGCCGAGTTCTCCTCGCGTCAGACGTGCGAGGCCGCAGCCAAAGCCATGAACGACCGCCACCGGGGGTTTGGATGGTACGTATGTGCCGAAAAATGAACGGGGGAATCAGTGCCATGCCTCATCGGCTATTGGTCTCCTTCATTGCCGTCGTGATGCTTGTGTCCTGTGCTGGACAAGGCACCGGCATCAAGGAAAACCAGGTCGAGAGACCCAAGGATGGCGGGGTGATTTTCTTCACCCAGTCGAGCGACCGACTCCTGATCTCCAGCGGCACCACCACCATCTACATCGACGGCAAATTTGCGGCAGAGGTGGACACCGACCGCTACGCAAAGCTCAACGTGCCCGAGGGCCAGCACACGATCACGGTGTTGTGGAGCGACCATCCGGGGATGACGCTTGGCATCGGAACGGAGAAGGCGTTCACTTTCCGCCCCATGACGATCTTCGTGAAGAACGCTGATATCCATTTTCTCAACGCAGAGTTCAGGGTCAATCTTCCGCCTCTTGGACATTTCCTCCAAATGCAGTCCTACGAGGAGGGCATCAAGCTTGTGTCAAGGCGAAAGGCAGCCGCTGTCGACTCTGCTTTCTTGACGGAGAGCAGCAGGTCGGTCGCCCAGGTCACTGCCACCCCTCTGGCAGGTCTGGATAAACTGAACGAGGCCGCGGCTTCAGCCGACTCCAACTTCCAGTCACCTCAACCGGCGCAGGCACCTTCGGTTAGGTCGGCCAAGTCCGACATCCCTCCGTCGTTCAGTGTTCCGCCGTCACTCTCCACCACCGACCAATCCGTAGCGGTTTCGGGAAAAGTCGCAGGTAGTGGCCGCATCGTTTCGCTAACCGTGGATGGAAGTGACGCTCCAGTAGCCCCGGACGGGATTTTCTCTTTCCGCCGTCAGGTCATGATCGGCCATAGCGAACTCAGGCTGGGGGCGGTCGACGAGTGGGGGCGGAAGGCCGAGGCCACCGTGAAGGTGACCCGCACCGCCGCCGCGTCGAAGTCTGATACTGCCTACGAACCTCTACGTCCTGATATGATCCGCGGCAAGTTGAGGCCCGATGCCTTGGCCTTGATCATCGGCATCGAACGATACGAGTCCGCACCTCCGGCCGAGTTTGCCGAGCGTGACGCGAGAGCCTTCTACGATTATGCGGTCAACTCGTTGGGGATCGCCCCGTCGAGGATCAAGCTCCTCACTGACGACAAAGCTCGCCGCATCAACATCGACAAGGCCCTGCTGACGTGGCTGAAGCCTCAAGTGGTGAAGGGAAAGACGGACGTCTTCGTATTCTATTCGGGGCACGGGCTGGCATCGGACGACGGCCGAGACCTTTACCTGCTTCCGAGCGACGGCGATGGTGCCTTGCTGAACCGAAGTGCCTTGCGACGTAAGGAAGTCATCGACGTCATCGTTGAAGCCGGGGCACGCTCTGCGACCTTATTCCTGGACACCTGCTACTCGGGCGGCACAAGAGGCAAGGAAACCCTGGTAGCGTCGGCCCGGCCGGTCGTTCTCGTGGGCAAGGACGAAGGTGTCCCGCCGAACGTCAGCATCCTTGCGGCCGCCGCCAATGACCAGCTTTCCAGTTCGCTGCCCGCAGTCCGGCACGGACTGTTCTCGTACTTCCTGATGAAGGGATTGGAAGGGGCAGCCGCCGAAGGCAAGAGCATCACTGTCGGCGGATTGGAATCTTTCATCGCCGGCAAGGTCTCCGTCGAGGCGGCTAAGCAAGGTCGGGCACAGACGCCCCAGCTTGTGGGCGACGGAAGCAAGGTGATCGCGACATGGTGAATGGAGCAACCACCTCGGCTGGAGCTTCGACGCTACGCGGCCTCGCTTTGGCCATCGTAACACTCCTGGCGGCGTGCTCGCAGAACAGCAAGCAGCGGAACGACGACTTCTGGGGGAACGCCATGAACGGTGCCGCGGGGGCAGGCGGCATCGGGGGACTCGTCGGTGTCGCAGTCCTGGCCGCGGCGAAGGCCGCCACCGAGCCGTCCGCCCAGGCCTACCCTACCGTACCCTATAGCCCCAGCCCACAGAGAACGCTGCCGGACAAGAATGGGCTCCTTTTCACAAGCATTTATATGGGAAACCTAGACTACGTGCGTGGCCTTCTCCGGGATGGCGCGAACCCAAATACTAGAGACGACAAAGGATGGACTCCCTTGCATGCCGCTGCGGAAGTCGGAAATGCCCAGGCAACTCGTATTCTTCTCGATGCGAATGCAGACGTAACGCAGAAGAACCGTTATGGTGAGAAAGCTGAATCAGTTGCGATCCGCAAAGGGTATATTGAGATTGCGAAGCTGCTGCATGGAGCCGAAAATTCTCTTTCCAGAGAGACTGGTGCTGCGGCTTCAGCCAACTCCAACTTCCAGTCATCTCAACCGGCGGAGGCACCTTCGGTTAGTTCGGCCAAGTCCGACATCCCTCCGTCGTTCAGTGTTCCGCCGTCACTCTCCACCACCGACCAATCCGTAGCGGTTTCTGGAAAAATCGCAGGTAGTGGCCGTATCGTTTCTCTATCCGTGGATGGAAGTGACGCTCCAGTAGCCCCGGACGGGATTTTCTCTTTCCGCCGTCAGGTCATGATCGGCGACAGCGAACTCAGGCTGGCGGCGATCGACGAGTGGGGGCGGAAGGCGGAGGCCACCGTGAAAGTGACCCGCACCGCCGCCGTGTCGAAGTCCGACACCGCCTACGAACCTCTGCACCCCGATAAGGTCCGCGGCAAGCCGCATCCCGATGCGTTGGCGCTCATCATCGGTATTGAACGTTACGAATCGGCTCCACCCGCCGAGTACGGAGCCAATGACGCGCGAATGTTCTATGACTACGCCGTAAATGCTTTGGGCATTCCGCCTCAGCGGATTACACCCCTTATTGACGATAAGGCTCGTCGGATCGATATCGACAAGGCGCTGCTAACGTGGCTGAAGCCACAGGTAGTGAAAGGCAAAACAGACGTCTTCATCTTTTTTTCGGGCCACGGACTTGCGTCGGACGACGGTCGGGATCTCTACCTGCTTCCGAGCGACGGGGATGGTGCCTTGCTGAGCCGAAGTGCAGTGCGACGCAAGGAAATCATCGACATCATCGTTGAAGCCGGGGCACGCTCTGCGACCTTATTCCTGGACACCTGCTACTCGGGCGGCACAAGAGGCAAGGAAACCCTGGTAGCGTCGGCCCGGCCGGTCGTTCTCGTGGGCAAGGACGAAGGTGTCCCGCCGAACGTCAGCATCCTTGCGGCCGCCGCCAATGACCAGCTTTCCAGTTCGCTGCCCGCAGTCCGGCACGGACTGTTCTCGTACTTCCTGATGAAGGGATTGGAAGGGGCAGCCGCCGAAGGCAAGAGCATCACTGTCGGCGGATTGGAATCTTTCATCGCCGGCAAGGTCTCCGTCGAGGCGGCTAAGCAAGGTCGGGCACAGACGCCCCAGCTTGTGGGCGACGGAAGCAAGGTGATCGCGACATGGTAAGGAAATCCATCTCCATCCTAGCCGCCTTGGCGGTGTCGGCTCTCGGCGCTTGCGTGAGCGCCCCCGAGATCAACAGGGCCACCTACGCCATGGATGCGGAGTGGCAGGTAGAGCTGGAGCGGCTTCGCGAGCAGGACGGAAGCAGGACCTACGGTGTGGGACGGGACGAAGCATTCGCAGCAATGCTCCGAGGCGTCCAGTCGCTCGGGCTGACGGTGTTGAGGAAGGACAAGACCTCGGGAACGGTCAAGGCGGTCGGCATCGGCCCCAAGCCGCTCACCGAGGAGGAGTGGGCACAGGCCGAGGCTGTGGACTCCCCGGCGATGCGACGCATCGTCCAGCGGGAGATCGGTCCCCTATCCAGCGCTCTCTTCTACTTGAAGGCCGATGCCTACCAGATGAACTTCACCGTCGTGGTGTCCGGCGACAGCAGGCAGTCGACCATCAGCCTCGATGCCGATATGGAACGGATCGCCCCGGGCATCTCGGGGGTGAGGTGGCCCAAGGCACCCCCGCCGGAAGCTGCCAAGATCGGACTGGCCAAGATTTGGCGGCATATGGAGCGTGAACTCGCCGCGCATCCGGTCAACGCCGGTCGGCCTGTGGCTCCGTCAGTGGTGCCGGTCGCCGCCGCCATGTCGGGGCCGACTTTGTCGATCGCTTCGGAGATCGAGACGAAGGACACGGTGGCGGTCATCTCGGGCTTCGCACGGAACGCGACCGAAATCTCGGTGGACGGCGAGATCGTGCCCATCCAGCCCAACGGCGCGTTCAGCAAGAGGCTTTATGTCCCTGTCGGTGGCAGCGACGTCCGGATCGTGGCCGTCGGGAAGTCCGGTGCGGTGGAGACCCGCCAGGTATCCGTCGTCCGCCGCATCGAGAAGGCCGAAGCGAGCTATGCCAAGCTCGATCCCAGCAAGGTCTCCGCAAAGCCGCGCCCGAACGCCATCGCCCTGATCATCGGGATCGACAAGTACGAGAACGCCCCTCCTGCCGAGTTCGCGGAGAAGGATGCTCGGCTGTTCTACGACTACGCCGTGAATTCGCTGGGCGTCCCACGGGACCGCATCAGGCTCCTGACCGGTTCGGAGGCTCGGAAGCTCGATGTCGAGAAGGCCCTGCTGAACTGGATGCGTCCGCTGATCGCTAGAGGTCAGACGGATGTCTTCATTTTCTTCTCCGGCCACGGATTGGCCTCGGACGACGGCAAGGACCTCTATCTCGTTCCGCACGACGGGGACCCAAGCCTGCTTGCGAGAAGCGCCTTAAGGCGGAAGGAGATCATCGACATCGTTGCCGAGGCCGGTGCGTCGTCCACGACGATGTTCCTGGATGCCTGCTATTCCGGCGGCACCCGCGGCAAGGGCACCCTTGTCGCCGCCGCACGACCGGTTCTTCTCGCCGCGAAGGATCAAGGCGTTCCCGCCAACGTCACCATTATCTCGGCGGCCGCCAACGACCAGCTATCGAGCGCTCTCATCCCAGCCGGACATGGCCTCTTTTCGTATTGGCTGATGAAGGGGCTGGAAGGGGACGCCGCCGGAGGCGGGCGGACCATCACTGCGGCCAAGCTCACGGGATACCTCGCAAAGAAGGTGCCTCCCGAGGCCGCCAAGCTCGGGCGGGTGCAGACGCCTCAACTGATCGGGGACGGCGACCAAATCGTGTCGAGTTGGTAACTTGAGGGGAACGGATCATGCTGAACAGGCTCCTCGCTGTAATGCTCGTCCTGCTGGCTTCTGGCGGTGCCAGTGCTGACACGATCGTTAACGCGCATTCCGTGGCAGTCATCATCGGCAATCGAATCTATGCCAGCGACCAAATCCCGGCAGTGGAGTACGCCCATCGCGACGCGGACGCCATGAAGCGCTATTTGGTCGAGGTGCTGGGGTATCGCACTGACAACGTCATCGATCTACGCGACGCCACCCAATCCCAGTTAGAATCTGTTCTTGGAAACTCACGCACATTCCAGGGCAAGTTGTGGCAGTTCGTTAAGGCGGGACAGTCCGACATCGTGGTTTACTTCTCTGGTCATGGAGCGCCCGGCATGAAAGACCGCAAGGGCTATCTATTGCCGACGGACGCGGATCCGTCCAGGCCAGAGATTAACGGTTATCCAATCGATCTGCTGATGGACAATCTGGCCAAGATTGACGCCAAATCCCGAATTCTATTCATTGACGCGTGCTTCTCCGGCGCCACACCCAAAGGCTCCCTCGTTGCCTCAGCCTCAGCCATCCACATTGTTCCGAAGGCCCCAGTTGCCACCCCCGGCCTTATCGCACTAACGGCCGGCCAAACTGACCAAATCGCCAGCTGGGACGAAAAGAACCATCACGGGCTCTTTACGGAGCATCTCCTGGATGGCCTTTACGGAAGAGCTGATGCGATGCCTTATGGGAACGCTGATGGCAAGGTGACGGCGTTCGAGGTCAAGGCATACTTGGATGATGTGATGACCTACGCTGCGCGACGCGAACACGGACGAATTCAAGTCGCATCACTCTACGCTATGCAGGACACGATACTTGTGTCCCTTCCAAACAGATCGGCTGTCGAGCGCCCTAGACTCCCGAACGACGCTGAACCTCAGGTTGCTGTTCGAGGCACGCCATCTGGCGGGAATTCAACGACTTCCACCGCGATAACAAATGAACGCGTGATGCGAGGTGGTCGCCTCTACGACAATTGGTACAAAGAACTAGCCGTCTCTCGCCCTAACGACCCACATCCTGCCTACCCGTTATCAGGTAAAGCTCCCAAAAATTCATGGAGGTGCCCTGCTTGCCATGGTTGGGACTATACCGGAGAAAGGGCTGTCGGTTTTCAGGGAGTTGTGAATGCGAAAGGCATGAGCGAGCAAGAGATAGTGAGAATTCTGCGTTCGGCCCCGCACTCCTATCCCATAAACCGAATCTCTGACTCGGATTTGTTGGACCTCGCAGCTTTCATATCGCACGGCCAAATTGACATGTCACTTTTCATCGATTTGCAGCAGAACATAGCGCGAGGACGTGCCGAGCTTGGGAAGGCGCGGTACCTTTCTGAGTGTGTCAGTTGCCACGGTGAAGATGGAAAGCAGCTTCCAGGCGCCTTGCCGTTGGGAATGGCGGCGGATTACCCTGCTGCCTTGCTGCATAAAATTGTCTTCGGGCAACCTGGTGAGACAAATCATTCATTCAACCAGGGAGGAGCGGCACACCTGCTGGCCTACATCAGAACTTTACCTCGTTAAGGGTATCAGGATGAGTCGACTGCTGCCTCGCAGGGAGGGATGCCGGAAATGCGACCGACCATCATTGTGGTCATTCTCTCGGCCAACCTGAGGGCCTGCACAGGAGCGCCACTTGCCTTCAGGATCTCGTCGCCGATGCGTATTGGTGATGGCTGCTAGCCCCAATACAGTTCACTTAACGATAACGATGGCGGCGACGATGTCGAATTCAGGCAGCGGCGGGTCGCCTTTCTTCCGGAGATGGTAGCCGCTCATCTGTAAGCGTCCCCTGACGGCTGCCTTGTGGCCGCTGCTCGGATCGGCGAGGAGATAGGCGTAAGGAGGTCCTTATGCCTATGCCAAAGACTATGGAGATTCTGACGTCGGTGGAGCGCCGTCGTCGCTGGACGAATGACGAGAAACGCCAGTTGGTTCTGGCGACATTGGCGCCCGGCGGTTCGGTTGCGTCGGTGGCCCGCGGTCGCGGGGTGTCGGCCAGCCTGCTGTATGCATGGCGGCGGGAGGTGCTGACCGGTGCGGAGCGCCGC
The DNA here is from genome assembly GCF_902729435.1 of Magnetospirillum sp. UT-4. Classification (GTDB taxonomy): domain Bacteria; phylum Pseudomonadota; class Alphaproteobacteria; order Rhodospirillales; family Magnetospirillaceae; genus Magnetospirillum. The sequence goes on from NZ_CACVCG010000034.1 coordinate 10,076, forward strand.
CGGTTCGGCTACCGGCGCCTCGGGCTGTTGCTTTTCAGGGAGGGCGTGGTGATGAACCACAAGAAGCTGCTGCGGCTGTACAGCACCAAAGGGCGTGACGATCCACTCTGCATCGGCGAACGACCAGGTGTCATCGACTTTGCCTGCGGCAAAGCACGGGCTGTTTTCGTATTTCCTAATGCGGGGGCTGCAAGGCGAGGCGGACGGCGACGGCGACCGACGAATCACCGACGCCGAACTCCACGATTTCCTCGGTAGGCATGTGCCTTCGTTGGCGGCCATGCAGGGGCGGTCACAAACGCCACAGATGGTCGGAGCCGCTGCGGACCCGCTGGTTGTCTGGTAGTTCAGCGGCCCGGCATCACGTCTGGTGACTCGGGGGAAAGCGTCGGGGCACCCTGCCTAGCGGCAGGAGCGGCCTCTTCGGCCCCCGCAGGCTTCGGAAGCTGCTTCCTGGTCGGGACGACATCCTCGGACCCTGCGGGCACCATGGCCGGTGGCTCCTTGGCCTTAGGCTGGGCCACCTTCGGAGGCTCGGCCGGGGCCTCCGGCTTCGCGATCAGCGGAGCCTTCGGATCGACGGGGCCTGCCTGACGGCCCATGATCAGGACGGCGGCGAGGGCCGCCAGAGCCAAGCCGATGCCGGCGCCAACCAGTTGCCAGCGTAGCCATGATCCCCGAGACGTTGGCATGGCTGCCTGTCGAGGCTGGGCCGAGCCGATGGCGGCGTTGACCAGATCGGCAGGAGCCGCCGTCCTCTCCGCATCGACGGCCTCCAGGTACGCGGCGACGGAAGCAAGGTCATGCAGTGCTTCGGGGGAGGCAGCGAACACGGCGTCGGCTTCGCCTTGCCGTTCCTTGTCGGAGTGCCCGTCCAGTCTGGCGGCCATCATCTTTGGCGTGGCCTCCGACGGCCGTCCGTCACCGCCGACACGGGCCGACAACTCCGCGACCAGCCGGATACGACCCTCGTCTGCCCTGCTTTCCTCGGCCATCAGCCGCTCGATCAGCGAATGCGGTGTGTCGGTCACGGGGGCGTCTCTCCCTTCCACCACATTAGACGGATGCCCGCCAAAGTTTGACGGCAGGATTTCGTTCGAGGGCGTCACGGAGGCGCCCCATGACACGTTGCTTGAGTTTGTATATCTCTTCCACCGGTCGCCCCATCAATCTTGCCACCTCTCGTGCAGGGAGAGGCTCGCCGGAACCGAGGGCAATGCGCATATAAAGCTGTTCCGCATCGGTAAGTGCGCAGCTTGCCTCCCTCAGGGCTTGCGCAGCAGCCTCCAGCGTCAGCTCGTTTTCCTTTTCGATCATCAGGTCTTCCGCGGTTCCTTCCCCCGAAGCGATATCGGTAGCGCCGTCAATGGGAACGCTGACCATTGCGCTCCGCGGCCCATCCGCTGTACCTGTCACGCCAGACTTCTTCCGTCGGGACGCGGTGCGCCGGATGTGGTCGATGGCGAGCCGGTCTACCGCTTGTAGGATGAAGCCCGTGAAGCTTCCCGAGCCGGAATACGACTTGATACGCTTGAAGCCATCGGCAACCAAAGCCAGGCAGATTTCCTGGTAGGCGTCCCGTCTGATTTCGTCAAACTCCGGACCCGGCATCCGACGTCGAAGTATCCTGTCGATATCACGGCGGAAGAAATGTTCGAAGGCAGCCCACGCCTCCTTATGCCTGCCTTCTGAAATTCTTCGCATCAGCCGTTCCGCGAGAAATTCGCGCGCATGCAAGGCGACAAAAGTGTTGATCGAACCGGTGCCGTCGTATTGCCGAAGGCAACGAAACCCATCCGCGCGCAATGCATCGAAAACGGCTGTAAACGCTTCCCTTGCCTCAGGTTCCTCGCAGCAAGCGATTGAACATGCCGTCCAAGTCGTATCAGCCACGCGCTGCACGAACCCCGCCCATGCCTGCGTGGCATCTGTAAGCACCAGACGGACTAATTCGAGGTCTACGGCAGGACGGTCCTTGGGCATGGCTGGAGAACCACGTTGGGGTGCGGACACAACTCAGCTTCGCATTCCGCTGATGATTGCACGCGGCTATTCCGCGCGAAGACGTGCGCCCGTTCCAGACGAAGGCGCGCAGCTTTGATGTGCGACGCCTTTCGCCTGCCGGCCGCCAACTAGGTTGAATGAGGACATGGTTGTGGGTCAAGGCTCCTTGATTTTGGCGGAGGGAGTGGGGCGCCGGCCCGGGTCTGCCACAGCCGCATAGATTATCGGGGGCGCTCCGCACCCGACGAGTTCGTCCCCGCCGGGACGAAGGCCAGAGCGAGGTCGTTCCCTCCGATGCTGTCCCCGCCACAATCGCGGGACCAACGCGGACACCACACCACATTGACCCGCTCCAGCCATCCAAGGCCATGCTGTGGCGGTGACCCCGACCACGTAGAGAACCATGAGCCCGGCGGTGACGTATGCGAGAGGGCTTGACAGGCGCGATTAGAGAACGTCCGGGGACACGCCCCCGGAAGGCACCGGCTTCCCCCAGGTACAACAACAGCATGAGTTCGGTCCCAATTCGCGCGCACATGGGGCGTTTTGGTGTCGTATCGGACCAAGACGACACCACATCGGCACAACATCGCCCCGTCTTGCCCCCTATGTGCCGGTTTTCGTATCAAGTGGAGAAATGTAGGTGGGCGTAGACCTACGGAATGGAATTTAGTGACGAGGTTGTGCCGTAAAACGCCGCTATGGTCGCGCTATCGGGCTGTGTTTGTGGCAACACGTGCCAATGAAGTGCCGTTGTCGCAACAGCGTGTCGATGTCGGGCGTTATCGCCACAATTGCACACCGCAACGCCACGAATGCGTGCCGGTTCTGCGCCGGTAGCCATTAGTTGCAGTACCCACTGCATGGATGGGCGCCGACACGGCCGACCTACCCATTTTTCTCGGAGATGTCGGGCAAATGTGACAGGGACCGGAAGGAAATCCAGCCGCGCCACCAGGCCGGCGAACGAGCCCTTGCCCTGGGCGGCGATGATGCCGAACTCGGCCAGATGGGCGCGGATGGCGCAGATCAGCATGGTCCGCTGCCCTACCAGCAGATCGCGAGCCCGGTGCAGCATCAATGCCGCCTGTTGGTCGGCGGTCTTCACCGCCACGAACTGCATGTGCGGCCTGGTTACCGCCTCGCAGATTGCCGCCGCGTCCGCCGCGTCGTTCTTCTTGCCAAGCTTCACGTAGGGTTTGACGTGCGCCGGCGGCAAAAGCCGGACCTCATGGCCCAGCACCGCGATCTGCCGCGCCCAGTAATGCGAGGTGGCGCAAGCCTCAAGTCCCACCAGGCATGGCGAAATCTTGGCGAAGAACTTCAGCAATTCCGCCCGGCGGAGCTGACGCCGCACCACCACCGCTCCTTCCGCGTCGATCCCGTGCACCTGGAAGACGTTCTTGGCGATGTCCAAACCGATCGTGATAACCTTGTCCATGGACGGCCCCCTCTATGGTCAGTTTCCAACGACCACTGTGGCGCATTGCGACGCCGGGGAGCAGGGGCCGTCCACCCCATCACCGTAATTCATCACCGTAATTCTGGTCTGCCTTTCTTTGGCGGTCAATCCCATCACCTTTGCATCGATCTTTGAGCCCAGCGCTCGGTGTGGCAACTTAAGGGAGCGAAGCTTGCAAGGGGGGCCCCATGGAAGGGCGCATTATTCTAAAATATGACGGTGCCGCCGCGTCTGATGGCGAAATGGATGCCTACGCGGTAGCCGAAGCCATTCGTTCGTTTTCCGACTTCACCCGTGCCCTGGGAGATGGCGTCTACGGGAAAAACTCTCAGACCAAGGTGAGCGTAAAAGCGTTCAAGCAGGGCTCACATGAAATCGAGTTTTATTACCGGATTGCCGAGGCCTCCGCTGTGGTGGTTTCCGCGATGGGCGGAATGCCATCCCCTAGCGATCTCTGGACTTTGGCGAAAGAATGTTTCGCGTTGATCAAGCATCTTGATGGCGAACCGCCAAGACGTGTCCAAAAGGCTGGAGACGGGGCGGTCATGGTGGAAAACAACCATGGAACGATCAACAACTTCGCCGGAGCGACCGTCAATCTCATCATGCAGCCCCGCGTCAGCCGCGCGGCATCCGGTTTCGTAAAGCGTCCGCTCACGACCAGTGCAACGCGCCTCAGTGCCGCCCGCTTCGCGAGGCATGCGCTGCCGCCGGCATCGTCCCGTCGGTCACCTTCCACGCCTTGCGCCACACCCACGCGTCACACTTGGCGATGCGCGGCACGCCGCTGGTGGTGATCGCCGCTCAGCTCGGCCACAGCGATACCCGCATGGTGGAAAAGCACTACGCCCACTTGGCGCCGTCCTACGTGGCAGAGACGATCCGGAAGGGGTTTCCGAGGCTTGGGTTGCTGACTGCGGGGCTATGACTGAAGTATGTGCTTAGGTTTAACTAACAGGTCGTCATAGGAAAAACGAGGGGTTACGGTGACACTGCACTTAATTCAAAGGTCCTCTTTTCCGCCCCCGCCTCCCGAATTGGGAACCATGGAGCCCGGACAAGCGGCCAGCCTCTCCGGCCTGGCGCCCGTCGCGAGACAGTCGGGGCGGTGGACCGGAAAGGCATTCATCCGTGGCGGCCGCGCCAACGTCCGGCAAGCCCTCTACATGCCCGCCTTGGTCGCCATGCGTTTCAATCCGGACCTGAAGGCCAAATACACCCAGCTCGTCGCAGCCGGGAAGCCGCCCAAGGTCGCCATCACCGCAATCATGCGAAAGCTCATCGTCTTGGCAAACGCCCTGCTCAAGGCAGGGCGTCCATGGATGCCAAAAACCGCTTGATCAACACGGATACTCTAGGGGCCGAGCGGCGCACCGCGTTGGAAATGGGGTGCCGTCCAGCACCAAGAAGGGGGGCTTGGCCGCCATGGACTTGACGGGCGCGGGGAGTGTATATACATAACTGTATGGACAAAGGGGTGGCGGTGCATTGGACCTGGGACCCGGTGAAGGCGGACATGAACATGCGCAAGCATGGGGTCAGTTTTGACCTGGCCGCGCGCTCCCTTGGTGATCCGCTCGCGCTGACGCTGCCGGACCCATATGCCGCACAGGAACGATGGCGGACAATCGGCTCGCCGAGTGCTGCCGGAGCCGTGGTCCTCCTTGTCGTCCACACCTGGCCCGATGACGGCGACATTCCGGGCCGCATCATCAGTGCCCGTGTCGCCACCAGCCACGAAAGGCGCGCCTATGAAGAAGGGTAACCCGCAGCCGTTGACGCCCGAATTGCAGGCGGAGCTTGACGCCCTCGCCGCGCGGCAGGACGGCGGGATCGACACCGGCGACATGCCGGAGGTCACCGACTGGAGCGGTGCCATCCGGGGCGCGTTCTTCCGCCCGATCAAGAAGCCGCTGTCGCTCCGCCTGGATGCCGACGTGATCGCCTGGTTCAAGAAGGATGGCGAGGGCTATCAGACCCGCATCAATGCCGCCTTGCGCGAGTACATGGATCGGCATGGCGCGGATCGGCGCTGAAGAGCGAGAAGCAGGATGGAGTTACGGTGCCGCCGCACTCAACTCAGATGTCCGCATACCTTCCACCACCTCCCAAAGCAGCCCCCTCCCGTCCGTCGCTGCGGGGCATCAGCCCGCTCACGCCGGCCGCCTCTGGCAAGCGCCATGACCGGACAACGGCGCCGTCGTATAGTGGGCTCCGTCACCGCCGGAAAAGGCCCGTCCCATGCTGATCCTCATCCACCCCGACGCCGAGTCCGCCTGTGCCACCGCCGCCCGGCTGCTGGCCGAGCTGATCCGGTCGAAGCCGGATGCCGTGCTCGGGCTGGCGGCGGGGGCGACGCCGCTGCCCGCCTATGACCGGGTGGTGGCCGAGGCGGGGCGGGGGCTGGAGTGTTCGCGCCTGACGGTGTTCGGCCTGGACGAGTACGAGGGGGTGTCGCCCGATCATCCCGCCGCCTGCACGCGGGCCATCCTCGACCGCTTCGTGCGGCCGCTGCGGCTGGGGCCGGAGCGGGTGCATCTGCTGGTCGGCGACGGCGGGGCGGAGGCGCGCTGCGCCGCCCACGAGGCGGCCATCCGCGCCGCCGGCGGCATCGACCTGCAGGTGCTGGGGCTGGGGGTCAACGGCCATGTCGGCTTCAACGAGCCCGGCTGCAGCCTGGCCGGGCCGACCCGGCGGGTGGCCTTGAGCGCCCGCACCCGGGCGGTCAACGGGCCGGGTTTCGGCGGACCCGAGGCCATGCCGGCCACCGCGCTGAGCATGGGGCTGGGCACCATCCTGGCGGCCCGGCGCATCCTGCTGATGGCCACTGGCGGGTCCAAGGCCGAGGCGGTGGCTTCCATGGCCGAGGGGCCGGTGACCGCCATGGTCCCGGCCTCGGCGCTGCAGACCCATGCGGCGGTGGTGGCGGTGGTGGACGAGGCGGCCGCCGCCCGCCTGCGCCTCGGCGACGACTACCGCCGGGCGGCGGCGCTGCTGGCGGCCTCGCCCTGGTAATACCTCTGGCGTAGCCCCATATCCTTTTTCGTGTTTCACTCCTGTAGGGAAGGAAGCCGGCCAGAAGGCCGGGGCACGGGAGGAGATGGGCATGGATAACCTGATCGAGCTGGTCGACGGCGCCAACGCGCTGTTCGGGGCGGTGTTCGTCCTCGGCGTGGGGGCCATCCTGGCGGTGGCGGCGGTGCTCTACGTCATCGACGTCACCCAGACCACCCACGCGGTGCGCCGCAATTATCCGGTGATCGGGCGCTTCCGCTATTTCTTCGAATATCTGGGGGAGTTCTTCCGCCAGTATTTCTTCGCCCAGGACCGCGAGGAGATGCCGTTCAACCGCGCCCAGCGGGCCTGGGTCTACCGCGCCGCCAAGAACCTGGACGCCACCGTGGCGTTCGGCTCGACCCGGGCGATCCGCCAGCCGGGCGAGCTGTTGTTCGTCAACGCGCCCTTTCCCACCCTGGACGAGGAGGCGGTGGCGCCGCGCCTGCTGGAGATCGGTTCCGGCTGCCGCAAGCCCTATGTGCAGGATTCCCTCTTCAACATCTCGGCCATGAGCTTCGGCGCCCTGTCGGTGCCGGCGATCCGGGCGCTGTCCATGGGGGCGGCCAAGGCCGGCTGCTGGCTCAACACCGGCGAGGGCGGCTTGAGCCCGCATCACCTGGAGGGCAATTGCGACCTGGTGTACCAGATCGGCACCGCCAAGTACGGCGTGCGCGATCTCGACGGCCGCCTCGACGAGGGCCGGCTGGCCGAGCTGGCCGAGCTGGAATGCGTGCGCATGTTCGAGATCAAGCTGGCCCAGGGCGCCAAGCCGGGCAAGGGCGGCATCCTGCCGGGCAACAAGGTGACCGCCGAGATCGCCGCCATCCGCGGCATCCCGGTGGGCGAGAATTCCATCAGCCCCAACCGCCACCCCGAGATCGACAGCCCCGACGGCCTGCTCGACATGGTCGAGTATGTCCGGGTGGTGACCGGCAAGCCCACCGGCTTCAAGACGGTGATCGGCGATTTCGCCTGGCTGGACGAACTGATGCGGGCCATCCACAAGCGCGGCCGCGCCTCGGCCCCCGACTTCATCACCGTCGATTCCGCCGATGGCGGCAGCGGCGCGGCGCCGCTGGCGCTGATGGACTATGTCGGCCTGCCGATCCAGGAAAGCCTGCCCGGACTGGTCGACGTGCTCACCCGCTGGGACCTGCGCCAGCGGGTGCGGGTGATCGCCTCGGGCAAGCTGGTCACTCCGGCCGAGGTGGCGTGGGCGCTGTGCGCCGGCGCCGACTACGTCAACTCGGCGCGCGGCTTCATGTTCGCGCTGGGCTGCATCCAGGCCATGCAGTGCAACCGCAACACCTGCCCGACCGGCGTCACCACCCACGATCCCCGGCTGCAGCGCGGCCTGGTGCCCGGGGACAAGGCGCAGCGGGTGGCCTCCTACGTCCGCAACATGACCCACGAGGTCGGCATGATCGCCCATTCCTGCGGCGTGCCCGAGCCGCGGGCGCTGAAGCGCAGCCATTGCCGCATCGTCCAGCCCGACGGACGCTCGCGCTCCATGGCCGAGGTGTTCCCCGAGGCGGAGCGGCTGCCGGGGTTGTAGCGCCGACGCTCAGCGGGTCGGCGTGGCGACCAGGCCGAACCAGTATTCCTGGATGGAATGCACGGCGGAGACGAAGGATTCCAGGTCCACCGGCTTGGTCACGTAGCCGGCGGCGCCGAAGTCGTAGGAAGCCTGGATGTCCTTGTCGTTGCGCGAGGTGGTCAGCATCACCACCGGGATGGTCGCCAGCACCTCGTCGGCCTTCAGCGCCTTCAGGACGTCGGGGCCGCGCATGCGCGGCATGTTGATGTCGAGCAGGACCAGGTCGGGCAGGCCGTGGCCCGGTGTGCCGACCCGTTCACGCAGCATCGCCAGGGCGGCGACGCCGTCATGGGCGACGTCGGTGCCGCAGGCGAAACGCCCCTCGGCGATGGCCGCCTTGATCAGCCCCACATCGCCGGGATCGTCGTCGATGATCAGGATGTGGAAAGATGGCGTCTTGCCCGTCCCCATGGCGCTTTCGCTGTGTCCCCGGTTCTGTGCACATAACTTAGGTCAGGGGTACACCCTTCGACAAACGAAAAACCGGTGATCAGGCCATCATCTTCCACCAGCGCCGCGCATCGGCCGCCGTCCATTCCGGGCCGTGGCCCGAGAACAGCAGCGCCTGGTCGGGCAGCAGGCCGAGCAGGCGGGTGATGGAGGCCCACAGCTTCTCCTCGGAGCCGCCGGGCAGGTCGGTGCGGCCGACCCCCTGGCGGAACAGGGTGTCGCCGGTCAGCACGAAGGCGCCGAAATCGTAGCAGACGCCGCCGGGGGTGTGGCCGGGAGTGTGGATCACCCGCACCGCCTGCCCGGCCAGATCGAGGGTCGGTTCGCCGGTGAAGGGGCGGATCTCGGCCGGGCCTTCCTGGGCCTCGCCGGTAAAGGTGCGGTTGAGGTCGCTGGCCCGCGCGATCACCGGGGTTTCATCGGCATGGGCCAGGGTGGCGAGGCCGAAGGCCTTCTCAAGGGGCCGTGCCGCCCCCAGATGGTCGGGATGGCCGTGGGTCAGCCAGATCGCCCTGGGGCTCGCCTTCTGGTCGGACAGGGCGGCCAGGATGCGGTCGAAATCGCCGCCGGGGTCCACCACCACCGTGTCGCCCGATGGACGGTGGCGGACGATGAAACAGTTCTCGTACCAGGGCGGGCTGGTGACCACCACGGTCAGGCTGAGGTCGCCGAACTCTCCGAGGGTATGGACGCTCATGTTGGTGCCTTCCGCGAAATCCTTCGCCACCGGTATAGACCATGGCCGCGGCAACTTCCAGGCGGCGATCTTTACCGGCCGCTAACCGGCAGGGCCGACAATGACGGACTCGGCCACGCCATCGGGGCATCCCATGACCGAACCCAGCGAATCCGGGGAAGCCGCCCCCTTTCCGACGGCGCGCGAGGAAATCGACAGCAGCCTGTTCCGCGTCGAGGTGGAAACCCCGCAGACCCTGTCACCCGCCTTCAAGCTGGCCTTCGAGGACACCGACTTCCTGCTGCGGCCCGATCTGCGGGCGGTGCGCCTGCAACTGGAGCTGCTGAAGCCCGAGCTGATGCAGCAGGAACAGGGCATCCGCTCGACCATCGCCATGTTCGGCTCGGCCCGCATCGCCGACCCCGACACCGCCCAGGCCGCCCTTGCCGGCGCCGAGGCCGAGGCGCGGGCGCGGCCCAAGGACCGCGATGCCGGGCGCCGGCTGGCGGTGGCCCGGCGCATGCTGGCCAATGCCCGCTATTACGAGGAGGCGCGGCGCCTGGCCACCATCGTCACCAGCAATTGCGTCGACGACCATTGTTCGGACCTGGTGGTCAAGACCGGCGGCGGTCCCGGCATCATGGAGGCGGCCAATCGCGGCGCCGCCGAGGCCGGCGGCAAATCCATCGGGCTCAACATCGTGCTGCCGCTGGAGCAGGCGCCCAACCAGTACGTCACCCCGGATCTGTGCTTCCGCTTCCACTACTTCGCCATCCGCAAGATGCACTTCATGATCCGGGTCAAGGCGCTGGTGGTGTTCCCCGGCGGCTTCGGGACGCTGGACGAGCTGTTCGAGGCGCTGACCCTGATCCAGACCGGCAAGATCGAGCCGATTCCGGTGCTGATGTTCGGGCGCGAATACTGGCAGCGCGTCATCAACTTCGACGCCATGGCCATGGAGGGCATGATCGGGCCGAAGGACAAGGACCTGGTCACCTTCGTCGAGACCGCCGAGGAGGCATGGTCGATCATCGCCGATTTCTACGGGATTCCACGGTGATATCGGGTGAATGCCCGATAGGCCGGTCGATCGGACTGGCCTAACCTTTCGGGCAGCCCCGCACACGGACTCCCGGGGGGGAGGGGGCGGCGCGGCGGCGGCGGAACCCTTCCGCCGCTGCCGCGAAATTTCACGCACATGGCGGTATTGCAGGGGGTGGCGCTTTTCCGCCCGCCTTTGCTGGCGTATGATGGGGGCATACGGCAGAAGGAGACAGCCATGTCCCACAACATCCTCTCCGTGATCTCGGCCATGGCCGAAGTGGCGACGGTCACCCACGAGGAGCCGACCACCCGCAAGCCCAAGCGCCCGGTCATCACCATCTCACGCGACTACGGCTCGGGCGGCGACATCATCGCCACCCGGCTGGCCCAGCGCCTCGACATCCCGCTCTACGACGAGCATGTGCTGAAGGAGGTGGCGACGCGGCTGCATGACGACCCGGCAGTGGTCAAGATGCTGGACGAGGGCTTCGGCCGCGCCAAGGACATGTGGCTTTACCGGCTGTTCTCGGGCAAGGACGTCAGCCCCGACAGCTACCGCGACACCCTGGTCAAGGTGGTGATGAGCCTGGGCCGCCTGGGCGGCGTCATCCTGGGCCGCGGCGCCCACGTCATCCTGTCCGAAGCCTGCGCCCTCAGGGTGCGCGTCACCGGCTCGCCGGACGTCTGCGCCCGGCGCATGTTGGGGTCGGGGCACGGCAGCTTCGAAGAGCAGATGGCCAAGGTCAAGGAGGTCAACCACCGACGCGGCAAGTTCGTGTGGGAGGTGTTCAACTCCCGCCTGTCCGACGCCAACCAGTTCGACATCGACATCAACACCGACCGCATGGGCGATTTCGAGGACGTGGTCGAGATGCTGATCGTGATGGCCAACGCCGTCCATTCCGGCCGCGTGCTGAAGTTCTGAGGTCTGGGCTTCCTCCCCCGGCGCGGCCGGGGGAGGACAAAGCCTCAGCCCATCCGCCCCAGCGCCATGCCGCCGCCGGGCGGGCCGGGAAGCTGCGGCGGGGCGCCGGCCATGGCGGCCATCTTCATCAGCTTCTCCATCTCTTCCAGCGCCTTTTCCGACGCCGTGACGATGGGGGCGAAGCCGTTGGGATCGGCCAGCCGTTCCAGCAGCGCCTTGTGATGGGCCAGCATGATCAGCGCCTCCTGGTGGCGGTCGGGCAGCATCGGCTGCATCAGCTTGCGCAGGCGCGTGGGGATGCGCCGGACCAGGCCCATGCGACGGTTGGACAGCACCTTGAAATTCATGACCGAGGTCAGCAGGTCCATGTGCTCGGCCGGTGACAGCACCTCGAACAGGAATTCGACCATCTCGATCTCGCCGTAATCGAGGATCAGGAAGGTCTGGCGGTTGCGCTGCCAGGACGCGATGAAGTCGCGCACCATCACCAGCCGGTCGGCCATCTCGTCGGCGAAGACCAGCGGGTCCAGCATCTTCCACGCCTTGGCCGAGGCCATGGGCAGCTTGCCCGGCATGCCGAAGGCCCGCGACAGCTGCTGCGCCACCGCCAGCAGGGTGCGGCTGGGGCAGTTCACCGTCGAGCGCGGCCAGCACGAATGCAGCAGGTCCTGGGCGGCGAAATCGCTTTCCGGCGGGGCGTCGGCGAGCAGCCGCTCCAGCGCCTCGGTGCTGTTGGGAAGCCCGAGCAGGCCCTTGCGCCGGGGTGCGGACGAGCCGGGCGGCAGGTGGGAATGGAGAACGCTGGTCACCAGGCGCACCAGCCTGGGATCCGCCGTCAATTCGTCGGGATCGGGCTCGGGCTCGGGCTCCGATGGCCGCGGTGTTTCGGCGGGCTTGGCCGGTGCGGCCGGCCCGCCGCCATCGGCAGGCGGCGGCGGCGCCACCTTTGGCCTGGGCGGACGCGGCGGCGGGGCGGTGCGCTGGCCGGGATCGGCATAGTCGGCGACCATCACCGGCATCGGCTCGATGACGGCACCGGCGGGTGCCTCCATCGGCCCCAGCGGTGCCACCCGCACCTCGGCATCGGCCGCCGCCAACGGCAGGCCGGCGGGCTGCGGCGGCTGAGCGGCCGGAGCCTTCGGGGCATGCGGCCTGCGCGGCGGCAGCTTGGCCCGCGCCACCAGCGGGGGAGGGGCGGCGGCAGGCGGAGCCACGGTCGGAGTGGGCAAGGGTGCCGGCTCCGGCTCCGGCTCCGGCTCCGGCTTCGGCTCCGGGGGCGCGGCAGGTTCGGCGGCGACCGCTTCCGGCGCGGGTCCGGCAACCGGTTCCGCCACCGGTTCGGCCACCGGCTCGCGGTCGGCGGGCTCGGCGAGGACGGGTGCGGGGGGCGGCTCCTCGGCTGCCGGTGGCGGCAGGTCGGGCGCGGCGACCGGTTCGGTCGGTGTGGTGGGGCCTTCGGCCGCCGGCGCGGGTGACGGTTGCGGGGCGGCCTCCCCTGACCCGCGGGCGTCGGAAAGGCTGACCTGCAAGGGCGCCCTCGGCCGCCCGGCCCGCTTCGCCTTGGGCGTCGGCTCGGGCGTCGGCTCGGGCGTCGGCTCGGGAGTCGGCTCGGGCGTCGGTTCGGGAGTCGGCTCAGGCGTCGGTTCGGGCGTCGGTTCGGGCGTCGGCTCCGGCGTCGGTTCGGGCGTCGGTTCGGGCGTCGGTTCCGGCGTCGGTTCGGGTGTCGGCTCCGGCGTCGGTTCGGGCGTCGGTTCGGGCGTCGGTTCCGGCGTCGGTTCCGGCGTCGGTTCGGGAGTCGGCTCGGGCGTCGGTTCGGGAGTAGGCTCCGGCGTCGGTTCGGGTGTCGGCTCGGGCTCCGGCTCAGGCTCAGGCTCAGGCTCAGGGAGCGGTACCGGGTCCGGCACCGGTTCGGGCACCGGCTCGGGCGCCCTCTCCAGCATCGGCTCGGGCAGGGGTTCCGGCACCAGGGCCGGCAGGTCTTCCGGCGGCGGGGAGGGGGGTTCCGGCGGGGCGGGCGGCGGTGCCTCCACCAGCTCCGGCTCGGCCTTGGCCAGGGCCTGCAGCAATTCCTGCACGGCGGCGAGGCGGCGCTCGGGCTTCTGCTGCGGCGCCGTCGCGGCCGCAGGTTCTTCTTCCTGCCGCGCCGGCTTGCGGGCGGGCTTGCGGCGTGCCGCGGGCTTGGCCCCGGGCGACAGCGGCACCGCCTCGCCCAGGAAGGCGGCCACCGCCTCGGGCAGGCGCAGCGTGGCGGTAAGGCGTTGCACGGCGCGCAGCTCGGCGGCGCCGAACGGTTCGTCGGCGGCGGCGCCGCCGCCGCTCCACAGGGTATCCTCGAGGTCCGCCAGCAGCCTGGCGGTGATGCCGTCGTCGGCGGCGGAAACGGCGGGCAGGGCCGGCTCCGGCATGGTCGGCAGCGACAGGGCCTGACGCGGCGCCCCGGCCAGCAGGGTATCGACGATGCGCAGTTCGGGCAGCATGTCCTCGGCGCCCTCCACCGACCCGAATTCGTCGGCGTCGAGGGGCTCGGGCTCGGGTTCGCGGCTGGCGGCGGGCAGGTGCAGCGAGGCGGCCTGGACCAGGGCCAGCAGCCCGCCGGGCGAGACATCGCCGATGCCGCCGCCCTCGCCCAGGATGGCGTCCAGCATCTCCTCCAGCCGGCCGGCCGGCAGACCGACGATCTCGGTCGGAAGGAAGGACTTGGCGGGAGGCGGGCTCATGGCGGAAAAGTATCGCACCTGCGCCGGTTACGCCACGGAAGAAATACCGGCCCGAATTGGCTCACCGGGCTGGTCTCGCGTCCCACGCCCGCGCCAGCGCACAGAATTCCTCGACGGTCAATTCCTCGGCCCGGGCGGTGGGTTCTATGGCGGCGGCGGCGAGCAGCGAGTCGGAATCGCCCAGCGTCTTCAGGCTGGAACGCAGCATCTTCCGGCGCTGCCCGAAAGCGGCGGCGGTGATCCGCTCCAGCGCCTCCAGCCGCGCCGGGGCCAGCGGCTCGGTTCGCGGCACCAGCTGCACCACCGTCGAGGTGACGTTGGGCGGCGGCGTGAAGGCGCGCCGGTCGATGTTGAACAGCGGCCGGACCTCGCACAGCCACTGGGTGATCACCGACAGCCGGCCGTAATCGGGAGAGCGCGGCGCCGCCGCCAGACGGTCCACCACCTCCTTCTGGAACATCAGGGTCAGGCTTTCGAAGGCCCGGGCGCGGCGCAGCCAGGCCAGCAGCAGCACCGTCGAGATGTTGTAGGGCAGGTTGGCGACGACGCGCCGCGGCGCCTCGCCCAGCGCTGCCGCATCGACCTCCAGCGCGTCGCCGGCGATGATCTCCATGCGGCCGGGAAAGGCGGCGGCGATCTCGTGTTGGATGGCGACGGCGCGGTCGTCGCGCTCGACCACGATCAGGCGGGCGGCCCCCGCCTCCAGCAAGGCGCGGGTGAGGCCGCCGGGACCGGGGCCGATCTCGATGGTGGTGCCGGTGGCGAGGTCGCCGGCGGCCCGCGCGATGCGGCCGGTGAGGTTCATGTCGAGCAGGAAATGCTGGCCCAGCGACTTGCGCGCCGCCAGCCCGTGGGCGGCGATGACCTCGCGCAGCGGCGGCAGGTCAGCCATGGGCGGCCCGATTGGCGGAGATGGTCGCGGCCATGGCCAGCGCCGCCATCAGGCTGGTCTCGGAGGCGCGGCCGGTGCCGGCGATCTGGAAGGCGGTGCCGTGGTCGGGCGAGGTGCGCACGAACGGCAGGCCCAGGGTGACGTTGACGCCCTCGTCGAAGCCGATGGTCTTGATCGGGATCAGCGCCTGGTCGTGGTACATGCACAGGGCGGCGTCGTAGCCGGCCCGTGCGGCGGCGTGGAACATGGTGTCGGGCGGCAGCGGCCCGAAGGCGTCGATGCCGGCGGCCCGCAAGTCGGCGATGGCGGGGGCGACGATGTCGATCTCCTCGCGGCCCATGGCGCCGTCCTCGCCGGCATGGGGATTGAGCCCGGCCACCGCCAGCCGCGGCCGGGCGATGGCGAAATCGGTCTCCAGCGCGCCGGCGGTGACCCGGCCGGCGGCGACGATGGCGTCGCGGGTCAGGCTGCGCACCGCCTCGGCCAGGGCGACGTGGATGGTGACCGGCACCACCCTGAGCCCGGTGCAGGCCAGCATCATCACCTCGCGCCCCCGGTGGCCGACCAGATCGGCCAGGAACTCGGTATGGCCGGGAAAGGTGAAGCCGCCCTGGTACATCACGCCCTTGTGGATGGGATTGGTCACCACCGCCGCCGCCTCGCCGGCCATGACGTGGCCGACCGCCCGCTCGATGGAGGCGCGCACGGCGCCCGCGTTGGCCGGGTCGGGGCGGCCGGGCTCGACGGGAACCGCCAGCGGCTGCGGCAGCACCGGCAGCGCCCGCGCGAAGGTTGCCGGGGCCTCGGCGGCCGCGGTGATCGCCGCCACCGGCACCGTCAGCCCCAGGCGGTGCGCCAGCGCCCGCAGCCGGTCGGGATCGTCGATCAGGAAGAACGCCGGCACCCCCTCGGCGCGGCGCAGCCAGGCCTTGAGCGCGATGTCGCCGCCGATGCCCGCCGGCTCGCCCATGGTCAGGGCCAGGGGGGCGAGGGATGCGGCAGAGGCCACCGGGCTATATCCGGATGTCGATGAAGGCGCTGCGCCGCAGGTCGCGGATATAGCGCCGCGCCAGCATGTCGAGCCGCTCGTTCTCGATCTGCCGCCGCACCGCCTCGCGCGAGGGGGCGGTGATGGACCCTTCCTGGCGCGAGCAGACCATGAAGACGCGGATGCCGTCGGCGGTGTCGGCGGGCTGGCTGACGATGTTGGGCGGCAGTACCATGGCGGCGTCGAGATCGTCGGGCAGGTCGCCGGCCCGCATCGGCCCGACCTTGTCGGACTTGGCCCCGACCCGCTGCCCGATGGCCTGCAGGTCGTCGCAGGTCTTGGCCGGCCGCGTCAATTCGGCCGCCTGGGCCAGCAATTGCGGCTTGGGCGGGGCGCCCTTGGTCGGGACCGGCAGGACGATGCGGGCGACGGCCACCTCGGCATCCTCGGGCGAGGCGACGGTGCCGGCGATGCGCTGGTTCACCTTGGCGACGATGAAATAGCCGGACGGCGTGCGCAGCAGGCTGGACACCTGGTCCTTGCCCAGGCGGGCCAGTTCGTCCAGCAGTTCCGGCTCGACCATGCCGGCCCCCACCCATCCCATGGAACCGCCATTGGCGGCGGTGGGGGAGCGCGAGAACTGGCGGGCGACGGCCGGAAACGGCGCCCCGTTCCGCATCTGGGCGAGCAAATCCTCGCCGGTCTTGCGCACCTCGTCCTCCTGCGCCGGATTATCGACGGGCAGGAAGATCTCGGCGGCCAGGTATTCGGGCTGGCCCTGGCGTTCGCGCAGGGCTTCCAGGCGGTCGTTGATCTCCTCCTCGCCGATGCGGATCTGCGGCTGCAGGATCCGGCGGGTCAGGCGCAGCCAGGTCAGGTCGGCGGCGATCTGCTCGCGCACCACCTCGGGGGCGATGCCGATCCGGACCAGGGAGCCAATCAGGGCGCCCTTGGGCATGTTGTTCTGCTTTTCCAGCATGGCGATGCCGGACTCGATCTCGGCGCTGGCGAGGACGACCTTCAGCCGCTTGGCCTCCTGCATCTGCAGGCGCTCGTCGATCATCTTGCGTACCACCTGCGGCACCACCTGGCGGCGGACCTCGGGGTTGTCGGGAATGCGCGAGGTGACGATGGCCATGCGCACCCGCGCCTCGACGTCCTTCAGCGAGATCGCCTCGTCGTTGACCACCGCGGCGACCCGGTCGAAATCCTGCGCCGCGGCGGCGAGCGGGGCCAGGCAGGCCAGGGCGAGGCAGAAGGCGGCGGCGAGGCGGAAGGTCATCGGCACTCCCAGGAAGGGCTAGAATACGTTGAGCGGAACATCGCCCAGGGTCTTGAACACCACGTTGAACGTCAGCTCGTAGCCGGCGAGCACATCGGCGTCGTGGACATAGATCTTGCGCAGGTTGGTGAGGAAGGCGAAGCACTCGTCGGAATAGGCCAGGCGCGCCGTCCAGCCCACCGGTCCGGCACCGTCGGTCAGGTCGTAGGCGATCGTGCCGTAAGCCGACCAGTACTGGGTGATGGCCGCCGACAGGCTGGCACCGATGGCGTGGCGGCGGTTGAAGGTCTCGGAGGTCTCGTCCGTCCGCTCGAACATCAGGTAGCTGAGCGACGCCCGCAGCAGCGGCGGGCCGGCGGAGACGGTGGTCTCGTTGCGGCGAAGCTCGAGATTGTCCTTGTCGAGCCTGAACCGGTTGAGAAAGGCCAGGTTGGCGTTGGGCGACACGTCCAGCCGCCCGACATAGTCCGACAGGTTGCCGGCAAAGCCGCTGCCCGGGCCGTAGGTGCTGTCGGCATGGGCGCGCCAGCCCTGGGCCGCCTGGGCGGCGATGTAGCCGCCCCGTGCCGGATACCCGCTCCAGCGCAGGCCGTAGGCGCCGCGCGCGCCGCCCTCGACCCGGTCGAGGCCGGGCATGCGGTCGGCGCGCAGGATGTTGATCTCGTCGGGGTCGAAACCGGCCGAATCCTCGTTCGGGATCTTGGCCGGATTGCCGCCGTTGGGGCTGAACGCCACCATGGCCAGGGGTTCGACCGTCTGGGTGAACGTTGGCGAATTGCGGACGAAGGGCATCCGCCAGTCGGCGGCCACCTGCGGCACGACGCGCCCGGAGGTGCCGGATTCCGCCCCCGCGGTGGTGAAGTCGGATTTGTAGGCGTCGGCCCGCAGCGAGGTGGTCAGCGTGGTGATGTCGCCCGAGCGGCCGATGAAGGGGCGCTGCCAGGCGGTGCGGGTGACCATGCGGGCGGCGTCTGTCCCTTCGGTGCGGGCATAGGCCAGGGTGTCGGCGTCGAAGGTCCAGTAGCCGCCCTTGTCGCCGGGCTGCCCGACATGGCTGTAGACCGCATGGGGCAGGACCAGGGGCGACTGGTCGGGCTCGTCGATGGAGCGCAGGCTCTGGAAGGCGAAGCCCTCGGCCATGGCGTAGTTGGTCCGCCCGAAGCCCTCGACGTAGGGGCGGGTGGTCAGCCAGGGCCGCCGCGCGTTGATGGGGAAATTGTAGAGCGATGTGTAGGTGGCGTCGCTCGCCCGCTGGATCTGGTATCCCGCCCGCCAGGTGCGGTCGAGGTCGAACTTGCCGGTGGCATCGAGGTGACCGCGCAGCTTGCCGGTATGCTTGTCCGAGGTCAGGCTGGCTTCCGACAGCATCTCGCCGTCCATGCCGCGCCAGCGGTGCTCGCCCGCCAGGACCATGCGCTGCAGGATGTTGTTGTTGCTTTCCACCAGACCCGGCGTTTCGGTGGTGGTGGCGCTCGGGAACAGGAAGCGGGGGGTGAAGGTCGCATCCTGGTTGGCGGCGATCGCCCAGTAATAGGGGGTGGTGAGCGAGGCGCCGAGATTGGAGGACAGGCCCGCGGTGGGGACCAGGAAGCCGCTCTTGCGCTTCACCGTCGGATCGGGATGGGACAGGTACGGCGTGTACATCACCGGCACGCCGGCGAATTCGATCCAGGCGTCGCGGTACTCGATGGACTGGTCGGCCTGGTTGTGGATGATCCGCTCCGCCTTGGCTTCCCAAAGCGGGCGGCGGTCGGGCCTCTTGCGGCACGGTTCGCAGGCGGTATAGACGCCCTTGTCGAGATCGGTGCGGTCGCCGCCCACCCGGGTGGCGGTGGCGGCGGCCATGCGCGAATTGTCCGACAGCAGGATGCGGATCTGGCGGGCGACGCCGTCCTTGAAGTCGCCGGTCAGCTCGAAATACTCGGCGGTGACGATGTCGCCGGTGGGCTCCATCAGGGTGATGTTTCCGGCCGCGCTGATGATGTCCTGCTTGAGGTTGTAGCTGACGTTGTCGGCGACCAGGGTGCGTCCGGACTGGACGATCTCGACCCGGCCGACGGCGGTGACGATGCCCAGCTCGCGGTCGTGCACGATCTGATCGGCCGTCAGGTCCACCGGCGGCTCGCCCTCGGGGGCTGGAGCCGCCTTCTTGGCCTTTGCCGCCGGGCGGGCAGGCTGCGGCTCGGCCCCGTCGTCCCCGGCCACATCCGGTCGCGGTGGCGGTTCCGCCGCCGCGGACCGGGTGGCAGGGCGGGACGGCGCGGCCGGGGAGGTCTGGGTGGCGTCCTCGCCCCAGGCGTCGCTCCAGGTTCCGATCTCGGCGGCGCGGGGAAACGGCCCGGCGGCGGGAGCAATGGCGGCGGGTGCCGGGGCGGGAGCGGCCACCGGCAGGGCGCGCGGGCGGGGCGCCGGTGCCGGCACCGTCTGGTCGCCCCAGGCATCGCCCCATCCGCCGATTTCGGCCGGGCGCGGGCCGGCCGGCCCGGCGGCCGGGACCTGTGCGGCGGCAACCGGCGCGGCTGCCGGTGGCGGAGCCGGCGCGCGGGCGGGCGGCGGCGGTGCGACCTCTTCGCCCCAGGCATCGCCCCAACTGCCCAGGTCGCCGGGGGTGGCCGCGGTCGCCGGCCGGACAACCGGCAGCGAAGCGGCCGCCAGGGCGAGGGCCAGAACGGCGGCGGAGGGGCGGCGGAGAACGGTCATGCCCTGGCCCTTGCCGGCAACACCCGGGAAATGCGGCGGCTGCCCGCCAGCACCCAGGTGCCGAAGGCGACGGGCAGCAGCGCCGCCAGATACATCAGCGGGATGAACATCAGGTTGGCGCTGGCCAGGTTGGCCACCCCCAGCGCCGTCGCCTGCAGCGCCACCATCACCCCGACCGCCGACAGGATCGCGACGCCCTGGCCGCGGCGGTCGAAGCCCGAGGCCAGCAGGGCGACCAGCGCCACCATGGCGAAGCCGATATTGTAGAGCGGCGAGGTGACGCGGTTGTGCAGTTCCACCTTGGCCCGCCGGTAGTCGCTTTCGCCCAGTTCGACGATGTCGGCATTGACCAGTTCCCGGATGCTGCGTTCGCGGGCGTCGCGGAACCGCGGCGAATCCGTGCCGGTGGCGGTGGCGAGATCGACGGTGTAGCTGTCGAAATACAGCACCGCCAGCTTGCCGCTGCCGGCCCTCAGTTCCTGGCGGTTGCCGTTGAGCATCAGGACGCGGGGACCCGCCTCGGTGACGACCAGGGCGCCGCGCTCGGCCATCAGGGTGATCGGCTTTTCCGGGGAGCGGCGGTCGTGGACCAGGATGCCGAGCAGTTCGCCCTCGGCGGTGCGGCTGCGCACATAGATGGTCAGGCCGTTGCCGAACTTGTTGAAGGCGCCTTCCTGCAGCAGGACGTTGGTGATGTCGTTGCGGATCGTCCACTGCATTTCGCGGAAGCCTTGCACCGACAACGGAATCGCCCACAACGCCAGAAGGTAGCCGATCAGGGTGGCGATGCCGGCCAGGATCAGGGCCGGCCGGGCGAGCGCCCAGTCGGACAGGCCCGCCGCCCGCAGAACGGTCAGCTCGCGGTCACCGATGAGCTTGTTGTAGGTGAAAAGCACTACAGCGAAAAGGGAAATCGGCACGATGACGACCAGGAAGCTGGGCATCAGGAGCACCGTCAGGGCCAGGAACGTGGCCGCCGAGATGCCCTTGTTGACGATCATCTCGATGAAGCGCAGCGACTGGGTCAGCCACAGGACGCAGGCCAGCGCCAGTGACACCAGCACCAGCCCGACCGTCAACTGCCGCAATACGTAGCGCGTGATCCCCGTCATGGCGGCGGGATTATAGACAGGCCCGGTCAAGCGGACCAACGGGATTCGACGCTTGACCGACGGCCTAGAGCTGGTCCTCGTCGAAAGCCATGATCAGGGTCGAGCCGGCCTCGATCTGGGCCAGCAGCGCGGCGGCGCGCGGCAGCACGGCGTCGCCGTAGAACCGGGCGGTGGCCTGCTTGGCGGCAAGGAAGGGGGAGGCCTCCCTCTTTGCCGCCAGGGCCGCCGCCTTCAGTGCCGCCTCGGCCATCAGCCAGCCGCCGGCGGTGATGCCGAGCAGGTCGAGGAACGGCCGGGCGACGCTTCCCGCCAGGTGGGGATCGCCGCCGTGGCCGTCCAGCAGGTGCCGCGCCGCCGCCTCGGCGGCATCGGCGGCGGCGCCCAGGCGGACCCGCAGGCCGGCCCAGTCCGGCCCTTCCAGCCTGGCCTCGGTGGCGCGGATTTCGGCCATCAGCAGGCCGAAGGCGCGGCCGTCGTCGCGCAGCAGCTTGCGCCCGACCAGATCCATGGCCTGGATGCCGTTGGTGCCCTCGTAGATGGCGGCGACGCGGACGTCGCGCAGGTGCTGGGCGATGCCGGTCTCCTCGATGTAGCCCATCCCGCCGAACACCTGAAGGGCGGTGTCGGCGACTCGGAAGCCGACATCGGTGCACCACGCCTTGACCACCGGGATGAGCAGATCGACCACCGCCTGGGCGCGGGCGCGCGCGGCGGCGTCGGGATGGTGGCGGGCGATATCCAGACGCCCGGCGGCGACATAGGCCAGGGCGCGGGCGGCCTCGGTCAGCGCCTTGTTGGTCAGCAGCATGCGCCGCACGTCGGGGTGGTGGACGATGGCGACGCCGCCCTGCACCCGCTCGCGGGCGAAGGCGGCGGCCTTGGCCGATGCGCGCTCGGCCTGGGCGACGCCTTCCAGGCCGACCGCCAGGCGGGCGTTGTTCATCATGGTGAACATCAGCGCCAGGCCCTTGTTTTCCTCGCCCACCAGCCAGCCGACGGCGCCGTCGCTCTCGCCATAGGCCATGACGCAGGTGGGGCTGGCGTGGATGCCCAGTTTTTCTTCCAGCCGGATGCAGGCGACGTCGTTGCGCGCTCCGGGATTGCCGGCGGCGTCGGGGATCAGCTTGGGGACCAGGAACAGCGTGATGCCCTTGACCCCGGGCGGGGACTCGGGCAGCCGGGCCAGCACCAGATGGACGATGTTGGCGGCCAGGTCGTGGTCGCCCGAGGTGATGAAGATCTTCTGGCCGAAGAGGCGGTAGGTGCCATCGGCCTGCGGCACCGCCCGGGTCTTCAGGGCGCCGACATCCGAGCCGGCCGAGGGCTCGGTCAGGTTCATGGTGCCGGTCCATTCTCCCGACACCAGGCGGGGCAGGTACAGCCGCTTCAGCGCCTCGGAGCCGTGGGCGTGCAGCGCCTCGACCGCCCCCGCGGTCAGCATGGGGGTGAGGGCGAAGCTCATGTTGGCGGCGTGCCACAGCTCCTGCACCGCGATCGCCACTAGCCAGGGCAGGCCCTGGCCGCCGTAATGCGGGTCGAACGGCACCGCGTTCCAGCCGCCCTCGACGAAGCGGCCGTAGGCGGCGCGGAAGCCGTCGGGGGTGACCACGCCGTCCTCGCTCAGGCGGCAGCCCTGGCGGTCGCCGGCATGGTCGAGGGGGGCCAGCACCTCGGCGGCGAAGCGCCCGGCCTCGGCCAGCACGGCGGTGACCAGATCCATTCCGGCCTCGTCGCAGCCGGGCAAGGCGGCGATGTCCGGCAGTCCGGCCAGATGCTCGACGACGAAGGCCATGTCCTGGATCGGCGGGCGAAAGCTGGACATGGCGGCTCTCCCTGCGGGCGGCGAAGCCCGCTCAGGAGACTGGATTTTCCTTTACCCGGTCAAGGGGGCTCAGGGTATGGCGGCCGGAGGGGAGGGGTGCTTGCCCTCGCTGTCCTCGGCGGCCAGTTCCTCCGCCTCCATGCGCTTGCCGCCGGCCAGCAGGAAGACCAGGCCGCCGGGCAGCGCCGTCACCATGCCGACGATGCCGAACAGCACCGACAGCACCAGCGCCGAATGGTCGGCGACCCCGACGAAGCCGAACGCGGTGACCATGGCGGTCTCGCGCACGCCCCAGCCGGCGATGGAGATGGGCAGGGTCATCACCAGGATCACCGGCGGCACCAGCACCAGACAGTCCAGCGGGTCGATGTCGATCTTCAGGCCCGAGGCCAGCAGATAGACGGTCATGGACAGGTTGACGTGGCCGACCAGGGCGACCAGCAGGGTCGACAGGCTCCAGCCGGGATGGAAGAACAGCTTGCGGGTGTCGCCGGCCAGCTGCACCAGCCCGCGCACCAGGCGCCAGCGGTGCAGGCTTTCCGGCAGCTTGTCCAGGGTGGCCAGGGTCAGGATGCCCAGCACGCAGACCGCCAGCAGCACCGGGAACACCCAGACCCCCGGCAGGTCGGGCAGGCGCTCGAGCAGGATCGGCTGGGTCAGGCAGACCAGCAGCACCAGGGCGAACACGGTCATGGCGCGTTCCAGCACCACCGAGTTGACGGCGGTGCCCAGCGACAGGCCCGAGCGGCGCGAGAACCACATGCGCACGGCGTCGCCGCCGACCGCGCCGGGCAGCACCAGCGAGAAGAACACCCCGATGAAGTAGACGGCGAAGGTGCGGCCCCAGGTGAAGACGGCATCCAGCGCCCGCAGCACCATGCCCCAGCGCACCGCGCCCAGCGCGATCTGGGCCTGCATCAGCGCCACCGCGAGCACCGCCATCATGGGGTCGATGGAGGTCGCCTGCTCCCAGGCGTCGGCCAGATCGATCTTGGACAGCACCCAGGCGATCAGGCCGAAGGAAATCCCGCCTTTGAGAATCCAGGGCAACCAGCGCTTCGCCAAAGTCTTCATGTGTCCGCCGCCAGTGAAGTCGCGGCAACCCTTAGCAGGAAACGCCTGGGGTGGGAATAGCCACCCTTACCCTGTCATGCCTGCCTTGTCATGCGCACCGGCACCCGCTTGCGCCCCCAATCGCCCGGCTTGGCTTCGAAGACCCCCGCCAGCCGGGTGCCGCAATCGGGGCAGCACCCGTCGGCGGAAAGATGCCAGGCGGTCAGCTCATGCCAGTCGCGGCCGATGAGACGGGCCCCGCAGGCGTGGCACCAGGTGGTTCCGCCGCTCTCGTCGTGAACGTTGCCCGTATAGACATGCCTCATACCGCTCGCCAAGGCGATCGACCGGGCGCGCGACAGTGTCGAGGATGCCGTGCGGGGCAAGCCGGACATCTTCCAGTCGGGGTGGAAAGCTGTGAAATGTAACGGTACGTCGGGGCCGAGCGACCCGCCCACCCAGCGGCTGAGCGCGTCGATCTCGGCGTCGGAGTCGTTCTCTCCGGGAATGAGCAGCGTGGTGATCTCGAACCATACGTTTGTTTCACTCTTCAAATATTTCAGGGTGTCGAGCACGGGTTCGAGATGGCCCCCGCACAGGCCGTGGTAGAAGGAGTCCGTGAACGCCTTCAAGTCGACATTGGCGGCGTCCATGTGGGCGAAGAACTCGCGCCGCGCTTCCGGCGCGATGTAGCCGGCGGTCACCGCCACGGTCTTGATGCCCAGCGCGTGGCAGGCCTTGGCGGTGTCGACAGCGTATTCGAGAAAGATGACCGGATCGTTGTAGGTGAAGGCCACCGAGCGGCAGCCCAGTTTGGCCGCCGCTTGGGCGATCTGCTCGGGCGAGGCGGCGTCGTTCAGCTTGTCGATCTGCCGCGCCTTGGAAATGTCCCAGTTCTGGCAGAACTTGCAGGTCAGGTTGCAGCCCGCCGTGCCGAAGGACAGGATCGGCGTGCCGGGCAGGAAGTGGTTCAGCGGCTTCTTCTCGATGGGATCGACGCAGAACCCCGACGAGCGGCCGTAGGTGGTGAGCACCATGGCATCGCCGCTGCGGGCGCGGACGAAGCACAGCCCGCGCTGGCCTTCGTTCACTTTGCAGAAGCGGGGGCATACGTCGCACTGGACGCGGCCGTCTTCGAGCCGATGCCAGTACCGTCCGGGGAAATGCGAACCCTGAACCTCGTGCTCCATGGCCGCCAGGGTACGCCGTGCGGGCTATGCCTTCAATGGCCGCATGGCTGCCTCCTCTCCCTCGACGGGCTCTACCACCTTGGGCGCTTTACACCGATGGTCGGGCGCGCCTACCTATGGGGAGGTATCCGAGGAGGCAGGGCCATGACCGCAATCCGTCCCACCGCCGTGGCCGGCATGTTCTATCCCGCCGATGCCGGCGAGCTGATGCGCCAGCTGGAAGCCTGTCTCGCCCCGGCCCGCGCCCGCCGCGCCGCCGATGCCGCACCGCCCAAGGCGCTTATCGCCCCCCATGCCGGCTACGTCTATTCCGGCCCGGTGGCGGCCAGCGCCTATGCCCTGCTCGAGCCGGCCCGGGGTCGCATCGCCCGGGTGGTGCTGATGGGGCCGTCGCACCGGGTGCCGTTCCGCGGCATCGCCGTCAGCGGCGCCGAGGCCTGGGCCAGCCCGCTGGGCACGGTGCCGGTGGATCGCGAGACGTGCGAGCGCCTGAAGGCGCTGCCCATGGTCGGCGAGCTGGACAAGGCGCACGCGCAGGAGCATTCGCTGGAGGTGCACGTCCCCTTCCTGCAGGCGGTGCTGGGCGCGTTCGCCCTGGTGCCGCTGGTTGCCGGCGAGGTCCCGCGCGAGGTGGTGGCGGCGGTGCTGGAGGCCGCCTGGGGCGGACCCGAGACCCTGATCGTCATCTCCACCGACCTGTCCCACTACCTGGACTACGACAGCTGCCGCGCCACCGACGCCGCCACCGTGGCGGCCATCCAGGCCCTCGATCCCGGCCCCCTGAGCGGCAGCCAGGCCTGCGGGCGGATTCCGGTGGGCGGCATGCTCGACCTGGCGCGCCGCCGGCACCTGCGCATCGAGACCCTGGACGTGCGCAATTCCGGCGACACCGCCGGGCCGAAGGACCGGGTGGTGGGCTACGGCGCCTGGGCGCTGTATGAGCCGGAAGCGGCGGACGCGGCGGATCCGGTCCAGGCGCTGGCCCCCAAGCTGCTGTCGCTGGCCCGCGCCTCCATCGAGAGCGGCCTCGCCGCCGGGCGGCCGGCGCCCGCCGATCCCACCCTGCCCCAGCCCGGCGCGGTGTTCGTCACCCTCAAGCGGAACGGCCAGCTGAGGGGCTGCATCGGCTCGCCCACCGCCTGGCGCAGCCTGGGCGAGGACGTGGTCGACAACGCCTTCAAGGCCGCCTTCAAGGACCCCCGCTTCCCGCCGCTGAGGCCCGAGGAATGGGAGGGGCTGACGCTGTCGGTGTCGCTGCTGACTCCGCCGGTGGCCATGGCGTTCCGCGACGAGGCCGATCTGCTGGCGCAGCTGCGCCCCGGTGTCGACGGCCTGATCATCGAGGATGCGGGCCGCCGCGCCCTGTTCCTGCCCAGCGTGTGGGAGCAGTTGCCCGAGCGGCGCCAGTTCCTCGCCCATCTCAAGGCCAAGGCCGGCATGGCGGTGGACCATTTCTCCGCCACCTTCAAGGCCAGCCGGTTCGAAGCGGTGGAAATGAAATCACCGTAAGTTGATGTGGTCCTACCCGTTCGGGCGTGTAGCGGAAATGCAACGCGCATGAACAAATGCTAATTTGCCGGCCGGAAATGCTTCCTTGAGTATCATGGTACTGCCACCTTCGCGCTAGGTTGACCCACAAAGCCACCAGATCAAGCGGCCCAACCAGCGGTCGCATTCGACGGGAGGATGTCAGTATGTCCAGCTCTTTCGGCCGTAAAGCATGGCCGCTCGCCCTCGCCGGTCTCGGCGCCATCGCCGTAGCCCAGGACGCCAGCGCCCATAACGGCATGCTGCCCTATTGCCACGGCGCCATCGATTGCGGCATGGGCGGCGCCGGCGTGGCCCAGGCCCACGACGCCACCAGCACCGCGCTGAACCCGGCCCTGGCCGGGAAGCTGGGCAACGAGGTTTCGATCAACGCCGGTTGGTTCAACACCGAACGCACGATGGATGCCAAGGGCAATCTGGCCAACACGACCAACGGCAAACAGACCAGCCAGCTCGAGAACTATCCCGACGGTTCGCTGGCCGCCAATTTCCGCATCAACGACCAGTTCGCCATCGGCACCGTGCTGTATTCCGGCGGCGGCGGCGAGACCAAGTACGCCAAGTCCCGCCTGGGCGCCGGCGCCGGCGTGACCAACGGCATGTGGGACCGCCAGGTGCGCATCCGCAAGGCCAACTGGGCCACCGGCCTGTCCTACACGCCGTCCAAGGACTCGGCCTACGGCGCCAGCGTCATCCTCGGCTACCAGGACTTCAAGACCGACTTCGCCGCCGCCTCCAACAACAACGGCGTCAACAACGGCAAGATGGAGCTGGACCGCGCCTGGGGCTACGGCATGCGCTTCGGCGGCGCCTGGAACATCGACCAGAATTGGGGCATCGGCGGTTTCGTCCAGACCCCGATCTGGTTCCAGCGTTTCGACAAGTACAAGGACGTCTTCATCGGTCCGATCGACGAGCCGGCCCAGGTCGGCTTCGGCCTGGTCGTGCACGCCACTCCGGAAATTGACCTGCTCGGCGACTTCAAGGCCATCATGTGGGATCAGGTTCGCGCCATCGGCACCGAGCCGGCCCAGGGTGGCTTCGGGTGGCAAATGCAGCCGGTCATCGCTCTGGGTGCCGAGTGGCACGCCTCGCAGTCCTGGACCCTTCGGGCCGGCTGGAATTACGGCGAGTCGCCGATCGACGCCAACCACGTGTTCGCCAACGCCATGTTCCCGGCCATCAACGAGCACCACATCACCGGCGGTGCCACCTACGTCATCAACGAGCGCTGGGAGATTTCCGGTTCGGCCTATTGGTCGCCCGAGAAGAGGCTGGGCGAGCAGGGCACCGGCGACGCCTACAGCACCGGCGGTGCGCGCACCGAGATCACCCACGAGCAGTTCGGCGCCCTGGCCGGCCTGCGCTGGAAGTTCTGATCCTTCTTCCGCCTCGGCGGAGCTTGGCGGCGGCGGTGGCGACACCGCCGCCGTTCCGTTTCCGGCGCCGCTGAATTATCCTGCCGCCATGACTCCCGTTCCCGCCCCGGTCCGCATCGAGCCGCCTGTTCCCGCCGCAATCGCCGAGGCGGCGGCGCTGCTGCGCCACGGCGGGCTGGTGGCCTTCCCCACCGAGACCGTCTACGGCCTGGGCGGCGACGCCACCGCGGACCGCGCGGTGGCCGCCATCTTCGCCGCCAAGGACCGCCCCAGCTTCAACCCGCTGATCGTCCACGTCGCCGAGGCGCACCAGGCCGAGGCGCTGGTCAAGGTGGACGGGCGCGCCCGCCGCCTGATGGCCCGCTTCTGGCCGGGGCCGCTGACCCTGGTGCTGCCGCGCGCCGACCATTCGCCGGTGTCGCTGCTGGCCTCGGCCGGGCTCGACACCATCGCCGTGCGGCTGCCCGACCACGCCGTCGCCCGCGCCCTGATCGCCGCCGCCGGCCGGCCGCTGGCGGCGCCCTCGGCCAACCGCTCCGGCGCCGTCAGCCCGACCCTGGCCGCGCACGTGGCGGAAAGCCTGGGGGCGCGGGTGGCGATGATCCTGGATGGCGGCCCCTGCCGGGTCGGGCTGGAATCCACCGTGCTCGACCTCAGCGGGCCGGTTCCCACCCTGCTGCGGCCCGGCGGCATCGCCCCCGAAGCCATCGAGGCGGTGCTGGGGGAAGAATTGCTTCACCCGGCCGAGGACCCGGCGGCCCCGCGCAGCCCGGGCATGCTGGAAAGCCATTACGCCCCCGGCCTGCCGGTACGCCTGGACGCCCGCTCGCGGCGCGACGGCGAGGCGCTGCTGGCCTTCGGCGCGGCTCCGGCCGATGCCGCGCTCAACCTGTCGCCGGCGGGCGACCTGGAGGAGGCGGCGGCCAACCTGTTCGCCAGCTTGCGCGCTCTCGACCGCCCGGATTTCACCGCCATCGCGGTGATGCCGATCCCGGAGACCGGCCTCGGCCTCGCCATCAACGACCGCCTGCGCCGCGCCGCCGCGCCCCGGAGGGCGGCATGAGCATGCCCCTGGTCGATCGCCTGGCCGCCATCGTCGGCGCCGCCCATGTCCTGACCGAGGCGGCCGACCTCGCCCCCTATCTGGCCGAGGAGCGCGGGCTGTACCACGGCAGCGCGCTGGCGGTGGCGCGGCCCGGGTCCACCGCCGAGGTGGCGGCGGTGGTCGCCGCCTGCGCCGAGGCCGGCGCCGCCGTGGTGCCCCAGGGCGGCAATACCGGCCTGTGCGGCGGCGGCGTGCCCGAGGCGGGGGCGGTGGTGGTCTCCACCGAACGCCTGAACCGCATCCGCGCCATCGACCCGGTGGATTTCACCATCACCGTCGAGGCCGGCTGCGTCCTCGCCGCCATCCAGGACGCCGCCGAGGCTGCCGGCTGCCTGTTCCCGCTGTCGCTGGGGGCCGAGGGCAGCTGCCGCATCGGCGGCAATCTCTCGACCAATGCCGGCGGCGTCGCCGTGCTGCGCTACGGCAACGCCCGCGAGCTGGTGCTGGGCCTCGAGGTGGTGCTGCCCGACGGCCGGGTGTGGAACGGCCTCAAGGCTCTGCGCAAGAACAACACCGGCTACGATCTGAAGCACCTGTTCGTCGGCGCCGAGGGCACCCTGGGCATCATCACCGCCGCGGTGCTGAAGCTGTTTCCCCGCCCGTGCGAGGTCGAGACGGCGCTGGTGGCACTGCCCGATCCGGCATCCGCCCTGGGGCTGCTGGCCGCCGCCCGGCGCGCCTCGGGCGACGCGGTGACCGCCTGCGAGCTGGTGCCGCGCATCGGCCTCGACCTCGGCCTCGCCCATGTCGCCGGATTGCGCGATCCGTTCGAGCGGCCCCATCCCTGGTACCTGCTGCTGGAGCTGTCGTCGTCGCGCCCCGGCGGCCTGCGCACGGCGCTGGAATCGGTGCTGGCCGAGGCGCTGGAGAGCGGCGCCGCATCCGACGCGGTGCTGGCCGAATCGGGCGAGCAGCGCAAGGCGCTGTGGAAGATCCGCGAATCGGTGCCCGAGGCGCAGAAGCGCGAAGGCGGCTCCATCAAGCACGACGTCTCGGTCGCCACCAGCCGGGTGCCGGAATTCATCGCCCGCGCCACCGCCGCCGTCGAGGCCGCCCTGCCCGGCGTGCGGGTGGTGGCCTTCGGGCACCTGGGCGACGGCAACGTCCACTTCAACCTGACCCAGCCGGCGGGGGCGGACAAGGCGGGCTTCCTGGCCGAGTGGGAACGCATGAACCGCATCGTCCACGACATCGTCGCCGCCATGGACGGCTCGGTTTCGGCCGAGCACGGCATCGGCCGGCTCAAGGTGGCCGAGATGGCCCGCTACAAGCAGGACGTGGAGCTGGACCTGATGCGCCGCATCAAGGCGGCGCTGGACCCTGACGGGCGGATGAATCCCGGCAAGGTGCTGCCCCCCTGACCTTTGGGGGATGACCAACGGCTTGCCTCGCGCTGCGCCGCGACTTACCCTGCCGGAAGCAGCAATCCCGGGGTGACGGATGGGGAACACGAAGGCCCCGGCGAAGCAGTCGAGAACGGAAAACCGCGGTGCCGCCGACGAGGGCTCTGCCAAGGAGCGGCTGGGGCGGTCGCAGGAGGCCTATGTCGCTTTCGCCTTCGCCGCCGCCGACCTGCTGCTGGAGATCGACGACCATGGCCGCATCGTCTTCGCCGTTGGCGCCTCCATGGCGCTGGTGGGGCGGCCCGCCCGCCTGCTCGCCGACACGCCGCTCATCGATCTGGTGCGGCCCGACGACCGCAAGCGCCTGGCCAAGGCGTTGAAGCGCATGGCCGGCGGCGCCCGCGTCCGCCACACGCTGCTGACCATCGACTTCCCCAGCGGCGATTCGGTGCCGGTGGCGCTGTCCGGCTATCCCCATCCCGACCGCAACGGCCGGCTGCTGTGCGTGCTCACCCACAGCGGCGGTCTGGTGGCGCCGCCCGACAAGCACGGCGATACCGGCCTGCTGGACGGCGACGGCCTGTCGGCCGCCGCCGAGCAGCTGCTGCGCGAGGGCGACGAGGGCGATTACCGCCTGACCCTGCTCGACCTGCCCGAGATGCAGACCCTGCGCGAGCGGCTGGGGGCCGCCCGTACCGCCGAATTCGTCCAGGAATTCTCGGACTACCTGCGCCGCACCGCGGTGGACGACGCCGCCGCCGAGGTGGGCGAGCACAAGTTCGGTCTGATCCATTCGGCCGCGATCACCTCCGAGGACATCGCCGCGGCGGTGGCCGGCATCGTCGATGCCGTCGCCGGCGAGCCCGTCCCGGTGGTGTCCTCGGTCCACACCATCACCCTGGACACCGCCGGCATGTCGTCGCAGGAGGCGGCGCGCGCCCTGGCCTACACCATCCGCCGCTTCGCCGCCGACGACGAGCAGACCATCGAGGCCATCGTCGACGGCGCCAAGCCCAGCCTGGCCGAGACCATGGCGCAGATGCGCGCGGTCAAGCAGGCCATCGAATGCGGCGACTTCCAGCTGCTGGCCCAGCCCATCGTCGATCTGTGGACCAACAGCGTCCACCACTTCGAATGCCTGCTGCGCTTCAGGGACGGCGGCTCGCCCTACGACACCGTCACCTTCGCCGAGAATCTGGGCCTGGTCGCCGACCTCGACATGGCGGTCTGCCTGCGCGCCGTCGACCTGATGCGGTCCGGCGCCGGCGCCAATCCGTCGCTCAAGTTCGCCGTCAACGTCTCGGGCCGCACCCTGGCCAGCCCCATGGCCGCCGCCCGCATCGTGCGGCTGGTGGAAAGCGTGCCCGACCTGCGCGGCCGGCTGCTGTTCGAGATCACCGAATCGTCGGAAATCCCCGACCTCGCCGCCGCCAACGCGGTGATCCAGGAGATCCGCTCCTACGGCCATCCGGTGGGGGTGGACGATTTCGGCGCCGGCGCCGCCGCCTTCCACTATCTGCGCGCGCTCAAGGTGGATCACGTCAAGATCGACGGCTCCTATGTCCGCGACATGACCACCAACGACAAGAACGGCCCCTTCCTGCGCGCCATCACCCAACTGTGCCGGGAACTCCGGGTCGCCACCATCGCCGAGCAGATCGAGGACGAGGAGACCGCCAACCTGCTGCGCGTCTACAACGTCCGCTACGGCCAGGGCTACTATTTCGGCCGCCCCATGCAGCCGCTGGAGGGCTTCGACCCGGTGGCCGCCTGGGCCGCCGGCGACATCGTGGTCCGCAACGGCCTGCTGTTCTTCGGGGCCAAGGGCGAGGGCGGGAGCGAGGAGCAGGGCGGGTGAGGTCTTCTTTCACGTCATATCGCGGGATATTGATTTTTACCCCGATTAGTTCCGGCGACTACACACTCGTGATGAGTGCGGGGGGGATTGGTGCACTGCCACCGCAATCCGAAGATCAGCACGTCGAGGCTGGTCATGGCGCGGTGCACCAGCACCTTGTCGGTGACCACCTGGAAGAACAGCGGCGAGATCAGGCCGAACAGCTGGATGAAGAAGCTGGCGAGAAGCACCTCGCCGAACAGCCGGCGGTACTTGACCACCGCCGGGATGAACCAGGTGAGGTCGAAGGTGGAGCCCTGGGCCGCCAGCTGCGCCCGGGTGGCGACCAGGATCAGGCGGCCGTCCCAGCGTTCGGCAAGGTCGTCAGCCGAAAGCTCCTCCGGCCTTCCCACCCGCGGGTCCTGGATCAGCGCCTTGCCGTCTGCCACCTTGGCCAGGATGAACCAGCCGCCGTCCCGGTGCCGGGCCAGGCAGGGCAGCGGCGTGCGGGCGAGGCGGGGGAACTCGCTGGAAATGGCCGAGGCCTTGAAGCCGATGGCCTTGGCGTGGCGCAGCAGATCCACCTCGTCGGCCGTCTTGGCCGGATCACCCTGGGCATGGCGCAGCGAGTCGTAATCCGCCGCCTTCTCGAAGAACCGCGCCAGCATGGACAGGCAGGCGAGGCCGGTATCCAGCGCCGGCGCCGCCTCGGCCGCCCCCGTCTGCGCCGAGTCTCCGCTCACCCCTGATCCCCCCCGAGTGGTTTGCACTGCCTGGAAATTAGAACTCGTACAAAACTATAGCGAAAGACATGTCGGTTCTGTGAACTGCGCGCAACGCGCGTTTATGCATGCTGAAAGCACCTTGACTCGGGTGATGACCCGATGCAAGCGTAAAAGGAGGGTTATTTGGAGGCGCCTGGCTCGGCGGACGAGGGGGAATTCACCACAGAGACACAGAGGCACAGAGGTGCCGTTCGCGCGGACGCGCATGCGCCCTCTTGCCGCGCCAATGCCTGCGGGCACCCGAGAGGGGAGAGCCTGGCGAAGCACCTCTGTGCCTCTGTGCCTCTGTGGTGAAAATGTCTTTAAGGGACGGAACCGCATGAACAGCATCGACACCGCGCCGAAGGCCGGCGCCATTCAGGTCCGACTGGCCCGGAGCCAGGACGACATCGCGGCGATGATCGCGCTGGGGCGCCTGCTCCACGCCGAAAGCCGTTTCCATACCCTACCGCTGGACGATGCCCGCATGGCCGAGATCGGCCGCCGCGGCCTGGAGGGCGGCAATCCCGGCCTGCTGATCGCCGAGCATGACGGCCAGGCGGTGGGCATGGCCATCGTGGTGCTGGGCGAGTACTACTTCTCCGCCACCCGCACCGCAACCGTGCAGCTGCTCTACGTCGCCCCCAAGGCCCGCGGCGGCCCGGCGGCGGTGAAGCTGCTGCGCGCCCTCAGGCGCTGGGCCGCCACCAACCACGCCCACGACCTCCACGTCAACGTCACCACCGGCATCGACGCCGCCAGGACCGACCGCTTCCTTCGGAAGATGGGGTTCCGCCAGACGGGGGGGAATTACGTGCTGGAGGGAGTGGGGTGATGGATGGGTGGCGGGCGATCGTGGGACGTCTTACGGGAAGATGGGAAGCCGGTCTCAGTTCTTCACCTTCGCCGGCCGTTGTCTCGGCTTATGCCCGACGACTTATCGCCATAACGGGCCTGGCTTTGGCGTTGATCGTTCCGGGTCTGGCCAACGCGCAAACGCATGAAGACCAGATCGATCCTCAGCGCCTCAAGGACATCGAGGCCGCCGTCGCTCGTTTCGAGCGCTATGTTTTTGCTCCCGGCCAAGACGCCGTCGCCGGCATGATCGGCCGCACGGACGTTTTCTTCGGCTTCCTCGGTTATTCCGGAAGCAGGACAGGCTTCCATCGCCTGATGTTCTTTACCGACCTCCTCACGCCGTGGGCAAACGGACGCTGGCTCCATTTTGAGCCCGAGGTGAAGAGAACCGATGTCCTGCTTTTCATTTCTAACATTCCTTTGGGGGAGCGAGGCATCCGAGACATGCTCCTCAACATGGGGAGCGAATACGTTCCGGGAATGACGCACAAGAAGACGGAATTGTTCGGGGGGGCCTGCACTGCCGCCCGTGTCTACGACCCCGATGGCCAGGTCGTGAAGACGGTGGTCAGCTTGGATGTCAAGTACGCGGTGTTCGCGCCCAAGGGGCCGAAATCCCTGTTGCCCAGCGCCTGCCTAGTGGCCGGGATGTACATGCATATCGGCCTGAACAACATGGCAGCGCTGACGCCGGAAGAGCTCATCGAGCCCTTCAAGCTCGAGGACGTGCCGCGTGGCGTGGTCAGTCTTCTCGGTGCCGCCAATGTGCATCTCTATAGCTCAGGCATCGCCAATGGGACTTCACGAAATGAAGCCAAAGCCAAGGTCAGGGAATTCCTGATCAAAATCGTCATGAGGGAGCGCCTCAACAATGTCCGATAACTCCACCGTCATTTCGGAAATCAATGCGGCGCTTCTGGCAGCCCAGCCGTCATCGAATTACGGTGACAGTGCACTAAATTAGAATTACGGTGACAGTGCACTAAATTAGTTTCATTTGTTCTTCTGTTTCTTTCGAATTACGGTGACAGTGCACTAAATTAGTTTCATTTGTTCTTCTGTTTCTTTCGGCCTTGGCTTTGGTCCCGGCTTGGCGGGTTTGAGGGCGCGATGGGAGATTGCTTCGATTTCGCTGAGGAAGGTGTCGCTGCCGAGCGGCCGGCCGATGGTTTCGGCCTGGCGCAGGCGCATGAGCGCTCCCTCGTCGGCGGGCAGGTCGAGGAAGGTGGCGAAGTCCGGGATGCGGCTCAGGACGGGGACGGCGGCGGTGATGCCGTCGTCGTTGCCGGACAGGTGGGCGTGGACGCTGGACCACGGCCAATCCTGCGGCCGTTCGGCCAGGCCGGCGCGGACGGGATTCAGGGCGATGTAGCGCAACGCCGCCTCCAGGTGGGGTTCGTCCATGACCACGGCGCCGAAGCGGCCCTGCCAAAAGTGGCCGGTGCGTTTCAGGCGGGCGTGGACGTGGCCGGCATAGCGGCGATGCACCGGCGCCAGGGCGCGGCGCAGCCCGTCCTCGTCCGTCGGCACCACGATCAGGTGGACATGGTTGGGCATCAGCACCCAGGCCCACACCTCGACTTCGGCGGCGCGGCAGGACTCGGCCAGCAGGGCGCGATAGAACGCGTAGTCGTCGTCGCCAAAGAATACCTGCGCGCGGCCGTTGCCACGCTGGGTGACGTGGTGCGGCAGGCCGGGAACGACGAGGCGGGCAAGACGGCTCATGCCCCAGTGTGACGGAAAGGGTGGGGGGAGTCAATTGAGTGCACTGTCACCGTAATTGAATTGAGTGCACTGTCACCGTAATTGGTCACCGTAATTGCGTAATTGGCACCGTAATTGGTAATTCCCAAACTGGAGATGGACCAGCCGCTGCAGTTCGTGAACATGCGGGATTAGCAGGCTTCGGCGAACATCGTTCCGGTGCAGCCGCCCCCTTCCTTTCGGGCGCCGAATCGCTACATTGGGACCATCCGATTCAGCAGGAACCTCCAGATATGAAGATCGCCTTCGCCAAGCCCGAACTCCCCGCCGATGGTGCGGTGGTCGTCGCCGTGTTCGAGGGGCGCGCCCTCTCTCCCGCCGCCCGACAGCTCGACGAGCGTTCGGGCGGGGCGCTGTCCCGGGCCATGGCGGCCGGCCGGTTCGAGGGCAAGAAGGACCAGACCCTGACCGTGCTGGCTCCGGCCGGGCTGGCGCTCAATCGGGTGGTGCTGGTCGGCGTCGGCAAGGCCGAGGCGGTCGACACCCAGGGGGCGGAAGGCTTCGGCGGCACTGCCCTGGCGCAGCTGCTGACCTCGGGCGAGGCGGCCATCGCCATCGCCGCCGACTGGGCCGAGGGCACCAAATTGTCGGCGGCCGAGCTGGCCGCCCGCATCGCCTTCGGCGCGCGGCTGCGCGGCTACCGCTTCGACCGCTACTTCACCAAGGAGAAGAAGGAGGACAAGCCGTCGGTCAAGAAGGTGGCGGTGCTCACCGACGCCGCCGCCGGCGCCAAGGCCGCCTTCGCGCCGCTGGACAAGGTCGCCGACGGTGTCTTCCTGACCCGCGACGTGGTCAGCGAGCCGGCCAACGTCATCACCCCCGAGGCGCTGGCCGCCGAGGCATCGAAGCTGTCCGAGCTGGGCGTCGAGGTCGAGGTGCTGGGCGAGAAGCAGATGCGGAAGCTGGGCATGGGCGCCCTGCTGGGCGTCGGCCAGGGCTCCGAGCGCGAAAGCCAGCTGGTGGTCATGCGCTGGACCGGGGCCAGGGACCCGGAGGCGGCGCCGCTGGTGCTGGTGGGCAAGGGGGTGTGCTTCGATTCGGGCGGCATCTCCATCAAGCCCTCGGGCGGCATGGAGGACATGAAGTGGGACATGGCCGGCGCCGGCGCGGTGATCGGCGCCATGAAGGCGCTGGCCGGGCGCAAGGCCAAGGCGAACGTGGTCGGCATCGTCGGCCTGGTCGAGAACATGCCCTCGGGCACGGCGCAGCGGCCGGGCGACGTGGTCACCTCCATGTCCGGCCAGACCGTCGAGGTCCTCAACACCGACGCCGAGGGCCGGCTGGTGCTGTGCGACGCGCTCTGGTACGCCAAGGAACGCTTCAAGCCCAAGGCGATGATCGACCTCGCCACCCTGACCGGCGCCATCATCATCGCGCTGGGCAACGAATATGCCGGCCTGTTCGCCGGCGACGACGCGCTGGCCGAGGCCATCACCGCCGCCGGCAAGGCGGTGGGCGAGCCGGTGTGGCGGATGCCCCTGGGCGAGGCCTACGACAAGCAGCTGAAATCCGACATCGCCGACATGAAGAACATCGGCGGCCGCGAGGGCGGCTCCATCACCGCCGCCCAGTTCCTCAAGCGCTTCGTCGGCGACGTGCCGTGGGCCCATCTGGACATCGCCGGCACCGCCTGGTCCAAGAAGGACACCGCCACCGTGCCCAAGGGCGCCACCGCCTATGGCGTGCGCCTGCTCGACCGGCTGGTCGCCACGCAGTACGAGGACAGGTAGGGGGGTGGCCATGGGGCCTGCGGACGAGCCCCTCGCCCGCT
This sequence comes from Magnetospirillum sp. UT-4, assembly GCF_902729435.1. Classification (GTDB taxonomy): domain Bacteria; phylum Pseudomonadota; class Alphaproteobacteria; order Rhodospirillales; family Magnetospirillaceae; genus Magnetospirillum. The sequence continues at coordinate 47,416 of NZ_CACVCG010000034.1, forward strand.
TGCGGGAGAGGGGGCGAGCGCCAGCGAGCCGGGGAGAGGGCGGCGCGCGTCGGCGCGTCCAATCCATGCTGCCGCAAGGCGCCCCTGCCGGTGCGCGCCCTCTCCCTCCCGTCGCTCGCGCGCCGGGCCCCTCCCTCCCCCGCAGGCGGGGGAGGGGTGCATGACCCAGATCGGCTTCTATCACCTGCTGCGACTGCCGCTGGAACAGGCGTTGCCGCGCCTGCTGGAGAAGGCGCTGGCGGCCGGGCTGCGGGTGGTGGTGATGGCCGGCAGTCCGGAACGGGTGGAGCACCTCAACACCCATCTGTGGACGTTCTCGGACGAGAGCTGGCTGCCGCACGGCTCGGCCAGGGACGGCGAGGCGGCGCTGCAGCCGGTGTGGCTCACCGATGCCGACGAGAACCCCAACGGCGCCGGTGTCCTGGTGCTGTGCGACGGCGCCGCGCCGGCGGCGCTGGACGGCTATGCGCGCTGCCTCGACCTGTTCGACGGCAACGACGACGAGGCGGTGGCCTCCGCCCGCCGGCGCTGGAAGGAGTGGAAGGCGGCCGGCCACGAGTTGGTCTATTACCAGCAGACCGAAAGCGGTGGCTGGGAGGAGAAGGCGCGGGGGTAGTGGCCTGCTTATCCCCGAAATCCGCTATACGAATTTCAGAATCACCACACTAGTCCCGCGCCGGCGTCCGGCCCAGGGGCACCACCACCGTGAAGCTGGAGCCCTTGCCCTCGACCGAGCGGACCATCACCGGATGCCTGAGCAGGTCGGCGGTGCGGCGCACCACGCTGAGGCCCAGGCCCAGCCCGCGCTCGCTGCCGCTGCCCTTGTCGCCCAGGCGGGTGAAGTCCTCGAAGATGGTGCCCAGCTTGTCGGTCGGAATGCCGATGCCGGTGTCCACCACCGAAATCGCCAGGCTGCCGGAGCGGGGCCGGCAGCCCAGCAGCACGCCGCCGGCCGGGGTGTAGCGCAGCGCGTTGACCAGCAGGTTGCGCAGCAGGCGTTCCAGCAGCACCGGATCGCTGACGATCCAGGCGTCGGTGGACACCACCTTCAGGCGCAGCCCGCGCGCCGTCGCCTCCGGCTCCAGCTGGTCGGCCAGGCCGGCCAGCATGGGGGCGATGGGGAACGAGCCGACCCGGGGCTCGACCTTGCCGGCCTCCAGCGTCGAGGCGTCGAGCAGGGTCGACAGCAGCGCCTGGGTGGCATCGACGCTCTGGCGCAGCTTCTCCACCACCATGGCGTTGGGGGTATCCTTGAGGCGGGTCGCCAGCACCTCGACGAACATGCCGGCGGCCTGCAGCGGCTGGCGCAGATCGTGGCTGGCGGCGGCGAGGAAGCGGGTCTTGGTGTCGTTGGCGCGCCGCGCCTCCTCGGCCTGGGCCATGGCTTCCTCGGTGCGCAGGCGGACCCGGTCCTCCAGCGCCGTCACCAGCCTGCCCTCGCGCGCCAGGGTGTGCGCCGCCACCTGGGCGAGCCAGGCCAGGGCGGCGATCACCACCAGGCAGGCGCCGGCGGTGAATCGCGCCGCCCGCCACCATTCGGCATAGATGTCCTCGGTCGATAGCCCGTTATAGACGATCAGGCGAAGATCGGGCAGGACCCGGAAGGCGACCAGCCGCTCGATGTCGTCCACCGGCGAGGCGAACACCGACTGGCCGGCGGTCATGCCGGCCCGGGCCATGCGCAGCAGCGGGCTGTCGTCCAGCTTCACCCCGGCCCAGCGGGCGGGATCGGGCTGGCGCAGGATGATGCGGCCGTCCATGTCGACGATGCCGATATTGGCGTCGTGGCTGAGGGCGAGGTCGCGGTAGAAGTCGGTGAAGGTTTCGGCGTCGAAGCCGGCGGCGACGATGCCCCGCATCCGCCCGTCCTGACCGCTGATGCGCCGGCTGAGGTGGAAGGCCTGGGTGTCCCGGGTCTTGGTGTTCACCATGGGGCCGACCACCAGGCGGTCCGGCCCGTCGAGCTGGGCCTGGAAATAGTACCGGTCGATGACGGTGTTGGGCACTGCGGGAAAGGCCACCGACCCCATCAGCACCTCGCCGTCGGCGGCGGCGATCCACAGGGTTCCGGGCTCGGGCAAGGCCAGGCGCAGGCGCCGCAACTCCTCCCAGCGCTCGCGGTCTCCGGCAAGCCCGTCGAGCGACCCGCGCACGGCGAGGTCGGAGACCGAGCCGAGGATGGTGTCGGTTGCCCGGGTCAGGCGCCGCATATGGTCTTCCAGGAAACGGGTGGTGGCGGCGGCGCGGGCGCGGGCGTCGGTCATGGCCTCCTGGCGCAGCTGGTACAGGAACAGGCCGGCGCCGCCGACCACCAGCACCGCGGTCAGCAGCACCAACCCCCACAGGACACGGCGCAGACGTGCCACTTCCCGCGGCGGGGGCAGGCTGGGCTCGGGCTGGTTTTCGCTCACAGCGTCGTACCTACCATGCATTCCGTCGTCCCGGCGCAGGCGGGGACCCAGGGGTGCACCGACAGCGTGTCCGCGACTCCTGGATCCGCCTTCGCGGGGATGACGGATAGGGCCAAATTCACCGTGAACCAAACTAGTTGGTCTTACCGATTTGGCAAAGCCTCATCCGCCGGCCGCGTCCAGCTCCTCGTGCACCTGCAGCCATTCGGCCTCGGTGGCGGCGATGGCGGCTTCGGTGTCGGCGTGCTCCTTGCGCAGGCGCACCGCCTCCTCTGCCGGCTTCTGGTAGAGGGCGGGGTCGGCCAGCTTCGCCTCCAGCGCCGCCTTGGCCGCGCCCAGGGTTTCCAGCCGCTTTTCGGCCGCCTGGGCGCGCTTGCGCAAGGGGGCGAGCTGGGCGCGGGCCTCGGCGGCGGCGCGGCGTTCGTCCTTGCGGCTGGGGGCGGCGCCGCGCTCGGCCCCGTCGCCGCGCCGGGCCTCGCGCGCCCGCTCCAGCAGCAGCGCGCGGTAATCGGCGAGGTCGCCGTCGAACGGCTTGACCCGCCCGTCCTCGACCAGCCACAGCCGGTCGGCCACCAGTTCGACCAGATGCGGGTCGTGGCTGACCAGGATGACCGCGCCCTCATAGGCGTTCAGCGCCGCGACCAGTGCCTCGCGCGAATCGATGTCCAGGTGGTTGGTCGGTTCGTCCAGGATCATCAGGTGGGGGGCGTCGCGGCTCATCAGCGCGAACAGCAGCCGCGCCTTCTCGCCGCCCGACAGGTTGGCGACCTTGACGTCGGCCCGTTCCTGCTCGAAGCCGAAGCGGCCCAGCTGGGCGCGGACCTTGGATTCGGGCGCCTCCTTCATCAAGGCGGCCATGTGGTGGAAGGCGGTGCGCTCCAGGTCCAGTTCCTCGGCCTGGTGCTGGGCGAAATAGCCGATGCGCAGCTTCTGGGCGCGGCGCAGCGCCCCCGACAGCGGCGCCAGCCGCCCCGCCAGCAGCTTGGACAGGGTCGACTTGCCGTTGCCGTTGGCGCCCAGCAGGGCGATGCGGTCCTCCATGTCGATGCGCAGGGACAGGCCCTTCAGGATCGCCGTGTCGCCATAGCCGGCGATGCCGTCGTCGAGGGCGATGATGGGTGGCGACAGCGGCTCGGGGTCGGGGAAGTCGAACACCATCCCCTTCTCCTCGACCACCGACACCACCGGCCCCATGCGTTCCAGCATCTTGACCCGGCTCTGGGCCTGGCGGGCCTTGGTCGCCTTGGCGCGGAAGCGGTCGATGAAGGCCTGGATCTTGCGCCGTTGCTCCAGCTGCTTGGTCTGGGCCTTGGCCGCCAGCTCCAGCTTGGCGGCGCGGGTGCGCTCGAACTCGTCGTAATTGCCGCCGTAAGCCACCAGCCGGCCCTGGTCGATGTGGACGATGCGGCCGCACACCTCGTTCAGCAGCTCGCGGTCGTGGCTGATGACCACCAGGGTGCCGGGATAGGTGGCGAGGTGGCTTTGCAGCCACAGCGTCGCCTCCAGGTCCAGGTGGTTGGTGGGCTCGTCCAGCAGCAGCAGATCGGGACGCACGAACAGCACGGATGCGAGGGCAACGCGCATGCGCCAGCCGCCCGAGAACGACGACACCGGGCGGGCCTGGGCGTCGGCGTCGAAGCCCAGACCGGCCAGGATGGCGGCGGCGCGGGCGGGGGCGGAATGGGCGTCGATGGCGTTCAGGCGCTCGTGCACCTCGGCCAGGCGGTGGGGATCGTGGCTGCCCTCGGACTCGGCCAGCAGGGCGGTGCGCTCGCCGTCGGCGGCCAGCACGCAATCGGTCAGGCTGGCCTCGCCGTCCGGGGCCTCCTGCGCCAGGCGGCCGATGCGGGCGCGCGGGCGCAGCGCGATGTCGCCGCCATCGGCGTGCAGTTCGCCCAGGATCAGCTTGAACAGGGTCGACTTGCCGGCGCCGTTGCGCCCGACCAGGCCGACGCGGGCGCCGGCCGGAATGTGGACGGTGGCGCGGTCGAACAGGGTGCGGCCGCCGTAGCGGAAGACGAGGTCGGTGATGCGCAGCATGGCGATGGGTGCATAACACGGCTGCGCCCGCTCTCCAACGACCCCGTTGCCCTTGATGTGCGTTGGAGTTATAACGCGCCCGCCCCCGTGCGACGGCCGCCGGGATGGGCCGGCGCGTCCCCGCCTCGGGCGAGCGGACCGCGCAGGCGCCGCCAACCGCCGGAAAGGAATTCGACCACATGGCTATCGAACGTACCCTGTCGATCATCAAGCCGGACGCCACCCGGCGCAACCTGACCGGCAAGATCAACGCCCGCTTCGAGGAAGCCGGCCTGCGCATCGTCGCCCAGAAGCGGCTGCGCCTGACCAAGGAACAGGCCGAGGGCTTCTACGCGGTCCACCGCGAGCGCTCGTTCTTCTCGGACCTGGTGTCCTTCATGATGTCCGGCCCGGTGGTGGTGCAGGTTCTGGAAGGCGAGAACGCCGTCGCCAGGAACCGCGAGACCATGGGCGCCACCAACCCGGCCAACGCCGCGCCCGGCACCATCCGCGCCGACTTCGCCGAATCCATCGAGGCCAATTCGGTGCACGGCTCGGATTCGCAGGAAAACGCCGCCATCGAGATCGCCTATTTCTTCTCGCAGTGCGAGATCGTCGGCTAGGCTGACGGCCGGAAAGCACCTGCTTGCGACGCCCCCGCGGCCATCGGCCCGGGGGCGTTTTTTATTGCCGGCACCTAGTAACAATTATTGGGCGACACCACCGCAGGCGGCGCGAGATAGTCTGGTTTGTATTGCTGGATGACCGGCGCTTCGAAAAGCAAAGCGGTTGCTCTTCGGTCATTGCGCTGATACTACAATGCACCTACGGAAGCTGGGGGTTACAGTTCCGGAGAACTCCATTACAACGGTCGGTTGTTGCTTCGGCAGCTTCAGGCCGCGTAGCATTGGTTGGAGAGGCAGGGGCATATGGGACGACCGCTCAAGAAGTCCGCCGTCGCGGTGTCGCGGCGCGCCAGTCGGGGCCGCACGCCATCGGGGCGGCCCAATCCCATCGACGTTCACGTCGGCGGCCGGGTGCGGCTGCGGCGCACGCTGCTGGGGATGAGCCAGGAGAAGTTGGCCGAAGCGCTGGGGCTCACGTTCCAGCAGGTGCAGAAGTACGAACGCGGCGCCAATCGCATCGGCGCCTCACGGTTGTTCGATCTGTCGCGGGTCCTCGACGTGTCGATCACCTATTTCTTCGAGGACATGGACGAGGACACCGTCGCCGCCAGCCCGCGCCACATGGTCCGCGCCACCCAGGACCCGCCCGAGGTGGTGGAATCGGTGATGGTGCGGCGCGAGACGCTGGAACTGGTGCGGGCCTATTACCGCATTTCCGATCCCGAGGTGCGTCGCCGGGTCTACCAGCTGGCCACCGCCCTGGGGCCGGTGGGGGAGAAGGAAGATTAGGTTTCGAATTCGGCGCGGCGTTCGTCGACGCCCTTGGGATCCTGGTGGATGATGACGTCGAACTTGGGGAAGGCCGCCATGATGGCGGTCTCGACATGGTCGGCGATGTCGTGGGCGCGGACCAGCGGCAGGGTGCCGTCCAGTTCCAGATGCAACTGGATGAAGCCCTGCTGGCCCGACAGCCGGGTGCGCAGGTCGTGCACACCCAGGACGTCGGGATGGGCGCGGGCGATCTCCAGGATGCGCTCGCGGTCCTCCTCGGGCAGTTCCTTGTCCATCAGCATGTCGAACGAGTTGGCCAGAATCTGCCAGGCGTTCCAGACCAGGAACACGGAGATGGCGATGGCGAAGATCGGGTCGGCGGCGGTCCAGCCCACGGTCATGGCCAGCAGCAGCGACACGATCACCGATCCGTTGATCAGCACGTCGCCGGTGTAGTGCAGCGAATCGGCCGTGATGGCCACCGAGTCCGTGTGCCGGAGCACGTATTTCTGGAATGCCACCAGGCCGGCGGTCAGCGCGATGGAGAAGACCATCACCGCGATGCCGACCTCGCCGCGCACGACCGGCACCGGATGGGCGAGGCGGTCGCTGGCCTCGACCAGCAGCAGGGCGCTGGACCCGAAGATGAAGGCGGCCTGGCCCAGCCCGGCCAGCGGCTCGGCCTTGCCGTGGCCGAAGCGGTGCTCGCGGTCGGCCGGGGTGAGCGCATGGCGCACCGCCCACAGGTTGATCAGCGAGGCGGCGGCGTCCAGCGCCGAGTCGATCAGGGTGGAGAGCAGCGCCACCGATCCGGTCGCCGCCCAGGCCGCCAGCTTGGCGACGATCAGCGTCGCCGCGGTGGCCACCGCGGCGTAGGTGGCCAGCCGCATCAGGCGATCGGTGTCGGGCGCCGGGGAAGAGGGCGGCGCCGGGGAGGGGGTGGGGTCCATGCCGGGCCTCCTCTCAGGGGAACAGGTGTTCGATCCGCCAGCCTTCGCCGTCGCGCGTGTACACGAACCTGTCGTGCAGGCGGAACGGCCGATCATGCCAGAATTCCAGGCGCTCCGGCACCACCCGGAAGCCGGACCAATGGGGCGGGCGGGGGACCGTGCCGAGGCCGAAGCGGGCGGTGAACTCGGCCACCCGGCGTTCCAGCTCGAAGCGGCCGGTCAGCGGGCGCGACTGGGTAGAGGCCCAGGCGCCGATCTGGCTGGTGCGGGCGCGGGTGGCGAAATAGGCATCGGCCTCGGCCGCGGACACCGGCTGCACCGGGCCATCGACGCGGACCTGGCGCTTCAGGCTCTTCCAGTGGAACAGCAGCGCCGCCCGGGGATTGGCCGCCAGGTCCTCGCCCTTGCGGCTCTCCAGGTTGGTGTAGAACACGAAGCCGCCGGGATCGAAACCCTTCAGCAGCACCATGCGCACGCTGGGGCGGCCGTCCGAATCGGCGGTGGCCAGCGCCATGGCGTTGGGGTCGTTGGGCTCGTGGGCTTCGGCGTCGGCCATCCACTTGCCGAACAGGGCGAAGGGTTCGGGGTCCGGGTTCGACATCGGTGCTGGTCCCGCACGGTGGTTTGGGGTGTTCTATCCTGGGGGGACGCCTGGAAAAAGCCCCAAATCCATGTCATCCTGTCATTTGCCCCGGGAGGGGGCGCAACCCCGGACGAGTAAGGCCATGAACGCATTGAAGAAGCTGATGGTGCCGGTGATGATGGTCGCCGGCCTGGCCGCGTGCTCCAACGACACCGGTCCCAAGCAGACCGGCGGCGCGATCCTGGGCGGCATCGGCGGCGCCGTGGCCGGGGCGCAGTTCGGCAAGGGCACCGGCAATCTGGCGATGACCGCTCTGGGCACCCTGCTCGGCGCCTATGCCGGGTCCGAGGTCGGCAAGTCCCTGGACAAGGCCGACCGCACCTATGCCGGCCAGGCCGAGACCCGCGCCCACAGCGCGCCGGTCGGCCAGGCGATCACCTGGAACAACCCCGATAGCGGCCATGCCGGCTCCTACACCCCGACCCGCGACGGCTACGATCAGGCCGGCAATTACTGTCGCGAGTACCAGAGCACGGTGACCATCGACGGCAAGACCGAGACCGCCTTCGGCACCGCCTGCCGCCAGCCGGACGGCTCGTGGAAGGTCGTGAAGTAGCCGTGAAGGACCCCTATTCGGTGCTGGGCGTGGCCCGCGAGGCCAGCGACGACGAGATCAAGTCGGTCTACCGCAAGCTGGCCCGCAAGCTCCATCCCGACGTCAATCCGGGCGACGCCAAGGCCGAGGAGCGGTTCAAGGAAATCAGCGCCGCCTACGACTTCCTGTCCGACCCCGAGCGGCGCGGCCAGTACGATCGCGGCGAGATCGACGCCACCGGCGCGGCCCGGCGCCGCCAGGGCTGGCGCGCCCATGCCGGCAACGCCCGGGGCACCCGCTCGGGCTCGGGTTTCGGCGCCAGCGCCGAGGACATCCTGGCCGAGATGATGCGGCGCAAGCAGAAGGCCAAGGCCGGCTTCGACCCCGGCGGCTTCGACGGCTGGCACGACGAGCCGCCGCCGGGGCCGAAGCGCAAGGGCGCCGAGGCCCGCCACCCGCTGAGCGTGTCCTTCACCGAGGCGGCGCTGGGCGGCACCCGCCGCGTCACCCTGGTCTCGGGCAAGGCGCTGGACGTGCGCATCCCGGCCGGCACCACCGACGGCCAGAGCCTGCGCCTGAAAGGCCAGGGCCATCCCGGCCTCGGCGGGGCCGAGGCGGGCGACGCCTATGTGGACATCAAGGTCGAGCCGCACCCGTTCTTCACCCGCCGCGACCGCGACGTCCTGCTGGACCTGCCCGTCTCGGTGCAGGAGGCGGTGCTGGGCGCCAAGGTCACCGTGCCCACCCTGGACGGCAAGGTGGTTCTGTCCGTTCCCGCCGCCGCCAATACCGGCACCGTGCTGCGCCTGAAGGGCAAGGGCATCGGCGGCTCCCATCCCGGCGACCTGCTGGTGACGCTGAAGGTGGTGCTGCCGGACGGCGATTCCGAGTTCGCCAAGCTGGTGGAGAAATGGGGGCCGCGCCACGGCTACGACCCCAGGGCCAAGGCGGGGATGGGATAGGGCGGCGAGGCGGAGCGCCTACCGCGCCAGCGGCAGGGTGAAGATGAAGCGCGAGCCCTCGCCCGGCTGTGATTCCGCCCAGATGCGGCCGCCGTGGCGTTCGATGATCTTCTTGGCGATGGCCAGCCCGATGCCGGTGCCGCCGCCATAGGCGTTGCGGGCGTGCAGGCGCTGGAACATCAGGAAGATGCGCTCCAGGTGGTCGTGGTCCATGCCGATGCCGTTGTCGGCGATGGTGACGGCCAGCATGCGGCCGGCCACTTCGGCACTGATGCGGATGTGCGGCGGGCGCGTCGGGTCGCTGTACTTGATGGCGTTGGCGATGATGTTCTGGAACACTCGCACCATCTCGCCCTCGTCGACGGTGACGTTGTGGGACGCGCCGACCAGCTCGACCGTCGCCGCGCTTTCCTCGATGGTCGCCATCAGGTTGGCGGTGGCGTTCTCGACCAGCGTCTCGAGCGCCGCCGGCGCCGCCGGCTCGCCCTGGCGGCCGACCCGCGAGAACTCCAGCAGGTCGAGGATCAGCTTGTCCATGCGCCGCGCGCCGTCGGCGGCGAACTCCATGAATTCGCGCGCCTCGGTATCGAGCTGGTTGCCGACCCGGCGTTCCAGCATGGTGAGGTAGGCGTTGATCATGCGTAGCGGCTCGCGCAGGTCGTGGCTGGCCACATAGGCGAACTGTTCCAGTTCGGCGTTGATGTGGCGCAGGGTGTCCTCGGTCCGCTTCTGGTTGGTGATGTCGCTGAAGACGGCGACGTAGTGGGTGACCCGGCCCTCGAGGTCGCGCACGGTGCTGATGGACAGGAATTCGGGATAGGTCTCCCCCGACCGGCGCCGGTTCCAGATTTCGCCGCGCCAGTTGCCGCTGGCCTCCAGCGTCTTCCACATGTCGCGGTAGAAGCCGTTGTCGTGGCGGCCCGACGACAGCATGCGCGGGGTACGGCCGATCACCTCGGCCGGGGCATAGCCGGTGGTGGCGACGAAGGCGGGGTTGACCGAGACGATGCGCTCCTCGCGGTCGGTGATGAGGATGGCCTCGCCGCTGCTCTCGAACACCCGGGCCGCCAGGCGCAGCTCCTCCTCGGAGCGCTTGCGTTCGGTGATGTTCATGTGGGTGACGATGGCGCCGCCGATGGAGCCGTCCTCGGCCGGGAACGGCGCCATGTGCATCAGGAACCAGCGGATCTCGCGCGGGCTGTGGCAGGGGTACTCGATGGCGTAATGGTCGGCGCGGCCGCTCAGCACGTTGCGCAGGCCCTCGGCCACCGATCTGGCGGTGGCGGCGCCTTCGCCCTCGGAGGCCTCGCAGATGTCCAGGTAGTTGCGACCCAGGCCGCAGCGGTCGGAAACGCCGTTGTTGGATTCGGTGAAACGCCGCCACACGGCGTTGACCAGGACGATGGTGCCGAGGCGATCGACCACCGCGGTCTCGTGCGGCAGCGAGTCGATGTAGACCTGCAGCCGGCGCTCAACCACCTTCATCGGGGTGACGTCGACGAAGGTGACGATGGCGCCGCGGAAGGTGGACTGGCGCGCCCGGTAGGGCATGATCCGGGTCAGCAGGGTCCGCTCGCCCTCGGCCGGCACTTCGCGTTCGCACGGGATGCCGTCCTTCAGCACCTTGCGGACGTTGTCGATGAAGTCGGGGTAGGTGAACCGGGTCGACAGGTCGGTGATGGAACGGCCGATGTCGCGCTCCATCAGGTTGACGGCGTTGCGCGCGCTGGGGCTGAAGCGGCGGACGACGCCGTCGCCGTCCAGCAGGATGATGCCGATCTCGGAGGCCTCGATGATGTTGTCGAGGTCGTCGGTGGTGTGGGTCAGTTCCTCGACCTTCGACGCCAGCTCGGCGTTGACGGTATGCAGTTCCTCGTTGACCGACTGCAGCTCCTCGTTGGAGCTCTGCAGCTCTTCGTTCGAGGCCAGCAGTTCCTCGTTGGCGGCCTGCAATTCCTCGTTGGTGGTCTCCAGCTCCTCGATGAAGGCCTGCTGGCTCTCGCGGTTGGCGCGCAGCTCGGATTCCAGGCCCTGGATGCGCTCCTGCGCCGCCGATTGCAGGTCGAGCAGGCCGACATCCTCGCCGGTATGCTCGATGTGCGGGCGCTCGAAGGCGATCAGCACCAGGCGGTCGCCGTTGACGGCGGTGGTGGGCTGGAAGGTGAGCTGGACGACGTCGTCGCCCTGGCGGTTCATGCGCACCGGCTGGACGTTGATCGGCTTGCCCTCGCGCAGGCAGCGATGGACGCTGGCGGCGACCACGGTGCCGAGGTCGCGGGGCAGGTGGCGGACCACGTTCAGGGTCGCCTCGCCCTCGGGCACCTTCAGGTATTTCTCGACGCCGCCGAAATTGTGGATGATCGCCAACTTGTCGTCGACTAGCACGGTGGGCGGGCAATAGGCCTGCAGCAGGGTGCGGGTGGCGTCGTCGACCATGCTGTCGCGGGTGTCGCGCGGCGTGCCCTGGGCCAGTGCCGGGCGCCGCGAGGGCGCCGGCGAGGACATCTCGTTCAGCGCCGGCAGGCCGGGATTGAGCACCCGGTAGACGCGGGCGCGCGCATCGAGGGCGGTGAAGTCGCTGGCCGCCGCGCCCAGCCCCTCGCTGCCGCCCAGGAACATGGCGCCGCCCGGCCGCAGCGCGAACTGGAAGCGCCGGATGGTCGCCATCTGGAGGTTGGGCTCCAGATAGATCAGCAGGTTGCGGCAGCACACCAGGTCGAGCTTGGTGAACGGCGGATCGCGAATGACGTTGTGGGGGGCGAACACCAGCATGTGGCGCAGCTCGGGCACCACCCGGTAGCCGCTGCCGTTCTGCACCAGATAGCGCTCGCGCAGGGCATCGGGGATGTCGCCGGCCACGCCTTCCGAGAAGACGCCGCTGCCGGCCATGCCGAGGGCGTGCTTGTCCATGTCGGTGGCGAAGATCTTGATGTCGCGGCGGCCGTGGACCCGCATCTCCTCGGCGAACAGCATGGCCACCGAATAGGCTTCCTCGCCGGTGGCGCAGCCGCACACCCAGACCCGCAGCGCGTCGGAGTGGGGGCGCTGCTCGGCCACCAGCGGCGCGATCACCTTGGCCCGCAGCACCTCGAAGGCGGCGGCATCGCGGAAGAACGAGGTGACGCTGACCAGCAGTTCGCGCTGCAGGTTGTCGGCTTCCTGGCGGTCGCCGGCCAGCAGGATGGCGTAGTCCTCGATGCGGTCGAGGTGGTTGAGGCGCATGCGGCGGTCGACCCGGCGCGACAGGGTGCCCTTCTTGTAGCCCGAGAAATCCATGCCGGTCTGGTTCAGCAGCACCGAAACCACCCGGTCGAGATCGGCGGGGAACTTGTGGCGCGCCAGCGAGGTGCCGTCGGCGGCGATGACCCGGCGGACATAGGCGACCAGATGCTCGCCGATCTGCTCGGGCGGCAGGCTGGCGTCGGTGATTCCGGTCTCCAGCGCCGAGCGCGGCATGCCGTCGAAGCCGGAGGTGCGGGGGTCCTGCACCAGCACCACCCCCTCGGCCTCGTGGATGGCGCGCACACCCTTGGTGCCGTCGCTGCCGGTGCCCGACAGGATCACCGCCCCCGACATCCCGCCCTGGTCCTCGGCCAGCGAGTTGAGGAAGACGTCGATGGGGAACACCAGGCCGTCGCGACGGTTCTTTTCGGACAGCTTGAGGGCGCCGCCCTTGATGGTGATCATCTTGCCGGGCGGCAGGATGTAGACGGTCTCGCTCTTGACGCTCATGCCGTCCTCGGCCGAGACCACCTGCATCTTGGTCTTCTTGGCCAGCAGCTCGACCATCAGACTCTTGTGGTCGGGCGAGAGGTGCTGGACCAGCACGAAGGCGATGCCGGTCTTGGCCGGCATGGCCGAGAACATGCGGTCCAATGCCTCGAGCCCGCCGGCCGACGCGCCGACCCCGACCACATAGGGCAGGGTCCCGGCAGTCGGATCGCGGCGGTTGCGCCGCGCCGGTGCCGGCGTTCCTTCGCTGCGCGCGCGTGCCGTCATGGCTCCTTGGCCTTTCTCAATGGCAAGGCAGATATATTTACCCTAAAGTATATGACTTGCGGGCACGACGCTACCCTAAAGGTGATGATATGCACACCGTATTATGCGAATGCGCTCTTCGCACAAAGGAGTCGCCGCCCTTCGATCCAGGGTTGGGTCACCCCGCCAGGGCGGCAAGGAAGAGGCGGCCGTAGCGCTCCAGCTTGGCCTCGCCGATGCCGTGCACGGCACGCATCTCCTCCAGGCTGGCGGGGCGGATGGCGGCCAGTTCGATCAGCGTGCGGTCGGGAAACACCGCATAGGCGGGAATGCCCTGGGCGGTCGCCAATTCGCGGCGCAAGGCCTTCATGGCGGCCAGCAGCGCCGGATCGGCGGCGGCGTCGGACGGCGCGGCGGCGCGGCGATCGCGGCCGCGGCGGCGCGGCTTCAGCACGTCGCTCCTGAGCTCGATTGCGGCCTTGCCCTTCAGCACCGCGACGCCCTGCTCGGTGATGCGCCAGGCGCCGAAGTCGGAGGACAGGTCCTGGGCGATCAGGCCGGCGGCATAGATCTGGCGGAAGATGGCGCGCCACTGGTCGCGCGGGCGATCGGCGCCGACCCCGAAGGTGGGCAGCCGCTCGTGGCCGCGCTGGGTGACGGCGTCGCTGGCGGTGCCGACCAGGATGTTGACCAGGTGCTCGGTGCCGAAGCGCTGGCCGGTGCGCCAGATGGCCGACAGCGCCTTCTGGGCCTCGACGGTGCCGTCGAAGGCCTGGACCTCGCCCAGGCACAGGTCGCAATGACCGCAGGGGGCGCTGTCCTCGCCGAAATAGGCCAGCAGGGTCTGGCGCCGGCAGCGCGGCGCCTCGCACAGGGACAGCAGGGCGTTGAGCTTCTGGCGCTCGATGCGCTTCTGCTCCTCGGGCGCCTGGCCCTCCTCGATCTGCAGCCGGCGCAGGCGGACGTCGCCCATGCCGTACAGGGTCAGGGTCTCGGCCGGCAGGCCGTCGCGGCCGGCGCGGCCGATCTCCTGGTAATAGGCCTCGATGCTCTTGGGCAGGTCGGCATGGGCGACGAAGCGCACGTCGGGCTTGTCGATGCCCATGCCGAAGGCGATGGTCGCCACCATCACCACCCCGTCCTCGCGCAGGAAGGCGTCCTGGGCGGCGGCGCGCTGGCCCTTCTCCAGCCCGGCATGATAGGCCAGCGCCCGGTGCCCGGCTTCGGCCAGCGCCGCCGCCAGCTCCTCGGTGCCGGCGCGGCTGGAGCAATAGACGATGCCCGATTCGCCCTTGCGGCCGGCCAGGAAGGACAGGATCTGGCGCCGCGGCCCGTCCTTGGGCTGCATCGCCAGCAGCAGGTTGGGGCGGTCGAAGCCGCCGACATAGACGAAGGGCTCGGAATCGAACAGGCGCCGGGCAATGTCCGTGCGGGTGGCGGCGTCGGCGGTGGCGGTGAAGGCCAGGGTCTGCACCGGCCCCAGGGCGCGGCGGAGATCGCCGAGGGCCAGGTATTCGGGGCGGAAGTCGTGGCCCCACTGGCTGACGCAATGGGCCTCGTCGATGGCCAGGCAGCGGATGCCGGCGCGGCGCAGCAGCTCGGCGGTGTCGGGACGGGCCAGGCGCTCGGGCGCCAGATACAGCAGCCTCAGCGTGCCGGCGCGCAACGCCTCCATCACCCGCCGGTGCTCGTCGGGATCGTTGCCGGAATTCAGCGCGGCGGCGGCGATGCCGGTGTTGGTCAGCGCCGCCACCTGGTCGCGCATCAGCGCGATCAGCGGCGAGACCACCACCGTCAGCCCGTCGCCGACCAGGGCCGGAAGCTGGTAGCACAGCGACTTGCCGGCCCCCGTCGGCATGATCGCCAGCACGTCGCGGCCGGCCAGCACCGGCCCCAGCACGGCTTCCTGGCCGGGACGGAAGGCATCGAAGCCGAAGACGGATTTGAGGACGGAACGGGCCTGGTCGAGCATGGCGGCCGGAGTTTAGCCGGCCGGGCGGTGCGACGCCAACACCTACGCCTCTTCCGCCACCGCGGGCGGGGGCAAGCCCCAGCTACAGCGCGTCGTGGTTGGTCTCGCCGGTGCGGATGCGCACGACCGAGCTGCATTCGCTGACGAACACCTTGCCGTCGCCCATCTTGCCGGTGCGGGCGGCGGTCATCAGCGCCTCGATGGCGGCGTCGGCGACCTCGCCATCGACGATCAGCTCGAGCTTCACCTTGGGCACGAAATGGGCGACGTACTCGGCGCCGCGATAGATCTCGGTCTGCCCCTTCTGGCGGCCGAAGCCCTTGCATTCGGTGACGGTCATGCCCTGGACGCCGATGGCCTGGAGGGCGTCCTTCACCTCGTCCAGCTTGAACGGCTTGATGATGGCGACGATGTATTTCATGGCTTCCCCCTCGGTAGCGGCGCTCCGCACTGGCGCAAGGCGCCATACGCGAACAGCATTGGCGCAAGGCGCCATACGCAAACAGCATTGGCGCAAGGCGCCATACGCAAACCGCGTGCCGAAGGAAAAGGGCGCGGAATCGCCGCCGCGCCCCGGGTCTCGTGGTTACGATTTGGGCAAAACCGGAAGAAATGCCTTTTTGGTGGGCGCCGTCAGGCCGCCGCCTGGCCGACGTCGAGGGCGTAGCCGGCGGCGCGGACGGTGCGGATGATGTCGTCGTCGTTCTCGCCGTTCAGCGCCTTGCGCAAGCGGCGGATGTGAACGTCGACGGTGCGCGGCTCGACGTAGATGTCGGGTCCCCAGACGGCGTTCAGCAGTTCCTCGCGGCTGAACACGTTGCCGGGATGCTGCATGAAGAACTGCAGCAGGCGGAACTCGGTGGGGCCGAGATGCACCGAGCGGTCGCCGCGGATGACCCGGTGGGCGGCCAGATCCATGGTGATGTCGGCGTATTGCAGCACGCCCTTCTGCGGTGCCGGCTGGACCCGGCGCAGCAGGGCGCGGACGCGGGCCATCAGCTCAGGGAGGCTGAACGGCTTGGTCATGTAGTCGTCGGCGCCGGTATTGAGGCCCCGGATCTTGTCGCCTTCCTCGCCGCGCGCCGTCAGCATGATGATCGGCAGTTCGCGGGTGGTGGGCTTGCGGCGCAGCTGGCGGCAGACCTCGATGCCCGACAGGCTGGGCAGCATCCAGTCCAGCACCACCAGGTCGGGCTTGCGCTCGGACACAACGTGCAGAGCCTCCTCGCCGTCGCCGGCCTCGCAGACGCGGTAGCCTTCCTTTTCCAGGTTGTAGCGCAGCATGGTGACGAGGGCGGCCTCGTCCTCGACGATCAGGATGAGCGGCTTCATGGAATTTCCCTCTCGGCTCCTCGGTCGCTCAATCGGCTTCGATGGTGTTGCCCTTGGGGCGCTCGCCCTTGATCGGCGTGCCCACCACCAGGAAATGCAGGGTCTCGGCGATGTTGGTGGCGTGGTCGCCGATGCGCTCGATGTTCTTGGCCATGAACATCAGGTGGGTGCAGGCGGTGATGGTGCGCGGGTCTTCCATCATGTAGGTGATCAGCTCGCGGAACAGGCCGGTGTACATGTCGTCCACCTCCTCGTCCCGGCTCCACACCCGGATGGCCTTCTCGACGTCGCGCTCGATATAGGCGTCGAGGATGTCCTTGAGGATCTCCTGGACGATGCGGGCGAGATGCAGCACCGCCGCCACCGGCTTGACCGCCGGCAGCTGGTTGAGGATCAGCGACCGCTTGGCGACGTTGGCGGCGTAGTCGGCCACCCGCTCCAGCTCGGAACTGACTTTCAGCGCCGCGACGATCTGGCGCAGGTCGCTGGCCACCGGCTGGCGCAGGGCGAGCAGGCGCACGGTGAAGGCCTGGACCTCCTGCTCCAGCTCGTCGACGCGGGCGTCGCCGGCCACCACCCGGGCGGCGAGGTCGCTGTCGCGCTTTCCCAGCGCCTGCAGCGAGGCGGCGAACTGGGCCTCGGCCATGCCGCCCATGCGCGCCAGGATGTTGGTCAGGTGCGCCAGCTCGTCGTCGTAGGACTTGACCGTATGGTCGTTCATGGCCGTCTGCCTCACTGGTTCCGGATCAGCCGAAGCGGCCGGTGATGTAGCCCTGGGTCAGCGGATGCTGCGGGTTGGTGAAGATCTGTTCGGTGTCGCCCACCTCGACAAGCTCGCCCAGATGGAAGAAGGCGGTGCGCTGGGACACGCGGGCGGCCTGCTGCATCGAGTGGGTGACGATGACGATGGTGAAGTTCTCGCGCAGTTCGTCGATCAGCTCCTCCACCTTGGCGGTGGCGATGGGATCAAGCGCCGAGCAGGGCTCGTCCATCAGGATCACCTCGGGGCTGACGGCGATGGCGCGGGCGATGCACAGGCGCTGCTGCTGGCCGCCGGACAGGCCGGTCCCCGGCTCCTCCAGGCGGTCCTTGACCTCGGCCAGCAGTCCGGCGCGCTCCAGCGAGCTCATCACGACCTCGTCCAGCTCGGCCTGGTCGCGGGCCATGCCGTGGATGCGCGGGCCATAGGCGACGTTGTCGTAGATGGATTTCGGGAAGGGGTTCGGCTTCTGGAACACCATGCCGACGCGGGCGCGCAACTGCACCACGTCCACCTTCTTGTCGTAGACGTCGTCACCGTCCAGAGACAGCGAACCGGTGACCTGACAGTTCTCGATCAGGTCGTTCATGCGGTTGATGCAGCGCAGATAGGTGGACTTGCCGCAGCCCGAGGGACCGATCAGGGCGGTCACCTCGTTGGCGCGGATGTCCAGATCGACGTGCTTGAGCGCATGCTTCTCGCCATAGAAGACGTTGACATCGCGGGAGGAAACCTTGGCCAGACGGCGGTCGGCCAGGGAAGCGGCAGCGGTTTGAGCGGTCATGGATTTCACCAGCGACGTTCGAATTTCTTGCGAAGGAGAATGGCGGCCAGGTTCATCATGCCCAGGAAGAACAGCAGAACCATGATCGCCGCCGAGGTACGCTCGACGAAGGCCCGTTCGGGCGAGTCGGCCCACAGATAGACCTGCACCGGCAGAACCGCAGCCGGGTCCATGGGCGAGGCCGGAATGTCGACGATGAAGGCGACCATGCCGATCATCAGCAGCGGCGCGGTCTCGCCCAGGGCGTGCGCCATGCCCAGGATGGTGCCGGTCAGGATGCCCGGCATGGCCAGCGGCAGCACGTGGTCGGTGACCATCTGCTGCTTCGAGGCGCCCAGGCCCAGTGCCGCCTCGCGGATCGACGGCGGCACCGCCTTCAGCGCGGCGCGGCCGGCGATGATGATGGTGGGCAGGCTGATCAGCGCCAGGACCAGGCCGCCCACCAGGGGCGCCGAGCGGGGCATGCCGAAGAAGTTGAGGAAGATGGCGAGGCCGAGCAGGCCGAACACCACCGAGGGGACCGCGGCGAGGTTGTTGATGTTGACCTCGATGATGTCGGTCCACTTGTTCTTCGGCGCGAACTCCTCGAGGTAGACCGCGGTCGCCACGCCCAGCGGGAAGCACACGATCAGGGTGATGGAGAGCGAGAAGAACGAGCCCACCACCGCGCCCCACAGGCCGGCAAGCTCGGGTTCGCGCGAGTCGCCGGTGGTGAACAGGGTGGTGTTGAAGCCCTTGCGGATGGCGCCCTGGCGCTCCAGGTCCCCGATCCAGCCGAGCTGGCGGTCGGTCAGGCGGTTGCCGTCGGCCCCGGGGGTGCGCGAGATGTGGCCCTTCATGGCCATGTCGATGTCGTCGCCGGCGATCAGCCACACGCTCTGGGTGGTGCCGATCAGGGCGGGATTGGCCGCCAGCATCTTGCGCAGGGTGATGTCGGCGCCCGAGGAGACCAGACCGACCAGTTCGCGCCGCTCGGACCGGCCTTCGACGGTGGGGAACTGCTTGTAGAGCGATTCCTTGATGACCTGGCCGTAATTGGCCCCGGCCAGCGCGTCGGGGCTGCGGTCGTTGCCGATGCCCAGCACCTCGGGGTCGAAGGCGACCTCGACCTTCACCGAGGTCTGCACGAAGGCGGTGAGGCCGTTCGAGAAGATGGTGAAGATCAGGGTGGCGAGGAAGCCCAGGGCCAGCGCGATGGCGGTGATGCCGGCCAGCCTGAAGCGGGTTTCGGCGGCATAGCGGCGCTTCAGGCGGGCGGCCATGGCCGCCGGCGTGCTGCGGACGAGGCTGCTGTTTTCGGCCATTTCCGAGGTCTCAGTCATATTTTTCACGATACTTGTTGACGATGCTGAGGGCGACGACGTTCAGCGCCAGGGTGACGGTGAACAGCACCAGTCCGAGAGCGAAGGCGGCCAGCGTCTTCGGGCTGTCGAACTCCTGGTCGCCGACCAGCAGCGTGACGATCTGGGTGGTGACGGTGGTGACCGCCTCCAGCGGATTGGCGGTGAGGTTGGCGGCCAGGCCGGCCGCCATCACCACGATCATGGTTTCGCCGATGGCCCGGCTCACCGCCAGCAGAACGCCGCCGACGATGCCCGGCAGCGCCGCCGGCAGCACCACCTGCTTGATGGTCTCGGACTTGGTGGCGCCAAGGCCGTAGGAGCCCTCGCGCAGGGAATTGGGAACCGCGGTGATGACGTCGTCGGACAGCGACGACACGAAGGGGATGATCATGATCCCCATCACCATGCCGGCGGCGAGGGCGCTTTCCGAGGCCACCGACAGGCCCATCGAGGCGCCGATTTCGCGGAAGAACGGAGCCACCGTCAACGCGGCGAAGAAGCCGTAGACCACGGTCGGGATGCCGGCCAGGATCTCCAGCAGCGGCTTGACCACCGAGCGGAACTTCGGCGCCGCGTATTCCGACATGTAGATGGCCGACAGCAGCCCCAGCGGCACCGCCACCAGCATGGCGATCCCCGAGATCAGCAGCGTGCCGGTGAACAGCGGGATGGCGCCGAAGGCACCCGAGCTGCCGACCTGGTCGGAGCGGATCGCCATCTGCGGGCTCCACTGGGTGCCGAACAGGAATTCGAAGATCGAGACCGCCTGGAAGAAGCGCAGCGATTCGAACAGCAGCGACAGGACGATGCCGATGGTGGTGAAGATGGCGGCCAGCGACGCCAGCACCAGGAACACCTTGACCACCGATTCGACCCGGTTGCGGGCGCGCAGCTCGACCTCGATGCGCTTGCGGGCGAAGGCCAGCCCGGCCACCGCCAGCGCCAGCGCCAGCGCGGCGACCGAGAGGAACACGGTGTCGCGCACGCCGATATATCCGGCCGCAGCCTGGCCCACCGCATCGGTGCTGGGGACGTGGCCGTAGCGGGCGACGTTGCGGACTTCGTTGTAGACCAGCGCCAGGCGCTCCTCGGACAATCCCTGGAGGTCGGCGGGCAGCGCCGACATCACCGCGGAATGCAGGAGCGACGGCTCCAGCATCAGCCAGGCGGCGATCAGGAACAGCGCCGGCAGGCCACTCCACAGGGCGACGTAATAGCCGTGGTAGCGGGGCAGCGAGTGGAGGAGGCGGGGGTTGTTGCCGGACGCCGCAATGGCCCTGCCGCGACCGAGGCGAAAGCCGAAGGTGGTCAGCGCCAGCAGGACGACCATCAGGATAAGAAGCTGCATGGAAACCGTCTTCCAGAAGCGCCGGGGCGCCGGAACCGCAAGCGGGAAAGGGTGGTGGCCGCCCTCCCTAGGGAAGGCGGCCACCGGGTAGAATTACATCTTCAGGGCTTCGAGGCCATTGATCTTGGCAGCCCATTCCTTGCGCTCGGAATCGGGCATGGGGATCAGACCCTTGTCGGCCAGGTAGCCGGTCTTGCCCCAGGCCTTCTCCGAGGTGTACTCGGCCAGGTATTCCTTGATGCCCGGGATCTGCCCGACATGCGCCTTCTTGGCGTAGACGAACAGCGGACGCGACACCGGATACTTGCTGGCGGCGATGTTGTCGAAGGTCGGGGCGACGCCATCGACCATCGAGCCCTGCAGCTTGTCCGAGTTCTGGTCGAGGAAGCTGTAGCCGAAGATGCCGAAGGCGTTCGGATTGGCGTCCAGCTTCTGCACGATCAGGTTGTCGTTCTCGCCGGCTTCGACGTAGCCGCCGTCCTCGCGGACCGACGAATAGGCCTTCTTGAACGCCTTCTCGTCGGACTTCTTCAGCTCCTTGAGCTCGGGGAAGGTCTCGGCGGCGGCTTCCATCACCAGCTCGACGAAGGCGTCACGGGTGCCCGAGGTCGGCGGCGGGCCCAGCACTTCGATCTTGGCGGCCGGCAGCTTGGGGTCGATCTGGTTCCACATGGTGTAGGGGTTGGGAACCAGCTTGCCGCCCTGCGGGACGTCCTTGGCCAGGGCCAGGAACATCTGCTGGCGGGTGATGTCCATGTGCTTGGCCTTCTTCGAGGCGGCCAGCACGATGCCGTCATAGCCCACCTTCATCTCGACCACGTCGGCGACGCCGTTCTTGGCGCAGGTCTCGAACTCGGACTTCTTGATGGCGCGGGACGCATTGGTCAGGTCCGGATGGTCAGGGCCGACGCCGGCGCAGAACAGCTTGAAGCCGCCGCCGGTGCCGGTCGACTCGACCACGGGAGTCTTGAACTTGCCGGCCTTGCCGAACTGTTCGGCCACCGCGGTGGTGAAGGGGTACACCGTCGACGAACCGACAATGCGGATCTGGTCGCGGGCCTGAGCGGCGCCGGCGAAGGCGACGGTCGCAAGGGCGACGGCCGCGACGGCCAGGGACTTGTTCATCTGCAGTCCTCCAAATTTCGAGCTTAAGTCGATGAAACCGCCGGATACGGTTTCGCGGAGGTACTCTATCGACGCCGTGTTACAGGACGACGATGGTAAGATGAAACATTTATGACAAAGGCCGGGGCCGGGCAAGTGCCGCGGAAAACGGCCGGAAACCGCGCCATGCCTTAGGTTTGCCCCCAGGCGGCGGCGGCATCATGACACCCGGCGCATGACCAGACGACTTGGCCGGTTGTCGCATGCCGGGGCGGGCGCCGGCCGGCTGCCCGCCCCGGGCCAGCGTCAGGCGGCCGCCTTGGAGCCGCGGATGGCGGCGATGTTGGCGGCATAATCCTTGGTCTTGAACACCGCCGAACCGGCCACCAGCACGTTGGCGCCGGCGGCGATCACCTTGTGCGCATTGTCGGCGGTGACACCGCCGTCCACTTCCAGGTCGATGGGGCGGTCGCCGATCATCCGGCGGATGCGGGCGATCTTGTCGAGCTGGCTGTCGATGAAGCTTTGGCCGCCGAAGCCGGGATTGACGCTCATCACCAGCACCAGGTCGAGGCGGTCCATGACGTATTCGAGGATGTGCTCGGGCGTCGCCGGGTTCAGCGACACGCCGGCCTTTTTCCCCAGGCTCTTGATGAGCTGCAGCGAGCGGTCCAGGTGCTTGTCGGCCTCGGCATGGACGACGATGATGTCGGCGCCCGCCTTGGCGTATTCCTCGATATAGGGCTGGGCCGGGTCGATCATCAGGTGGACGTCGAACACCTTCTTGGTCCACGGCCGGATGGCCTTGATGATCGGCGGGCCGAAGGTCAGGTTGGGGACGAAATGCCCGTCCATGACGTCGATGTGGACCCAGTCGCAGCCGGCGTCGTCGATGGCCTTGACCTCTTCCCCCAGGCGGGCGAAGTCGGCGGACAGGATGGACGGGGCGATCAGAACGGACATGGTTAGCCTCCCTCTTGATTATCTTTGGGCCGTCCGGGCCTCATCCTGAGGAGCCGCCAAAGGCGGCGTCTCGAAGGACGAGGCCCGTCGCTTGATGCTCGTGGCCCGCCTCATCCTTCGAGACGCCCCTCGCAGGGGCTCCTCAGGATGAGGCTACTGCCAAATACGCCTCAGCTGATCTTCGGCTCGAGCGCGCCCTTGGCGTACAGGCCGAACATCTCCTCGAGGCCCTTGACCTTGACCTTCGAGGCCATGCCGGCGGCGCCGAACGCCTCGTAGCGGGCCTTGCAGATGCCGACCATGGCGTCCTGGGCGACCT
The DNA here is from genome assembly GCF_902729435.1 of Magnetospirillum sp. UT-4. Classification (GTDB taxonomy): domain Bacteria; phylum Pseudomonadota; class Alphaproteobacteria; order Rhodospirillales; family Magnetospirillaceae; genus Magnetospirillum. Next base: position 70,236 of record NZ_CACVCG010000034.1, read on the forward strand.
TGTAGTACTTGCGCGGGTCGAACTCCTTGCGGTGCTCGGCCAGGAACTTGCGGATGGCGCCGGTCGAGGCCATGCGCAGGTCGGTGTCGATGTTGACCTTGCGCACGCCGTGCTTGATGCCTTCCACGATCTCCTCGACGGGCACGCCAAAGGTGCTGCCCATGTCGCCGCCGTAATTGTTGATGATCTCCAGCCAGTCCTGCGGCACCGACGAGGAGCCGTGCATCACCAGGTGGGTGTTGGGGATGCGGGCGTGGATTTCCTTGATGCGGTCGATGCGCAGCACCGCGCCGGTCGGCTTGCTGGTGAACTTGTAGGCGCCGTGGCTGGTGCCGATGGCGATGGCCAGGGCGTCGACCTTGGTCAGCTTGACGAACTCGGCGGCCTCGGCCGGGTCGGTCAGCAGCTGGGAATGGTCCAGGGTGCCCTCGGCGCCGATTCCGTCCTCTTCCCCGGCCTGGCCGGTTTCGAGCGAGCCCAGGCAGCCCAGTTCGCCTTCCACCGAGACGCCGCAGGCATGGGCGATGTCGACCACCGAGCGGGTGGTGTTGACGTTGTATTCCCAGTCGGACGGGGTCTTGCCGTCTTCCTTCAGCGAGCCGTCCATCATCACCGACGAGAAGCCGGACTGGATGGCGCGGGCGCACACCGCCGGGCTGGTGCCGTGGTCCTGGTGCATGCACACCGGGATCTGCGGATAGGCTTCCAGGGCGGCCAGGATCAGGTGGCGCAGGAAGGGCTCGCCGGCGTACTTGCGGGCGCCGGCCGAGCCCTGCAGGATCACCGGGCTGTCGGTGGCGGCGGCCGCCTCCATGATCGCCTTGACCTGCTCCATGTTGTTGACGTTGAAGGCGGGCAGGCCGTAGCCGTGCTCGGCGGCGTGGTCGAGCAGCTGACGCAACGAAACGAGAGCCATCGTTCTATCTCCCTATGGGGTTGGCGCAGCGGCTTCGCGGGCAACCGTCACCCCCGGGGCTGGCCCGGGGGGACGCTCAGACCTTGGAAACCGATACGCGGACTATCCTTCTTCTTTCCTACAGCCGCGCCATGGCGGCGTCGGCGACCGCCTGGGCGGTGATGCCGAAATGCTGGTACAGCTTGTCGGCCGGGGCCGAGGCGCCGAAGCCGGACATGCCGATCACCGCGCCGTCGAGACCGACGTACTTCTCCCAGCCGAAAGTGCCCAGCGCCTCGACGGCGACCCGGACGGTGCCCTCACCCAGGACGCTGGCACGATACTCCTTCGACTGCTTGTCGAACAGCTCCCAGCACGGCATCGACACCACCGCGGCGGCGATTCCCTTCTCGGCCAGCAGCTTGCGGGCGTCGAGGGCGAGCGAGACTTCCGAGCCGGTGGCCAGCAGGGTGACCTGACGCTTGCCGTCAGCTTCGACCAGCACATAGGCGCCCTTGGCGGTCTTGTTCTCGTCGGTGTGCTCGGTGCGCACGGTCGGCAGGTTCTGGCGCGACAGGGCGAAGCAGCTGGGGCCCTTGTCGTTGAGCAGCGCCACCTCGTAGGCCTCGGCGGTCTCGACCGGATCGCACGGGCGGAACACCAGGGTGTTGGGGGTGGCGCGCAGGGCGGCGACGGTCTCGATCGGCTGGTGGGTGGGACCGTCCTCGCCGAGACCGATGGAATCGTGGGTCAGCACGAACAGCACCCGCTGCTCCATCAGCGCCGACATGCGCAGCGCCGGCCACAGGTAGTTGGCGAAGATCAGGAAGGTGCCGCCGTAGGGGATGAAGCCGCCGTGCAGCGCCATGCCGTTCATCACCGCGGCCATGCCGTGCTCGCGGATGCCGTAATGGATGTAGCGGCCGCCGAACGCGCCGGCCTTGATGGACGGCTTGCAGGCCTTGGTGTCGGTCAGGTTCGAGTGGGTCAGGTCGGCGGAGCCGCCGATCATCTCGGGGATGGCGGCGGTGACCACCTCCAGCACGTCCTGGCTGGCCTTGCGGGTGGCGATCTTCGGCTGCTCGGCCGAGATCTTCTTCTTGAAGTCGCTGATGGCCTTCTGCCAGCCGTCGGGCAGGCGGCCTTCGTTGGTGCGGTTGAACTCGGCCTTGGCCGCCGCGTCCATCTTGCCAACGCGGCCTTCCCAGGCGGTGCGCTCGCTCTCGCCCCGGGCGCCGGCGGCGCGCCAGGCGGCCAGGATGTGGTCGGGCACCGCGAAGGGCTCGGCCGGCCAGCCGACGGCGGCCCGCGCCGCGGCGATCTCATCGGCGCCCAGCGGCGCGCCGTGGACCTTTTCCGAGTTGCACTTGTTGGGCGCGCCCTTGCCGATGATGGTGCGGCAGGCGATCAGGGTCGGCTTGTCCGACTTGCGGGCGGCCTCGATGGCCTTTTCGATGGCGGCGTAGTCGTGGCCGTCGATCTTGATGGTGTTCCAGCCGGTGGCGGCGAAGCGGGCGCACTGGTCGTCCGAGGTCGACAGCGCGGTGTCGCCGTCGATGCAGATGTGGTTGTCGTCCCACAGCACGATCAGCTTGTTCAGCTTCCAGTGGCCGGCCATGGTGATGGCCTCCTGGCTGATGCCCTCCATCAGGCAGCCGTCACCGGCGATGACGTAGGTGTAGTGATCGACGATGTCCTTGCCGTAGCGGGCGGCCTGCATGGCCTCGGCCAGCGCCATGCCGACGGCGTTGGTGATGCCCTGGCCCAGCGGGCCGGTGGTGGTGTCGGCCATGGCGACGTGGCCGAATTCCGGGTGGCCGGCGGTGTGGTAGCCGAGCTGGCGGAAGTTCTTGATCTGCTCGAGGTCGAGATCGGCGTAGCCGGTCAGGTAGCCCAGCGAATACATCAGCATGGAGCCGTGGCCGGCCGACAGCACGAAGCGGTCGCGGTCGGCCCATTTGGGCGCCTTGGGATCGAACTTCATGAAGCGGGTGTAGAGGACGGCGGCGACGTCGGCCATGCCCATGGGCATGCCGGGATGGCCGGACTTGGCCTTCTCGATGGCGTCCATCGAGAGGAAGCGGATGGCATTGGCCATCTCGGCCAGGGTGGCGGGGGACGTGGAAGCGGTCATCGTCGTCGGTCCTCTCTTTTGGTGTTTATCGTGCGTAATGGCCGAGGGCTGCCTTGACCAGGTGATAGGTGACAAGAAGCTGCGACAGGGCGAGCGGGTGGCTCTGGGCCGGCTCGCCCTTGTCGTCGATGAACTGGCCCAGCGCGGTACGCAGGTGGTGGGCCTCGGGGATCAGGCTCCACAGCAGGTCCTCGACCGCCTTGGCCCGCCGGGCGTCGATGTCGCCGGCGATTTCCAGCACGTCCACCGGCTTGCCGTCGGTGTCGCGCGCCAGGGCCAGGCGGAACCCGCTCTTGGCCCCGGTCTCCAGCACCGGCGACAGGTCCGGGTGGGGCAGGGTGGGGCGCAGCAGGTGGCGGGCGTTGAGGCGGGCGCCGCTTTCCTCGGGATGGTCCTCGGGCGGGTGGAACCGCACCACCATGTCGGCGAAGGTCCGTTGCGGCTGGATGTAGGTGGCGCTGTCATACTGGCGCAGCGCCAGCGAGCGCATCACCTCTTCCGGGGTGTAGCCGCGCTCGGCACAATCGCGCGCCACCTTCCACTTGAGTCGCAGGCGCTCGTCGGGCTCGAGGAACACCTTGACGTCGTAGCAGTCGCGCAAGGCCCGGGTGTGGTAGCCCAGCAGCCCCTCGACGATGACGAATTCCCGCGCCTCCAGGTATTGCGGCGGGGCGAGCACGCCGCGGGCGTGGTCGTAGACCGGCTTCAGCACCGGCTTGCCGTCGCGCAGCAGGGCCAGGTGCTGTTCCAGGATGTCGACATAATTGGCGTCGGGCGACAGCGCGCTGATCTGGCGGGCGCGCCGCTCGTCCCGCGACAGCCGGTGGTAGTCGTCGGTGCGCAGCACGGTGACCCGCTCGGGGCCGAGAATGGCGGCGATGCCCGAGGCCAGGGTGCTCTTGCCGACGGCGGAATCGCCCACCAGGCCAAGGACGATGGGGCGCTGGACGACGCGGTTGCGGGGCATGGGGATGTCCTTCATGGCCCGCGCCGGTGCCAGGAGGTGAGCAACTGGCGCTCTCCCGCCCCGCCGCCGACCATCAGGGTCTGGGTCCGTTCATGGGTGGCGGTGCGTTCGATGCCTTCGAACAGCAGGCCGGTGGTGATGCCGGTGGCACAGAAGGTGACGTCGTCGGAGCGCACCAGATCGTCGACGCTCCACCAGCGGTCGAGGTCCATGCCGGCGGTCTCGACGGCGCGACGCTCGGTGGCCAGCTGGGGGTCGATGCGGGCGCTGAACTCGCCGCCCAGCACCTTGATGGCGCAGGCCGACAGCATGCCCTCGGGGCAGCCGCCGGTGCCCATCAGGGCGTCGATGCCCGAGCCCGGGATGGCCGCCATCAGGGCGCCGGCGACGTCGCCGGCGGGGTAGAGGGCGACGCGGGCGCCGGTGGCGTGGATGCGCTCGACCAGGTCGCGGTGGCGCGGCTTCTCCAGCACGTAGACGGTCAGGTCCTCGACCGGCTTGCCCAGGCACTGGGCCAGCATGGCCATCTTCGCCTCGACCGCGGCGGCCGGGTCGATGCGGCCCTTGGCGGCCGGCGGCGCCACGAACTTCTCCATGTAGAAGGCGGGGCCGGGATCGAACAGGCTGCCGGCCGGGGCCACGGCGATGCAGGCCATGGCGTTGGTCATGCCCTTGGCGAGGAAGCTGGTGCCCTCGACCGGGTCGGCGGCGATGTCCCACAGCGGGATGCGCCCGGGATCGCCGAAGCGCTGGCCGTGATAGAGCTGGCTGGTCTCGGAGCGCGGACCCTCGCCGATCAGCACCTGGCCGTCGAAGCCCAGGGCGGTCAGCTCGGCCTCCATGGCGGCGATGGCGGCGGCGTCGCCCTGCGACTTGTCGCCGCGGCCGATCCAGGCATAGGCCGCGCGCGCGGCAGCCTCGGTCGCCCGGCGCAGATCGTATGCGCAGAGCGACTGGCCTGCACGGACGTCGCGCAGCTCGGTCATTCCCGGAGGCCCTCCCATCGGCTTTGTATCATCTTTTCCTTATACTGGCGGGTAGGTGGGAGCGGCGGAACACCCACCCGGAGGTGCCGCCAAACTCTTGTGGAGGGGCGGCATCCCGCCCGAGCGGGTGGGCATAGACCATGCTGCAGTGCGGTCATTTCCGCTCGGGCAGCATGCGCTGCATGATATCGTCCCTCAGGATGAAGCGGTGGCGCAAGGCGGCGACCACATGGGCCACCAGCACCGCCGCCAGCAGCCAGCCGCCGATGGCGTGGGCGGCCTCGAACACCTCGTGCAGCGCGTCGTCCTTGGCCACCAGGGTGGGCAGCACCGGGCCGAACACCGACACCGGGCGGCCGCCCGACTGCGACATCAGGATGCCGGAGACCGGCAGCGCCACCATCAGGACGTAGAGGCCGAGATGGCCCAGTCTGGCCATGGCCTGTTCCAGCGGCGGCATCGAGCCGGGCAGCTCAGGGGCGGTTGTGGCGGCGCGCCAGCTCAGCCGGACGGCCAGCAGGGCCAGGACCACCACGCCGAAGGCCTTGTGCATTCCGAACACCTGGCCGCGCAGGTCGCCCTTGGGCAGCTCCTCCATGACCAGGCCGACGGCCCAAAGGACAATGATGAGGGCCGCCATAAGCCAGTGCAGGGCGATAATGGCGGCGGGGTAGCGGGCGGGCATGGTCATGGTCGGACCTCCAGGCAGGGTTGCACATGGCCGATACTGTCGCCGGTTGAACCTGAACCGGGCCTGAACCGGGCCTGAACCGCCCGCCCTACCGGCTTTCCCTGCCCTTCAGATAGAACGCCACCGCCTGGGCCCGATTGCCCACCCCCAGCTTGTCGTACAGGTTCTTGAGGTGGAACTTCACGGTGTTCAGCGAGATGTCGAGCTGGCCCGCCATCTGCTGGTTGGTCAGCCCACCCGCCAGGGCGGCCAGCAATTCGCGTTCGCGCGGGGTGAGGCCGGCCAAGGGGTCCGAGGCCAGGCTGGAGACGTCGATGAAGGGGAATACCATGCGCCCGGCGGCCACCGCCTGGATGGTGTCGATCAGCTGCTCGGGCGCCTCGCGCTTCGAGCAGAAGCCGGCCGCCCCCAGGGTCATGGCCTGGCGCGGCACGTCCGGGTTGGGGCTGCCGGTATAGACGATGAGGCGCGGCATGTCGGTCTTGCCGCGCAGCGCCTGCAGCACGCCCCGGCCATCCAGGTAGGGCATTTCCCAGCCGATGATGCCGACGTCGAAGGCCAGCCGCTCGACCGCTTCCAGGAACCGCTCGCCGTCATCGGTGACGGCGACCAGGCAGAACCGCTCGTCGCCGGCGAACAGCTTGACCAGGCTGCTCTGCAACAACGGGTTTTTCTCGGCGATCACGATATCGATCGGTCTCTGTTGGACGCCCATGATGTGGTCTTTCGTTGCCCGGCAGTCCCAATGACCCCACCCGGGAGAAGGTGATAATACCGTGTATCAGAAAAACCGCAAATAAAAAGAGTAGGTTTTTCCCTACCCTTGCACTGCAGCATAACCCCGATTCCGCCCGAAAGCGTGGGAAACCGGGCCTTTGCGCGTTGATGGCGGGGTCATAATTCTATCGGGCGTTCAAGAATCGCCGCCAGCTCGGCGGCCGGCACCGGCGGGCAGAGCACATAGCCCTGGATGCCGTCGCATCCCAACTGGCGCAGCAAAGCCACCTGGTCGCGGGTCTCCACCCCCTCGGCGATGATGCGCCGCTTCAGCGTGCGGCCCATGGAGATGATGGTGCGGACCAGTTCGACGCTGTCGGGGTCGGTGGCGACATCGGCGATGAAGGTGCGGTCGATCTTCACCGAATCGAGCGGGAAACGCTTGATCACCGACAGCGAGGAATAGCCGGTGCCGAAATCGTCCATGGCCAGGCGGATGCCCATGGCCGACAGGCGATTGAGGACGGCGACCGCGTGGTCGGCGTCGTTCATCACCATGCCTTCGGTGATCTCGAATTCCAGCGCCGCGGCGCCGACGCCGTTGCGGGCCAGGGTGCGCTCCACCAGTTCGACGAAGCCGGGGGCGCGCAGCTGGCGCACCGACAGGTTGATGGCGATGCGTGGACGGTTGGCCATGCCGCTGTCCTGCCACGAGCGGTATTGCCGGCAGGCGGCATCGATGGCCCATTCGCCGACCCGCCCCATCAGGCCGGATTCCTCCAGCACCGGGATGAACTTGGCCGGCGGCACGGTGCCCAGCTCGGCGGCCTGCCACCGCAGCAGCGCCTCGACTCCGTCGATGCGGCCGCTGGCCAGGTCCAGCTTGGGCTGGAAGTGCAGCCGCAGCTCGTCGCGCTCCAGCGCCTTCAGCAGGCCGGTCTTGATGGCCAGGCGCTCCTCGACGGCGGCGTTCATGTCGGCGGTGAAGAACTGGAAATTGGCCTTGCCGTGTTCCTTGGCCCGGTACATGGCGGCGTCGGCGTATTTCAGCATGGTCGGCGCGTCGGTGGCGTCGTCGGGAAAGACGGTGATGCCGATGGAGGCCGACACGAAGGCCTCGCGCCCGGCCAGCTCGAAAGGGCGGCGCAGGGAATCGAGGATGCGGCCGGCGACCAGCGGGGCGTGCTGGTAGATTCCCAGATTGGGCATCAGCACGGTGAATTCGTCGCCGCCCAGGCGCGCCACGGTGTCGCCCGAGCGGATGCAGGCGCCCAGGCGCCGCCCCGCCTCCTGCAGCAGCAGGTCGCCCATGTCGTGGCCCAGGGTGTCGTTGACCAGCTTGAAGCCGTCGAGATCGACGAACATCAGCCCGACCATCTGGCGCGAGCGCTCGGCCTGGCTGACCGCCTGGGCCAGGCGGTCGATGAACAGCGCCCGGTTGGGCAGGCCGGTGAGCTGGTCGTGGGTGGCCTGGCGGCGGATGCGCTCCTCGTCCAGCTTGCGCTGGGTGATGTCCGAGAACACCACCACGTATTGCAGCACCTGGCCCTGGTCGTCGCGCAGGGTGGACACGCCGACCCGCTGGGCGAAGGCCTCGCCGTCCTTGCGCCGGCTCCACGCTTCGCCCTGCCAGCGGCCCGCGGTGGTGGCGCTGTCGAACATCAGCATCATCGCCTGGGCTTCGTCGTCGGGCTCGGGCCGGGCCAGCTGCGGCGGCTTGCGGCCCATCACCTCGGAGGTCGACCAGCCGGTGATCTCGGTATAGGCGGGGTTCACGGCGGTGATGCGCAGATCCGGCCCCAGCACCATGATCCCTTCCGAGGCCACCTCGAGCACCCGTGCCGACAGGTCGTTGCGCCGGGCATGCTCGGCCAGGGTGCGGATGCGCTCGTCGAGCAGGGCGACGGCGCCGGCCAGCTGCTCGGCGCCGGCGGGGGCGTGGCCGAGGTCGTGGGCCGCCACCACCATCCGGCCGTCGCCGGCGGCGCGCACCACCACCATGGCGACCAATGCGGAGCCATCGGCGCGACGCAGCTTGAGCGGCATGCCGCCGGCGACGCCGGCAAGGCGGTCGAAATCCACATCGGGGCCGTGGTCGGGATGGATGAATTCGGCGAAAGGCCGCCCGGCCAGATCCGACCAGGGTGCCCCCAGCAGCGCCGCCCCGGCGCTGTTGATCCAGTGGATACGCTCATCGGCGCAGACGCACAGAAGGTCCATGGCCGCTTCGGCCAGAAGCTGGAACTCCAACCCGTCGGCGCTGGCGACCGCGTGCCTTGCCGTCATTCCCCGTGATCCTTAACGGCGCATCACTCCGTCCACCAGCTTAGCCCAAAGGCCGGCGCGGCGAAACAGGCTGCGGACGGGAAGACTCAGTTGAACAGCAGGGAATCGAGGCCGCCCTGGTGCGACTGGCGCGGGCCGAAGGCGGCCTGGGCGACCTTGACCATGGCGGCGGCGCCATGGCCGATATCGGCCTTCACCGGCTCGGCGATGTCGGCCTTCACCGGCTCGGCGATTTCGGCGGCGACGGCGGCGGCCGCCGGCGCGGCGGTTTCGGCCTTGGCGGCCTCGACCACCGCCGGCGCGGTGGCGGCCGGGGCGGGCTCGACGACGGCGGCGGCGTGGACCAGCGGCCGGGACGTCGCCTTCGGCTTGGGATTGTAGACGAAGCCGCTGGTGCGATAGACCCGGTGGCCGAAATCGTTGGCCGGATGGTACCACACCCGCACCTGGCTCCAGTCGCCCTTGGGCGACACGTCCATCACCGGGACCGCCTGGCTGATCTCGCCGCGGCCGCGGCTGCGGGCGGGCGCCCAGTTGGCGTGATCGACCATGATGATGCGGCTGGTCACCACCCGGTTGACCACCGAAACGTGGCCGTGGCGCATGCTGCCCTGGCGGTTGAACACCATGACCGCCCCTTCGCGCGGGGCGGAGCCGCGGTCATAGAGGCCGGCGGCGGCGTTCCACCAACGCCAGGCGTCGCCCTTGAGGGCTATGCCGGAGGCTTCACGGGCGTAGGGTACGCACTGCAGGGCCGAAGCCGGAACCGACGTCGTGACCAACGCCAGCACGGAAGCGAGCAGCAGCAGCAGCGTCCTCATCCCGTTCCCTCCCATTATCGTTTGAAGCGATAGTGTCGATGAAGAAAGTTGATGGCAAGCCTTTTATCTAATTTTTAGTAACTTTCGTGGGGGCATCGGGTGGCCGGAGGGGGGCATTCGGCGCTCACCTTTCGGGGGGGGCTTTCGGAGGCAAGCACCTTGCGGCTATGATCCCGGCCCACGGGACAGCCGGATCGGAGGTGGCGGTGAAGGGGGTGGCAACGGTCGCGGCGGCGCTGCTGGTGATGGGAGCGGCCGTCCAGGCCCCGGCCGCTTCGGCCGAGCGCAAGACCCTGGTGGTGGCGTCGGGCGAGGTGACCGGGACCTATTATCCCGCCGCCGGCGCGCTGTGCCGGGTGGTCAACAAGGAGCGGCCGCACGGCATGTCCTGCGCCGTCACGCCGTCCATGGGGTCGGCCGCCAATGTCGAGGCGCTGCGCAGCGGCGACGCCGACTTCGCCATCCTGCAGTCGCGGGCGGCACAACTGGCGGTGTCCGGCTCGGAGGGTTTCAAGGCGGCGGGGCCGTTCCCCGATCTGCGCGCGGTGATGAGCCTGCACGGCGAATCGGTAGCGGTGGTCGCCCGCCAGGCGGCCGAGATCAAGTCGCTGGCCGACCTCAAGGGCAAGCGGGTGAATGTGGGCCGGACGGGGTCGTTCCAGCGCGCCATGGCCGAGTACACCCTGGAGGCGGCCGGCCTGTCCGAGGGCGATTTCGCCGCCTCGGTGGAGCTGGACCTGGCCGAGGTGGCGTCCGAATTGTGCGAAGGCAACATCGATGCCGCCTTCGTCTCCGGCATCCATCCCATGGCGGAGGTCGAGGCGGCCATCGAGGGCTGCGACGCCCAGCTGGTGCCGGTCAAGGCCAAGCCCATGGAGGTCAACCTGCGCAGGATGGGCTGGCTCAGCCCCGCCACCCTCGGCAAGGGCACCTATGACGGCATCGACGGCGACCTCGCCACCCTGCAGCTCAAGGCGGTGCTGGTGGCCACCACCCGCCTGGCGCCCGACGACGTCCACGACCTGCTGAAGGCGGTCCACGCCAATTTCGGCGCCTTCACCCGCCTGCATCCGGTGCTGAAGGGCCTGGGCAAGGCCGCCACCGCCCGCGACGGCATCGCCATCAAGCTGCATGACGGCGCCGACCGGTTCTACGGCGAGACCCGGCTGAAATAAAGCGCCCGTCACACCTTCTCCACTGTGCCCGTAGCCTCATCCTGAGGAGCCCCCCTTGGGGGGGCGTCTCGAAGGACGAGGCGGGCCAACGACCGGCGATGTGCGACGGGCCGCGCCCTCGAGACGGCCGCGGGCGCGGCCTCCTCAGGGTGAGGCCCGAAGGGGACGGGGGAGACCGCAAACGAAAACGCCGCCGCCCGGTGGGGCGGCGGCGTCGCTTCGGTCGGTGACCGGAAGCCTACTTGAGGGTCTTCAGGTAGTCGATGACCGCCTTGACGTCCTCGGGCTTCTTCAGGCCGGCGAAGGCCATCTTGTTGCCCGGGATGGTGCCCTTGGGGTCGGCCAGGTACTTGGCCAGGGTGGCCTCGTCCCAGGTCAGGCCGGACGCCAGGTGCGGCGCGGAATACTTGAAGCCGGCAACCGCGCCGGCCTTGGTGCCGAACACGCCGGCCAGGGACGGGCCGACGCCGTTCTTGCCGGCCTCGACCTTGTGGCAGGCCTTGCACTGGTTGAAGGCGGCCGGGGCGTCGGCGGCCGAAGCGGCGACGGGGGCGAGCAGCGCGGCGGCAACGGCCAGAACGATCTTCTTCATCATGATCTCCCAGTTGGTCTTCTTCAGGGTTTGGAACCGAACGCGATACCCTCGACGCCGGCCCAAGGCGGCGACCTCGTCGCCGTTCCAGTGTCCAGGGTAGAAAAACTCCGTGGCGGAATTAGGACCGATCCTGCCAAAAACGTGGCCGGCCACCCCGTCCGCGCGCGCATTATCGTGCAGGTTTTCTCATTTCGCAACCGCGGCCCCGCAGGAACGGTGCAGAAATCCGCCGCCTCGCCCCGCCGGGGAGGTTTGAGCCCGCCCGCCGGATGGGGTATGACGCGGGGATGACGATTCCGCTGCCCATCGACCCGCTGCTGCCCGAGCTCGTCCGCACGCTCGGCGATCATTCCGGCCTGGTGCTGCAGGCGCCGCCGGGGGCGGGCAAGACCACGCGGGTGCCGCCGGCGCTGCTGGCGGCGCCGTGGCTGGGTGGCCGCCGCATCGTCATGCTCGAGCCCAGGCGGCTGGCGGCGCGGGCCGCCGCCGCCCGCATGGCCGAGGAGATGGGCGAGGCGGTGGGAGCGACGGTCGGCTACCGCATCCGCTTCGACTCGCGGGTGGGGCCGGAGACCCGCATCGAGGTGGTGACCGAAGGCATCCTCACCCGCATGCTGCAGGACGACCCGTCGCTGCCGGGTGTCGGTGTGGTTCTCTTCGACGAATTCCACGAGCGCTCGCTCAACGCCGATCTCGGCCTCGCTTTGTGCCTGGAATCCCAGGCGGCGCTGCGCGACGATCTCAGGCTGGTGGCGATGTCGGCGACCCTGGATTGCGGCCCGGTGGCGGCGCTGATGGGCGGCGTGCCGGTGCTGGCCAGCGCGGGGCGCGCCTTCCCGGTCGAGACCCGCTTCCTTGCCCGCCCCGAGCCGCGCCGCTTCGCCGACGCGGCGGCCCGCGCGGTGGCCCTGGCGCTGGCCGAATCCGAGGGCGACGTCCTGGTCTTCCTGCCCGGTGCCGGCGAGATCCGCCGCGTCGCCGCGATGCTGGCCGAGATGGACGGGGTGGCGGGCGCGGTGGTGGCGCCGCTCTACGGCGATCTCGGCCAGGCCGAACAGGACCGCGCCATCCGTCCCGATCCCCAGGGCCGGCGCAAGGTGGTGCTGTCCACCGCCATCGCCGAGACCTCGCTGACCATCGACGGCGTGCGGGCGGTGGTGGATTGCGGCCAGATGCGCCTGGCCCGCTTCGATCCCAATTCCGGCATGACCCGGCTGGTGACGCTGCCGGTCAGCCGCGCCTCGGCCGACCAGCGCCGGGGGCGCGCCGGCCGCACCGCGCCGGGGATCTGCTGGCGGCTGTGGTCCGAGGCCGAGGACCGCGCCCTGGCCGCCTTCACGCCCCCTGAGATCGCCGAGGCCGATCTGGCGCCGCTGGCCCTCGACCTCGCCCAGTGGGGGGTGAGGGACGCCAATTCATTGGCCTGGCTCGACCCGCCGCCGGCCGCCGCCCTGGCCAATGCGCGCGAGCTGCTTGGCGAGCTGGGGGCCATCGACCAGGACGGCGCCATCACGTCCCACGGCCGCGCCATGAACCGCCTGGCCATGCACCCCCGCCTCGCCCACATGGTGCTGCGGGCGCGCGGCCTGGGCCTGGCCGGGCTGGCCTGCGACCTCGCCGCGCTGCTGGGCGAGCGGGACGTGCTGAAGGCCGAGCGCGGCAGCCGCGACGGCGATCTGCGCCTGCGCCTGGACGCGCTCAGGGGCGCCGACCGCCTCGATCCCCGCCACGGTCTGGCGGTGGACAAGGGGGCGCTGGCCCGGGTCCGCCAGGCCGCCCGCGACTGGCGCCGCCGGCTGGGCCTGAAGCCGGGCGAGCAGGACGGCTCCACCACCGATTCGGGGGCGATGCTGGCCTTCGCCTATCCCGACCGCATCGCCCGCCGCCGGCCCGGCGCCGAGCCCCGCTACCTCCTGTCGGGCGGCGGCGGCGCCCGCTTCGACACCTACCAGCCGCTGGCCGCCGAGGATTGGCTGGTGGCGGCCGAGCTGGACGGCGACCGCCGCGAGGCCCGCATCTTCGCCGCCGCGCCGCTGACCCTGGCCGAGATCGAGGATCTGTTCGCCGACCAGATCGCCACCGTCGAAAGCGTCGCCTGGAGCGACCGCGACGAGGCGGTGCTGGCCCGCCGCCAGCGCCGGCTGTTCGCCCTGGTGCTGGACGACAAGCCGCTGGAGCGGGCCGCCCCCGAGTCCCTCGCCCAGGCCATGGCCCGGGGCGTGCGCGCCATGGGGCTGGACTGCCTGCCCTGGACCGCCGACTTGGACGAGCTGCGCCGCCGCGTCGCCTTCCTCGCCCGCCTCGACCCCGAGTCCGGCTGGCCCGATCTGTCCGACGCGGCGCTGCTGGACGGGCTGGAGGACTGGCTCGCCCCCTATCTCGCCGGCATCACCCGGCGCGCCCACCTCGCCCGCCTCGACCTCGCCCAGGCGGTGCGGGGGCTGCTGCCCTATGACCTCGCCCGCCGCCTCGACGCGCTGGCCCCCACCCACGTCGCCGTGCCCTCGGGCAGTCGTGTGCGCATCGACTATGCCGGCGACACGCCTGTGCTGGCGGTTCGGCTGCAGGAGATGTTCGGCTGCGCCGACACCCCGCGCATCGCCGGCGGCAAGGTGCCGCTGCTGCTGCACCTGCTGTCCCCGGCGCGGCGCCCGGTCCAGGTCACCGCCGATCTGGCCAGCTTCTGGGCCAATGCCTACAAGGCGGTGAAGGCCGACCTCAAGGGCCAGTACCCCAAGCACTGGTGGCCCGACGACCCCATGCAGGCCGAGCCGACGGCGCGGGCGAAGCCGCGCACAAAATAGGTTTCGCGCCTGCGGCGCGGGCGGGCGAAGCCGCGCACAAAATAGGTTTCGCGCCTGCGGCGCGGGCGGGCGAAGCCGCGCACAAAATAGGTTTCGCGCCTGCGGCGCCTCATTTCCTCGTCATCGCCGGGCTTGACCCACTTCTGTCCGGTTTATT
>NZ_CACVCG010000036.1 GCF_902729435.1 Magnetospirillum sp. UT-4
TTTCCCGCGCCACCGAGGTGGTCGGCGCGGGCATCGCGCTGCAGGAGGCAGCGGGCTCCCTGTGGCGGAACGGGGTCTTCCCTTCCGGCGCCCTCAGCGTCGAGGGCCGGCTGACCGAAGAACAGCGGAAGGCCTTGCGAGAGGTGACCAGTGCCAGTAACGGCGGCTCCGGCCGCGTGGGGCGGGTCATGGTTCTCGAGGGTGGGATGAAGTGGCAGCAAATCACTATCAGCCCTGAAGATGCCGAGATCCTCGAGAGCCGGCGCTTTTCAGTGGAAGAGATCGCCCGCCTCTACCAGGTTCCGCCGCCCATCATCCAGGACTACACCCACAACACCTTCACCAATTCGGAGGCGGCCGGCCGGTGGTTTGCCCAGTTCACCATCGGCCCATGGGTGCGCAAGTTGGAGGCCGAGTTCGCCCGCACCATCATCGGCGATGCCGACTCCGCGGCCGTAGAATTCGACCTATCGGGCTTCATGCGCGGCGACTACACCGCACGCTGGCAAGCCCACGAGATCGCGGTGCGCAACGGCATTCTCGACGTCAACGAGGTGCGCGAGATCGAAGGGTGGAACCCGCGCGCCACCGGCACCCCGCCGCAAGTCCCCGGCGCCGCGGCGGCGGCAACTCCCTGACCCCAGCCGGCGGGGCCGCGCTGGTTCAGGCGCAGCGCGGATATGCCGGCCGCGGCTTTAGTCGGCGAGTGGCCGCGTGGTGAACCAACCCCGACAGCCGGCGGGACGGCTCCTCCCGGCCGCGGCCGGCGCTGAAGGGCGGGTCATGCAGGACGCTGACCCGCCCTTCATTCGACCAAGAACCCAGAGCGAACAAATGCCCTCTTCCGTGTTGCGCCCGTGTTGCGCGGAATCTATGGGAACCGATGCCGGAACGTGTGGAAACCGTATGTAATCAATGCACTGGCGTTGCAACGCGCGACAAGCCCGGGTGCAACACGAAAAAGCCCCTGACCGTTAGGTCAGGGGCTTGATTTCATTGATGAATTTTGGTTGCGGGGACAGGATTTGAACCTGTGACCTTCAGGTTATGAGTCGTCTCGAATACTTTGCGATTAACTACGATCAACCACGCTTTTGTTCGCTATTTCAGCGCCTTAGTTGACTTCACCCGAAGATGACGCCACGCTTCATTTCGAGCGAATTCGCAGCCACTTGTCCCCTCTTGCTGCCGCAGAGCTACCACGGGGAAAGGGCAATGCTGATCCGGTAGCAAAGCGCATCTTGAGGCGACGACCATGACCAAACTGACGAAACGAGTGGCGGAAGGCGCCGCCGCCACCGGGCAAGAGTACACGATCTGGGACGACGAAATCCCTGGCTTCGGTCTGCGGGTACTGCCCAGCGGGCGACGGAACTACATGATCCAATATCGCGTCGGCACCCGGACGCGGCGGATGGCCCTTGGCCCGCACGGGGTTCTTACCGCCGAGCAGGCCCGCACCATGGCGATGTCGTCGCTGGCGGCGGTTCGCCAGGGAGCGGATCCGGCCGCCGACCGACAAGCCCGGCGAGAGGCCATCACCGTCAAGGAACTCGCCGGACGCTTCGACAAGGAACATATCTCGCTCCGCATCAAGGCCAGCACAGCGAAGGAATACCGCCGCAACCTCAACCGCTTCATCCTTCCGGCCCTGGGCCGGTTGAGGGTCGAGGACGTGACCCGGGCCGACATTGCCAAGTTCCACCACGACCTCCGCCACATCCCCTATCAGGCCAATCGGTGCCTGGAAGTCGTTTCCAAGATGTTCAATTTGGCCGAAATGTGGGGTCTGCGCGCCGACGGCACCAACCCGCGCAAGCACATCAGGAAATACCCCGAGGAAAAACGCGAACGCTTCCTCAGCGCCGCCGAAATCCGCCGAGTCGGTGAGGTGCTGACCGAGATGGAAATCGAGGCCATCGAACTGCCCTCGGCCATCGCAGCGGCCCGTTTGCTGATGCTGACCGGCTGCCGACTGAACGAGATCATGACGCTGAAGTGGGCCTTTGTCGATGCCGAGGCCCCTGCCCTGCGCCTGCCCGATTCCAAGACCGGCGCCAAGATTGTCCATTTGGGCAAGGCCGCACTCGACGTGCTGCTGGCCATCCCCCGCATCGACGGCAATCCCTGGGTGATCACCGGAACCAAGGAAAGCTGCCGCCTCGCCGATCTGCAGCCGTTCTGGCAACGGGTGCGAGCGCGGGCCGGTATCAAGGACGTGCGCATCCATGACCTGCGCCACACCTTCGCCTCAACAGCGGTGGCTTCGGGCCAGGGCCTGCCGATGATCGGCAAGCTGCTGGGCCACTCCCAGGTACAGACCACCGCCCGTTATGCTCACCTCGCCGCTGACCCGGTACGAGCGGCAGCGGATCAGGTGTCGGGAGGGATCGCGCGCGCACTCGGGGTCGCGGCGGAATGAACGGCACCGGGAATTCCCTTGCCCTCAGTACTATACGTTTCGTAACCTCACTCCGATGACACGAGACCGAACCCCCGACAACCTGAAGGCCGTCGGCGCCCGCCTGCGGGCGGCGCGCCTGGCGCTCGGCCTGTCACAGAAGGATCTGTACGAGCCGCTGGACGTCAAGGCGGCGACCTGGAACCACTGGGAAAGCGGGAAGCGCCTGCCCGACCCGATGGTCATGGCCCGGCTCAAGGAACTGCACGGCATCACCACCGACTGGATCTACGCGGGGGATGCCTCAGCCCTCCCCTTTGCCTTGGCCCGAACGCTCATGAAAGCCGCGTCGTGATCCTTCGTCCCCGGAAACGGTAGGGAACGGCAGCCATCCTGGCTTGACATTTTCCGTCGCGTAAAACATGGTTCGTCATCGCCCCGCTTGATCCGACCCGGCAGACGGCACCATGACGCCTTTTTCGCTCGATCCTCCTGCGCCGTCCTCGCCGTCTCCCGTCCGGGCGGCGCAGTACGTGCGGATGTCGACCGAGCATCAGCAGTATTCGACCGAAAACCAGTCCGACGCGATCCGCCAGTACGCTGCCCTGCATGGGTTCGAAATCGTCCGCACCTATGCCGACGAGGGCATAAGCGGATTGAGTGTGAATGGTCGCAATTCATTCCAGACCTTGTTGGACGACGTCGAGAACGGCCGAGCCGATTTCTCGGCCATTCTTGTCTATGACGTCAGCCGCTGGGGACGCTTTCAGAATCCCGACGAGGGCGCCTATTACGAACTCTGCTGCGATATCGCCGGGATCAAGGTTCATTACTGCGCCGAGCAGTTCGGCAACGACGGCAGCCCCTTTTCCCACATCATCAAGGCCCTGAAGCGGATGATGGCGGGGGAGTACCCCAGGGAGCTCTCGGTCAAGGTCTTCACCGGCCAGAGGCGGCTGATCGGACTGGGCTACCGTCAGGGCGGGCCGGCCGGCTTCGGCCTGCGCCGCCAGATGATCGACCACACCGGTGCGGCCAAGGGCGAACTTTCCCGCGGCGAACAGAAGAGCATCCACACCGACCGGGTCATCCTGGTCCCCGGGCCACCGGAGGAGGTGGAGGCCGTCCGATGGATCTACCGCGCCTTCGTCGATGACGGACTGCCCGAGCGCGAAATCGCCGCCCGGCTCAACAGCCGCGGCATCGCCACCGACCTTGGACGCCCCTGGACCCGCGCCACCGTTCATCAGGTGCTGATCAACGAAAAATACATCGGCAACAACGTCTGGAACCGCCGCTCCTTCAAGTTGAAGCAGAAGCGGGTGAGGAACGAGCCCGACGACTGGATTCGTGCCGATGGCGCCTTCGAGCCCATCGTCGACCGGACCCTCTTTGCAGCTACCAACGACATCATCGCTCGGCGATCCGTCCGCCTGTCCAACGGCGAGATGCTCGATGGCCTCAAAGCCCTGCTGCTGCAGCATGGATACCTCTCGGGGCTGGTGATCGACGAATGCGACGGCATGCCCTCGTCCGGCGTCTACCGCCACCGCTTCGGCAGCCTGGTGCGGGCCTATTCCCTGATTGGCTACGATTCCGGCAGGGATACCCGCTATATCGAGATCAACCGAGCCTTGCGCGACCTTCATCCCGCTATCGTAGCCGAGACCATGGCGCACATCCGCGCCATCGGAGGCCGGGTCGAGGTCGATCCCGACACCGACTTGCTCACCATCAACGAGGAATTCACCGTCTCGCTGGTGCTCAGCAGGTGCCAGGATACCGCCGCCGGCTCGCGGCGGTGGGTGATCCGCTTCGACACCGGGCTGGCGCCCGACATCACCGTGGCGGTGCGCATGGCGCCGGGCAATCAGGAGACACTCGACTACTACCTGCTGCCGGCCATCGCCATGACCGCATCCCGCATCCGCCTGGCCGAGCGCAACGAGGCCGGGCTCGACACCTGGCGCTTCGACACCCTCGACGCCCTGTACCTGCTTGCCCGCCGAACGACCATGAAGGAGATCGCGTGATGGACACCTCCAGGGATGCCGCCGAACATCACGTCGGGGGAGCCGGCACCATCCGCTCGATCCCCATCGATCGCATCCGTGTCCTTAACCCGCGCAGCCGGGACAGGAAGATCTTCGCCGGAATCGTCGAGAGCATCGCCACCGTCGGCCTGAAACGGCCGATCACCGTGACCGAGACCAAGGGAGAGGACGGCCATCCGGCGTACCACCTCGTCTGTGGCCAGGGCCGGCTGGAAGCATTCCAGGCCCTGGGAGAAGGCGACATCCCGGCGACGGTGATCGAGGCCTCCGAGGCCGACCTCTACCTGATCAGCCTGATCGAGAACCTGGCCCGGCGCCAGCATTCCAACCGCGACCTGCTCACCGCGGTGCGGGTGCTGGAGGAGCGCGGCTACGGCACCACCAGGATTGCCGAGAAGACCGGCCTGGAGCCCGGCTACATCCAGAATATCCTCACCCTGTTGCGCGACGGCGAGGATCGCCTGATCGCAGCGGTCGAAAAAGGCTGGCTACCGATTCGCATCGCCACCGAGATCGCCAAGAATGACGATGCCCATATCCAGGTCGCCCTGATGGCCGCCTACGAGCAAGGTGAACTGCGCGGCGGTCAGTTCATGCGCGTCCGCCAGTTGATCGATCGTCGGCGGGCCCTGGGTAAAGGCAACAGCCGCTACAGCAAGAAGACGGACCCGAAGGCCACCATGCGCACCCTGGTCCAGACCTTTGAGACCGAGGTCCGTCGGCAGAGGATTCTGGTCAAGAAGACGGACATTGCCGAGCAGCGCCTGCTGTTCGTCGTCACCGCCATGCGCCGTCTGCTGGCGGACGAGCATTTCCGCACGCTGCTGCGGGCAGAGAGGATCGGTGACATGCCCAAGTTACTGGCCGAGCATCTGGCTCCGCAGGAGGGGACACCATGACCGTCACACAGGGGTTCGAGGGAACAACCATCGTCGTTTCGGTCGACCGCATCCTGCCGACCCGGAAACTGCCCAGGGATTTCCGCCAGACGCCAAAATACAGAAGCATCCTGGCATCGGTTCGCGAGGTCGGAATCATCGATCCACTGGCGGTCCATCCGGAAAAGGGCGGCGGCTCCGGCGACGGACTCTATATCCTGCTGGATGGCCACCTCCGCCTGGAAGCCTTGAAGGAGCTTGGTGGCCAGCAGGCGGTCTGCCTGGTGTCGACCGACGACGAAGGGTTCACCTACAACAAGCGGATCAACCGCACTTCGCCCATCCAGGAACACCGGATGATCCTGAAGGCGATCGAGAAAGGGGCCTCCCCCGAACGGATCGCCAGCGCCCTGGCCATCAATGTGGAACGCATCCGCGAACGCCAGCGCCTGCTGGACGGCATTGCCCCGGAAGTGGTCGAGATGCTGAAGGACCGCATGCTCAGCCAGGAGGCCTTCGCCGTCCTGCGAAAGATGAAGCCGATCCGCCAGATTGCGGCGGTGGAAATGATGGTGTCGGCCAACCGGTTCACGATCTCCTACGTCAAGATGCTGCTGGCCACCACCCGACCTGAGCATCTGGTCGACGGCGCCAAGCCCAAGCCGGCGGCCGGCGTCTCGCCCGAAGACATCGCGCGGATGGAGCGCGAGATGGACAAGCTGCAGCAGGACTACCGGGCGGTCGAAGAAACCCTGGGCGAGACGACACTGGCCCTGGTGGTGGCCAGAGGATTCCTGGGCAAGCTGATGGGCAATGGGGCGGTCGCGGATTACCTGGACCGCCACCACGGCGACCTGGTCGGCGAACTGCGGCGCATGGTAGCGGAAACGTCCATTGATCCCGCAGCCGTGGAGCAGACATAGGACGCAGGTCGTAACGCAGGGGCCAACGGCCCCAGAGTTCGGGGACCCGGACCCGAAAGCGCGGGGACCGCGGGAGACGCCGTCGCGAGGGACGGATCGAGCGCGGCGGTGGGAATGGCGGCGATCCCGTTCGGAGCCCACCCGGCCGGCATTATGCCGGTCGAACTGATGGAGGTGGCCGGTCGGCAGGCGGGCGCCGATCGGCTACCACCCCTATTTGCGTGGTTCCGGCCAACCGGGCGGATCAATGCGCCCAAGACTGTCACATCAATACTTCATGCTTCCCACCGATCCAATCGGATGAGACCTGCCATGCGCATGCTGCTTCCATTGCTCGTTCTGGCTACCCTGGCTTCCCCGATCCCTGCCCAGGCCGGCGCCATGTCCAAACTGCTTCAGGCCATCTTCCGCAGTGGCGATGAAACGGCGGCCCGAGCGATACGTCCAGCCCCCCAGGCCATCGACGACGCGGCCCAAGCCGCCGGACAATCGGCGAAAGGTACCGAAGCGACAGGCACGTCCCATATCCTTCCCCAAGCCGGAGCACGCGCCTTGGCGCGCTGTCCTGAGTCAGCCACGGACGAGGATGGTCGCCGGCACTGCGGCCAGGTTCGCGATTCCATTCCGCCTCGGCCATGAGTGAACAAGAATGAAGTTGGCAAAGATCCTGCTCATCCTATCGGCTATCGGCGTTGTCATCTGCTATTGGCAGTGGGTGCTGCTTGCAGCCGCTCTTGCGTTCATGGCCATCTTCGCCTTGGCGCTCCTGTCGAGCGCAAGCGACTTTGTGCGCTCCTCACCGGGACTGGCGGCCACCTTGCTGCTGC
Source organism: Magnetospirillum sp. UT-4 (assembly GCF_902729435.1). Classification (GTDB taxonomy): domain Bacteria; phylum Pseudomonadota; class Alphaproteobacteria; order Rhodospirillales; family Magnetospirillaceae; genus Magnetospirillum. Next base: position 7,084 of record NZ_CACVCG010000036.1, read on the forward strand.
TGTGGCTTGGGCATGATTCGTGCGGAAAGGATGAATAGCCGTCAGGCTCCAGCCCCTCACGGCAATGCCGGCCACGCGGCCCTTTGCCCGTGGACCATCTCGGCCAGCCGGGGCGGTTCCAGCACCTCGACCTTGTCGCCCCAGGTGTAGAGATGCCAGGCCATTTCCAGGTCGCTGCCGGCCTTGAAGCGGACAATCAGTCCCCCATCGTCCTGCCGCTCCAGGCTTTGGCTGGGGTGGAAGACGAAGTCGGCGGCGTCCTCGGCCGCTTCAGGGGCGAAGCGCCAGACCACGTCGTAGGGCTCCTCCTGGAATAGGCCGAACGACCGGGCGGCGAAGGCGGCCAGGTCGAAGCCAGGATCGCGAACGAAGGTGTCGGACAGAATCTCGACGGATTCGATATTGGGCAGGCTGAACAGCGCGATGGTGTTGGCCTTGGGGTTCTCGTGCCAGCCGACCAGGTAATTGCGATGGCCGTGCAGGAAGCCATAGGGATGCACCAGCCGCTCGTTGACCTTCCTGGTGCGGCGGTTGCGATAGTGGATGCGCACCTTGCGGCAGGCCTTTATGGCCTCGCGCAGATCCTCGACCACCAGCACCTTGATCCGGGGACGCGGCCCCGGACGCATGGCCAGCCCTTCGGCCTCCAGCAGCGCCTCCAGGTCGGGTTCGACCTTGCGGGCGACATCGGGCTTCAACAGGGCGCGGAGCTTGCCGGAAAGATCGGACAGGCTGGCGGCCTCGTCCTCGCGGTTGTCGCGGTCGAACAGACGGATCGCGCCTTCCAACGCAGCCAGTTCGTCGGCGGTGAAGTTGATCAGGCGGTCGAGGGTGCCGGAGGGGATGCGCCAGCGCTTGATGCGCTCGTCAGTTTCGACCTCCTCGCATTGGGGGAAGTTCCGCAGCACCGCGTCACGCATGCGCATGGCGGTGCGCCGGCCGACACCGAACTTCTCCTCGATGTCCTTGAGTGACAGACCGCTGCGCGCCGCCTGCATCTCCAGCGCCAGCTGAAGCAGATTGTCGGCCTTCTCGTAGCGCACGCCGCCCCTCCTCTGATCATCAAGCAGGACCAATTCTGACACATGTCGATGATGGGATGAAGACCGGATCGTCAACCGGAGCGCGCGATGCGTTTCGCCCCATTCCTCTTCGCCATCGGTCTCGCCATCTGCGTCCCTGCCTGGGCGGGAACCGTCCAGGGCCAGGCGTCGGTCATCGACGGCGATACCCTCGACATCGACGGAACCCGCATCCGCCTTCACGGAATCGACGCGCCCGAACGCCATCAGCGCTGCGGCATTTCCGAAGAGGAATGGGCGTGCGGTCGGGCTTCCGCCAACGCTCTGGCCAGTCGCATCGGCCGCCGCTGGGTGACATGCAAGGAATTGGGCCGTGACCGTTACCGCAGAATCATCGCTTCGTGCATGGTCGACGGCATCGACATCGAATCCTGGATGGCTCGAAACGGATGGGCGCTCGCGTACCGCCGCTACAGCATGGACTACGTGACCGATGAAGACGATGCCCGCCGCTCAGGCCAAGGATTATGGGCAGGCCCGTTCATGGCACCATGGGACTGGCGACAGGCGCGCCGGGCAAGATAGTGTATTCGGAGAGGCACGCTCAACCGGAACAAAACATGTCCCATTCTGTCACCCCTGGGCGCTAAGGTGACGACATGAACGTCCCCCTTGTGCCCATGGCGACCACGGATGCCCCGCACGCCGCAATCTGGCGGCTTGAGGATGATGTTCTGGTCGAGGAGGGTGACGGATGGCGGCGTCTTTATGGGCGCTGGGACAAGACATTCGGGTGCTGGACCGTTCCATTGCCGGCGGAGGATCCAGATACCTGGGTTCCCTTTGAACCCGACTGGCCGGTCCTTGGGCGCCACGGAACATGGCTGCTTCCCGACGGCCCGCACGACGAATCCTGGTACGCCTCGCGCGCCGCCATTGCCGCCTATTTCTCCCTGATCCCCTTGCCGATCCGCCGGCTGGTGTCATCCTTTGGGTCGCGGCAATGGCCTCTGCTAGAAGCCATCTGGCGTGATCCGCAAGTGGCCCGGACCATCGATACCGAGGCTCAGCCGTAACCAACACCCCGCCAGGCGAGATGAAGGAACAGCCATCCCAATTCGACGATGGCGTCGTCTTCCGGGCACCAGCGGGAAATCCGCTGCCGACGGCTTCCAAACATGCCCTCGAAGTCCCAGGTTTCGCCATCCAACCCGATTCGCCGATCATCCTCAGGAAGGGACCAGAAATCGGCTCGTTCCAGCGCTTCGATCAATGCCGCCCACTCCTCGCGCGTCAGGTGGCGCAGCACCTTGCGCCGCCCCAGCCAGGGGTCGAACCAGGAGCCGGTGGCGAGCCATGCGGTCAGCATCATCCAGTCGCCGGTCCGGGCGATCCGGATGGCGGTGTCGGGCTCGAACGACGGATGGAGATGAAACGAGTAGGCCTCGTCGCCTTCAAGATCGAGCCCGATCATTGCGGCCTCAGCATGAAAGGGCCTCGCGGTTCGCCCCCGTCATCGACCGCAGGAACAGCGCCTGGGCCTTGTCGATCAGGCTGGGATCGAGCGCCGGCACGCGGGGCGACTGGGCCTGCGCCAACCTGAATTCCTCCCGCACGAAACGGTCGATCTCGGAAATGCGCTCCCCCTCGCCCATCTCCGACGAAATCGCCTTGCGCGCCAGGAGGTCGTCAATGGCAGCCCGCAGCGACGGCGCCAGGTCGATGCCGGCGAGCAGGGTGGGCAGGTCCATGGGCACGCGGCCATGCTTGTGCGTGCGTTCCCAGCGCAATGCCGCTGCCGGACGCAGACAGTAGAAGTACTTCTTGATTGCCACCCGTTCGCGGCCGTCGATCTGACTGCGGAACTGGTTAAGGCCAAGATGAAGGTAATGGTGACGGGCCGCTTTGCGATGATCGATCTGATTGGCAAGGTATCCGAGGTCGGTCATGGCCGGCCCCTCCCGGTAGATGATGGGAGAGTTCAGCCATTCCAGCAGTGCAGGATTTGCCTTCAGAAGAAGAAGCAGTGCCTTCTGGATATCCCAGCCGTTGACGTCCATTCCGTCTTCGATGGGCAACTCGATGACGTCGCGGCGCTTTTCCAACGACAGGTACCACTCGACCGGTCGTGCGTAGACAAAGCGGACATCGTAATCGCTGTCCGGCGAGGCGAAACCCCAGGCACGGCTTCCAGATTCTACGGCAAACAGGATGCGAATGCCGTGCTCGCGCTCGACACGATCAAGGATGGCGCCAACCCGCCCACGCACATCGTCCGAAATTCCCTGTGACATCTCTCAGTCCCTCCAGTCTCTGGCAATCATGGAGGGAGGCCGTGACCATTTTGGACACGGGACAGATTGCATCGGTCATTGTGACAGGGCGCCGCGGATCGCTTCCGCGCGGCGCTGGAACAACACCGCAGCAAGCCCCGGCCCCGGCTGATGGCCGCTGGCGACCAGGTCACGGGCGATGACGGTGTTGGCGGCGGCCAGGGCCTGCCTCCAGCGGGAAGCCTCGGAAAACGCCTCCTCCTCCCGCCCGAGCCGGCCGCGACGATCGGCCTCGGCGACAATCAGCAGCGCCTCCAGTCGCTCGGGGCGGTGAAAGGCGTCGGCGGCGGCCAGCACCTCCAGCACGGTGCCGGGACGCAATTCGGCTATCTTCGAGATCAGGCCGTGCCAGGTGGCCGCCAATTGCCCAAGATCGGCCCAATGATTGGGGCCGCCAAGGCGACGGACCAAGGGACGAACCAGCTCGGCCCCTCGGGCTTCATGGCCGGAATGGCGCGGCCAATCCTCGCGCGGGGTCACGCCCTTGCCGAGATCATGGACCAGCGCGGCGAAACGCACGGCCGCGTCGTCGGAGAGGACGGCAGCCCTGTCCACCACCATCATGGTGTGCAGGCCGGTGTCGATCTCGGGGTGGAATTTCGCCCGCTGCGGTACGCCGAACAGGGCGTCGAGTTCGGGAAGGATGGCGGCCAGCGCCCCCACCCGATGCAGCGCCACGAAGAAGCGGCTGGGACAGGGCGTTGCCAGTGCCTTTTCCAACTCCAGCCACAGCCGCTCGGGCGTAGATGTCGCCAGAACGCCGGTCGCAGACAGCCGCACCATCTCCGCCTCCGTTTCGGGCGCGATCGAAAACCCGTCCAGCCTGGCAGCCAGGCGGGCGGCGCGAAGGATGCGGATCGGGTCCTCGGCTAGGCTGTCGCCGATGTGACGAATGACCCTTCCACCAAGGTCGGCCGCGCCGCCGGTCGGGTCGATCAGCCCGCCGTCGGCATCCATGGCCATGGCGTTTATGGTGAAGTCGCGGTGGCGAAGGTCATCCTCCAGGGTGGCGGCGGGATGGAATCCGGCGCGCTCACCCCATCCCGTGCGGGCCAGGGCATATTCCTCGGCGGTCTCTAGGTGGAGAAAGACCGGAAAGCCCTTGCCCACCCGCTGAAACCCGCGCGCAGCCATATCCTCGGGCGTGGCCCCCACCACCACCCAATCGCGGTCGCGCACCGGCACCCCCAACAGCCGGTCCCGCACGCAGCCGCCGACGAGGAAGGCCTTCAATCCGCCCGGTATCCCTGGTGCCACCTCACGGCCTCCGCTGTTCCTCGTCCGAAGCATGAGCGGCGGACGTGACAAACTCGGTCACCCCTGCCATTCGATGCCCGGATGCAGGCTTGCGCCACGCCTCGGCGTCACTGTATAATGCCACATCTTTCGCTTGAAGGGTGACCACCTGTGACACGGTTCCGCTCATATCCTGCCAACATCAAAGCCGCGGCCATATCCGCGAGCCTGATGTTCGTGCTGGGTGATTGCACCCGCTCCAGGGAGGGAGCCATGTAGGCGGAAGCACCCGTCATACAGGGCTGGTTTCGAACCGACGCCCCTCCCAGGAAATCCTGCGGAGGGGCGTCGGTTTTTTATTGGCCGCTTGGATACAGGCGACCGGAGGTGACGAGATGGCGAATTACGATTTCATCCCAGTCGAGGGCGGCGTACCGATCAAGGCGTGGACCAACGGCGTGCCGGTCGAAGACATGGCCCGGAGCCAACTGGGCAACGTCGCCGGCCTGCCCTTCGTGTTCCACCATGTCGCCGCCATGCCCGACGTCCATTGGGGCATGGGCGCCACGGTGGGCAGCGTGATCGCCACCAAGGGCGCCATCATTCCCGCGGCGGTCGGCGTCGATATCGGCTGCGGCATGATGGCGGTGCGGACCACTGTGCGGGCCGAGCACCTGCCCGACGATCTGCACCCCATCCGCACCGCCATCGAGGCGGCGGTCCCCCACGGCCGCACCGACGACGGCGGCCCCAACGACCGGGGCACCTGGGGCGATCCGCCCGAGGCGGCCGCTGCGGCATGGGCGGAATTGGCGCCCGGTTTCGCCCGCATCCGCGAGGCCCAGCCCAAGGTGGCCAGCGGCAAGACCGTGGAACACCTGGGCACGCTCGGCACCGGCAACCACTTCATCGAGCTTTGCCTGGACGAGTCCGGCGCCGTGTGGGTGATGCTGCATTCCGGCTCGCGCGGCATCGGCAACCGGATCGGCTCGGTATTCATCGAGTTGGCGAAGAAGGACATGAAACGGTTCTTCATCCGCCTGCCGGACGCCGACCTCGCTTACTTCCCCGAGGGCACGGAGCATTTCGCCCAGTACATGCACGCGGTGTCGTGGGCGCAGAAATTCGCCCGCACCAACCGCCAGCTGATGATGGACGCGGTGCTGCTGGCGCTGGGGCGGTTCTTTCCCGACGTGGCCGTGGATGAGATGGCGGTGAACTGCCATCACAACTACGTCAACACCGAGAAGCATTTTGGCCAGACCGTGCTGCTGACCCGCAAGGGAGCGGTGCGGGCGCAACACGGCGACCTTGGCATCATTCCCGGCTCCATGGGGGCGAAGTCGTTCATCGTGCGGGGCAAGGGCAACCCGGAAAGCTTCTGCTCGTGCTCGCACGGGGCTGGGCGAGCCATGAGCCGCAATGCCGCCAAGAAGCGGTTCACGCTGGAGGATCACGCCCATGCCACCGCCGGTGTGGAATGCCGCAAGGATGCCGACGTCCTCGACGAAACGCCTGGGGCCTACAAGGACATCGACGCGGTCATGGCCGCCCAAGCCGATCTGGTTGAGATCGTCCACACGCTGAAGCAGGTTGTCTGTGTGAAGGGGTGACCGGAATTGTCACCAATAGGTGAGAGAAGAGTGCAACGGCCGCCGGGCCGGAAGGTTTTGGTTATCGCTCCTGGACCGGGACAGCGCCGGTCGCCACGGCTCATACCGTGGTCAACACGCCAAGACCGCCAACACGCCCGGCGGACATTATTTTTCGGCTCCTGGGCCGGAGTGGTTGGGTTAACGATAATGCCTGGGACGCGGGTTCGAATCCCGCCGGCAGCCACCCTAGTGGCACCGTATCGTGGGTGGTCACAGGCTTCTTCCCAACTACGCCAACACGCCCAGGAACCGCTTGAATGCGGAGCGGGCCGGAGTGGTTGGATCACCGGTAGCTGGCTGGCGGCCAGCAGGCGACTGTAAATCGCCGTGACGCCCGAGATGCCCGGGTCCGATGGAACATCCAGCCGCGCGTCACGCCCGCTCCGCCAGTTTTTTCGGTCCTGCCGGGCCGGATGGTTTCGGTTACCGCGCTCAAAACGCTCCTTGGAAAGGCCGAAACCAACGACACGTCCGGCAGGACCAACCAGACACATAAGGAGGGTAAACGATGACGTACCGACGGCTTTTCAGCCTTCGTCAGGCCGTACCCCAGAACGCGGTTCCGCAAAGCGAGCCGCTGCCGGGGCAGAGTCTCAACAATGCCGGCGGCCACTGGTATGAAGTGGGCGATTGGGGGCAGTTGGACCGCTTCCTGCTGCTGGGCTCAGAGGGCGGCACCTACTATGTGGGCGAGCGGGCCCTCACCCGCGACAACGCCATGGCCGTGCAGCGATGCCTGATTGAGGACGGCCAGCGGGTGGTCGCCCGCACCGTCGAAATCAGCCAGGCCGGTCGGGCACCGCGCAACGACCCTGCCCTGTTCGTGCTGGCCATGGCCGCGGCGGCGGAAGACGAAGCGACTCGCCGTGCCGCCCTGTCCGCGATTCCCTTGGTCGCCCGGACCGGCACCCATATCCTGGCCTTCGCCGATATGATCGAAGGCTTCCGCGGCTGGGGCCGCGGGCTGCGGCGTGGCGTGGCGCGGTGGTTCACCGCCCAGGATCCCAACCGGCTGGCGCTTCAGGCAGTGAAATACATGAATCGGGGCGGCTGGGCACTGCGCGATCTGCTGCGCCTTGCCCATCCGTTGACCGACGAGGCTGCGACGCGCGTGTTGTTCGACTGGATCGCCCACCCCAACCAAGCGGATGCGGTCGGCGCCGCCCGCGCCGCCTTCCCGCTGGTCGATGGCCTCTACCGGATCCGTGAGGCGAGCGGGCCGACCGAGGCGGCGGCGATCATCCGCAACCGGAGATTGCCGCGCGAAGCCGTGCCGACCGAACTGCTGACCGCACCAGAGGTGTGGGAGTCCTTGCTGGCCGACATGCCGCTGGGTGCGCTGATCCGCAACCTGGGCAAGCTCAGCCAGGTTGGTCTGCTGAACGTTGGCTCTGAGGCCGCCGCGACCATTGTCCGACGACTCGCCGACGGCGAGGCATTGTCGCGCGCCAGGATTCACCCTGTGCAGGTTCTGTTGGCGCTGAAAACCTATGCCCAGGGGCACGGTGAACGCGGCAAGCTGAACTGGACTCCGGTTCCGGCGGTGGTGGACGCGCTCGACGGCGCCTTCGACCGGGCCTTCGCCGCCATCGAGCCGACCGGCAAGCGCCTCCTCGTGGGGGTCGATGTCTCGGGTTCCATGCATGGCACGCGCTGCGCCGGCTCGCCAACCCTGTCCGCCATAGAGGCGGCGGCGTCCATGGCGATGGCCTTCGTGCGAACCGAACGGCAGGTGGAGGTGGTGGCCTTCGACACCGAACTGCACAGCGCCCCGCTCACCCCTCGTCAGCGGCTTGACGACGTGGTGCGCCTGTTCGGTCAGTGGCAGGGTGGGACGGATATCGCCTTGCCGATCTCCTACGCGCTGGAGCGGAAGCTGGAGGTCGATGCCATCGTCGTCATCACCGACAACGAAACCTGGGCCGGTCGGCAGCATCCGATTCAGGCGCTCAAGCGGTATCGTGAAACCGTCAATCCGGCAGCGAAGGCGGTGGTGCTGGCGGCAACAGCCAATGCCGGCTCGGTGGTGCCCGACGATGACCCGCTGTCGCTCGGCTGCGCCGGCTTCGACGCCGCCGTGCCGCAGGTGGTGACCGGGTTCCTGAAGGGGTGATCGATGACTCGGTCATTTCGACGCACGCCAATTTTCGGAAACACGACCGCCCAAAGCGAGAGCACGGACAAGCGGATCGCCAACCGCCGTTGGCGGTCCGCCGTCCGGTGTGCCCTGACTGCCGGTGAGGATGACATCCCGCACCGGCGGGAAAAGACCAATCCCTGGGACATGGCCAAGGATGGCAAACGCTGGATGGGGCGCGTAGCGCGGAAACGACCGGCGATGATGCGGAAATGATGCCCCGTGCAGGGGGCCTGAAAACGACAATAGCGGCCGACCAGGGGATCGCTCCCATGGTCGGCCGCATGCCGCAGGACGTGTTTGCTATTTTCCGATGATCGGCGGAGCTTGTGCCAACAGGTTCCTCGTCTGCTCGGAATCCGCCGATCCGCCGAACTCGAAGTCGAAGGCGGTGGCGAACTTACCTGCCAGCAACGTCACCACCGAAATGATGCAGCCGCCGACGGCGGTGTTGCCGTCAACTTGGCCGAACACCATGAAGGCAATTCCGCCGATGATGCCCATACCGGCGGTGACCAGCAGGACGTTGGCGCGGGTGTTGCTGCGGCCGGCCTTGATGAACTCGCTGTCGCGGGCACGGGCGTTCTGGCGGTCGGCCAGGGTGGCGGTGAGCGTGGTGAGGGCGCCGGCCATCTGCTGCATCCGCTCCTCGTGGGCGAAGGTCTGGGCCTGGGAGCGCAGTTGGAACACCAGGGTGGGATCGGCCAGCGCCTCGCGGGCCTGGGCGGGATCGTCGGTGCCGGTGATGGCGCGAACGGTGTCGGCCAGTTTTCCCACCGCCTTCTCGGCATCGTCGCCGAACAGGCCGGCGATATCGGGGGCGACGTCGAGGGCCACCTTGGCGAGACCGGCGATGGGGTTGGCGGCGATGGCGGCGGCATCGCCGAGGAGATCAAGCAAGTTCATGGGAGACCTCCAGGGCGGCGCAGGCGCGGGCGTAATGGGCCTTGCGGTCTTGGAGTCCGGTGAGGCCGCCGTTGATGCGCCGGGTGATGGTTTCGATGTCGCGGGCATCGGCTTGTCGGTTGAGGCCGCTTTTGTGCCAGAACCATCCGGCCGAGCGGGCGGCGGCACCGGGCTGCTCCAGTAACTCGGGTTGAGCGATCAGGTCGAGGCCGAGGGCGGCGCCGCAGGCGGCGTAATTGTCGTGGCCGGTAACCTGGATCAGGCCACGGCCGCGATAGCGCCAGCCGTCGCCGGATGTCTCGTCGCCATTGCCCATGCGGTTGGCATAAGCCCGGGCGGCGATGCGTCCCGGCTGGCGGGCATAGGCGGTGGCCTGAGTCGCATCGAAGTGGCGAGGAAAGACCCGCAGCAGGGCTTCGGCGGAATAGTTCAGGTTTTCGACCAGGCCGCGGAACTGGCCGCTCTCGTGGGCGATCTGGGCGAGGAACGCCGCCAATCGCAGTGGCGTGTCGATGCCCCATTCGGCGCAAGCTTCGGTCAGCGGGGTGGTGAAACGGGCAATATCGGTGGGCCGCGCCGCCGGCAGGGCGGCGCGCAGGATGTCTGCGGTCAGCATGCGGAACCTCAGTCAGTTGACGTGGACGCGGGAATCTTCGGCGACGGCGACAATCTCGACCTGCTCGGCGCGGGGGCGGATGGCCAGGACGCGGGCGGATTGCGCCCAGGCATGGCCGGGGCCGAAGCTGAAATACGTCCGCTCCTCTGAACCGCCGACATAGGGGGTGACGGTCAGGGGATCGAGGACGCGGACTTTGGCTGGATCACCGGGCACGGCCTGAACCCGGAATGGCCCGGCAAGACTGCCGTCCCGGCGGCGCAGCGCCAGGTAATGGCTGGCGCCCTCGGTCCAGACCAAAGGCTCGGACAGGGCCAGCACGTCGCCCTGGTGACCGATCACCTCGCCGCCTTGCCCCCAGCGGGGCATGTCGTGAGTGATGGCGACCAGATCGCCGTAGGTGGGGATCATGCCCTCCAACTCGGTGCGGAAGGTGACCAGGCGGCGGCGGTAGCGGTTGTTGGCGGCGATATAGAGGCCCTCCCGCTGGGCGTGGTCCTTGGTGGTGCAGCCGAACAGATTGACCTTGGCGGGATTGTCGCCCTGGCTGTCGGGCAGCTTGGCGGTGGTCTCGTCGGGCTTCCAGGTGCGCGACGAGAAATACTCCACCGTCACGGCGTCGGCGGTGTCGTCGCCCGGCATGACGTATTTGAGCTTGAACGAGCCCTTGACGATGTTGCGCGGCCCGAACATGGCCACCGGCATCGTCTGGGGCTGGTCGCGGATGATCCGCACGATACCGCCCTGCTGGATGGGTACGGCCCGGCCGCAACGGGCGATGCGGGTCAGGGCTTCCCACACCGTCATGCTGGTGTCGAACACCGCGTCGAAAGAATCGCCACGCCCTTGCCAAACGGCATCCAGGGTGGCCAGCGTCTTGAGGTCGATGCGGCTGTCGGCCAGCTTGGCTCCGTATTGGGCCTTGCAGGCATCAGCGAAGGCCCAGGCGATGGAACGTGTGGCCACAGGCTGCGACCAACCGCCTGCTTCCGACCACACCGGCAGCTTGCGGGTGGCGATGACGTTGATCATGCGGCTGGAGCGCTGCGACAGATTGTCGGTGGCTCGCATCTTGACCGCCAGCAGGGTGACGGCGCCGAAATCGGGCTGGCCGGTCAAATAGGCGCGCAGCGCGCCCCAGCGGATCTCATGACCGGCGCGCTCGGCGGTGTCCTTGGTGTCGAGGCGCTTGAGGCGGACCTCGTAGCGCCCAGGCGACACCGCATAGCGGAAGGACAGGCGGATGGCGGTATTGCTGGCGGCGGAGTGGGATTCGGTCGCCAGCACCGACCAACCGGCAAGGGCCTCGCCGTCGGCATCGATGGCGCGAGCCTCGACCTGCCACTGGACAATGCGGCTATCGAGGCTGCCGCCGTCATTGGCGTAATAGAGGCCACGCGGCATGACCACGTCGATGCCCAGCGCACCCGCCGCGGTGTCCACCTGATTGGCGGTGAACGGGCCGATGTACCCATCGTCGCCGGACTGTACCAGATTGGGCGCCACCAGCTCCTGGCCGGCGATCTCCGCGGCGGTGACCACGTCCGGCTCGAACAGCGTCACCGGGGAACCGGGCGGGACGATCTCGGTCTGCACCTCCTCGAAGGAGGAAATGGGCGTGTCCTCGATGCGGATCTGCTCGACCGCATACTCGCCCTGGCCGATGACATGGAGCTGGTAGAGATACTGCTCGCCGCCGACGTAATCCTGGTAGGGCTCGGAGGCGAGGTCGGGATAGATCAGGTGGCGGCCATAGATGACCGGGATGGGCTGCCCCAATCGGCCCTGGTTGCCCTGAGCCTGGATTGAATAGGTCGGGCTGGGGGCCGGAGCGCTGCCGCTGCCGCCCCAGTTGAGCGACGGCATCGACGGCTTGGGCGCCGGGATCACGGTATTGATCAGCACCGAACCGACCATGGCGATGCCGGCGGTGGCCATGGCGGCGGCGGTGCCGGTGGCGGTGTAGCCCATGGCCACCGCCGCCATGGGGCCAAGATAGATGGCGGCCACCATCACCGCGATGGTGAGCACGATCCGCATGGGGTTCTTGCCGCCCCCACCACCTCCGGCCCCGCCGCCCTGGGGCCAGCGAATGACGGTGACGACCTCGTCGTCGCCGATGGCCCGGACGGCATAGATGCCGACCGGCACCGCCATGCCGCCGATCAGGATTTCCGGACCGTCCGACCAGCAATCCTCGGCAATGCCGCAGTCGAGCAGCAAGGCGCCTACCGTGGCGCCAGACTCCACCGCATGAACCGAGCGGCTGGTCACCGGCTCGAACGGATTGGTGACGATGACGATGGAGGCGGTCATGGCGAAAACCGATAGAAGCCCTCGATCGCCCAGCCGTTGAGGCTGAGCGCGTCCGAACGCTGGAACACCACCCCGGCGCCCTCGGCGCAATGCAGGACTCCGCCGCCATCCACTTCGAGCCAGATGCCCACATGGATGGGATGACGGGACCGGCGCAGCAGCACGCAATCACCTTCCATGGGATCGGGCATCTTGGTCCAGCGCCGCCGCTCGGGGTGGTTACGGAAGGTGCGGCCCATGACCAGCATGTCTTCGGGATTGCTGATCTCGGGCAGGATGCGACCGAAATGCCGGGCCTGCACCATGCGGACGAATTCCCAGCAATTAAACGAGTCCGGCCCGCTGCCATGGACGGACCACGGCAGGCCGATCAAGGCGATAGCCCAATGCATGATGCCCTCGAAGGAATGGGGTCCAGGGACGAGTCCCTGGCGGGTGCAGGGCAGTGCCCTGCGAAGATCACCGCGCCAGTCCGGGAAAGCGCCGAGCGGTATAGGTGATGGATGGGAAGGACTTGTTCCCCGCATCCAGCATGCGGGCGCGCCCCGTGACCCTCATCGTGTCGGCCTCGACATCGGTGAGGGTCATGGTGATGGGCGGGTCCATATGGGGGCCGTCGAGGTCGGTGGAGAGATAGGGCCGCCAGGTGATCTCGATCACCTGCTGGCTGATGGCGGCTCCCTCGAGGGCATCGGTGATGTCGCTGCCGACATTGTCGAGGGTGACGGTGATTTCCGGCACCGGAGCGGTATCCACTGGCGGCGGGGAGAACTCGAAGGCGAGTGCGGTGAAGGTGACCTGCTTGCCGCCGTCGCGGGGCGCACCGGCCTCCAACCGGGCGGTGAGATCGGCATGGTCGCGGACCACCCGGATCGGCTCGGTGAAGCTGGGATGCCAGATTTCCAGCGTATCCAGGATCACCGTGCCGCTGGGGGCGGAGGCGAACGCCTCCTTCAGCGCCTGCGACAGGGCCGGATCAGGCATCGCGCCGATCTCCATAGGGGCACAGGGTGCGGGCTTCCAGCAGCAGGCGGATCTGGTGGACGATCTCGGACAGGCCTTCGACCGCCGAGCGCAGCGCTTCGGTCTGGCGGGCCTGCTCCTCGACCACATGGGCGAAGGCCTCGACCGGGACACCGGAGGAATCCGGTTGCTCCCGCCGCCGCGACCATGCCCAGGCGAGGATCGCCACCACGATCACCACGGCGATGATGGCGGCGATCTGAACGACGGGGGCGGCGCTGCCCCAGGCTCCGACATACTGGGTGGCGACACCCGCCCAGATGTCCGGGGATTGTTCCAATGCCATGATGGCTTGCTCCGGCTCAAAGGGGGAATGCGTGGCGACCTACCAGGAGAAGGCCTGGAGCTCTTCCTGGGAGGCGAGCTTGGCGATTGCGGCTTCGGCCTCGTTGCTCGCCATCCGAATGAGCTCGCGCTCGGTATAGACGTCCTGGAGGGTCGTGGTGCCGTTCAGGACGTCCCGCTCGCGGGCGCGCTCGACCTTCCAGTCGAGATTGGCGATGCGCTGCGCTGCTTCGGCCTTGACCCGGCGAACCAGGGCGGTTCTGGCCGCCTGGAGTTCCTCACCCTGCCGCTCGGCGACGCGCTCATCATCGATCCTGCGGACCTCGTCGTCGGTGACGCCGTCATAGCGGTCGATGACCTCGCCATCGACGAGTTGGAACCTGTGACCCAACACCGACTTCACCGGCAGATCGTGGTCGCCCTCGGGACCGATGACGCCCCAGTCATTGCCGTGGGGGAAGCTGATTTTGCCGGCCATGATCAGATGCCTCCGATGATCGGAACGATGTAGGGGTAGTTGGTCGAGTGATAGGCGCTGTCGAAGATGTAGACGTTGAAGCCCGGCACCTTGGAGCTCATGTCGCCCTTGTCGGCGATGGCCTGGAACACCGTCCGGGTGTCGATGTGCGACATGTAGATGCCGTAGCCGCTGTCGGAATTCGGGCTGTAGGAGATCATGAAGTCGCTGTCGCGGATGGGCGCGAACGACCGGCCATAGCTGGAATCCTGGTATTGTAGAAAGGCGTACTTCCCGTCCGCCACCCGGATCAGGAATACCTCGGCACCGGCCCCATAGTAGTAATAGGGCTGGTAGCAAATGACGTATTTGCCGTCGTTGGAGATCTGGAAGCGGATGCCGTTGCGGTCGGCGGATTCCATGCCGTAGGTGGTGGTCGTACTCAGCGTGTGGGTGGCTTCCTTGGTGTAGCCCCCACTGCCGTTCGGCGTGAACCGGTCCAGCATGCAGTAATTGCTGGGCTCCATCCGCACGATGATGATCTTGCCGTCGTCGCAGGGAATGACGATGCCGCGATAGAGGCTCTCGGCATACCCCGCCGAATTGGCCGTCCAGTCGTAGAAGATGTGCTTGGTCTCATCGAGATTGTTGAACCAGGCGCGGCGGTTGCTGGCGGAAATGTCGAACGGTGGGACGTTGGAATAGACGTGTAGCCGCATGGAGGTGCCGCCGTTCTTGTTCTCGTTGATGACCAGCGTGCCGGTTTTTTCGTTGTAGCCGATCATCCCGTACTTGTTGTACGTCCCGAAATTGTTCTGGGCGTAGAACTTGGTGTTGGTCCAGGCCAGATGCCAACCCTCGGTGCCGGCGAGGCGGCCGGGGGCGATGGCGCGCGGCGCCACGCCCGCGTACTGGTTCTCCATGAACAGGGCGAGGTTGCGGTTGGTCTTGTTGTTGACCCAGACACCGACATTGCGGAGCGCCGTCGCCGAATAGGGGCTGGCACGCCCGATCATCGAACCGTCGGGGCCGACCGCCAGTGCCAGGTGGCCGAGATGCCCGCACCGGGCAGTACCGTCGCCGTAATTGCTGTCGGTCGAAGAGATGTAAGAATCCGTGCGGCCGTAGGAATACCAGTTGTTAAAGAATTCGGTGCCCAGGCTGCTGGTGCTGCCCTGCATGTAGCCGCTGTCATTGTAATGCTGGCGGCACAGCTCCTGGAGATAGTGGTTGTAGACCACCGTGCCCCAGGGGGCCGAACTGCTCATGGTCACCACGGCGAAGGCCGGGCGCTTCCAGGGATCCAGCAAGTCGCGGTCGAGATGGCGCTGATGCTGTTTCAGCGCGTTGAACGTCAGGATATCCATCGTCAAACCTCCGTGATGGCGGCGATCTGCCCGTCGGGCGTATAGGAGAAGGTGAAGGCGCGGGTGTAGGTGATGCCGCCGAGGGTCAGTTGCTCGGCATAGCCCGCCATGGTTCCGTCGTCGTTGTAGGTGATGCCGTTGATCAGACGCGGGCCCTGGCGGATCGAAACCGCCCTTCCGGCAACGTCGTAGACGATATCGCCCGCGACGATGCCCCCCGTGAACAGCGCGGCGTTGGCGGCACTGACCGAATACCCGGCATTGGTTCCGAGGTAATTGGCGAGATTGACCTCGAACTCGGTCATCTGATCGTCGATGCGGGTTTCGATCCCGTTGGAGAAGGCCTCGATCTTGGCAATGGCGGCGTTCAGGCCGGCGACCACCGTGCCGTTGATGAAGCCGGTGGCCGTGGCCAGCCAGAGCGTGTTGATGTGATCCTTCAGCGCCTGGGCGATGGCATTGAGCCGGGTCGGGATTTCGCGGGCCTTGGAATTACTGAAGATGCCGACGTTGTCGGAGAACGCCGCGAAGGGAGCGGCATTGGGGATCGGGGGGATGGTCAGGGGCATGGGATCAGGTCTCCGCGTAGAAGGTTTCGAGGACGCAATCGCCGAAGGATTCCAGGGTGCGCTCGCCGACCATCACGGCCCCGGTGACATCCATGTTCCGTTCGTCGCGGTTGAGCAGCATCCACCGCTCCTCCCCGCCATGGGGGATGTCGCCCAGCCTGGAAGCCCGGGTGAGCATGAGAATGTCCTCGCCGCTTAAATCCGGGGCGTAGAGCCCGGCGACCTTGGCCGCCACCTTGCGCAGCAGGGCGTCATAGGCATCGGTGTCCTGGACGGTCTCGATCAGTTCGACGGCCTTCACCATCAGGGCGAAATCGTCCATCCGCAGGTTGGGATCGTCGAGCTTGGCCGAGATGGTGGCGAAGGCGTTATCCTGGGCGGCCTTGACCGTCAGGTAATGGGCAAGGGTGGTCATGGGCCTTCCCTTCAGAACAGCTCGATGCCGAGCGTCCGGTAGTCCGAGCCCCTGCGGGCGGAAACGATCAAGGTTTGCAGATCCAGGCCGGTGGCATCGGCGACGATGGTGGCCGCCGCTTCAGCGGCTGCGGCAAAGCTCTCGGCCTGTCCGGCCCAGAAGGCGCCATCTGTTTCGGATTGGGCCGCTGCCGTGGCCGAGCCTGCCGAAGCGGTTTCCGATGCGCGGGCCTGGGCCGCCGACGCAGAGGCACTGGCCTCGGCATTGACCGCCAAAGCAGAGGCTGCCGCCGCCTGCTGTTCGGACAGACCCGCCGCCTCCGCGCTCGACCGGGCGGCGGCTTCGCTGACACCAGCCGCGATGGCCGAGGCGTTGGCCGCCGCAGCCGAAGCCCCGGCATCCGTTGCCGCCTGCGTGGTGACGGCCTCCGCCGCCGTGGTGGCGATCCTGGACTGTTCCGCCAGGGCGGCAGCACCTTCCGCCGCCTCCCTGGATGCCTGTGCCGCGACCGCGTCGGCATTGGCCGCAACTGCGCCGTCCATGGCGGATGCGACACTGGCGGCGGCATTCGTTTCCGACAGGCTGGCGGCCTGGGCGTTTGCCGCGATGGCCGCCTCGCTCGCCTCCGCCGCTTCGGCGCCTTGAACGGCAAGCGCCGCGCTGGCCGCCGCCGCCGCGACCTTCTGATCCAGCGTTTCCAGACCGGATTGAAGCCGGGTGTCGATGTCGGCGATGGCCTTGGCCACCGTCTTGACCGGCCCACCTTCGGTGACGACCTGGGACTCGGTCCCGCCGGCAGGACCATGCACCACCTTGTGCAGCAGGGTACTGTCCGCAGTCACCTGGGCGACAGCGGCGGCGAGATCGGTTTGCAGGGCCATGGTCGATCACCAGCGAATGCTGACGGGCAAGCCGACATGCAGGGTGGAATGGAGGGTCTGGATGTTGGCAAAGAGAACGACCACATCCTCGGCCAGCAGGATGTCCAGCGCCCCCTCGTCGAGCATGGGGCGCTCGCGGATTTCCAACACCGAGGTGACGATCCAGGTGCCGCCCCGGCCGGGCGCCGCTTTGTAGGGGGCGTTGCTCTGGCCGACGAAGCGGGCCTCGTGGGCGGCGATGCCGATTCCGCCCAGCAGGGAGATCGCGAACCAATCGGCGCCATCGGCCAGCTTCAGGTGGAACCATGCCTCGAAGGTGGCGAAGTCCACATCCCGAAAGCGCCAGCGCACCGGGATGCGGGTGGGCGTTTGCGTGAACCGCCGCCGCTGCCGGGCAGGGCCGGATTCCATGTCGGTGCGGGTGACGGCCGATTCCGGTTCCAGGGCATAGCCGTCATAGGTCGGCAACGGCAGCCGGGCGGGCCAGGAGATGGACATTTCGTCACCGCACGATTTGAAATGAATCCGGTTGCGAACCTTGCACGCGCCGCCGCACATGGCATATTCTGCCAAGAACGGAACGCCATGGAGGATGGATCATGCCCACCCGCAATGTCGTCTTGACGGATCACCAATCCGATCTGATCGAGCGGCTGGTGGCCTCGGGCCGCTACCAGAATGCCAGCGAGGTGCTGCGTGAAGGGCTGCGCCTGATCGAGCGCCGGGATGCCGAGGAAGAAGCCCGCCTTGAGGCGCTGCGCGCCGCCGTGCAAGTGGGGATCGACGACATGGAGGCCGGGCGATACCAGACCTTCGGGAATGCAGACGCGCTGGCGGACTACCTTGAACGCATGACGGACGAGGTTCTTTCGGAACGGCGGGCGAAGCGGGCTTGATGGCGACCGGTTCCGAAGAGTGGAAGGTCCGGCTTACCGACGCAGCCAAGGCAGACCTCCGCGACATTGTTAACTGGACCGCAGAGCACTTCGGCGACGGTCAGGCAAAGACCTATTCCGGCATGATCTCATCCGCGTTCCGAGCGTTGAAGGCAGGGCCAAGCACCGTCGGGGTCCGGTTCCGCGATGACCTTGGTGACGGCGTGTTCATCCTGCCGATAGCGCGGTCGGGCAAACGGGGACGCCATCTGATCGTGTTCAGGATCGCGCCCGACCGCAATACGGATACCCTCCAGATCCTGCGTATTCTTCACGATGCCATGGATCTGCCCCGCTACGTCACGTTCGACGACGAGACCGAGCACTGATCCTTACCGATAAGCCCCCGCCGCCGGGTTGAGGCCATAGCGGTGCTCCAGCACCGGGGCCATGCCTTCGCCGCGGCCGATGCGGCGGCTCATGCGGCCCTCGATCTCCTCGACGATGATGTCGATCTGGATGCGGCCATCGGACCCCTGGGATTGCTCGGCACGGGCCTGGGTGCCGGAGGCGTTGTTGTTGACCGTGACCACCACGCCGACCGCCGGCTGCGACAAGGCGGCCGTCAGGATGCGATCGGCATTGTCCATCTGCCTTGGCGTGAAAATGCCCTCACCGACGCGGGCGACGATGGGACGCTCCCCCGCCACCAGCCCGCCGGTGTGGTATTTGGGCGCCCCTGCGAAAACCGAGGTGCTGTATCGACGGGTCTCCAGCCGGTCGAGACCGATCAGGCCACCGGAATGGGCGATGGCGAAGTTGCCGGTGCTGGGGACCGGGACGGAGCCACCGCCGCCGCCGCTGGCCCCAGCCGATCCGGTGCCGGAAAAGAAGCTGCCGATGCCGGCGATCAGGCCGCCGAACAGTCCACCGCTGGCTCCGCCGAACAGCGGCGCCACCACCGCCATTCGCCAAGCGGCACGCAAGGCTTCCTCGGCCAGGGTGTTGAACAGATCGCCCGCCGCCAGCTTGCCGGTGGTGGCCCATTTGACGAAGGCATCTTCGCTGGATTTCAGCATGCCGGTGACGACACGCTCGGCACTGCGGGCGGCATCGGACGAATCCTCGACGTAAGAATTCAGCGCCCGCTTGGCGCCGTCCGACCATTCCCTGGACGCCGCCAGCTTGCGCTTCTCGGCCTCCTCGATGGCCCGCGCGTGGGTGTCTGCGTCGAGCGCGCCTTGGGCCAGCAGGTCGTTCAAATCGCGCAATGTGTCGGCGTATTCCTGCTCGGCGGTGCGGTGCTGGTGCACCAGTTCCTTGCCCCTCGTCCGGGCGTCGGCTTCCTCCTTCAGCGCCCGTTGCAATTCGTCGAGCGCCTGTTTCTGGTCGAACAATTCCCCTGCCAGTCGGGCGGCTTCGGCGCGGTCGGCGGCGGACGACTCCTTGGGCAGTCGCGACACCGACTGGTCGATGGTGGCCTGCCGGGGCTGCCAGGGGGCGGAAAGCTCGCGCTGGAGGTCGTCCAGCACCTTGGCCGTCTGCTCGGCGGCACGGAGGCGGGCCTCGGCCAGCGGCTTCTCGATGGCCTCGACCTTGCGTGCCGCCACCTGCCGCAGCAGGGAGATTTCGCGGTCGACATCGCCCGCGTCGACCCCCGGCAGCGCCGATTTCCTGCGAGCCGTCTCGATGTTGCGGGACAACTGCCCCTCGATGGCGGCGATCTTGCCGGCGGCATCGGTGGCCGCCTTGACCTTCTCCTCGTCCAGCGCCTTCAGCCGCACCGCCATGGCCTCGGCGTTGCGGTCGCGCTCGGCCGCCTGGCGGCCGGATTCGGCGTCGGCACGCTCGGCCTCGAAGGCCGCCACCTCGGTGCGGCCCCTTTCGACCAGGGCGTCGATGTCGCGGCGGAGCAGGTCGGCCTGCTGGCGCAATTCCGCCATGCGGCGGCCGGTGACGCCTAGCCCCTGATATTCGGCGATCCGGCCTTCGACATCGCCCAGTTGCCGGCTCTTGGCCGCCACCTGGGCGGCAATGTCGGGGCCCTTCAGCAGGTCGCGGATGCCATCGACCATGCCGGTCAGGTCGTACAGCACGCCCTGCGCGCCTCGGCCGACCGTGCTGGTGCGCGCGATTTCTTCCAGCAGGTTGCCCCAGGCGGCGGCAAGATGGTGGGCGGCCCCGGTCAGACCGGCCGCTTCCGCCGCCCCGGCGCCGCCGACCTGTTGCTCCAGGGCGTCGAGCACGATCCTTTGGGCACCGGCGACGTCGCCGGTCTCGACCAACGAGCGGATCACCTCCTTCTGGGTGGCCGAGAACGACACGCCGACACGGCGGAGCGCCGAGATGCCCTCGATGGGGTCCTCCAGCGCCTTGCCCAACTGGGTGGCCGAGGACGACAGATCCTGGCGGAACACCGCCGACAGGTCCTGGGCCAGGCGGATGGCGCGGGTGAAGGTGTCGCCCGAGACCGAGCGGAAGGTCGCCATGACGGCGGACGCATCCATCACCCCCTCGGCGGTGGCGAGCGTGCCGGTTTCCATCTCGTCGGCGAGTTCGGCCAACTGGCCGGCGGTCAGCCCGGAGGCCGCGCCGGTCGCCTTCAGCACCGCCTCCAGCCGGCGCAACGACTGGTCGGCGGATTCCATCTCGCGCACGCCCTGGACCAGGGCGGCGCCGACGGCGCCCACCGCTGCCGCGGCGATCAGACCGGTGCGCCCGGTGGCCATCAGCGCTTCGCCGAACAGGCCCATACGCCCGGCCATGCCCTCAACCACGCCGCGCACGCCCTGGCCGACCTCGTTGATCGCCAGCAGCGCCTTCGACGCCGGCTGCGCCGCCCGCTCGATCCGCTCCAGCGCCCGGCGGCCGTCCTCGCCCAATTGCATCAGGGCGCGGCGGAACACCTCGCCGTCTTCAAGGGCAAGGCGGATGGAGACGGTGCGGGCGCTCATGCGGTGTGCCTTGGGAAAGGAAGAATAAATTTAACCACAGAGACACAGAGGCACAGAGATAGCTTTCAGGCAGAAAAGCCATCGCCTTATGATAAATACCACCGTCGAAATGTTATTCGGAAGGCTCGCCGTATCAACCGGCACGCCCTCTCTGTGCCTCTGTGTCTCTGTGGTTTTTCTATTCTTTATTCTAATTCAGAAGAAATGCCCTCACGCATCCCCGCTTCCGCGAACGGCAGCAGCAGCGCCAGCGCCCGTTCGTCGAAGCCCAGGGCACGGCCGTGGGCGAGCAGGCCGGCGATGTCGAAGCGGGCCGGATCGGCGCGCATCAGCATCTCCCATGCCTGCCAGCCCTGTTCGGTCTGGGGCTCGTTCAAGTCGGTGGGGCAGCTTCCGTCACCGGCGCATTGGGCGCCGTCGTCGTGGCACTGGCGGCAGTATCCTGGCCCGCCGCCGAAGTGCCATCGGCCGCGGGCCTGGAGACGTTTCCCTCGGCGAGGACCGCCTCATGGGGCGCGGTGTAGAGGCCGACGAAGGCCTCGGCCACGCCCTGGATCAGCATCAGGTCGGCGACGGTGGTGTCGGACACCGCGGCCGGAGCGCCGTCGGCCTCCAGCACGCCCTCCCACTCCAGGATGGCGGCGCGGGCCAGCGCCTGCGCGAACAGCAGCTGCGAGAACCCCGCCACCGCGTCGTCGTCGCGAAGGTCCGGCAGGCCGGAGACGTCGCCGCCGACCGCCTTGAGATCGGCAAACTCGCGGGCAATCGCACGGGCCTTGCGCCAACCCTTGATCCGTGCGGCCTCATAGGTGGCGGTGGTCAGCGGGCGGACGTGAAGCCGCACGCCGAACGGCAGATCGAGCCAATACGGCTCCTTGGGCAGGCACAGACGGATCATGGGGCGGGCCTTCAATACGAGAGGACGTCGTTGATCAGGGTGACGCGGAGCAGGTAGCCGGCGACCGGGTCGCGGGCGGCGCGCCAGTCGTAGCTGGCCTGGATGCCGCCGGGGCCTTTGATCTCCTGCTTCTTTTTGGGCAGGAACACGCGGGGCAGATGGAAGGTAAGCGCGAACGCAGTGCCGGGGATGGTGAAGCCGTACTGCATCTCGACCGGGTTTTCCGCGGCGATAGCAGAGGTCAGCGTGGCGTCGGTGCCGAAGCGCACCTCGACCGAGCCCTCGGCGGTGGCCTCGGTCTCGTCGACGCCGTCGATCAGGCCATCGGAGCGAATGGTCTCGACCGGCTCGAGGTTGTTGGAGAACGACAGCCGCCCGCCGACCACATTGGCGAGCGGTTGGCCGCCGACCAGGATGCTGCCGCTGCCCTGGCTGAAGCGGCGCAGGGCGAAGCTGGCCGGAGCGGCGTCGATGGTAGCGGCGGCCTCGGTCTCGCCCTGGGCGATCACCGCGATGGTGGCGTTGGCGGGTCCGGAGCGGGCCATGTCGAAGGCGAGACTGCCCAGCTTGGCGCCTGAGTGGCGGAAGAACTTGGGCGTCGCCAGGGTCGGGTGGCTGATCTCGATGGCGAGGCTTGGCAGCGAGCCGCCCGAAGTGAAGGCATGGGTGAAGCCGGTGCCGGCATCGCCGCTGGTGGCGGGGGCGCCGAGCAGGCCCCTCAACCAGAAGCCGAGGCTGCGCAGATCGAGCGGCACACCGAACTCGCCCTCGTCCTTGACCGCCTCGTAATAGGGATCCTGGGCGTCGCGCCCCTGGCCCAGCAGCGGGTCGTAACCCAGCGGCCGCTCGGCGCCCAGGCTGGTTTCCTTGAAGGACAGCCTGGTGTAGCCGTCGGCCGGGGGCGTCCCATAGGTGGCCTCGAAGGCGGCCAGCAGGATGCAGTCGGCGCCGTAGGCGCGCGTCTTCGACATGGGAGCGGTTCCTTGTGTGGATCAGCCGAGCGGCGAGTCGGCGGTGTATTCGAGGGCGACGATGACCTTGGCCCCCTTGAGGCCGGCGGCGCCGTCGATCGCCTCGGTGATGAATTCCGGCGGCTCCGGCATCGCCAGATCCACTGTGCCGCCGAGGGTGGGATCGGCCGCCAGCCGGTCGCCGATGAGGTTGAGGATGCCGTCCAGCATCCCGTCGCGGTCTTCCGGGGTAGCGCCCTGCACCACCACCTCGATCTCGGCCCGGCGGCTATGGATGTAGGCGGGCGGCGACAGCAGCATTTCCGGCTCGGCGCCGTTGCCGTCGAACAAGGTGACCAACCCGCCCGCCGGGATCTTGGCCGCCAGCGGCTCGTTGCGGCGAACGCTCGCGCCGGGGATCCCGGCCAGCAGGGCCGCCAGTGCCTTCAGGGCTGTCTCGCGGGGAGAATCAGCCATCGTTCTTCCCCAGCGCCGAGACCAGTGTGGTGACCAGCCGCCGCTCGGCCGCCCCCTTGGCCCGGTTGATGTCGAGGCGCTTGCGTAAGGTCACCTGCGGATAGAGCAGGAACATGATGGCGGTGGCGGCATTGCGCCCGGTCCTGGACCTGGCGAAACCGCCGCGCTTGCCGGTTCGCGCCCGCATGTCGTCGGCCACCAGCAGAGATGGGCCGCCCCTGCGGTAGACGAAGCGGAGCGGAATGCCGAGCCGCTCCTCGACCAGCCGGGGCGTCGGGCGCTTCTTGCCGATGCGGGCCGGGCAGCCGGGACCGGGCACCGCCAGCCAGAAACCGTCGGCCGAGCGGATGGTGGCGCCCTCGTCGAAGGCGCGGATGATATGGGGCGCCTTGCTCCACACCAGCCCGGCCGGGCGCAGGGAATCACCGGAGGCCGGATAGGTCTGCGACCGCCAGGTGTTGGCCAGCCGTGTTCCCAAGCCGGCACCGGTGACCTGGGTGCGCAGGTCCAGCTTCAGCCCGTTGGTGGCATCGCGCATGGCGGAACTGGTGGCCCGTTCGGTCGCTTTCACCTCATCGGCCATGACGCGGGCGAGATCGCCCCGGATGGCGGCAAGCACCCTCATGCCGGCCTCACGGTGATGGTCCAGATCAGGCGCTCGGCATCCAGGCGGGGTTCGCCCTGGACGACGAAACTGTCGCCGTCATGGACGATGATGTCCCCTGCCGCCGGACTGACGACCTCCTTCCGCCGGATCTCGAAGACCGCCGTCGCTGTGTGAACGGTGATGTCGGCGAATTCGAGATCGCGGTCGGGCCGCCCTACCAGGGCACGGATGGACCGGCCCTGGTACGTCACGGTGGTGGCCAGGTTCGGATCGACGAACAGGTCGTCGAGGGCCGCCTCGAATGCGGTCACGGTCAGTTGCCCGAGAACAACCGCACCGCCAGACGCGGGCGCTTGTTGACGGGCAGGATGGAGGCCTCGGTCTTGACGTCGATGGCGCTGCCGTCGTTCCGGGCCAACTGGCGGGCATACATGGGCACGCCCAGGGTGTTGACCGTCTCGATCAGGTTGGCCGGGGCGCCATAGGTGACGAAGGTGTCCATGGTGCCGAGCGGAAAGGCGATGCCTTCGCCCGCCGGAATCAGGGTTTCGGTGGCGCCGGTCGAGAGGGTGACGGTGGCGTTGTATTCCTCGAACACGATGCCGGCGAAGGGGAAGCGACGGCGCACGTCTTCCCGCAGCGGCTGGGCGCCGGCCGACGAGAAGAATTGGTAGGCAGTCTCGACCTTGGCATGGGCAATCAGCTTGTCGAAGAACTCCGGGCTGACCAGGGCCAGCACGCCGGTCATGGTCTCGCCCTTCAGTTCCGTCTCCACCTTGCGCAGCACGTCGCGGATCTTGCTCTGGACGTTGGTGGTGGCGGTGCCGAGGGCAAAATCCACCTGCTGGCGGCTCAGGCCGAATTCGCTGAAGTAGTCGTAAAGGGTGGAACCGGAGCCGTCGCGGATGATGCCGCGGAGCGCATTGACCTCCATGAACTCCCTGGTTTGGGCGTGCTTGGACCGCATGCGGGTCAGTTTGCGCTCCATGACGGTGGCCAGCGGATCGGCGGCATCGGCGACACCGAAACCGCGCACGCCCTGGACGTCCTGGGGCGTGATGGAATCGTCATGGGGAATCCACGGCACCGTGAAGGAGCGCATGCTCCGGGCGTCGCGGTTGGCGACGGTGGCAGGGCCACCCAGCGGCACGGTGGGCAGCAGGTTGAGGACGCCCTCGGCCTGCTCGATGATGACGCTGCGCTGGGTGACGCCCTCGAAGCGGAACAGCCCCATCTGGCCCAGCCGGGTGTAGAGGTTGGGCAGGATGTTGATGGCCTGGGTCATCTCGGCAAGCGAATAGCCGCCCGCGTCGAAGGGATTGATGATGGCGTTCATGGGTTTCCTCGGTGCGTTAGACGGTGGTGCGGGCGACGAGGCCCAGGGCAGAAAGCTGGGCAATCTTGGCAACCCGTTCGGCGGGCTGATCGACGGAGGCGTCAAACGCCAAGGCGCCTTCGGCCAGGATGACCGGACCACGGGCGGCGATCAGGCCGGTGGCGGCCCCGCCGCTGGCATCCACCGCTTCCAGCAGCACGGCGACGGCCACTTCGGCACCTTCGTCCCCGACCACCTCGGCGACGGGCGACAGGCGGTATTCACCGCTGGCGGAGACCTTGCCGAGCACGGAGCCGAGCGGATAGTTGGTGCCGGCCTTGAGCGTCACGGTCTCGCGGCCATAGCTGGGGTTGCACTCGAATTTCAGCAGGTCGCCCAGGGTGGGCGAAGCGGTCAGAACGGCCATGGTGGTTTGTCCTTATTTCCTTGCGGCGGCTTCGCGGGCACGCCGGACGATGGGGCTTTCGGCGTCCGTCTTGGGGGCCGCAGCCGCCGGAGCGGCGGCGACCACGTCGGTGGCGTCGGAACGCTCGGCCAGTTGATCCAGCACCGTGCGGCGCAACGCCTCGGGGCGGATGCCCTTGGCCATGGCTTCGGCGGGATCGATGGTGACACCGAGGCGGGCGGCCTGGGCGGCGATGGCGCTGATCTCGGAATATTCGGCGCGCAGGCGCTGCTCCAGATCGGCGGTCAGTTCGACAGGGATTTCCCCCTGGGGTTCGGACATCGGGACTTCCTTTCGGGCGGCGATGGGGCGGGAAACGGTGGGTCGGGCCAGCACAGCCCCGAGATCAGCCAGGGCGACACGCAGGGTGCCGACCTCGTCGGCCAGCCCGGCGGCCACCGCCTGATCGCCACGATAGACCTGAGCCTCGGTGGCCCGCACGGCGTCGGGGGACAGGCGGCGGCGCTCGGCCACCAGGGTGGTGAACTTCCCATAGAGGGCATCGACGTCGGCCTGGAGGGCCGCGCGGGCCGAATCGGATAGGGGTTGATGGGGATTGCCATCCACCTTGCTGGCTCCGGCATGAACGAAGGTCCAGGCCAGCCCGGCCTGGGCGTCGGCCCCGGATTCGTCGCGGTGAACCGCCACCACGCCGATGGAGCCGACCTCGCCGGTCTGGGTGACGTAGAGGCGGTCGGCGGTGCAGGCGATGGCATAGGCCGCCGACAACGCCGCCTCGTCGGCCACCGCCCAGATGGGCTTGCCACACTGGCTGCGGATGGCCTGGATGTGGTCGACCAGATCGAACAGGCCGCCCACCTCGCCGCCGGAGGAATCCACGTCCAGCAGAATGGCGCGAACGCCGGGATCGGTGGCCGCCGCCTCAATGGACTCGGCGATGTCGGAATAGGCGGTCAGGCCGCTGGCGGCGCCGAGATAGCCGGAGCGGGCAACCAGGGTGCCGATCACCGGCACGATGGCGATGCCGTCGGGCGTCACCGCTATTTCGGCGGCCGGAACCGCATCGCTGTCGAAAGAGATGGCCTGTCCGGCCAGCCGGGGTCCGAGGGCGCCCAGGATCACATCCAGCTTACTGCGGGCGACCAGCAGCGGCGTCCCATACAGGCGAGCCGCGAGATGCGGGAGGTCCGTCATGACCGCTCCCCTGCCATCCGGTCGCGGACACGGTCGGCGATGCGGGCTACATCGACGGTGATTTCGATCTCGCCGCTGCGGCAGGTGACAATATCCCGCCCTGCTGTGCCATCAGCCGAGGAGCCGACCATATTCACCGCCCGCCGGAGATCGACTCCGATGGAGCGCAGATCGGAAACGACGGCGAGATGCACCATGTCCCTCAGCGTGAAGTCACGAGCAACGCCATTTCGAGTGCTGTGGATGGGCACGAAATGCCTGCGGCAAATCATCTGGTGGAGGTTCGCTCGTGAAATCCCCGTCACCTCACTGACGGTGTCGATGCTGAAGACGCGTTCGCTCATATCCATCCTCCGGCTGATGGGGCTGGTGTCATGGGTGGGGGCTGCCGGCGGCGTGGCACCAAACGACAGCCCAAGCCGCTGTTCCCGGTCCCGGTCGGCGGCGATCTCGGCATCCACCTGTTCTGCGTCGAAGCCACGCTCGGCCAAGGCCTGGGTGCGGCTTTTGAGACCTGCGTCGATCTGCTCGATCTCGGCCTTGGCGTCCTTGAGCGGATCGACCCAGTCCCATTTTGGCGGCAGCCAGGAACAGGCGATGAAGGCCGCGCGGTTGCGTTCATAGCCGGGGATGTCGAGCGCCCCGGACAGCACCGCCACGTCCATCCAGCGCTGCCACACCACCCGGCACATCTGGTGGACCATCACCGAGTGCTGCCATGCCTCGACCCGGCGGCGGAATTCCAGCAGCGCCATGCGCGAGTTGGAGTAGTTGGCCTTCAGCATGTCGTTGGACAGGTAGGCATAGGGCACCCCGGTGGCGGCGGAGATTTGCAGCAGGGTGCGGTACTCGAACGGCTCATACGATCCGCCGACATCGGCGGGTGCCGAGGTCTGGATCTGCTCGCCCGGTTCCAGCGGCACCACCTGGCCGGGCTGGACCTCGACGATACGATCGCCGGAACCGTCATCGGCGGGCACCAGGTCGATCACGTCGGCAGGGGCCGGCGAGGTCACGAACATGGCGTACATCGCCGCGATCTTCTTGCGTTCCAGTTCGGCGTCGTCGTACTGGTCGAGCAGGAACAGCTTGACGATGGCCGGGGCCAGCCGTGACACCCCGCGAAGCTGGCCGGATTCCACCGGGTCGATGACGTGGATGATCTCGGTGGCCGGCACCCGCACCGTTTCGCCCACCAGACCGGGATCGGTGCAGTCGCCGGGATGGCGGCGCAGGAAGTGATAGGCGACGCGGCGGCCGATGCGGTCGAATTCGATGCCCTGGCGGATGACGTTGCCACCGGGAAGGATCTCGGTTCGGGTCAGCGGCAGCATTTCCGATGGCAGCATCTGAAGCTGCAACGGCACCGTCAGGCCGTCCTCGGGGCGACGCGGGCGCAGGCGGAAGAACACCTCCCCGGCGATGAACACCTCGCGGGCGGCGCGACGCTGCTGCCCGTAGAAATCGGTCAGGCCCTCGGCATCGGATTCGTCGGTCCAGGCCAGCCAGAGCTGCTGCACCAGGGCCTTCAAATCCTTGTCGGCGATTAGGGATGACGGCTTGATGCCGGTGCCGACGGCATTGCCGGTCCAGCTTTCGGCGGCATTGAGGGCATAGCCGTTATTGCGCACCAGATAACGGGCTCGCGCCGTGATGTCGGAACCGGCGGCGGCGATCAGGGTATTGACGTGTGCGCGGCTGGGCTGGAAGCCCTTTAGACGGCGGCTGCCCTGGGCGGCCTCGAAGCCGCCGATCAGAGCGCCGATCCTCCTGCGCAGTCCCGACAGCATGATCACAGCCCCTTGGTGGCGACGGCGAGAATCCGGCGGCGGGGCTTCTTGCCCTCCAGCACGGCGATGCGGCGGTCGAGATCGGCCAGAACATGATTGGCCTGGGTCAGGTCGT
Source organism: Magnetospirillum sp. UT-4 (assembly GCF_902729435.1). GTDB lineage: Bacteria > Pseudomonadota > Alphaproteobacteria > Rhodospirillales > Magnetospirillaceae > Magnetospirillum. The sequence goes on from NZ_CACVCG010000036.1 coordinate 35,904, forward strand.
ATTGGACGGTGCGGTCGCCCACCGTGACGCGGGCCACCAGGGAATTGCGCCGCGCCAGCACCCGTTCGCGTTCGGCCTTCATTTCGTCGAGGGTCATGATCAGTGCATCCCGCTGAACTTGATGATCCGCCGGGGACGGCGGGCGATCCGGCGCACCTGCCCGGCCTCTGATTCACTGGTGCTGGCGATCACGGCCAGTTGCGCTTCCAGATCGCGCCATTTGGCCTCCGGCCAGCGGTCGGCACCGGCGATCCAGGCGGCGGCGCGGGCATAGACTCGGCAATCCAGCGCCTCATTGCGCTCGCGCAGCTTCTGCCATTCCAGCTTGGAGAAGCCGCGGCGGTTCTTGACCGTCACCAGCTGCTCGGCAACGAATTGCTTGCACCACTCCGAATCCGCCCACGATGGCAGATGCACCGTTCCGGCCGGGAAACGGACGCCCTCGGCCAGTTCCTCGTCGGTGGGACGCTCGAGGCGGAGGAAACGGTAGGTTTCGGTCTTGAAAGTGGACACCGCCACCGTCCACAGCCGGGCACCACGGCGCACTTTCTTGCCGCCCTCGGTGGCATCGACCAGGGTCGGGCCGGACACCGGACTGGAGCGGTTGAAGCCCTCGACGCCCTTGATCGGCGAAACCTGACCAACGCCCATCTTGCGGCCCCAGGTGTAGACCGCCGAAGATTCGTAGCCGCTGTCGATGGCGAGGCGGGCGACCTTCAAGGCCGCGCCGCTGGCATGGGTCCAGGTTTGCCCCAGCACCCGCTCCAGCGCCGCCCAGGTTTCGGCATGTTCCGGCCCGCCGTCGATGACGATATGGTCGACCAACCAGCTTTCGAGGTTGCGGCCCCAGGCCCAGACGTCGATTTCGATCCGGTCCTTCTGGACGTCGGCCCCGGCGGTGAGGAACAGCCCGCCCGCCGGCACAGTGCCGTTGGCCCAAGATTCCCTGCGGTCGTAGAGGCGCTGCCAATCGGGGGCCTCGCCGCTCTCGACCCAGGTCTCCCCGAGCACGGTGTTGCGGAACACCCTGAGCGCATCGTCCGATCCCTGGGCCGCTTCCCACATCCGCACGATGCTCTCCCAGGATTGCCAGCCCGGCGGCGAATACAGCGCAGAGATGTGGAAGCCGACGGTGCCGGGGTCCTCGGCCACCGCCGTGGCCCGCCACTCTCCCGCCGCCAGCATGGTGGCCTTGGCCGATTCCCGGATCGGCTGGTCGCAGGCCTCGCACTGGTAATGGACGGAGGCCGGCTGGCCCTTGTCCCATTTCAGCCGGTCGAATTTCAGCCACTGCATTTCGCCGCAATGGGGGCACGGCACGAAGAAGCGGCGCTGGTCGCTGGCCTCGAATTCCCGCTCGATCCGCGACAGCCCGCGAATGGTGGGCGTCGAGACCAGGAACGCCTTGGCCCGGTGGGCGAAGGTGGCCATGCGGGCACACGCCAGGGCCACCGGGTCGCCCTCCTCGTCGGCCGAGGCCGGATAGGCGTCGACCTCGTCGAGGAACAGATAGCGGGCCGGCATCGAGCGCAGGCCCACCGCGCTGTTGGCTCCGGTCATCACCAGGGTGCCGCCGGGGAAATCCTTCGACAGCATGGTGTTGCCGGCGTCGCGCGAGCGGGCCGGCTTGACCCGTTCCCGCAGGATGGGGCTTTCATCGATCAGGGTGTCGATGCGCTGGCGCGAATTGCGCTTGGCCATCTCGACGGTGGGCTGCACCGCCAGCACCGGGCCGGGGGCATGGTGGATGATGAAGCCGAGAAAGTTGTTGCCGGCCTCCGTCGCGCCCACCTGGGCGCCCTTCATGAACACCACCCGCCGGCAGGGATGGGACGGCGACAGGCAATCCATGATCTCGCGGAGGTACGGCGTGCGGGCCGTGCGGTAGCGGCCCGGCTCGGCGGAGGCGCGGCTGGACAGAACCCGGTGCCGGTCGGCCCATTCCGACACGGTCAGCAGCGGATCGGGCCGCAATCCGTCGCGCCATGCCTGGAGCAGGATGTCCGATCCCCGGAAGCCCAGGGTGTCATCGGAAATTCGGCTCAAGGGCTGCGAGTTCCCCAAGGTGATCCCTCACATAGGCTTCCAGCAGGGTCTGCATGGTGTGGGCGTCGATTCCGGCCTCCAGCGCCATCTGGGCGGCGATTCGGGCCGGCCAGGTGATCCAGGCATCGCGCTCCTGGCGGGCCAGCTTGAACATCAGGGCCGAGGCCCGCGCCCGGTCGACCACCTCCTCCTTGAGGCGATCCACCTGGAGCCGCGCCTTCTGCGCCTTGGCCACCTCGTGCATGGTCCGCGCCTGGGCGAAGGTGGCACCGGAGGCAGCGGATGGCGGGGCAACGGGTGGTGGCGATGCGGCTTCACGCTGGGGCTGCGTGGCCACCGGTTTCGGAACAGGGGCGAGCGGCGGCGGAGTGGCTATCGCCGCCGATGCCGGGGCCGACGGCGTTTTCCGGGCCGGATCGGTCCGGGCATCCCAGGCGGCGTCGGCCTTGGCCGGGTCGATGGTGCCGTCAGGCTCCTGCGGAATGCGGCCGGCGCGAGCGGCCTTCAGCACGGAGACGTGGCTGATGCCGCGATGGCGCGCATAGGCGCGGATCGACAGGCCCATGAGCGAAATCCCACGAAAAACGAAATAAAATGATCGACTTATCCAGTTGATGACATCGGCCGGTAGAGCGATTGATGGTCCCACGAACAGAGGAGACCATCACGATGACCCTGCCCGCCAACAACACCGAATGGGGCTTTTTCGGAACCATCCGCCTCCATGCCGACCAAGCCGAAGCCTGGGAACTGGCGATGGCCACAATCCAGCCCGCCACCGGCTGCCCCGAGGCGGCGGTGCGGGACTTCCTGGACAGTACGCATGGGCGCCACTTCGCCGACGACGTCGCCAACGGCCTCTTCGCCGGGCTGACGCTGGCGGCGGCCATCGACGCGGCGGTAGCCCGCTGGATGGGCTGGACGATCAGCCGGCGCACGTCGCGCGACACCGGCATCCCCCACGGACTGCCCTACCTGACGGGCTTCGTCACCCACTGCGAGATCATGGCCGACGTTGCCTGATTGGCGCCTTACCCTGCCGCCCCGACCGGGTTCACCTCGGCGGGGCTCGGGGTGGTACAGGCGCGGATTGCCCGCGCCGCCAGCCCAGAGGGACCCGTCATGACCCAGATCCAACTTTCCGACACCCAGGCCGTCATCCTGTCCGCCGCCTGCGGTCGCGACTCCCGACTCGTCTTTCCCGTCATCGCCAACCTCAAGGGTGGCGCCGTCGGCAACGTCCTGAAGAGCCTGCTGAAAAAGGGGCTGATTGAGGAAGTCCCCGCCACTGATGACAACACGGTCTGGCGCCACGGCAACGACGACACCCCGCTAACGCTCCGCGCCACGTCTGCCGCCTATGAGGCATTGGACATTGTCGGCGACGCGGGCGCGGACACGGCGCCGGAAGACGAATCAGCGGCTGACACGGCCAACACCACCGAAACCCAGCCCACGGGCGCCCACGGCGCGCCCGAAGCCAAACCCGCCCGCAAGACCCGCGAGGGCACCAAGCAGGAGACGCTGATCGCCCTGCTGAAGCATCCGGAGGGCGCCAGTATCGAGGAGATCAGCAGCGAATTCGGATGGGCGCACCATACGGTGCGGGGCGCGATCGCCGGGGCCTTGAAGAAGAAGCTGGGCCTCGCCGTCACCAGCGAGAAGGTCGAAGCGCGCGGTCGGGTCTACCGCATCGCTGAATGACCGCCATCAGGCCGGCGGGCCTGGCTCAAGGTGCGGGCCAGACCTGCCGGCCAATGGACCGGAACTTGGTGATCGCCAAGGCGCCACGTTCATTTCGCGCCTTGCTCCCAGGTCGGAGCAGGGCTGCCTCGATTGCCGCGCGATCCGCCTCGAAGATCATCACCGGTTCGAACAGTTCGTCCATCAAGACGAGGAGCACGGCATCCCACGGTTTGGCGAGATCAATGGAGCCGAGCCGCTGGCCCGTCAGCTTTTTGGTGCGCGGGATCGAACGAGCCTTGATCTGTAGGCGGCGGCCAGCGCGATCCGTGGCGTCGTATCCTGCCTCGCGGGCAACCGCAAGATCGAGGCCAAGGAGCCGAGCTGCCTCGTATTCGCCGACTTCGCCGGTGATGCCCAGCGGCTTGCCCGTCAGGCGATAATAGTCGATGGCGATCCTGCGCGCCTGTTCCAGCAAGCCTGCGATGCATTCCATGTCGGGGTGGCAGGTCATTCAGCTATCGGAATCTTCGGTGATGGTTGCCCCATGATAACCGCTCAAACAATCGCCGCATCAAATACGAGCGCAAGATCGAGATGACAGTGAAAACACCGCCGATGGCCATGTCGTCCGACAGGCTGGTGTGGAGCCCGAACAGGGGGAACACCACAACCTGGGTGGCGACAGCGATGCCATAGCCGATCGCGACGTTGGCGGCTGCCTCGGCCAGCGACATGCGGCGGGATTGGCGCATTCTTGCACAGCCTTGAAATTGCATGATTAATCGACTTGATTGAGGGGCGGAACAGAGCGGTAGTGGTTTCACCAAAGCCGGAGAAACCACCATGACCAACCGCGACAGAACCCTCGCCGAGATCGCCACCAAGCTGCTCGACCTGGAGACGATGGCAACTCGCAACAGCGACCGCCTCGACTTTCACAACCTGGCGATCTGGCAGATCAAGGCCGCCCTGGAAGCCGCCTACGCCGCCGGCCAGGAGGCAAAGTGATCATGGCCCTGACCGTCCGCCCCACCGCCGCCCTGAAGGCCCATCCGCAGTGGTCGCAGACCGACTTCGAATATTTCCGGGGCAAGGGCTATTCCAACCAGCAGATCCTCGAATTCTGGGAACGTGACCTGCGGCTCGGCTGCCAGCCGCTGAACTGGAAACCCACCGACGCCAAGTACCAGCATTCCCTGCGCCGGATCACCCGGCGCTGACAGCCTTCCCGGCGGTGAGTTCGTCGAAGGACCGGCCATCGCCGTCCAGCACGGCCTTCCGCCCGGACAGCTTCTGCCAGCGACCGACAATCACATCGCAATAGGCTGGGTTCAGCTCCATGGCAAAGCAGATGCGCCCCGTGGTCTCGGCGGCGATCACCGTGGTGCCGCTGCCGGCGAACGGCTCGTACACCCCATCGCCCTCGGCGCTGTTGTTGAGGATGGGGCGGCGCATGCATTCCACCGGCTTCTGGGTGCCGTGAACCGTGGCCTCGTCCTCGTCACCACCGTTGCCGATGGCCCACACCGTGGCCTGATCCCGCGCTCCCTGCCAATGGCCGGTGCCATTCTTGCGCACGGCATAAATGCAAGGTTCGTGCTGCCAGTGGTAATCACCACGGCCCAGAACGAAGCGCGGCTTCGACCAGATGATCTGGGCGCGGACCTTGAAGTCATTGGCCTCCAGGCTGTCGGCCACAATCTTGGCGAAGATCGCCGCGTGCCAGACATAGGCCACCTCACCGGGAAACAGCGCCCAGGCTTCCCGCCAGTCGGCGCGGTCGTCGTTGGCGACCTTGCCGGTGCGGGTGGTGGACGACACCCCGGCCTGATTGCGCCAGGACGGATCGTATTCGACGCCGTAGGGCGGATCGGTGACCATCAGATGCGGCGTCGCCCCGGCCAGCAGGCGCTCGACATCGGTAGCGTTGGTGCTGTCGCCGCACAGCAGGCGGTGCTGGCCCAGGATCCACAGATCGCCGGGCCGCGTTACCGGGTCGGCGGGCGGCTCGGGGATGTCATCCTCGTCGTCGGTCTGGCTGGCACCGTCGCCCTCGGCTTCCGCGTCGGCCATCAGCCGGTCCAGATCCTCGTCGGAGAAGCCGATCAGGTCGAGGCTGAAGCCTTCCTCCTGGAGGCGGGCCAGCTCGGCGGCCAGCAGTTCGTCGTCCCAGCCGGCATTCAGCGCCAGCTGGTTGTCGGCCAGACGATAGGCGCGGGCCTGGGCATCGGTCAGGTGATCGAGCCGGATCACCGGCACCTCGGCCAGCCCGAGATGACGGGCGGCGAGCAGGCGGCCGTGGCCGGCGATCAGCACACCCCTCTCGTCCACTAGCACCGGCACGTTGAAGCCGAATTCAGCGATGCTGCCGGCCAGCTGCGCCACCTGGGTTTCGGAATGCGTCCGGGCATTGGCGGCATAGGGCAGCAGCCGGTCGAGCGGCCATTTCTCGATCGCTTCAACCAGCATGGTCAACTCCGCGCTCGGCCGCCACCGCCGCAAACGGGCGGCCATCGGCCAGCGTCACCGGGATTTCGGGAAACAGCGCCTGCCAGCGCAGGATCGCCACGTCGCAATAGGCGGGAGCCAGTTCCATGGCGCGGACCTTCCGCCCGCACCGCTGGCCAGCGATGATGGTGCTGCCCGATCCGGAAAACGGCTCGAACACCACCTCGCGCTCGGCCGAATAGGTCCGCATCACGAAATCCGGCAGCGCCACCGGGAACACCGCCGGATGACTGCCGTCGCCTTCGATGGCACCCTTGTGGCGGGTCACCCGCAGCACGCTGTCGGGAATGCGGGTGTCCTGGATGGCATTGCCGTGGCCGGTCTTCCTCGACACCGTGCCATCGGCGGCCCGCAGGCCCCCACCGCCCAACGTCTCGCCGGCATGGGCGCAGGCGACGATCTTGTTGGGCTTGCGCGAGACCTTGTTGAAGTGGAACACCAGTTCGAAGGCGGGGGCGAGCCGCCCGCCCCAATCGCCCGGCAGCCCAGGGCCCTGGTCCCAAACGTACAACCCGAACTGACGCCAGCCGGACTCGCGCATGGCGTCGAGCCAGCCGCGCCAGTACGGCACCCATTCACCGTCACGGTGGATCAGGCCGAGATTGACCAGCACCTGGGCATTGGGCTTCACCGGCAAGGTGGCAAACACGCCGGCCATCAGCCGGTCCCAATCGGCGATCCCGCCCGAGGCGTAGTCCCGCTGCTGGCCGTAGGGCGGTGAGGTGAACACCAGCGCCGCCATCTCCCCCGCCATCAGCATGGCGATTGCCGCCGCATCGGTGGAGTCGCCGCACAGCAGGCGGTGATTGCCGAAATGCCAGAGGTCGCCGGGACGCGACACCGGGTCGCGGGGCGGCTCGGGGGTGGCATCATCGTCATCCCCGCCGCCGGCCGCATCCTCGTCCGGATCGTCGTCGAGCGGGGCCATCAGGTCGGCCAGTTCCTCGTCGGAGAAGCCGGTCAGCCCAAGGTCGAGGCCGTCGCCGTTGAGCGCATGCAGTTCCGCCGCCAGAAGTTCCTCGTCCCAGTCGGCATTGAGGGCCAGCTTGTTGTCGGCCAGCACATAGGCGCGGCGCTGGGCCTCGGTCAGGTGGTCGAGCACCAGCACCGGCACAGTGTTGAGGCCAAGCTGCTTGGCGGCTGCCAGCCGACCGTGGCCGGCAATGATGTTGCCCTGGCCATCGGCGAGGATGGGATTGGTGAAGCCGAACTCGACGATGCTGGCGGCGATTTGCGCCACCTGGCTGTCCGAATGAGTCCGCGCGTTGCGATCATAGGGGCGCAACCGGTCGAGCGGCCAATGCTCGACCGTGTCGGGAAGCGGATGGGGCATGATCAGTCCGTGCAGTCGCAGGGCAGGCAATCATCGGAAGGGCCGCCCTCGAAATCCCGTTGGCGGCGGACGAACCGGAACATCTCGCGGTAGCTGGGCCGGTCGGCACGGAACAGTGCCATTTCCGGCTTGGTCAGAGTGCCCATGGCCGGAGCATCGCGCTCCATGCCGATCCACCAACGGGCGCGCTCAGGGAACAGGCGCATGATCCCCTGGATGGTGGCCGCGCCCTTCATGAAGCAGAGGTCACAATTGCCGAGCGGCGTCTTGCCGTTGTTGTCGGGCAGGCCGAGATCGAAGGGCTGGCGCTTCCAGAACGCCGAGACGTCCTGGCGGGTAACGCGGGCCTGATCCAGCGGCAGGACGGTCTCGAACCGCTCCTTGCCGGCCTCGTTCATGGCCTTCTGGCGGGCGACCCGGCGGGGCTCGTCATGGCGCAGGCCGACTACGTTGACCCATTCCGGGTAGCCCAGCATGTCACGCATGAACGCGATGCCGCGCTTGACCTTCAGGTAATGGGTGCAAAGCCGCATGGTCGGGTTGGGCAGGAAGCCCCGCGCCCGGACCACCTTGGCGAAGGGCTCGCCGTCGCGGGCGGCGCTGTTGTAGCCGACCACGCCGGTGTCGAACGGCTCGGCGGGATCGTATTCCAGCCAGTTGATCGGCACCTGCCAGCGCACCGAGCATTCGTGGACGAAGCGCAGCGTCTGCTCGAATTCACGGCCGGTGTTAAAGAACACCACATGGACGTCGGCGGGCAGACGACCCTCGTGGGCATCCATGATCTGGCGCAGCATGTAGCCGGACGTGCGCCCGCCCGAGAACGACACCAGCGCCGGGCCCTCGATGCGATAGGGATTGCGGGTCATCATCGATTCCCTGCGGCCTGGATGCGGTTGCCGATCCATGCCATCACCGGCACGGCCATGGAGTTGCCCAGCGCCCGATAGCGCGGGCCATCGGGGCAGCGATCCGCCGGGCGACCGCGCCAGGGGATGCGGGTGTAGTGGTCGGGGAAACCTTGCAGTCGCTCGCACTCGGTCGGAGTGAGACGTCGAACCGCCATGCCATGCTGGACGGCCAACTGGCCACCGGCATTGTCGCGACCCACCGCATTCATCGCCCGCAGCGTCGGAGCAATGGCTCCGGCGGCAACCGGGGTGCTGGCCTTGCAGTCGAAGGCGACCGGAACCAGCGGCGTACCGCGCCCGGTGCCGTCCTCGGAAGCGTCGAAGCCCTCGCCACGCAGGGAATGGGTGACGAAGGTTTCGGTCTCGAAATCCATCCGCCCGCTGGCCGAGGAACAGGCATTCAGGGCGGTGGCGATGTCGATGGAGCCTGATGTGTTGTTGCCGCCGAAGGCGACGGGCAGATCGTCGAGGCTGAACCCGCCACGGCGGCGAGCGCCGCCCGCAAGGGTTCCGGCAACACCTTGTTGCGGTTGGCGGCGCGGCGGAGAATCCCGGCGCACGCCTTCGCGCTCAAATAGTACCGCGACGGGATCGGCCCGGTCTCCAGGACCCGCCACAACGAACACGCGACGGCGTCGTTGGGCCAGGCCGAAATGTTGGGCATCGAGCACCCGCCATGCGACTGTCCGCGCGGGTCCAAGCACACAACCAGCGTCCGCCCATCTGCCCCCTGGCGGGAGAAGCGGACCATCTTCGCCGGCCAATCCGCCCAGAAGGCACCCGAAGGCGTTGTCGCGGGTGGACAGGACTCCGGGGACGTTCTCCCAGACGATCCAGGTTGGGTCGATGGCATCGGCGAGGTCCACGAAGGTCAGGGCAAGGTTACCGCGCGCGTCGTCCAGGGACTTGCGCCGGCCCGCCACCGAGAACGCTTGGCAGGGCGTGCCGCCCACCAGGACGTCGATCTTTCCCCGCCACGCCGAGCCGTCGATGGCGGTCATGTCACCCAGGTTGGGGATGGCCGGGTGACGGTGCGCCAGTACGGCGGAGGGGAATGGCTCGATCTCGGCGAGGAATGCCGGTCGCCAGCCCAGGGGTTCCCACGCCACCGTGGCGGCTTCGATGCCGCTGCACACCGAGCCGTAGACCAGCCCGGTGGCGCACGACATCGCGCCGAGGGCCGGCGGGGCCGGCTCGGGAAGAGCAAGATGCATGAGGCTGGTAACCGGATCCGGGGTGGTAATCGGGGTGGAATCCGGACGGCCGGATACCGGGCGGCTACCACCCTGCCCGAAGACGCCAAAGGCGCACCAGCCTTGGCCGGGCGCGCCTCGTGGGGTGGTAACTGGTAACCGGGTGGTACCCTAAATTTTTCGGCTGTCGCTACCGATGTTCGGCGCTGAGCCCTCCCGCATAGCGAGTGTGCCAGGGAGGAACCATTGATTTTAAGGGGATGCCGGAGATGCGGACGGCTGGTCCTGGGGGTGGACCGTGCCGTCCGCGTCTGTCGCCAGCATGACCGCAGGCTATCCCAATTCGCCCGATTTTGTCCGTTCGAAAAGTGTTCGCATGGCCGACTTCGCCCCCCTTCTCACTGGTCCACCGATCTGGTCGCCATGATCACCTGCCGCCGCGACCTGTTGCGCGGCAGCCGACGCCCGTTGAGCTTCCACGCGATGACGCACAGGGCGAAAAGCCAGTGTTCGTTGACGGCGGTGCGGGCCAATCCGACTTTCCAGCAGATGGCCTTCCACGGCTCGCCGGTGGCCCGCAGCCAGACGATGCGGGCGTCGAGCGGATCGAGCAAACGCAGCCAGGGCAGCGCCCCGTCCATGCGGGTGATGGCGGCGGCCGAGGGCGGCGGGCGTCGCAGGGTGATCTCCGCCACCGCGCACGAGTCCCAGAACTCGCGGAGCATGGGCGGCCAAGTGCTGGCGAAGCCCTGCACCCGCACATCGGGCAGCCGGCGCAACGTGTCGGCGGCTTCGACCAACCTCTCTTCCACCAGGGACGGTGTCCACCGGATGTCAGTCATGGAACACCTCCGGGCGCTTGCCGTAGAGCTTCACCCCCAACTGGCGCACCAGCTCGCGCTCGGGCCAGGTCAGGCGCTGGTCGTCCTCGGCGATGACCAGGACACCACGCTCCTGCCAGCCGTCGCGCTTGACCTGCTCGGGATCACGGCGGCTGCCGCCGTAGCCCGGGGGATGCCACCTCATCGCACACCCCCGTGGGTGTCGATGGCCCAGGACAGGATGGCCAGGGCATCGGCCTCGTTGTCGTCCTCGGGATTGAACCCGCGCCCCCGCATGGCGACGATGACCGCGTCCTTGCTGGCGTTGCCCTTGCCGGTGGCGTGGCGCTTGATGGCCCCGACGGGAACACCCTGGTAGGGGATGTGGTTGAATTCGCACCACGCCGACAGGTGAGCGAGGAAACCGCCGTAGATGTGGGCGGCATCGGTCCCGGCATGCCGACGGACTTCCTCGAAATACACCGTGCCGATACCTTTGGCGCCGTCCCGCAGGTGGTCGAGCCAGGAGCGGAAGCGCAGGAAACGCATGCCCCCGCCCTCGTAGCGGCCAGGGCGGAAGGCCATGGTGCCGGAAACAATGGTACCGTCGGATAGACGCATGGCCCATCCGGTGGTGGAGCCCAAATCCAGCGCCAGCAGCGAGCTGCCCGCATCGGCAGAATGGCTCGGGAGTGATTGAAGAGAAGCCGTCATGTCGTTCCTCCAGGGGTGAGCGTGGAGGGGCGGCAGCGCGGCCGGGCCGAAGGCAGCACTGTCGCTCGCGATCATCAGGGAAATTCGGGGCGTGCCCCATCGGCCACCGGGATGGCGGACGAATTGCTCAAGATCGAGGGAAATTCTCAAGCCAGCCCGAGACGGGCTAACCCATTGGTCCTTCATAGATAATTCTAAATAATTCAATATATTCAATACTTCATCGAAAAAGGTGTGAAGAGAAGGCACCCCACCCACATGCCCGCGCGAGGGTGCTTTGGCGGAAAGATTGAAGAATTTGAGGAATTCCCCGCTTTCCCTGTCAGAATAACGGGTTAGCCTATCCTCAAAGCTTGGATGCATTTGCCGGCCATTGAGGAATTCCTCCGTTACCATGCCTCCCTCCCGATTGAACGGAAGCGCATGGCCGGCTTGGTCGCCGTGGCCTTCATCACCGGCTCGATCATTCCGCCTTCCACGAGAACTGCGATCACCTCGTCTCTCTGGCGGCGATCGAGGAACTGGCTGCGGCGGATGAGGTCGCTCTTGCTGATGCCGGTTGGGCCAGCAGACCGGACAATCTCCAGAAGGCGCTTGTGACTTCGCTCGATGTCGTTGTCGGCAACATGGCGGTCGATCTCGCCCATGGTGCGGTCGGCGCAGGTGCCGACGAAGCGGATCGCCCAATCGGCGTCGTCGCCGCGGATCACCGGCGCCACCGGATCGATCGACACCGCCCGGATCAGGGCCACCTTGGCGGCGTTCTCGCCGATGCGGGCCAGGATGGGCGTGAATGCCGTGCCGCGGGCTTCGCGCAGACGTTCGGTGATGTGGACGGACAAATCCCGGAAGGCGGCCTTGGCCTGGGCATCCATGGGCACGACCATGGGATCGACGGCGGTGGTTGGGTCGGCGGTCAGACCAGCCAGATTGCCGGCGGGAGCATGGCCGCCGCCCTGGGCGATCAGTTTCAGCCGCTCCAGCAGGGCGGCCGGTGCCGTGCGGATGCCGGTGCCGTCGTTCTCGTCGGGGTATTCGTTGCTGGTGGCGAGAACGATGAAGCGGGCCAGGGAGCCGTCGACCACGTTGGCCGATTGCAGGGCGTTCCAGAACCTCGTCGGCGCGGTGGTGCCGTAGACGCAGAGGCACGGCTGGTTGATGTCGCGCCGCTCGTTCTTGCCGTCGCGATTGGCGTACTCGGCGCCCAGGAACACCCCGCCCGCCGAGGTGAAGAGTTCCGTCATGTTGTCGAGGATCTCGGTCAGGTGGCGCGGGCTGCGACGGCGGTCGGCGATGCCTTCCAGGAACATCCCGAACTCGTCGATCTGCAGCAGCATGGCGGGCTGGCGGTGCAGCGCGGTCAGCAGCCCGGCTCCCGAGGCGATCTTGTTGCCGCCGAGGTACTGGGCGAGACCGGCCTCGAAGAACAGTTCGTTGATGATCTCGCGGCTGTGGTTCTTGCCCGAGCCGCTGTCGGCCAGGGCGATGATGTAGAGGTTGCTGCGCAGGTTGCTCTCGGTGCGGTATTTGCGCCCCATCAGCGCTCCGATGGCGCACAAGGACGCGCCGAGGGACAGTTCCGGCTGGGGGCGGCGGGCGGTGGCCAGCATGTAGCCGACCATGTCGCCCAGCACGCCATCGGGGATGTCGAGATCGAACGGCTGCACCGGCGGGACTGGATCGGCGGGCGCGGCCTCCAGCTTGGCCAGCAGGCCGGCGGCGGGATGCACCGCGTCCTGGGGCACGGTGCCGTCCAGCACCATGGTGGGATCGGGCTGCCAGCCGCGTTCCAGAGCGAGGTGATAGAGGGTTCCGGCGCCGATGATGGTGGGGCGGAAGCTGGTCCAGGCCTTGGCGGTGGTGGCGGGCACGTCCTTGGCCGACAGCCCCGACCATGCGGAGAACAGCGATGCGCCGTCCTCCCCCACGGCGCCCTTCACCGCCATGCCGACCCGCACCCAGGAATCGTAGTCGAGATCGGCGTTGGGAAGGTGGGCCAGGGCCGATCGCACTGCCGCCAGGGTACCGCGCTGTGGGCTGGTCGCGGGCGTTGCGGCGGGCTGCGACACCAGGGTGGCCGGGCGCAGCGCGGGCGGCAGCAGGGCGATGGCAGCATCCAGCCAGGCGCGGGCAGAGTCCTCGGTGACCACCGGCAGATCCTCGAACGCCACCGTCAGCGGCGAGTCCTCGGGCCAGTCATAGGGGCGGCCGGTGTCCGGGTGAACGGCGAAGGCGACGAATTGCCGCCCCTGCGCCAGGATCTCCAGCGGCGCCCGCTTCGGCCCCGAAAACGGCACCTCCGCGCGGTACACCAACAGCCGCTTGGGAGCGCGGCCGATCCGCAGCAGCGGCGTGTCGCCCAGCATGTCCCGGGCCAGCCGCTCCAGTTGGTGGGCGATATCGGAATCGAGCACATCGATGTCGATGCCGACCAGCCCGCCGCAGGCCAGACCGATGGCCGCCTCGGGCCACGACGCCCAGGTCTCGGCCTCGATCACCGTGGTCGGGCGGTCGCAATGGCGGGTCCAGCACGGATAATCCGCCCAGGCATTGCATAAGTACCGGCCCGGCTTCTTGGTGCCCGGCCAGATGGGGATCACCGGATAGCCGTTGTCGACCAGCCGCGCCCCGAAGCGGGCCATGAAGTTTTCCGGTGCTGGGGTTGGGGCAGTCGCCATCAGAATGGCACCTCCCCGGCAAGGTCGTCGATGCGGCACCGGTCGCGGCCGGCGAGATCGCGCAAATGGTCGCCATAGCCGATGACGATGGCCTCGACGAAGATGGCCCATTGCTCGGCCGACAGCGTCGCCAGATCGGTTTTGCCGAGGTGGTCGAGATATTCGCCGCCCATGCGGCCGCCAAATTCCATGGCGGCGATCTCGTTGGGGGTGGGGTCGATCATGGCAGGCGTGCTCCGACGATTTCAGTGAACCGTCCGCTGGGGCGGACAGCGATCTCGACCGGCACCCTCAGGCTGTCGGCCTGGAGCAGCGCCTGCTCGACGGTGCCCGGTACTGGGCGGCCGGGCGCGCGCCGCTGCCACCACTGCACCGCCTTCTGGCGGGCGTAGCCGTCGTGCTCGATGCACACCCATTCGCGATGGCGGACCATGCCGCAGCGATAGCTGACCAGCAGGCTGGGCGGCTTTCCCGGCTTCTCGTGCAGGTCATAAGAGACGTCGGACACCGTCACCCATTGCGGCTGGCCGGTGGACAGCACCTCGAGCGTGCTGGCGGTGGCGTCGATCTTCACCTTGGGCGGCGGAAAGGCATGGCCGCAATCGGGGCATTCCATGGCCGCGATGGCGATGATGCTGTCGCAGTTGGGGCAGATCTTGGTCGGCGGCTCGCCGTCGCCCTTGCCGGGGGCGGAGGGGTTGACCGCATCGATGGGGCCGTGGCGGGCGACATTGCCGGCGAAATCCAGCACCAGGCAATTGTCCTTGCCGGCGAACAGCCTTGTGCCGCGCCCCGCCATCTGCACGTAGAGTCCCGCCGACTTGGTCGGGCGCAGCATGGCGATCAGATCGACGGCGGGGGCGTTGAAGCCGGTGGTCAGCACCCCCATCGAGGCCAGCGCCCGGATTTCGCCCCGCTTGAAGGCGGCGAGGATGCGCTCGCGCTCGGCCTTGGGGGTGTCGCCGAAAATGGTGGCGCAGGAGAACCCCCGGCCGCGGATTTCCTGGGCGACGTGCTGAGCGTGCTCGACGCCCGAGCAGAAGGCCAGCCATGAGCGGCGGTCCCTGCCATAGGCCACCACCTCGTCGATGGCGGCGCGGGTGATCGCCTCCTTGTCGACCGCGGCCTGCAACTGGCTGGGAATGAACTCGCCGCCGCGACTGCCGACACCGGCGACGTCGAGACGGGTGGCGGCCGCCTTGCTGATCAGCGGGCAGAGAAAGCCGGCATCGATCAGGTCGCGCACCGACACCTCGTAGGCGATGTCGGTGAACAAGGCGCCGTCACCTTCGTGCAGCATGCCGCTGTCGAGGCGATACGGCGTGGCGGTGAAGCCGATCACCTTCAGATGCGGGTTGATTCTTGCCAGCGTGTCGAGAAAGCGCCGGTACATGGTGTCCGACGCACCGGGGATCAAATGGGCCTCGTCGATCAGCACCAGATCGCATTGCTGGACGTCGTAGGCCCGCTTGTGGATCGACTGGATGCCGGCGAACAGGACGCGGGCGCCGAGGTCGCGCTTGCCCAGGCCGGCGGAATAGATGCCGGCGGGGGCGTCCGGCCACAGGCCGATCAGCTCGGCGTAATTCTGGGCGATCAGCTCCTGGACATGGGTGACCACCAGGATGCGCTGGTCGGGCCACTGCTCCAGCACGCCATGGATGAAGCTGGCCATGACCAGACTCTTGCCGCCGGCCGTGGGGATCACCACGATGGGGTGGCCGGCCTTGCGGCCGAAATAGTCGTAGATGGAGGCAATCGCCGCCTGCTGGTATGGGCGCGGTGTCAGCATGGCGCCCTCCCGTCGATCCAGGTGGCGCCGGTATTCAAGCGGTAGACGACGTGATCGTCGCCGGCATCGACCGCCTCACCCGGAACCAGATCCGGGACATAGAGGTGGTGGTCGCAGCCGCGCCGCTGCTCGGCGGGCGTCAGCATCCGGTCCCATTTGGCGCAGTGCCAGCCGCCGTCGATAGCGGTGGAATGGAGGCAGGTGCGGCAATTGCGCTCGGCCGCGGCACCGTCGTGGCAGACGGAATGGTGCTCGCACAGCCGACATTGCCACCACGCCGGATCGGTGGACAGGCGCTCCGGCGGGCGAGCCGAGTTGATGACCCTGCCGGCCTTGACCAGCAGTCCCTCGCCCGCCGCCGGATCGACCGCCACGCGCTCGACGTGGATCTCGTCGGTGTCCTTGCACACCGCCACGTACATGGCGCGCGTCATGCCGGTGAGGTGCAGGTAGACCTGCATCTGGGCGAAGTGGCGCGGCTTGGACTCACGCACGCCCTGGCGCTTCAATTCGGCGAAGGACTTGGCCGAGTGGGTCTTGAACTCCAGCACATGCCATGTCTTGGGCGCCTCCAGCAGGCCCAACGCCACGCCGTCGAGGGAGCCGCCGAAATGCCCGCCATGGGCCTCGACCCGCCACTGGCGTCCGGATTCGGGGTCGACCTCCAGCACGGTGGCGCCGGTGCGGCGCAGATCGCGGACGATGCGGGCCTCCTCCAACTGCCCGGTCTCGAACAGCCGCAGGATGCGGCCGGAAAAATCGGCCCGCGTCGTCCAGCGGAAATCGAACCACAGGGCGCGCTGGCATTCCTTGCCGATCAGCGACGCGCCCAGGTGGACACGGAAGCCGTCCTCGGCATTGGCCTCGAAGGCGGCGTAGATGGCCTCGACGGTGGGCGCCGGGCGGGGCGGCAGGGCAGCCATCACGCGGCACCCCCGAGGCGGCGGTGCGCCTCGTCCATCACCGTGGCCCAGGCGGCATCGTCATGGCCCTCGCGGAACATGGCGATCAGCGTGTCTTTCAGCGCATCCTTGCGGCCCGGCAGGCGGGACATCAGGACGGCAACCTCCGCCGCCTCGGCTTGCTTGTGGCGAAGCTCGGCCCTTGCCCGGACGAAGCGGGCAGGATCGACACGCCCGCGCCGCGCTTGGCGGTTCATATCGGCAGTGGCGATTTCCGCCTTCAATTCGGCGATCTCGTCGCGCAGACCGATCAGCCGTTTCTGGCAGGCCTCTCGGGTGGTCATCATCGTCTCAGTCATGGGCGTGGTTCCGATGGTCCGGGCGATGCCGCCGCCCAGTTCCGGCGGCGGCACCGATGGCGGTCAGGCATTGCGACGCCACGGCGCGGTGGCCGGAGCGGCGGCGGGGCGGGGCTGGGCGGCCGGACGCGGCGGCGGCGCGGAAGCCGGTGCGGGCGCACCCTGCTCCAGCGCCACGTAGCGGACGGAATTGCTCTCGCCGTAGCCGTTCTTGGGGGGCTGCACCTTCACGTCGGCCAGCATGGGGATCAGGTGCAGTTCCTCGCTGTCCTGCACCTGCATGCGCCCGGTGGCGTGGCAGATGGCCGACAGCGTGCGCTGGGCGAATTCCACCGTACTCGGGTTGTTGTTGACGAGGTTGAGGCGATCGAACAGCTTGCGGCCGGCGCATTCGCCTTCCAGCACGTCCAGTTCCAGCCACAGGTACTGGCCCATGCCGTCTTTGGTGACGCGCATTTCGCTGGCGACGATCTGCACCACGTATTTGCCGGGCGGCAGCAGGTCGATGGGCTTGGTGGGGTCGACGGTCGAGGCGTCGAAATTGCCGATATTGGCCATGATGATCGGTTCCTTTCAGATCAGGCGGTTTGGGTCTGGGGCATGGATTGGGCGAAGGCGTCCCACGACAGCGGCAGCACGTCGGGCAGGCCGTAGCGGTTCTTGGCCAGGAAGGCGGGGCGCTCGGCGGTGTAGAGAACCCGCTCGCCCGACCCCAGGGCGCGGGTCACCTTCTTGTTGAAGCCGACGTCGCTCTTGACCGTGCTGATGCGGTAGTTGGCGAACAGCACCGCGTCGGAATGCTCCTGCATCAGCGCCGCGGCGCGGGCATGCAGCTTGATGATGTAGCGGTCGTAGGGCTCGTGCTCGGGGCTGTCGAAGCGCTTGATGTCGGTGTGGGCGATCTGGATCACCGCCAGCCCCTTGTCGTCGCGCAGCGCGTTGAGGCCGTCGATGTACTGCCGCCACAGATCCAGCGCGGCGACGTAGCCCTTGCCGTAGCCGGCGTCCTCGATCGACTTCCAGCCATTGTCCTTGCAGGCACGCGCCCAGATCAGCGGCTCCAGCCAGTCGACGCTGTCGACCACCACGGTGCGAAAGGCGTGCTCCTCGGAATAGAGGGCGGCCAGCGCCTCCATCACCTCGTCGAAGCTGCGGGCCAGCGGGAAGTGGGGCGCATCCAGGGTGCCCAGACCGTCCTCGGTGATGACGAACACCGGATCAGGAGCGCCGGCCGCGAAGGTGGTTTTGCCCACCCCCGCCACGCCGTGGATCAGGATGCGGGGCGGCGCCAAGCAGGTGCTGCGTTTCAGCGATGCGAGCGAGATCGCCATCACACGCCCCCCTTCCTGGCGGGGATGGCATCGACCACGCGATCGGAGCCGATGGCGCCGTTCTGGCGGGCCAGGGTGTGCAGCTTGCGCAGCGCGCCGAGCCGGCTGTAGGCCGAATCGCATTCGGCATCCAGAACCAGGATGGCGAAGGCAATGTCGTCCACCGTGGCGTTCTCGGTAGGCTTCACCTCCTCGTCGCGACGAAGCCCAAGTGCCGGGATGCGGATAGCATCGGGCAGGGATTCCAGCGAGTAATGGCGGCGACGCAGGGATTCGATGGCGGTTTCGGCGCTCATGTCTATTTCTCCTCGGTGCTGATGAACTGGTAGATCGACTTGCCCGCAGTGACGGTGCGTGCAGGTTCGAAGGCGGATCGGATCGAGGACGGCCAAGCGCCGTAGGCCCGTTCCGAGACCTTGAATTCGGTGGTGACGTATTCGGCGGGATCGTCTCCGGCCGCGCGGATCTCGGCGACGATGGCCGCCAGCCTGGCCTGATCCCACTGGACCCGCTTGGGCAGGTCGGCCACCACGGTGACGCCGCCGTCCTCGAAGCGGACCGTGCCGGTGTCCTTGCCGGCGGCGTGGCGGACACCGGCGGCGCGGGCGCCATATTTGATGTCGATGGCACCATCGACCCAATCCTTGAGGCGCTTGGCACGATCCAGCTCGTCGCGGGCCTCATCGGCCAACAGCGCCAGTTCCGCCGCCGGCAAGGCGGCGATGACGCCGATTTCCATGCCGGCAAGGTCGTCCAGGGTGATGCGGTTGGGGATGGTCATGCCCTGCCTCCCCTGGCCTTGATGGCGAAATACGCCACCCGGTCCTCGGCGATGCGGCGCTGGGCGAGCACCACCCTCCCCTGCTCGGCCAGCGCCATGGCATGGACCGCGACACGATTGAGTTCGGCCCGCACCGGCTCGGGGAATTGCGAAATCCGGAAGGCGCGGTCGAAGCCGAGATGGCCCTCGTGATAGGCGAAGCGCTCGCCGGCGGTGGCCCCTTCGAACCAGGCGAGGAAGGCCGCCTCGCGCACCAGCGGCACGGCGGCGACGATCACGACACACCCCCAAGCGCAGGGGCAGTGGCCGAGGTGCTGCCACGCACCTGCTCGGCCTCGTAGGCGTCGATGTCTTCCTGCCGGTAACGCACCCGCCCCCGGATCTTCAGATACCGGGGACCGATCCCCAGCCACCGCCACCGCTCCAGCGTGCGCGGGCTGATCGCCCAACGCTGGGCGATGTCGTTCTGGGTCAAGTATTTGACGGTCATTGCCACTCCCTTCCGATCAGGTCCAAAGCCTGCGGGGATAGTGGCAAACCGCCCGGGAGGAATTCGGGGGGGCCGGAGGGAGGAATTCGGGGGGAATGCGATTCGGGCACAAAAAAGCCGCCCCGAGGGACGGCGAAAACACCCCGCTGGAAATTAGATCAGGACGGATCGTCGATCCGCAGCCGACACCGGCCGGCCTGAACCTCGATCACGTCCTGCCAATCTCGATTGCCCTTGAACGCGTCCTGAAGGCGTTTGGAATCGTATTCGGCTTCGGCCAGCACGGTTTCCTCACCGAACCACTCGTCACCACGCTCCCAGGCATCAAACAGGATGCGCACGATCCGTGCCTGCTTGCGCCGGAAGGTGAATTCACGCCCGTGAATGCGAATCCATGTACCATCCGAATTGCATTGGACCGGGCCGCTTGCCCCCGTGGCAACGGCGGGGCGTGGATCGGCAAACACCGCGAGACGGGACAAATCCAAAGCGGCCGGCAATGTCTTGACTGCCGACATCCGCTTGTCCAGCGCATCGAGCACCGGCACAATCCTCGACACCGTCGGCAGAGTAATGTCGTCGGCTACGGTCCTGCCGGAAGTCAGCACCAGAGCGGGCGGTTTGCCACGACGCAGATCCAATTCGCCGCGCACCCGCGCACGCACCTCGGCTTCGCCCAGCCGCACGGCGAACAGGACCGGAATGTTCTTCTTGCCCAGGCGCGGCGTGCCCAGATCCCACAGCAGGCCATCGACCAGTTGCGTCGGCCGGAAACTCGCCGGCATCCCCAGCAGGTGCGCAACCAGGGCCGCCAGCCGGGACAGATCCAGGCGCCACGTCCGCAGACTCGACGGTGCCAGGGAGATGTAGCCATCCTCTGGGTGGAAGTAGCGAAAGCCGCCGCCCACGGGGTCATCCTCGATCCGGGCGGAGCCGTCGCCAGCGGACAGTTCGACGTCGATCATGGTCCGGTTGGGCCCGGGCGAGAGCACCCCCGCAGCCGTCAGCTGCTCGCCTTCCGCTCCGGCGCGTTCCACCAGCATGTCCGCCGTGGTGCCGGGATCGCGGTAGTCGGCCAGCGACAAGATGAATGCCAGTGAGCCGAGACTGATCCCCGTCATGCGACGGGCACCGGATCGGTGGCGATCTTCCAGGCGGGCAGGTATTTGCGGCGGATCAGCCGTTCCTTGGCACAGGTTTCGCCAATGCTGCAACCGTTGGGATGGCGCAGCTTGACCGACACCGTGCGTCCGCGCGGATTGATCCGGTCGGCCTTGAACACGACCGCCACCACCACCTCGTGAATGGAATAGCCACCGCGAAAGGGATTCCGCTCCTTGAACAGGCGCTCGGCGACGGCATGAATGGTCTCCGAGTCATCCTTGCTCTCGACCGTAACCATCGCCCGCCCATCATCGTGCCGGAACTTGACCAGAAGCACCTTCACCGCGGCGATGCGGTCCTCGGGATCGGTCTGGAATTCCCGTTCCGTCATAAACACCGACAGATCGTAAGGACGCTTCGGAACCCGCTCGGCCTCCAAGTCGCGACCCAGCAGCGTGCGTGCAAATGTGCGCACCAACTGCTCGCGCTTCTCCTTCCCCTGCGCGACCACTTCGATTACACCGGTCACCGGATCATAGGTGAACCCAAGTTCCCCCACCGGCCGGTGGGGCAACAATTCCGGTTCCGGCTCATCCTCATCCAGTTCGTCCTCGGGAAAGACCATCGGGCTGACGGTCTGGCCTTCCCGCAAGACAACCACCTGCACCAGACCGGTTCCGCCTTCCGGCTCGTCCTCCCGGCTCCGGTCAAACACTTCGACCCGCACCTTGACCTTGCCGTCGCTCTTGAAAAAGGTCGCCAATTCTTGGGCCAAGGCTTTGCGATCCGCCTTCTCCCGACTGACGGTCAGATCAATGGGAGCGATGAAGGAATCCCAGGTATTCTTGTTGCGCGCCCTGTCGAAGGACGCAGATTCCTCGGCGTGGCGGAACTGGTCGTGATAGTGAACGAACATCCACAGGGCGCGGGCATGGGCACTCTCGATCTCCGCCAGCACGTCCTGCTGCTCCGTCGTTGCCCCAAATTTCAGCGCCGACTGCCCGACCTCGTCGGTCATGCCGTCGATGTGCTCGGCATCGTTGCGCACGCTCTCAAGGGTCGGCAGATCAAGACTTTCGATCGCCGCAGTCAAGGTCTTCCGCAGTTTGGCGCTCCGACCTTCCCAATCGATCCCATCGGGCAAGGCGATCTTCCTGGTGGCGAAATATTCCCGGAGATAGGGACCGGGGACCTTACGAATCAGTTTAGAGACAACCGGCATGACGGCCTCATTGTTCGTTGGGCAGGACCGCCGGATCGGACTCCAAGCGATACGCTGTCGTTCGACATATATCGAACACGCGCGCAATCTCCTTGTCAAGCACGTCCGTGTTCGCCATATATCGAACGAATTTCACGCACCATGAAACACAGGGGAATCTGCAACGCGATGGCGACGCTTGGTGAAAAGCTCAGACGGCACCGTCTGGAGAAGGGCTATTCCCTGGACAAGCTGGCCGAGATCACCGAGAGCAGCAAAAGCTATCTGTGGGAGTTGGAAAACCGCGACACCCGCAAACCTTCGGCGGAAAAGCTGACCCGCATCGCCCAGGCATTGTCCGTCACCACCGACTACCTGCTGGACGAAACCGCCGGCCCCAACGACGAGGTAGCCAAGGAGGCCTTCTTCAGAAAATTCCGCAAGCTCGACCCCGAGGATCAGAAGAAGATCGAACAGATGGTCGACGTCTGGGGGAAGAAGAAGTGACGCTACCGACGACGCCGGAAGGCTGGGCGATCCATCTGTCGAAGTTGATCAAGGCGTTTCACGCGGCGCACGGCCTCAACCGCTTCCCCATCAAGGTGGCGCCGATCGCCACAGAATACTCCCGGCAGGTGTTCCCCGAGTCGCCAATCACTCTGGTGGAAGGACTCGCCCTGTCAGAAAAGTTCGAAGGCATGCTGATGCCAGCCCCCGACGGCAGCGGCGAGTGGGGCATCATCTACAACAAGGCCATCACCTCCAAGGGCCGCATCAACTTCACGCTGGCCCACGAACTCGGCCACTACCTGCTGCACAGGACCCTTTCTCCCGACGGCATCCGCTGCACGGGCCGCGACATGGCGAACTGGAAATCCGAGTTCGGCCAGACCGAAGCCCAGGCCAACACTTTCGCCTCCTACCTGTTGATGCCGCTGGACGATTTCCGCGAGCAAGTCAAAGGCGAAGACGTGTCGATGGACCTGATGTTCCATCTGGCCGACCGCTACGCCGTTTCGCTCACCGCCGCCATTCTCAAGTGGCTCCAGATCACCAACAAGCGGGCGATGATCGTGGTCGCCCACGACGGATTTATCGACTGGTCGTGGTCGAGCGACCGCCTGATCAAATCCGGCATCTTCTACCGCGCCCGCCAGCAGACCACTGCCCTGCCCGAGCGCTCGCTCGCCGGCCTGCGGGATGCGTCGATCGACAACCTGACCGGAACCGTCCATCCGGCGGGAATTTGGCCCGGCGACGAGGAGGTTCGCGAGATGACGCTGATCTCGCAAAAGAACGAATCCTCTCTCTCGCTGCTGGTTTATCCAGACGACGCGCCGGACCGGCGTTTCGCTGGTGCCGGGGACTGCGACGAGCCGAGGGAATGGGATACCTACGATCAGTTCAGGTGGCGGGGATAGCCGTCCCAGGCTTCCCGTGCATGCCCGGATCTGTCACGCCTGACCATCACCATCACCGCGATGGGCGCTTATCGCCACAGCGACGAGGGTATGCTATGGAGATCAGCACACACATCGCGTGCAATAAATCTCCGTCCGAGGGCGAGACAGTGGCGGAGCAAACGGGTGGACCATGCAGGATATCGGCGTCGTTCTTCAGGAAATCACGGATGTAGCCGGGACGTATCACCGGCTGCTGCTGCTCGTCGGCCGTGTTCCTGCGGAAACCAGCCAGTGCATCGAGGCGGTTGCCGCCCATCTTGACCGCCCGGTACTCAACCTGAACGCGGAACTGTCGTCGGCACTGCTGGAGGTTCCGCACCGCCAGCGTCAGTTGAAGGCCCACAAGGTGGTGGGCGACATCATCGATGGCGGTCCTGCGGACATCGTCCTGTTCGACCACACCGACATCCTGTTCAGCCCGTCATTGCGGCTCGACGCCTTGGCCCTGCTGAAAAGCCTATCGCGGAACAAGACCGTGGTGGCGACATGGTCGGGAACGGCGAAGGACGGGAAGCTGCGGCATGCCGAGGAATGGCATCCAGAGTATCAAAGCCACGCCATTGAGGATATCAAGGTAATTACGGTCGATCAGGGGGAACGCTGGGCCGGCCGTCCGATGTTGGGGGAGCGTTTGAGGCATGAAGTACGGTGATTTGGTCCAGTTCGACCCGATTGAGACGGTCATTGAACTCCGACACGCGGACAAGGCCGACAAGGCCAAGTCGCTGGTGGAAACCTTCGTCATCTCCGAGGAGATGGCCGACCGGCTGAAAGCCGTCATCTTCCCCAACCTCCAGTTCGAGAATCCGTCGGACAACAAGGGCCTGCTGGTGGTCGGCAACTACGGCACAGGTAAGTCGCACTTGATGGCCGTGGTCTCCTCCCTGGCCGAGAACGCGGACCTGCTCCCCTGCATCCGCAACGAGCCTGTGCGGGCGGCGGCCGGAGCCGTCGCCGGCAGGTTCAAGGTCGTCCGCACGGAGATCGGCTCCACCAAGATGTCGCTGCGCGACATCATCGTTCAGGAATTGGAAGGCCACCTTGCCGATCTGGGCGTCACCTACACCTTCCCGCCGCCGGAGAAGCTGACCAACCACAAGGGCGCCTTCGAGGAGATGATGCGGGCGTTCAACGAGGAATACCCGGACCACGGGCTCCTCATGGTGGTCGACGAGCTGCTGGACTACCTGCGCAGCCGCAAGGATCTGGAACTCATCCTCGACCTGGGCTTCCTGCGCGAAGTCGGCGAGGTCTGCAAGGATCTGCGCTTCCGCTTCGTCGCCGGTGTCCAGGAAGCCATTTTCGACAGCCAGCGCTTCGCCCATGTGGCCGACAGCCTGCGCCGCGTCCAGGCCCGGTTCGAGCAGATCCTGATCGCGTCCCGCGACATTAAATACGTGGTCGCCGAACGCCTGCTGCAAAAAACGGCCGACCAGCAGTCCAAGATCCGCCAGCATCTGGCGCGATTCTCCAAGTTCTACGGCCGGATGAACGAGGAGATGGACGAGTTCGTCCGCCTGTTCCCGGTCCACCCGGATTACTTCTCCACCTTCGAGCGGGTGGCCGTGGCCGAGAAGCGCGAAGTGCTGAAAACGCTGTCGGTGTCCATGCGCCACATGCTGGCCGACGACGTGCCCACCGATAATCCGGGCCTGCTGGCCTATGACCAGTATTGGGCGACCCTGTCCACCGACGCCTCGCTGAAGGCCGATCCCAAGATCAAGGACGTCATCACCTGCTCGACCACCCTTGAGGATCGCATCGACAAGGCTTTCACCCGCCCGCAGTACCGGCCGCTGGCCAAGCGCATCATTCACGCGCTGTCGGTTCACCGCCTGACCACCGGCGACATCTATCGCCCGCTGGGGGCGACGCCGGACGAACTGCGCGACGGCCTGTGCCTGTTCCAGCCGGGCATCGAGGCCATGGGCGGCGATCCCGCCGAGGATCTGCTAACCCAGGTCGAGGCCGCCATCCGCGAGATGCATAAGACCGTCTCCGGCCAGTTCCTCACCATCAACAAGGAAAACCGGCAGGTCTACCTGGATCTGCAGAAGACCGACGATTACGACGCCCTGATCGACAAGCGAGCCGAATCTTTAAGTGACGATCTGCTCGACCGCCATTACTTCAGCGCCCTCAAGCAGGCCATGGAACTGACCGACACCCCCACCAAGGTGCCGGGCTTCCACCTGTGGCAGCAGGAGCTGGAATGGCGCGAACGCCTGGCCACCCGCCAGGGCTACCTGTTCTTCGGCACGCCGAACGAACGCGCCACCGCCATCCCCACCCGCGACTTCTACGTCTATTTCGTCCAGCCGTTCGAGCCGCCGCCGTTCAAGGATCTGCAGCAGGCCGACGAGGTGATTCTGCGTCTCGCCGAGCGGGACGAGGCGTTCACCAAGGCGCTGCGCGGCTATGCCGGCGCCAACGAGCTGGCCAACACGTCGTCCGGCCAGGCCAAGGACATTTACGAGGCCAAGGCCCGCCTCTATCTGAAGGACATGGTGGCGTGGTTCCGCGAGCACGCCACCCGCAGCTTCTCGGTCACCCACCAGGGCAAGACCAAGCCCATCCTGGAATGGCTGAAGGGCGCCTCGATCCGCGACCGCCTGGGCCTCAGCGGCAACGAGACCGCCGACTTCCGCCAGATCATCATGCTGGTGGGCTCAATCTGCCTGTCCAAGTGGTTCGAAGAGCAGGCGCCCGAATACCCCACCTTCACCCGCCTGATGACGGGCGATACCCGCCGCGGCGCCGTGCAGGACGCCCTTCGCGCCTTGGCGGGCGGCACCCGCACCCAGGTGGCCAATGCCGTCCTCGAGGCGTTGGAGCTGTTGGACGGCTCCAAGGTGGAGCCGACGCGGTCGCGCTATGCCAACCACGTCCTGGCCAAATTGAAGGCCAAGGGCCAGGGCCATGTGGTCAACCGCTCGGAGCTGATCGAAGACGCGGGCGGCGTCGAGTATTTCGCGCCGAAAACCTACCGCCTCGAACCCGAATGGCTGCTGGTGGTCTTCGCCGGCCTGGTCAACGGCGGCCATATCGTGCTCAACATTCCGGGCGAGAAGATCGACGCCACCAAGCTGAACGTCCTGGCGGCGACACCGCTCGATGACGCGCTGCAATGGAAGCACATTGAGCAGCCCAAGGACCTGAACCTGCCGGCCATCAAGGCGCTGTTCGATCTGCTGGGACTGGGGGCAGGGCTGGCCAACAACGTGGCTCAGGGCGACGAAGGGCCGGTCCGCCAGCTTCAGGAAAAGGTCACCTTGTCGGTGAAGCGGCTGGTCGAGATCCGCCATCAGGTGGCGAACGGCCTGTCGTTCTGGAAGACCCAGATCGTCGATGGCGGCGAGCGGGACCGCATCACCGCCCAACTGGACGGCGCCAAGAAGTTCCTGGAAGGCCTGCAGGCGTTCAACAGCCCCGGCAAGCTGAAGAACTTCAAGGATGACGAAGCCGCAGTGAAAGACCACGCCCAGGCGCTGGCCGTCCTGGCCCAGGCCGAGCAACTGGTGGATCTGGTGCGCGACCTGACTCCGGCGGTGGCCTATCTGTCGGAAGCCGAGATGGTGCTGCCCGCCGACCACCCCTGGGCCCAGGCCGTGGCCAGGCTGCGCGGCGAGGTGACGGCCGAGCTGAAGGACGAGAAGAAGCGGACCGAGGCAGGATTCGTCAAGTCGGTGAAGGACCGCATCGGCCAGTTGCAGCGCGACTACATCAAGGCCTATGGCGACCTGCACACCCGCGCCCGGCTTGGGCCCAGCGACGAGAGCAAGCGGTCGCGCATCATCCGTGACGACCGGCTGGACACGCTGCGCACCCTGGTCAACATCGACATCCTGAACCGGAGCGAGCTGACCGAATTTCAGCGCGACCTGGGTGCATTGAAGGAATGCTCAAAGCTGACCGAGGCCGATCTGGCGGCGACGCCCATCTGCCCCCATTGCGGTTTCCGCCCCGACAACGAGAAGGTCGATGTCTCGGCCTCGCAACGGCTGACCCAGTTCGACGACCGCCTGGACGCCATCCTCGCCGGCTGGACCCAGAACCTCTATTGGAACCTGAAGGACCCGACCGTCACGGAATCCCTGGATCTGCTGCCACTCGACCAGCGGTCATTGGTGCACGATTTTATCGAGGAGACCATTCTTCCCGACCCGGTCGACCAAGCCTTTGTCGCCGCCATCTCCGAGGCGCTGAAGGGCCTGCAGAAGGTCGTCCTGACCAGCGACCAGATTCGCGACGCGCTGCTGAAGGGCGGCTCGCCCACCGGCATCGACGACCTGAATGCGCGCTTCAAGACCCTGCTTGACGATGCCACCAAGGGCATGGAGAAGAGCAAGGTCCGCGTGGTGATCGAATAATGTTGGCCAGAGGAATTTTTGCGTCATGACCACCAAGGACACCACCGGCCACCTTTTCACGCCCGCACAGCCGGATCTGCTGGATGCCTCCTACGAGGAGCAATTGGCGAAGAAAAAGGCGCAGCCGGTGGAATGCCTGGGCCACACCTTTCCGTCTGACCAGGCCCGCCGCGAGCACTATCTCGGCCTGCTGCGCGAGAAACTAAAGGACCCAGAATTCCTCCAGCAGCCGGGCTTCCCGCTCGGCAAGGACGAGGACATCCTGCGCCTGTCGGACCCGCCCTATTACACCGCCTGCCCAAACCCGTTCCTGGCCGATTTTGTCCGCCACGTCGGCACGCCCTATGACCCCGAAACCGACTCCTACACGCGGGAGCCCTTCGCCATCGACGTGAGCGAGGGAAAAACCGACGCCCTTTACACCGCGCACGCCTACCACACCAAGGTGCCGCACAAGGCAATCATGCCCGCCATCCTTCACTATACGAAGCCGGGGGATCTGGTCCTGGATGGATTCTGCGGCTCGGGTATGACCGGTGTCGCCGCGCAGATGTGTGGCGCGGCCGACTCTGAATTGAGGCGAAAAATCGAAAGCGATTTCAAGCGCAACGGCTTGGCGCCACCCACCTGGGGGGCGCGCACGGTCGTCCTCAACGATCTGTCGCCTGCCGCCAGCTTCATCGCAGCCAATTACAACATCCCGTTTGATGTGAAGGCGTTTCAGCGCGAGAGCAAACGTATCTTAAAGGAGATGAAGGCGGAAATCGGCTGGATGTATGAAACGCTCCATTCTGACGGGAAAACAAAAGCACAGATTGAGTACACTGTATGGAGTGAAGTTTTTTCATGCCCTGATTGTGCTGGTGAGATTGTCTTTGTCAATGAAGCTTTAGACATTGAAACAAAGAGGACAAGGGACACATTCCCTTGCCCACACTGTGGCGTAGAGATGAATAAGGACCGGCTGGCACGCCGCTTCACCACCGGCATTGATCCTGCAGACGGCTCAATTTGGCAACGCATCACGTTGCGCCCGGTAATTGTTGTCTATTCGATTGGCAAAACGCGATACGAGAAGGCGCCTGACGCGGCCGACTTCGCCATTCTTGAAAAAATCACCGCGCTTCCGTTCCCGGGCTACGTTCCCGATACGGTTTTCCCGATCGAAACTATGTCGCACGGCTCCCGGATTTCTCCGAAGGGTTTCACGCGTGCCCATCACTTTTTTCTGCCTCGGGCCACCCACGCACTTTCCCGCGCTTGGGCCAAGGCCCAGGCTATTGAGGACACACGGCTTCGGAATGCGATCATCTATTTTATCGAACAAGCAATCTGGGGCATGTCAGTCCTTGCGCGATATACCCCAACACATTTCTCCCAGGTCAATCAGTACCTGAGCGGGGTATATTACATTGGCTCTCAGATTGTAGATGTATCACCATGGTATATTCTAGACGGAAAGCTTGACCGTCTTGTTAAGGCCTTCAGAGAAGGTCTTTTTAGAGGAGAGAACTCCATTATTCGCTGCGGAACGGCCGCCAGCCTCGGCCTGCAAGACGCGAGCATTGATTACATTTTTACCGATCCGCCATTCGGCGAGAACATTTTCTATGCGGATCTTAACTACCTCGTTGAGTCCTGGCACAAGATTTGGACAAAATCCTCATCTGAAGTGATTGTTGATAAACATAAGAAAAAATCACTGCACGAATATCAGTCGCTTATGCGGGAATGTTTTTTAGAATATTATCGCGCACTGAAGCCGGCGCGATGGATGACGGTTGTATTTCATAATTCTCAGAATGCGGTCTGGAACGCCATCCAGGAGGCACTGCTTTCGGTCGGATTCGTTATTGCCGATGTCCGCATGCTCGACAAGAAACAAGGATCGTATCGCCAACTCACCAGCACCGCCGTCAAACAGGATCTGGTAATTTCCGCTTATAAGCCTTGCGGTCGCTTCGAGCGGTCGTTCGTCATCAAGGCTGGTACCAAGGACGGTGTCTGGGAATTTGTCGACGCCCACTTGGCCCAACTTCCCGTCTTCGTCTCCTCCGTCGAAGGGCAGGTCGACGTGCTAGCCGAGCGCCTGGACCACCGCCTATTTGATCGAATGGTTGCGTTCCATCTGCAACGGAATATCTCCGTCCCGCTCTCGGTCGCCGAATTTTATGCCGGGCTGGAGAGCCGGTTCCGCAAGCATGATGGCATGTATTTCCTGGCCTCGCAGGAGGACGAATACCAGAAGAAGCGAGCCAAGACCGAGCAGGTCCGGCATCTGGAGATGTTCCCCGACAGCGAGGCCAACACCATTCAGTGGCTGCGCCAGGAGCTTGGTCACCGACCGCGCTCCTATGCTAACATCCAGCCGGAATTCATGAAGCTATCCGTTGGCTGGGCCCGCCACGACAAGCCCGTCGAACTGGCCGACATCCTCGACCAGAACTTCCTGCATTACGACGGCACCGGTGATGTGCCGAGCCAGATCCACGCCTATCTTTCGTCCAACTACAAGGACTACCGCAATTTGGCCAAGGACGCTCCGGAACTCCGGGCCAAGGCCAAGGATCGCTGGTACGTTCCCGATCCCAACAAGCTCCAGGATCTGGAGGCCAAGCGCGAAAAGCAGTTGCTGCGCGAGTTCGACGAAATGCTGGCCTCCAGGGTGCGCATCAAGCAGCCGCGGCACGAGGTAATCCGTGCCGGTTTCAAGCGGGCCTGGGGCCAGAAGGACTACGCCACCATCAAGGCCATGGCAGCCAAGATCCCCGAGGAGGTCATCCAGGAAGATCAGCAATTGCTCATGTGGTACGACATGGCGCTGACGCGCCTGGGGGATGACTGAACTCATCAGGTTTTGGCATCGACCGACGCCCCTGTTGACGCAGCAGTAGCGCTGTGATCTTTGATCGTTCTTGGCTTTGCTCGGGGGAAATCAATGCTTCGGAACGAACTGATTATCGACCTCAATCTGGAACAGGGTGGCAACCGCGTTTCGCAGTTCCAGCCACCCATGAGCGTTTGGGCACACTATTTTTGCGTTAACGTCTACGGACCGCTCCCGACTTTCACGTTGACGGATTGTAAGAATGGAGCCGCCCCCGAAGTCCGCCCGGTAGTCCAGCACGATCACAATTGGACGGTCGAGGTAAGCGATGCGGAGCTCCCTCGTCCGGCAATCCTGAGGCTCTGCAAAACTGGCGTCGACCAGTACGATTATTGGGTCTACAGGCCAGCTGATCCTGAGTTCGCCTATGTGAATTGGATCCTGGATACTTATCCCAATCCGTTGAAAGGAACGGAACTGCGGCGCTGGGTAATCATCTGACGAAAGCATCTGTTTGGGGGTTCCCCCACAGGATCACGGGATAATGGTCGAAACCGGGGCATGGCGCTGGAGCACGGACTATCGGCAGGTTTGCCGGGTCATCGAGAGCGAGACCCTGTGGGGCAAGACCTTCTGCCGCATCTGGCTGACCGGACGGGATGCCGTGGTTCGGGTGGCGGCCGAGAGCCTGGAGCCGCTCGACCGGCCAAATTCGGCCGATGCCGACCGCATCACCTATCTGGCCTCGGCGGCGCGGGTGTCCGAGGCGGTGGAGCACGACACCCTGCTGGCGCCCATCGCCGCCTCGGTGGTGCCGCTGCCGCACCAGATCAAGGCGCTGTCCCGCGCGGTCGCCGATGACCGCATCCGCTATCTGCTGGCCGATGAAGTCGGCCTCGGCAAGACCATCGAGGCAGGGCTCATCATCCGCGAACTGAAATTGCGCGGGCGGGTGAAGCGGGTGTTGGTGCTGGCGCCCAAGGGCCTGGTCACCCAATGGGTGGCCGAGATGAAGACCCACTTCGACGAGGACTTCCACCTTCTGCTGCCCAACGACTTCCCCGCCTACCGGCGCATCACCGGCCAGGACAATATCTGGGCGGCGTTCGATCAGGCCATCGTACCCATGGACTCGGTCAAGCCGCTGGACAAACGGCGCGGCTGGAGCCGGGACCGCGTCGCCGAGTTCAATCGCGACCGCTTCAACGACCTGATCTCCGTGGGCTGGGATCTGGTCATCGTCGACGAATCCCACCGCCTGGGCGGCAGCACCGATCAAGTGGCCCGGTTCCGGCTGGGCCAGGGGCTGGCCGAGGCCGCCCCCTATCTGCTGCTGCTATCGGCGACGCCGCACCAGGGCAAGACCGACAACTTCCACCGGCTGATCTCGTTGCTGGACGCCAAGGCGTTTCCCAACGAGGGCAGCGTGACGCGGGACCGGGTGGCGCCCTATGTCATCCGCACAGAGAAGCGCAACGCCGTCGATGGCGACGGCAAGCCGCTGTTTCGCCCGCGCCGCACCCAGTTGCTGCCGGTGGAATGGCAACCCCGCCACGAACTGCAGCGTCAGCTCTACGACGCCGTCACCGATTATGTCCGCTTTGGCTACAACCAGGCGCTCAAGCAGAAGAAGCGGCACATCAGCTTCCTGATGATCCTGATGCAGCGGCTGGTGACATCCTCCACCGCCGCCATCCGCGCCACCCTGGAACGCCGGCTGGAGGTACTAGCCGCCCCCGACGACCAGTTGTCGCTGTTCCCCATGGACGAGGACGATTTCGCCGACATCGACGCCCAGGAGGCGCTGGATGCGCTGATTCAGGTTCGCTCGGCCAACCGCAACGAGAAGGCAGAGATCCAGACTCTGCTGGATCTGGCCAAGCGCACCGAGATGAACGGCTCCGACGTCAAGGCCGAGGCGCTGCTCGACACAATCTACCGGCTTCAGCAGGAAGAGGCCGACCCGTCGCTCAAGGTGCTGATCTTCACCGAGTTCGTGCCCACCCAGGCCATGCTCGCCGCCATCCTGGGGCAGCAGGGCTTCGATGTCGTCACCCTCAACGGCTCCATGGACATGGACGAGCGCAAGGATGTGCAGCGGGCCTTCGCCGAACGCGCCCGCGTGCTGATCTCGACCGATGCCGGCGGCGAGGGCTTGAACCTGCAATTCGCCCATGTCGTCATCAACTTCGACATGCCGTGGAGCCCGACCCGGCTGGAACAGCGCATCGGCCGCGTCGATCGTATCGGCCAGAAGCACACCGTCCGCGCCTTGAACTTCACCCTCAAGGACACGGTGGAGGCCCGGGTCCAGGAGGTGCTGGAGGAAAAGCTCGCCGTCATCCTCGACGAATTCGGCGTCGACAAGGCCGGCGACGTGCTGGATTCGTCGCGGGCGGATCGGCTGTTCGACGACATGTATGTCGAGGCGGTACTGGCCCCCGATCAGCTCGACAGGCTGGTGGACGGGCTGGTGGATCAGGTGCGCGGCGATGCCCAGGCCGGCCGCAGCGCCGCCTCCATTCTGGGCGACAGCCAGGATATCGATCCAGGCGAAGCGCGGCGGATGATGGAGCACCCCCTGCCCCACTGGGTGGAGCGGATGACCGTCGGCTATTTGCGCTCCCAGGGCGGCACCGCCGACGGCGACAGCCGGGCCTGGCGGCTGACCTGGCCCGAAGGCGAGGTCTGGAGCAAGGTCGCCTTCACGCCGGTAACCGCCGAGACACCCTCGGATCTCCTGCATGTCGGCCTCGAAAGCGAACGCATCCGCGGCCTGTCCATGGGCCTGCCGCGATTCGCCGAGGGGCAGCCCATTCCGATCATCCAGCTTCCCGGCATGTCCGGGGACATCCACGGCGTCTGGTCGCTATGGCGGGTGTCGGTTCAGGCGCTGGACTGGAAGCGCCAGCGGATCGTCCCGCTGTTCGTTCACCACGATGGCCGCGTGCTCGGCCCCACCGCCCGCCACCTGTGGGACCGGCTGCTGACCGACGAGGTATCGGTGGTGGGCTATGTCGACAACTCCGATATCGAGGAGCTGATGCGGCGGTCGCGCCGCGAGGCGGAGACGCACGGCCGGCCGGTCTACGATGAACTCCTTGCCGCCCATCGCGCCCGTCTCGACAAGGAAGCGGCGAGGAACGAATATTCCTTCGCCGCGCGCCGGAAAGCCATCGACGCCATTGGTTTGCCACAGGTCAAGGCCCACCGGCTTGCCGCCTTCGAGCAGGAGCAAGCCACCTGGCACCAGACCCTGGCCGACATGCGCCAGGTGGTGCCGTCGCTCGACCCCTTGCTGGTGGTCCGGCTGGGGTGACGGCGGCATATTTGCTGAACAGCAAATATCGACGTGAGGCCGAATATGTGGTAGAAGGCGCATGTTTGCTGGACAGGAAATATGCCCCAGGACACCAAATTTGATGATGCGCTGATCGACGCTTTCGTGGCGGCCCTGCGGCAGGTGCCCGGCACGGCGGCGCACTTGGCCGCGCCCGATGTCATGGCCCGTCCCAATGCGCGATTCGACTTCCTAGTGGAGGTTGAAATCGCCGACAAGCCGCTCTTGATCGTGGTCGAGGCCAAGCAGGAGGCTTTCCCGCGCGACGTTCGCGAAGCCGTTTGGCAATTGGAGGCTTCGGCGAAGACCCTCGCCGCGACGGAAACGCGCCATATCCAGCCGTTCCTGATCGCCGAGGCGATTTCACCGGGCGCGCGAGTGACGTTGCGCGACCGTGGCGTCGGCTATTTCGACAAAAGCGGCAGCCTGTATGTGCCCGCCCCAGGCGCGTTCGTGTATGTCGACCGCCCCCAGCCCAAGGGCAAACGCCGCGCGCTCGGGTCGCTCTTCTACGGCCGGAAGGCGCAGGTGCTCATGGCCGTCTTCGAGCGGCGGGCGGAATGGCTGAGCGTCAAGGAGGTTGCCGACGCCAGCGGCGTGTCGCCACCGACCGTGTCCCAGACCCTCACCGACCTTGAGCGTCGCGAATGGATGGAAACGCAGGGAAGCGGCCCCGCCAAGGTCCGGCGGCTCAGCGATGCCCGGGCCATGGTCAATGCCTGGGTCCGCCACATCTCGGAGCAGAAGCCGCTTCGGCTCCGTCGCTACTACGTTCCGGCCTCGGGGAAGGAGCTTGTGCGGTACGTGGCGGAAGCCTGCCAGACCCATGCCGTCGAATACGCAGTGACCGGCGAGGCGGCGGCCCAGATATATTCGCCATACCTCACCAACATCTCCCAGATCATCTGCCGTGTGCGGCCCGATGCCGATCTCCAATGCGCGCTTGAAATGATGGACGCCCGGCCGGTCCATGAAGGCTGGAATCTAGGCCTTCATGAGGTAAAAACGCCTGAGGATTTCCGAAACCTCCAAGAAATCGACCAGATCCGCGTGGCGAATCCCCTGCAGGTCTACCTCGATCTGCTGATACAGGGGAGCGGACGGTCCAAGGACATGGCCGAACACTTCCGCCATGAAAAGCTAGGTGTCTGATGATCAAGCCCACGACGATGAACGGATACAGCTCGCCGGTCACGGACGCCTGTGAAAGGGTGCTGGTCACGCTCCTCCGCGGTCTCGGGCCCTACAAGAATTCGATCTATCTGGTGGGCGGACTGGCCCCGCGCTATCTGGTGCGCGCGCGCCCCCCAACGGTTCCGCCCCATGCCGGTACCGGCGATA
Source organism: Magnetospirillum sp. UT-4 (assembly GCF_902729435.1). GTDB lineage: Bacteria > Pseudomonadota > Alphaproteobacteria > Rhodospirillales > Magnetospirillaceae > Magnetospirillum. Next base: position 71,095 of record NZ_CACVCG010000036.1, read on the forward strand.
TCGACGTCGTCGTCGATCTGTCGATCCTCGCCGACACCGAGGCGTACAGCACGCTCGAAGACAATCTGCGGAGAATGAACTTCGAGCGCGCCACCAACGAGAAAGGCCAGAAACTGAGCTGGCGGTGGCAGACGAAGGTGGACGAACGCACGACCCTCGTCATCGAATTCCTGGCCGATGCGCCGGATGGCGCCGCCGGCCGCCTTCAGCCGCTGCCGACGGAAGGAAACATCTCGGCAATCAACATCCCGCACTCCTCCATGGTGTTCGATCTCCACGAGGATGTGCCGGTCACCGCCGAACTTCTTGGCGGCAACGGGCTGGCGACCGAAACTGTACAGTATGCCGATGTGGTCAGCTTCACCTGCCTGAAGGCGTTCGCCTTCGACCAACGGGCGGAGCGCAAGGACGCCCACGACCTGGTCTATTGCCTGGAGCACGCCGAGGCCGGCATCGACGCCATCGTGGGGCAATTCCTCAATGCCCAGGCCACAAGACACCGCGATACCATCGGCGAGGCGCTTGGTATTCTTGCCCGGCACTTTTGTGACGATGAGACTGGAGAAGGGTACCGGAAGGACGGGCCCGTCGCCGTTGCTCGGTTCGAAGCGGACACTGACGACGAGGGCGACCGTGATCGCCGGGTTTTGCGACAACGCCAAGCCAGCGACATCGTCGGCAGGCTTGTGTCCCGTCTGAAGAGGTCACCGTCATGACCTGGGTGGAGGCCGTCACCAAGGGCCTGAATCCCGACGTCGCTCCCCTGGTGGTGGCGCTGGACCCGGATCGCCTGCTGACCGAGGAGGCAGTCCAGGCGGCCATCCGCGACCGTGGCTACAACGTGCTCGAACTCGACGACGAAATGGCGTTCCGCCTCACCTTCGAGACCACGGTCCGCGATCACGCCGACCAGCCGCTGCTGGTCATCCATTTTGGCGAGCGACGAGAGGACGTGCCCTTTGACCTGCTGATGGCGGCGACCGTCGTCGAGCCGAGCCTGACGTCGCTGTTCCAGAACCTCAGCGCGCCGGTGATCCGGGCCATTGAGCGCGGCGATCTGCCCGCTCTGTTCGAGGCTCAGCAACGAGAGAAGCCGAGCCGGATGAATGACCCGGAGACCAAGAAGTTCATCCTTCTCCATGTGTACGGCCTGGTGCCCGAGGTACTGCGGACGCCCACCGACCTTCTCCGGGAACTTCTACGCCTGCATTATGGTACCCGCATCCTGCCAGCGGCTCTCGCCGCCTGGCTGGTGGAGCGCCTGAAGGCGTCGACTGTGCTGGCCGACTGGCCGCTCGACGACCTCTTCTCGGACCGCCAGCGGTTTCTGACCTTCCTGCAGGATCGTTGGCCTGGGTTCCTCTACAGGTCGGCCAACATTCCCCTTCCCGCCGACGTCGCCGCCCTTTTGCCCGAGGTTCCCTTCGGCCACCCCGACGTCCGCGTCACCATCGACACGCTCTTTGTTGAAGGCGGATTGACACCGGTCCCGTTCGGCCATGCCGACGCGATCACGGACGACTGGGTCCGGGCCGGCATCACCGGGGGTGGCGGAGCAGCCATCGGGGAGCGTCTCGCCAAGCTGTTGGAGATCCTAAGCGGCGATGTACCCCCCGAGGATTGCCGATACCGCATCTGGCTGTCCTTCGCCCAGCGCTGGGCGGAAGCATCCGTGCTGTGGCATCGCCTCGATGCCTCAGGGCAAGCCGAGCTGGCACCGCGGTATCGGGCGTTGCAGGCAGAGGTCGATCGGTCGTTCGCTGCCTGGCTGGACAGGCGATACTCTGGGCTGCACAGCCAACCGCCGACCCCGCCGGTCATGCTGCACCACGTCCCCCGCGCCATGGCGCGGGTGCTGGAGGACGGCAAGGCAGGGAAGGTGGCCCTGGTCGTGGTCGATGGCTTGGCGCTGGACCAGTGGCTCATCCTCCGCCCGAGCCTGACGGCGCAGGTGCCCCACATCGTCATCCAGGACGATGCCGTATTCGCCTGGGTGCCAACCCTCACTTCGGTCAGTCGGCAGGCCGTGTTCTCCGGCAAGCCGCCGGTGCAGTTCGGCAAACACATCGGCACCACGTCCAGGGAGGCATCCCAATGGGCGCAGTTCTGGGCCGATCAGGGATTCACGGGGCGGCAGGTTGAGTATCGCAAGGGGCTTGGAGATTTCGGTGATCTATGCACAGTAGAGGATCTCATTTCATTGTCGCAAATCCGTGTTCTTGGATTGGTCGTAGATAAGATTGATAGAATCATGCATGGCATGGAATTGGGCATGAGCGGCATGCATAGCCAAGTTGCTCTTTGGTCGGAGACCGGCTATCTATCTCGCCTTGTCGCGACACTGGTTAATGGCGGGTTCACTATTTTCCTTACATCAGACCACGGCAATATCGAAGCCAGCGGGATCGGGCGTCCAGCCGAAGGCTCGAACGCCGAAGAACGCGGGGAGCGAGTGCGTACCTACACGACGCAGGTCCAGCGCCGGCAGGTCAAGGACACATTTCCATCAGCAATCGAATGGCCTCCCATTGGCCTTCCGGCGGATTACCTGCCGCTGCTGGCCACTGGAAGGGAAGCCTTCATTACTCCGGGCAAGAGCGTCGTCGGCCATGGCGGGGCCTCGCTGGAGGAGGTCGTAGTTCCACTGGTGAAGATTGAGAGGGCATAGGTTGGCGCCCTCTCCCGAAATCGGGTTCAGCCAGCGCATCAAGCTGGAATGGATGGACGCAACCGCCCGGATGGTCGCAGACGGCAAAGCCGATGCCGAGATTGTCGCGGCGCTACGGGACATGCTGCAGGACCAGTTATCGGTCGGGCAGAATCCCGAGCGCGGAAACCGCGAAAAGGCCATCACCATCCTGCTGAAGACTTGGGCGCGGGTTCCCGCCGAACTGGTGCCGTTCCGCGACCACGGCCTGCGCCTGCTCCAGCATTTGCCGCCCGAACACCATGTCGCGATCCACTGGGCCAGTGCCATGGCGGCCTACCCCTTCTTCGGAGAGGTGGCTCAGACCATCGGACGCCTTCTTCGTCTTCAAGACAATATCTCGGCGCCCCAGATGCAGCGCCGGCTGAAAGAGCGGTTTGGCGAAAGGGAAACGGTCGCCAGGGCGGCTCGGCGCATTCAGCGAACGTTCGTCGACTGGGGAGTTCTGCGCGAGTCTGGAGCCAAAGGCACATACTTGCCATCGCCCCCCATCCGCTTGGCTGATCCCGAGTTGCTCGCCTGGATGGCCGAGGCGGCAATTCGCGCGTCGGAGGGGCGGATGAAACCCGTCGAGGAGATTCGGCAGAGCCTTGCCTTTTTCCCATTCGACGTCAGCGGGATCGACATCACCACGCTGCCGTCAAACGATGCCCTCGATGTCTTCAGGCAGGGGGTCGATGAGCACTGGGCTAGGCTGCGATGAAGGCCAGGGGATTTCGCACTCCCTCGCAAGGGTTTTCGCGCTCTTGCTACCACAGTGCTACCACGGGATCGACCGGATGGTGACGGCACGAATCAAAAAGCCCGCAAGTGTTTGAACTTGCGGGCTAATTTGGTTGCGGGGGCAGGATTTGAACCTGCGACCTTCAGGTTATGAGCCTGACGAGCTACCGGGCTGCTCCACCCCGCGGAAATGTATAAGCGCAGGCTTTTGGGGCCTGCGCTTTTGGATCGTGGATAGGTTTTGCATTTCCTTGGAAGACCTGGCAGCGACCTACTCTCCCGTGCCTTGAGACACAGTACCATTGGCGCTGGGGGCTTTCACGTCCGAGTTCGGGATGGGATCGGGTGTAGGTCCCCCGCTATGACCACCAGGTCGTCGAAGGAAACGTTTTTTTCTGATCTTTCTGGTATCGCGCACCTGATACACGGCTGCGACNTTTCCTTGGAAGACCTGGCAGCGACCTACTCTCCCGTGCCTTGAGACACAGTACCATTGGCGCTGGGGGCTTTCACGTCCGAGTTCGGGATGGGATCGGGTGTAGGTCCCCCGCTATGACCACCAGGTCGTCGAAGGAAACGTTTTTTTCTGATCTTTCTGGTATCGCGCACCTGATACACGGCTGCGACTGCAGCCGCGCGGCTTGCGCCGCGGGAGCCAAGGACTTCGGAGAAGTCCGCCCGGCGCCTGAGGGCACATGAAGTTCAAGCGTTCAGCTTGGGCTTGCCGCTGGGTGGGGCGGGATCAAGCCGATCGAGCGATTAGTATGGCTTAGCTTCACGTGTTGCCACGCTTCCACATGCCACCTATCGACGTGATGGTCTATCACGGCTCTGATAGGGAAACCTGGTTTTGAGGGGAGCTTCCCGCTTAGATGCTTTCAGCGGTTATCTCGTCCGCACGTAGCTACCCGGCAATGCCGCTGGCGCGACAACCGGTACACCAGAGGTGCGTCCATCCCGGTCCTCTCGTACTAGGGACAGGTCCTCTCAAGTTTCCGACACCCATGGTAGATAGGGACCGAACTGTCTCACGACGTTCTAAACCCAGCTCACGTACCACTTTAATCGGCGAACAGCCGAACCCTTGGGACCTGCTCCAGCCCCAGGATGTGATGAGCCGACATCGAGGTGCCAAACCTCCCCGTCGATGTGGACTCTTGGGGGAGATCAGCCTGTTATCCCCGGCGTACCTTTTATCCGTTGAGCGATGGCCCTTCCACGCGGGACCACCGGATCACTATGACCGACTTTCGTCTCTGCTCGGCTTGTGGGCCTCGCAGTCAGGCGAGCTTATGCCATTGCACTCAGCGACCGATTTCCGACCGGCCTGAGCTCACCATCGCGCGCCTCCGTTACTCTTTGGGAGGCGACCGCCCCAGTCAAACTACCCGCCATGCAGGGTCCCGGCCCCGGGTTCACGGGGCGCGGTTAGATACCAGGAAACAGAAGGGTGGTATTTCAAGGATGGCTCCACACCGGCTGGCGCCGATGCTTCAAAGCCTCCCACCTATCCTACACATCCATTCCCTAGTACCACTGCAAAGCTGTAGTAAAGGTGCACGGGGTCTTTCCGTCTAGCCACGGGTACTCCGCATCTTCACGGAGAATTCAATTTCGCTGAGTTGGTGTTGGAGACAGCGGGGAAGTCGTTACGCCATTCGTGCAGGTCGGAACTTACCCGACAAGGAATTTCGCTACCTTAGGACCGTTATAGTTACGGCCGCCGTTTACCGGGGCTTCAATTCAGAGCTTGCACCCCTCCTTTTAACCTTCCGGCACCGGGCAGGCGTCAGACCCTATACGTCGTCTTTAGACTTCGCAGAGCCCTGTGTTTTTAGTAAACAGTCGCCACCCCCTGGTCTGTGCCACCCCCAAATGCTTGCGCATATGAGGGTACCCCTTATCCCGAAGTTACGGGGTCAATTTGCCTAGTTCCTTCAACACCATTCTCTCAAGCGCCTTGGTATGCTCTACCAGTCCACCTGTGTCGGTTTCGGGTACGGTCTATACGCTGGCGTTATTTCCCGGACCCTCTTCGCTGCACCCTCAATCCGATAAGAGGATACAACTTACGAAGGTCGTCACGTCCAGCAGGCCCTGGAATATTAACCAGGTTCCCATCGACTACGCCTTTCGGCCTCGCCTTAGGGGCCGGCTCACCCTGCGCGGATTAGCCTTGCGCAGGAACCCTTGGACTTTCGGCGAGAGTGTTTCTCACACTCTTTGTCGCTACTCATGTCAGCATTCTCGCTTCCGATACCTCCATCGCAGCTCACGCGTACGACTTCACAGGCTTACGGAACGCTCCGCTACCGCTCGATTTCTCGAGCCCGCAGCTTCGGTACGTGGCTTGAGCCCCGGTACATCTTCGGCGCAGGACTGCTATTAGACCAGTGAGCTATTACGCTTTCTTTAAAGGATGGCTGCTTCTAAGCCAACCTCCTGGTTGTTTTGGCCTTCCCACATCCTTTCCCACTTAGCCACGATTTGGGGACCTTAGCTGGCGGTCTGGGCTGTTTCCCTCTCGACGACGGACCTTAGCACCCGCCGTCTGTCTGCCGGATAGTACTCGCCGGTATTCGGAGTTTGGTTAGGTTTGGTAGGTCTTTGGGACCCCCTAGCCCATCCAGTGCTCTACCCCCGGCGGTATTCGTCCGACGCGCTACCTAAATAGCTTTCGCGGAGAACCAGCTATTTCCGAGTTTGATTGGCCTTTCACCCCTAGTCACAGATCATCCCCGACTTTTTCAACAGGCGTGGGTTCGGTCCTCCAGTGGGTGTTACCCCACCTTCAACCTGTCCATGACTAGATCACCCGGTTTCGGGTCTAACGCATGCAACTCGGCGCCCTATTCAGACTCGCTTTCGCTACGCCTACACCTACCGGCTTAAGCTTGCTGCATACGCTAACTCGCTGACCCATTATACAAAAGGTACGCCGTCACCCCTCAAGGAGGCTCCGACTGCTTGTAGGCATTCCGTTTCAGGATCTCTTTCACTCCCCTCGTCGGGGTGCTTTTCACCTTTCCCTCACGGTACTTGTTCGCTATCGGTCACTGAGGAGTACTTAGCCTTGGAGGGTGGTCCCCCCACGTTCAGACAGGATTTCACGTGTCCCGCCTTACTCGAGGCTGATGCTCGGTTTACTCCTACGGGGCTGTCACCCGCTATGGCCCGACTTTCCAGACGGTTCGGATTATGTAAGCACCAGCACTGGGCTGGTCCGCGTTCGCTCGCCACTACTAGCGGAGTCTCGGTTGATGTCCTTTCCTCCGGGTACTTAGATGTTTCAGTTCCCCGGGTTCGCCTCCCAAGCCTATGGATTCAGCTTGGGATCACCTTACGGTGGGGTTTCCCCATTCGGAGATCGTCGGATCAAAGCTTGCTCGCAGCTCCCCGACGCTTTTCGCAGCGTGCCACGTCCTTCATCGCCTCTCAGTGCCAAGGCATCCACGAAATGCCCTTATGACGCTTGATACCGTCCCAACCAGGGGCAAGCCCAAGATCGGAACGCTTAGAACTTCAGCGATACCACTGCGTGGTTTGGCCGTCGGCCGGCCCGTTGCCGGCTTCGCCGGCATTCATAACGAATGCATGCGAAGCATGCCGGGCCCGCTCAGGCGCCGCGCGGGCTTTGGAAAAAAGCGCGCGCAACCACACAGCACAGATCAGAAAAACCTATTCACGATGACAAAGAGCGTGCCCCAAAAAATCGGGGACGTCTTCGACACGAAGTCGACGACAAGGAAGTATCCTCTTCCACTCGATGATGCACTCGGTCGCCCGGAACCCGGAAACTGCCCATACCCAGAAAACTGGTGGAGCCAGTCGGGATCGAACCGACGACCTCAAGCTTGCAAAGCTAGCGCTCTCCCAACTGAGCTATGGCCCCGCTCCGAAAGCGGCAAGGGTGAGAAAACCACAGAGACACAGAGGCACAGAGGAAATCACAGAGAGCAACAAGAGAAATTCCTATTTCTCTGTGCCTTCTCTGTGTCTCTGTGTCTCTGTGGTGAATGCCCCGTGGAAACCACCACCGCCGCAGGCCGGAAAAGCATGGTGGGCCCGGAAGGATTTGAACCTTCGACCCCACGCTTATCAAGCGTGTGCTCTGACCAGCTGAGCTACAGGCCCCCGTCCTGTCGCAGACAGGCCAAGCTTTCTTGCCTGTCGAAGACAGGCCAAGTTCATCTTGTCCTGTCGAAGACAGGCCAAGTTTATCTTGGGTCTTGCAAACATCATCGAGGAAGGGATGCGGAGACGGCGCCAGACCGTGTTTGAAGGCAAGTCCGGGAAGCGTTTCGGAGAAAACGCAATCCAGGTCTTCCTTGAAAGGAGGTGATCCAGCCGCAGGTTCCCCTACGGCTACCTTGTTACGACTTCACCCCAGTCGCTGACCTTACCGTGGTCGGCTGCCTCCTTGCGGTTAGCTCACCGGCTTCGGGTAAAACCAACTCCCATGGTGTGACGGGCGGTGTGTACAAGGCCCGGGAACGTATTCACCGTGGCATGCTGATCCACGATTACTAGCGATTCCGACTTCATGCTCTCGAGTTGCAGAGAACAATCCGAACTGAGACGGTTTTTAGGGATTAGCACACTCTCGCGAGTTAGCGACCCACTGTCACCGCCATTGTAGCACGTGTGTAGCCCAGCCCGTAAGGGCCATGAGGACTTGACGTCATCCCCACCTTCCTCCGGCTTGTCACCGGCAGTTTCTTCAGAGTGCCCAACCAAATGATGGCAACTGAAGATGAGGGTTGCGCTCGTTGCGGGACTTAACCCAACATCTCACGACACGAGCTGACGACAGCCATGCAGCACCTGTGTGGAACCCACCCGAAGTGAAGGACCCGATCTCTCAGGCCCATAGTTCCCATGTCAAAGGCTGGTAAGGTTCTGCGCGTTGCTTCGAATTAAACCACATGCTCCACCGCTTGTGCGGGCCCCCGTCAATTCCTTTGAGTTTTAACCTTGCGGCCGTACTCCCCAGGCGGAGTGCTTAACGCGTTAGCTGCGACACTGAGGTGCAAGCACCCCAACATCTAGCACTCATCGTTTACGGCGTGGACTACCAGGGTATCTAATCCTGTTTGCTCCCCACGCTTTCGCACATGAGCGTCAATCGACGGCCAGGTAGTCGCCTTCGCCACTGGTGTTCTTCCGAATATCTACGAATTTCACCTCTACACTCGGAATTCCACTACCCTCTCCGTGATTCAAGCTTGGCAGTATCAAAAGCAGTTCCCAGGTTGAGCCCGGGGCTTTCACTTCTGACTAACCAAACCGCCTGCGTGCGCTTTACGCCCAGTAATTCCGAACAACGCTAGCCCCCTTCGTATTACCGCGGCTGCTGGCACGAAGTTAGCCGGGGCTTCTTCTCACGCTACCGTCATCATCGTCGCGTGCGAAAGAGCTTTACAACCCTAAGGCCTTCATCACTCACGCGGCATGGCTGGATCAGGCTTGCGCCCATTGTCCAATATTCCCCACTGCTGCCTCCCGTAGGAGTCTGGGCCGTGTCTCAGTCCCAGTGTGGCTGATCATCCTCTCAGACCAGCTACCGATCGTCGCCTTGGTGAGCCTTTACCTCACCAACTAGCTAATCGGACGCGGGCCAATCTCTCGGCGATGAATCTTTCCCCCGAAGGGCGTATGCGGTATTAGCTCCAGTTTCCCGGAGTTATCCCCCACCGAAAGGTATGTTCCCACGTGTTACTCACCCGTGCGCCACTATGCCCGAAGGCATCGTTCGACTTGCATGTGTTAAGCCTGCCGCCAGCGTTCGTTCTGAGCCAGGATCAAACTCTCAAGTTGACTTCCGACTACCCCGAAGGGCACCGGAACAGAGCTCGTCCAAAGCATTAACGCAATCTAGCAAGAATGCGCTCAGCTTGCGAACGAGTCCGATACCGGACCGACGCCGCCTGCGCATCCCTTCCTAATCGTCTTCACTTGTCAAAGAGCAGAGGCCGAAACCCCGTCAGGACCCCCGGAAAATCCCGGAAATCAAGCCCCCCGCTTTCGGGGAGGCCGGCTTATATCAAAACCGCCGGCAAGCCGTCAACACCTT
>NZ_CACVCG010000037.1 GCF_902729435.1 Magnetospirillum sp. UT-4
TTCTCGGCTGGCCCATGCCCCCTCGCCCGCCTGCGGGACCTTTGCGAAATCCGGGCCGGGGACGCCTAATCCTTCGAGACAGCCCTACGGGCTTCCTCAGGATGAGGCTTAATACGTTGAAATCATTAAAGCCCTCATCCTGAGGAGACCGCGCCAGCGGTCGTCTCGAAGGACGAGGGCGTCCTCGGGCATAGTTTCGCAAAGGTCCCGCAGGCGGGCGAGGGTAATCTGTCCGCTTCCGCCAACATCACCCTGGACGCGGCCGACACCAAGGGCTCCCGAAGGCTCTCCGAAAAATAAACCGGACAGAAGTGGGTCAAGCCCGGGCATGACGGAAAAGGGTGGCGGCAGGAAATGAACCGGACAGCACTGGTTCAAGCCAGGCGATGACGATTTGAGCATTGCGACGCGACGGCCGAATTCTGCCGCCCCCCGCTAATCCAGCCGCGCCCCCAGCCTGCCGGCCAGGTCCTGGATGAATTGCCAGGCGACGCGGCCCGAACGGGCGCCGCGGGTCACTGCCCATTCGTTGGCCTCGCGGTGCAGGGTCTCGTCGTCCACCGCCAGCCCGAACCGTCCGGCATAGCCGGCGACGATCTCCAGATAGGTATCCTGGCCGACATGATGGAAACCCAGCCACAGCCCGAAGCGGTCGGACAGCGACACCTTCTCCTCCACCGCCTCGCCGGGATTGATGGCGCTGCCGCGCTCGTTGTCGATCATGTCGCGGCTCATCAGGTGGCGCCGGTTCGAGGTGGCGTAGAACACCACATTGGCCGGGCGGCCCTCGATGCCGCCTTCCAGCACCGCCTTCAGCGATTTGTAGGCGTCGTCCTGGCCCTCGAACGACAGGTCGTCGCAGAACAGCACGGTGCGCCGCCCGTGGGCCTTGAGCAGTCGCAGCAGGCGCGGCAGCGACGGAATGTCGTCGCGGTGGATTTCCACCAGGGCCAGGGCGCCCGGCGCCTCGGCGTTGATCGCCGCGTGCGCGGCCTTGACCAGCGAGCTCTTGCCGGCGCCGCGCGCGCCCCACAGCAGGGCGTTATTGGCGGGCAGGCCCCGGGCGAAGCGCCGGGTGTTGTCGAGCAGCAGGTCGCGCTGGCGGTCGATGCCCCTCAGCAGCGCGATGTCGATCCGGTTGATGGCGTCCACCGGCTCCAGCCCGTCGGGATGGGCATGCCAGACGAAGGCGTCGGCGGCATCGAGATCGGCGGCGGCCAGCGGCGGCGGCGCCTGGCGTTCCAGCGCGGCGGCGATGCGGGCGAGCAGACGAAGGGCTTCCGGGTCCATGCGATAAGGGTAGTGCGCCGCCGCCCGCCCGGCAAGTCGGGGTTAACGGCGGTTAAGGTTTGCATCGGGCGGCGGTGCCGTTATATTCCGCACGGTTCTTGAGACGCTGTTCCGCCCGCCCTAGGAGACTCCGACATGTTCGTAACGCCCGCCTATGCCCAGGCCGCCGCTTCCGCCGGAGGTCTCGGCGGGATCGAGCAGTTCCTGCCGCTGATCCTCATCTTCGTGGTGTTCTACTTCCTGCTGATCCGTCCCCAGCAGAAGCGCGCCAAGCAGCACAAGGAGATGCTGAGCCAGTTGCGCCGCGGTGACCGGGTGGTGACCTCGGGCGGCATCTACGGCACCGTCACCAAGGTCGTCAACGACCAGGAAGCGGTGGTCGAGATCGCCGAGGGCGTGCGGGTGCGCGTGGTGCGCGCCACCATCCAGGACGTGATCTCCAAGACCGAGCCGGTCGCCGCCGGCAAGGACGACACCAAGGACGACGCCAAGGAGGATGCCGCCGACAAGTGACGGCGGTGCCTTACCCTTCATCCTGACGACGGATCCCCATGCTGCATTTCCCCAAGTGGAAGATCGTGACGGTGCTGGTGGTCGCCCTGGCCGGGCTGATCTGGTCGTCGCCGAATCTTTTTCCGCGCGAGACCACCGACCAGATGCCGGGCTGGCTGCAGCCGGTCAGCCTGGGGCTCGACCTGCAGGGCGGCTCGTACCTGCTGCTCGAGGTCGATACCGGCTATGTGGTGCGCGAGCACCTGTCGTCGCTGGTGGAATCCCTGCGCACGCTGCTGCGCAAGGAGCGGGCGCGCTATGCCGATCTCGGGGTGGCCGGCAAGGACGCGGTCAAGGTCCGCCTGCTGGAGCCGGCGGACCGCGAACGGCTGCGGGCCGACCTGCGCAAGCTCGATCCCGATGCCGGGGTCGAGGTGGGCGACGATGGCACCTTCTGGTTCCGCTATACCGAGCAGGCGCTGAACAAGCGGATCAACGCCGCGGTCGATCAGTCCATCGAGATCGTGCGCCGCCGCGTCGACGAGCTGGGCACGCGCGAACCTTCGATCCAGCGCCAGGGTGCGGATCGCATCGTGGTCCAGCTGCCCGGCGTCAAGGACCCCGACCGCATCAAGGCGCTGCTGGGCAAGACCGCCAAGCTGACCTTCCATCTGGTCGATGATTCCACCACGCCCGAGGAGGCCGCACGCGGCCGCATTCCGCCCGGGTCCATGCTGCTGCCCGCCACCGAGAGCGAACGGGGCATGCCGGCCCAGGTGGTGGTGAGGAAGCGCGTCGAGGTGGGCGGCGACTTGCTGACCGATTCCCAAGCCACCTTCCAGGACGGCCGCCCGGTGGTCTCGTTCCGCTTCTCCGCCGCCGGCGGCAAGAAGTTCGGCGACACCACCCGCGAGAACGTGGCCAAGCAGCTGGCCATCGTGCTGGACGAGAAGGTGATCTCGGCCCCGCGCATCAACGAGCCCATCCTGGGCGGCTCGGGCATCATCTCGGGCAGCTTCACCATCAAGGAAGCCCAGGACCTGGCGCTGCTGCTGCGCGCCGGCGCGCTGCCGGCGCCGCTGCAGGTGCTCGAGGAACGCACCGTCGGCCCCGATCTCGGCGCCGATTCCATCCGCGCCGGCGCCATCGCCTGCATCATCGGCCTGATCCTGGTGGTCGTCTTCATGGTGGTGATCTACGGCACCCTGGGCGTTCTGGCAGACGTGGCGCTGGTCCTCAATCTGGTGCTGCTGCTCGGTCTGCTGTCCATGCTGGGGGCAACCCTGACCCTGCCCGGCATCGCCGGCATCGTGCTGACCATGGGCATGGCGGTGGACGCCAACGTGCTGATCTACGAGCGCATCCGCGAGGAGCTGCGGGGCGGACGGACCATCCTCAGCGCCGTCCAGGCCGGCTTCGACCGCGCCTTCAGCACCATCCTCGACGCCAATTTGACCACCTTGGCGGCGGCGGCGCTGCTGTTCCAGTTCGGCACCGGCCCGATCCGGGGCTTCGCCATCACCCTGTCGCTGGGCCTGATCTCGTCCATGTTCACCGCCATCATGGTCACCCGCCTGATGGTGGCGCTGTGGATCAAGTGGCGGCGGCCCAAGGCCCTGCCGCTGTAGGAGAACGTCACCATGAACTTCTACGGCCGCCTGATCGCCAGGACGCCCCGCATCAACTTCATCGGCCGGCGCTTCATCGCCAGCGCCTTCACGGCCGCCCTGATCCTGGGCTCGTTCGCCGCCATCGGACTCAAGGGCTTCAACTTCGGCATCGACTTCGCCGGCGGGATCATGATCGAGGTCCAGGCCAGTCCCGGACCGGCAGACATCTCCCGCATGCGTTCGACCCTGGACGGACTGAACCTGGGCGAGGTGTCGCTGCAGGAGTTCGGTGCCACCGGACGTGACGTGATGATCCGCGTGCAGAAGCAGGCCGGCGACGAGAAGGCGCAGATGGTGGCGCTGGCCAAGGTCAAGGACGCGCTGGGACAGGGTTACGATTATCGCCGGGTCGAGATCGTCGGGCCCAAGGTCGGCGACGAGCTCAAGCGCGACGGCGTCCTGGCCGTCGCCCTGTCGGTGCTGGCCATCGCCGCCTATGTCTGGTTCCGCTTCGAATGGCAGTTCGGGATCGGCGCGCTGGCCGCCACCTTCCACGACGTCATCGCCACCTTCGGGCTGTTCGCCATCACCGGCATGGAGTTCAACCTGACCAGCGTCGCCGCCATCCTGACCATCGCCGGCTATTCCATCAACGATACCGTGGTGATCTACGACCGCGTGCGCGAGAACCTGCGCAAGTACAAGTCCATGCCCATCCACGACGTGCTCAACCTGGCGGTCAACGAGACCCTGGCGCGCACCTTCCTGACCGTGGCCACGGTGTTCGTCACCGTCATGGCGCTGCTGGTCTTCGGCGGCGACGTCCTGCACGGCTTCTCGGTGGCCATGCTGTGGGGGCTCGCCGTCGGCACCTATTCCTCGATCTTCGTGGGCGTGCCGATGCTGATCTACTTCAACCTGCGCACCGGCCAGCAGAAGGAAGAGGATGAGGCCGGCGAGCAGGCGCTGCCATAGCGGCGGCGCCGGCCCGGCCCCACATAGCCCGCCATGGACGTCACCCCCCTCGTACCCACCGGGTTCCAGCTGATCAACGGCTACGGCGATGGCGGCTTCACCATCGCCGGCATCCGTCACGAGGGCTCGGTGCTGGTCATGCCGCGCGCCACCGTGGCGTGGCCCCTGGCCTTGCCGGCCGAGGCGGACGCCCAGGCGCTGCTGACCGCGCTGGCCGACGAGCCGAGGCCGATGGTGCTGCTGCTGGGCTGCGGCAAGGGGATGCTGCCGGTGCCGCGTCCGCTGCGCGACGCGCTCAAGGGGGCGGGGATCGTCCCTGAGCCCATGGACACCGGCGCCGCCTGCCGCACCTTCAACGTCATGCTGACCGAGGGCCGCGACGTGGCGGCGGTGCTGGTGGCGGTGTAACCACAAAAAAGGGGGCCGGTGGCCCCCTTCTTCGCAATGCAAAGGCAATCCTACTGGGCGATGACGCTGATCGCGCGGCGGTTCTGCGCCCAGGCCTGCTCGCCGGAGCCGATGGCCTCGGGGCGTTCCTTGCCGTAGGTGGTGGTGGACAGGCGGCCGCCGGAGACGCCGCGGGCCATCAGGTATTCCTTGGCCGACTGGGCGCGGCGATCGCCGAGGGCCAGGTTGTATTCGCGGGTGCCGCGCTCGTCGGCATGGCCCTCGATGCGCAGCATCACCTGCGGGTAGCGGGCCAGGAAGGCGGCCTGGCGATCCAGGGTGGCCTTGGCGTCGCCCGACAGCTGGATGCTGTCGGTGGCGAAGAAGACGCGGTCGCCGACCGAGGTCTGGAACTCGCGCTGCATCTGGGCCAGGCGGTCGGCCTCGCTCATCACGCCGGGAGCCGGCGGGCGGGCCTGGGTCATGCCGGTGGAGCCGGCACCGGAGGCACCGCCGCTCTGCTGGGCGGGTTCGGAGCAGGCGGCGACCGCCAGGACGGCGGCGACCGCGGTGAAGGAAAGGGCGAAACGGCGCATGCTGTGTGTTCCCTGACGAAGTGCCGCGATGGCGGAAACGTGGAGCGGCCCGCTCCGATACGGAGGGGCCGCCCGTAGTTACCACCAAACTGGGCGTTAGCCCAGATTCTTCTCGACGAATTCCCAGTTGACGAGATTGTCCAGGAACGCCTGGACGAAATCGGGGCGGCGGTTCTGGTAGTCCAGGTAGTAGGCGTGCTCCCACACGTCGCAGGTCAGCAGCGCCTTCTGGCCATGGGCCATGGGCAGGTCGGCATTGCCGGTCTTGGTCACCTTCAGGGTGTCGCCGTCCAGCACCAGCCACGCCCAGCCCGAGCCGAACTGGGTGATTGCGGCGTTCTTGAACTCCTCGGCGAACTTCTCGTAGGAGCCGAAAGCGGCTTCGATCTTGGCCAGAACCTTGCCCGACGGCTTGCCGCCGCCGCCCTTCTTCATGCAGTTCCAGAAGAAGGTGTGGTTCCACACCTGGGCCGAGTTGTTGAAGATGCCCTGCTTGGCCGGCAGATCCTTGGCCGCCGCCAGGACCACCTCTTCCAGCGACTTGGACGCCAGGTCGGTGTCCTTGACCAGGTTGTTGAGGTTGGTGACGTAGGCGTTGTGATGCTTGCCGTGGTGGAATTCCAGGGTCTGCGCCGAAATGTGGGGGGCCAGCGCGTCCTTGTCATAGGGAAGCGGGGGAAGCTCGAAGGCCATTGTCGCCTCTTTCGTTATGGGGTGGAGAAAATTGGAAAAGGTCTAAAACTTGGGCACAACATAGGCAAGGCAGGGGACCTTGTGAAGGGCCAAAAACAGTATCACGCGAAGTCGACGTCGTCGCGCCCGACCGCAAGGCGGGTGGCGGCAAGGCCCGAGGCCACCGCCGTCTCGATGGTGCAGGGCCATGGGCCGGACAGCCAGTCGCCGGCCCGCCACAACCATTCGGCCCCGTCCGGACCCGGCCGGCGGCGCAGCGTCGCCGGCGAGTGGGACAGGGTGGCGCGGCGCTCCTTCAGCACGCGGAAGGGCGGCACCCGGGCGGGATCGTCGCCCAGCGCCGCCGCCACGTCCCGCCACAGCCGGGCGGCCAGGGCGTCGGGCTGCGCCTCCACCAGGCGGCCGGCCGCCGAGACGGTGGCGGTGACCACGTCGTTCCGTGCCGACAGCCATTGCGCGACGCCGCCGGTCAGTCCCAGGTGGCGGAAGGGCGGCGGGCGGTCGAGGCGGAAATGAACGTTGACGATGGCCTCGGCGGCGAAAGTCGCGTCGGGGGGCAGGGCGAGGACGGCACGGTCGGCCGCCGAAAGCGATACGATGCCGTCGTCGAAGATCAGCCGGCGGCCGGGACCGACCCCGATCAGGCGGCGGCGGAAGGTGATCTCGGCCCCGTGGGCGGCCAGCGTCGCCACCGCCGGCGCGGCGAAGGCGGCGGACAGGCCGAACGGGAAGGAATAGGGGGTGAGCGCCTGCCGCCCCCCGGTCATCACCGTGCGCAGCAGGCGGGCGAACATGCGCGCCGAGGCGTCGGTGGCCGGGGTGTTGAGGGCGGCCAGGCACAGCGGCTCCCACAGCCGGCGGTAGGACGGCGCGGCGCCCAGGCGCACCGCCACCGTTTCATGCCCGGCCACCCAGGGCAGCCCCAGGGCGGCCAGGCTCTCCATCGGTCCGGCTCCGAAACGGTAGGGGGCGAGGGTGCGGCGCCGCCCGTCGGCAAGGTCGAGGAAGGGAAAGGCGGGCTCGCCCGCTTCCATCGCCTCGATGCCGCCGATGGCGCGGGCGAAGGCCAGGGCGGTGCGGTTGGCGCCCAGCACCAGATGGGCGCCGTTATCGACCACCCGGTCCAGGCGCGGGCAGCGGAACGAGCGGCAGCGGCCGCCGGCCTGGGGGGCGGCCTCGTGCACCGCGACCCGCCAGCCGGCGCGCAGGCCGGCGATGGCGGCGGCGAGGCCGGCCAGTCCGGCGCCGACCACGTGCAGGGTGGCGGTCACGGTCCCGCGACGGCGCAGCGCAACGCGATCCACAGCCGGGTCGGCGTGCCCACCCTGGCCGCCGGCGTCAGGCGCCGCCAGCCCCGCGCCGTCATGCGCTCCAGCAGGGCGCGGTAGGTCTGCATCATCGCCCGCGCCGGCCACAGCCCGCGCGCCCCGATGGCCCGCAGCTCGGATTCGGACTCATCGAATGCCGCCTGCGCCAGCCCGGCCATGGCGGCGCAGGCCCGGGGCAGGGCGGGGTGGGTGAGCACCGCCCGCGGGGTGCGGGCGGGAATGCCGGCCTGCTCCAGAATCTCGGCCGGCAGGTACAGCCGGCCGCGGTCGCCATCCTCGGCCAGATCGCGCAGGATGTTGGTGAACTGGAGCCCCTCGGCCAGCCTCAGGGCGAAGTCGCCGGCCTCGGCCCGGCCGAGGATGGGAACCGCCAGCAGGGCCGGCGCGCCGGCAACCCGCCGGCAATACAGCCGAAGGGTGGCGAGGTCGGGGGCGCTCATCCCTTCCAGGTCCATTTCCATGCCGTCGATCAGGGTGTCCAACTCGGCGTCGGGAAGGCCGTAGCGCTCGATGGACGGGGCCAGGGCGGCCAGAGCGGGCGCCAGCGCGATGCCGGTCTGCCGCCACGCCGCCACCACGCCGCGCATGGTCGCCAGACGGGCGCGGCGCTGGTCCAGCGGGGCGTCGCAATCGACCATGTCGTCGAGGGCGCGGCACAAGCCGTAAAGGGCGAACATGGCGTCCCGCTTGGCCCGGGGCATCAGGCGCATGGCCCAATAGAAGGACGAACTCATGCCGGGCGGAGGAAGGCGCGGAACAGGCCGATCAGCACGGTCTCGGCGGTGCATAGCGGCGACAGGGCGACCCGGCCGGCCAGGGGATCGTGGCGGCGCAGCAGCAGGGCCAGCCGCTCGGCCATGGCCAGGGTGACCGACGCTTCCAGGCGCAGGCGCAGATCGGCGATCAGGACCGGAAGGGGACGGGCCTGCTCCAGCAGGCCATCGACCTGATCGAGGACCTGGTCGAGAACGTGGCGCAACGCCGGCGTCGCCGCCTCCAGCGCCAGGTCGCGGCCGTCGAGCCCGGCCTGCAGCAGGCGGTCGAGGGGCAGGTAGACCCGCCCCAGGCTGCGATAATCCACGGCGCAATCCTGCAGGTGGTTGAGGATCTGCAGGGCCGCGCACAGGGAATCCGCGGCGGCATGGGCGGACCCGTCCTCGCCGTGGAGGTCGAGCAGGAACCGCCCCACCGGCGCCGCCGAAAAGCGGCAATAGGCCATCAGGTCGCCCCAGTCGCGGCAATGCCCGATCAGGGCGTCGCGGCGGAACGCCTGCAGCAGCTGTTCGGCATGGGCGAGCAGGCGGGGATCGCCGTCCAGGGCGTCGCGCAGGTCGGCCGCCACCGCCGGACCCGGCGCGCCGCCGAGGCCGGCTTCCAGGGCGGCCAGGCGGGCCAGCTTGTCCTCGGGCAGGAGGCTCGGGTCGTCGGCGACGTCGTCGGCGTGGCGGGCGAAGCGGTAGAAGGCCATCACCTGCCGGCGCAGGGCGGGGCGCAGCAGCAGGGACGCGACGGGAAAGTTCTCGGCGCCGGCGGTCT
Source organism: Magnetospirillum sp. UT-4 (assembly GCF_902729435.1). Lineage (GTDB taxonomy): Bacteria > Pseudomonadota > Alphaproteobacteria > Rhodospirillales > Magnetospirillaceae > Magnetospirillum. Next base: position 8,908 of record NZ_CACVCG010000037.1, read on the forward strand.
TGCCGGTGGTGGCGGGCAGCGTGGCGGCGGCGGCACGGGTCACGGCGGAGCTCCCATTTGGCGGGACGCGCTCAAGGTTCTATATATGCCACGGCAATCCATCCGCCGATAGGGAAAAGCCGGCTACCATGGCGTCCGATCAGCCCCTTTCACCCGCCGCCGCCGAGGTGTCCCGCTTCGACCGCGAGCGCTTCGTCACCGCGCTGTTCGCCCCGGCCGACCGGCGGGACGGGGTGATGGTGCTGTATGCCTTCAACCTCGAACTGGCGCGCATCCGCGACTCGGTGCGCGAGCCCATGGCCGGGATGATCCGCCTGCAATGGTGGCGCGAGGTCTTGGCCGGTGAACGCAATGACGAGGCCGCCCGCCACCCGGTGGCGGCGCCGCTGCTGCGGCTGGGGCTGCCCGTCGCGCCCTTCGAGGCCATGCTGGCGGCGCGCGAACGCGATCTCGAAGCGGCCCCGTTCCCGGATCTGGCGGCGCTGCGCGATTATTGCGGCGCCACCGCCGGCGGGCTGGCCGAACTGGCCTGCCGCACCCTTGGGGCGGAGCGGCCGGCCTCCCTGGAGGCGGCGCGCCGGGTCGGCACCGCCTGGGCGCTGGTCGGGCTGCTGCGCTCGGTTCCCCATCACCTGTCAACCGGGTGGTTGACGGTGCCGGCGGCCTGCCTGGACCAGGCGGGGGCTTCGGCCGAGGATGTGCTGGGGGGGAGGGCGCCGCAGCCCGCTTTGGCCGCCGCCGCCGCCGCAATCGCCAAGGCCGCCGAGGCCGAACTGGCTTCCGCCCGGGCCGTCAAGGGTATCGAGAGGGCGGCGCTGCCGGCCCTGTTGCCGGCGACGCTGGCCTCGGCGCATCTCAGGGTATTGCGGCGGGTGAGGTGGGACCTCCACCACGGTGCCGTGGCGCAGGCACGCACCGCGCCGGTCCGCCTGACCCTGAACGCCCTGCTCGGACGGTTCTGATCAGCGGATGTCCCAGGGCGGGTCGGGCAGCACCTGGAACAGGTCCTTCAGGCCCTGGCCCCAGCGGTAGCGCAGGTCCTCGAAATAGGCGTCATGATCCTTGATAAGCTGGTGGGTGGCCGGCCGGAAGGTATCGGTCCGGTAGACCAGAAGGTCGATGGGAAGGCCCACGGTGACGTTGGAACGTACAGTAGAATCAAGGGATAGCAGCGCGCACTTCGCAGCCCGGACGAGGTCCGTCCCGGTGGTGATGACGCGGTCGATGATGGGCTTGCCGTACTTGGTTTCGCCGATCTGGAAATAGGGGGTCTCGGGCGTCGCCTCGATGAAGTTGCCGGCGGCGTAGATCATGAACAGGCGCGGTGCCTCGCCGCGGATCTGCCCACCCAGGATCAGCGAGGCGGTGAATTCGACCCCGGCCTCCTTCAGCGCCTTGGCATCCTGGTGATAGACCTGCCGCACCGCCTGGCCGACCAGGCGGGCGGCGGTATGCATGGAGGTGACGTGAAGCAGGCTGTGGTCGGGATCGCCGTCGCCGTCGCGGACATGCTGATCCAGGATGGCGACCACCGCCTGGGTGACGGCCAGGTTGCCGGCGCTGAGCAGGACCATCATCCGCTCGTCCTCGCGCTGCCACACCCGCATCTTGCGACACGTGGAAATATGGTCGACGCCGGCGTTGGTGCGGGAATCCGCAGCGAAGACCAGTCCCTGGTCCAGCGCCATGGCGACGCAATAGGTCATGTCTCCCCCCCCAGTTCAAATGCCCGCATTCGCGGGCTTGGCCTCATTGGTCCGCGAGGTGCTCGACCTGGACCCTCACGTTCATCTCCTCGTGGCCGCCGCCCAGCCGGACGCCCCGCACCGGGGCGGCGCCTTGATAGTCGAAGGCCACGGCCAGGCGGACATAGGCCTGGGTGGCACTCTGGCGGTTGCTGGGATCGAAGCTGACCCAGCCGAGATCCTCGACCAGCGCCTCGGCCCAGGCATGGGTCGAGAGATGGCGCCCATCCTCGGCCGACGTGTGCAGGTACCCGCTGACGTAGCGCGCCGGGATGCCCCAGACGCGGCAGCAGGCGATGAACACATGAGCATGATCCTGGCACACGCCGCTGCCCTGGGCCAGCGCTTCCGAGCCGCAGGAATGGACATGGGTGTCGCCGGGGACATAGGCGACGGCCTCGCTGATGCCCGCCATCAGGGCGTGCAGGGCGGGCAGCCGGCCGCGGGCGCGGAAAGCCTCGAAGCGGGAGGCGAAGTCGCGGATGGTGTCGTCAACCATGGTTAACGGCGTCTCGCGCAGGAAGGCCCCGGGCGGCAGGCCGCCGCCCGTTTCGGGCACGATCCCGTGGGTCTCGGTGGTCTCGACCTCGCCGCTGACGTGGATGTGCAGGGCGTCGTGGCGACGGGTCTGCACCACCACATGGACCAGATTGCCGAAGCCGTCGCGCCAGGGGGTGGCCTGTCCGGGGGTGTCAAGGCGCCACGACAGGGTACGCTGGATGGATTCTTCGCGCGGGCTCAGGCGGACGTACTGGATGGAATAGACCGTCGGCGCCGAATAGCCGTAGTCGGTCTGATGCTCTATGGAAAGCCGCATCGACGCCTCACGTGGCCATCAGGAAGTCGCTGTGGATCTGCTTGCCCAGGGTGTGGTTGGCGACGACGAAATCGTCGACGAACCGGTCGAGGCCGTCCTCCAGCAACTGGTCGAGACGGCCGTAATGCAGGCGGGCATGGGCGGCCCCGGCCAGGCGGGTGCATTCCGCCGTGGGCAGGATGCGTTCCAGCGAATAGGTCACCGCGTCCATGCAGGCATGCAGCGAGCGCGGCATGTCGGCATTGAGCAGAAGCATGGCGGTGACCCCGGCCGGGGTGATGTCGTCGCGGGTCAGCGCCCGGAACGACTTGTAGGCCGACACCGAGCGCAGCACGGCCGCCCAGTGCAGCTGGTCGGCGGCGGCCGAGGAGCGGGACTCGGCGGTCACCCCGGCACCGCGCACCCCGAGCAGGCGGGCGGTATTGTCGGCGCGCTCGATGAAGGTCCCCAGGCGGACGAAGTGGAACGGCTCGTCGCGCAGCATGGTGCCGTAGGTGGCGCCGCGCACCAGATGCGAGCGATCCTTGACCCAGTCGCAGAAGCCGGTCAGGCCCTGTTCGCGCAAGGCCGCCCCATCCAGGCGCTTGATCTCCAGCCAGGTGGAGTTGATCGCCTCCCACAATTCGTTGGGAATGACGCTGCGCACCGCATGGGCGTTCTCGCGGGCGGCGCGCAGGCAGCCGTGGATGCAGGACGGGTTGGCATGGTCGAGCACCGACCACGAGATCACCCGCACCGCCGGGACGTCGCCGTCCTGGGGCGGCCAGCCGGCGATGGTCAGCACCGGCAGCCAGCAATCGTGGGCGCTGCCGCCCGACAGCGACAGCCGGTTGGACACGTCGAGGAAGCGGGCGATGTTCTCGGCCCGCTCGATATAGCGGCTCATCCAGTAGAGGTGGTCCGCGGTGCGGCTCAGCATGGCTCATCCTCCAGCACCCAGGTATCCTTGGTGCCGCCGCCCTGGGACGAGTTCACCACCAGCGATCCCTCCTTCAGCGCGACGCGGGTCAGCCCGCCGGGAACCAGGGTCGTGGTCTCGCCCGACAGCACGAAGGGGCGCAGGTCCACGTGTCGGGGCACGATGCCGGATTCCACCAGGGTCGGGCAGGTCGACAGCGCCAAGGTGGGCTGGGCGATGTAGTTGGCCGGATTGGCCAGGATCTTGGCGCGGAACGCCTCGATCTGGGCCTTGGTCGAGGTCGGGCCGACCAGCATCCCGTAGCCGCCGGAACCGTGCACCTCTTTCACCACCAGATCCGCCAGGTGCTCCAGCACATAGGTGCGGTCGTCCTCGCGTTCCAGCCGCCAGGTCGGGACGTTGGGCAGGATCGGCTCTTCGCCCAGGTAGAAACGGATCATTTCCGGCACGTGGATGTAGGTCGACTTGTCGTCGGCCACCCCGGTGCCGATGGCATTGGCCAGGGTCACCCCGCCCATGCGGTAGACCGACAGCAGCCCCGGCACCCCCAGCGCCGAATCAGGGCGGAAGGCCAGGGGGTCGAGGAAATCGTCGTCGATGCGGCGATAGATGACATCGACCCGCTTCGGCCCCATGGTGGTGCGCATCCACACCTTGCCGTCGGCAACGAACAGGTCGCGGCCCTCGACCAGCTCGACGCCCATCTGCTCGGCCAGGAAGGCGTGCTCGAAATAGGCGCTGTTGTGGTAGCCCGGCGTCAGCACCACCACCGTCGGCTCGCCCTCGCAGGCGGCGGGGGCGACGCTGCGCAGCGCCTTGTGCAGCACGTCGGAATAGGAATCCACCGGCTTGACCCGGTGGCGGGCGAACAGGTCGGGGAACAGGCGCATCATCATCGCCCGGTTCTCCAGCATGTAGGAGACCCCGGACGGCGTGCGCAGATTGTCCTCGAGCACATAGAACTCGTCGGCGCCGACCCGCACCACGTCGACACCGGCGATGTGGACATAGACGTTGCGGGCGACGTCGAGGCCCTGCATCTCGGGCCGGTAGCTGTCATTGCCCAGCACCTGCTCGCGCGGGACGATGCCGGCCTTCAGGATCTCCTGGTCGTGGTAGATGTCGTGGATGAAGGCGTTCAGCGCCTTGACGCGCTGGATGCATCCGTTATGCACGCGCTGCCATTCCTCGGCCGAAATGATGCGCGGGATGGGGTCGAAGGGGATCAGGCGCTCGGTGCCTTCCTGGTCGCCGTAGACGTTGAAGGTGATGCCGATGCGGCGGAACATCTCGTCGGCCTGCTCCAGCTTGCGCGGCAGGACGTCGGGAGCGACCGACAGCAGCCAGTTCTCGTAGGCGCGGTAGGGAGCGCGGACGCCCCCGTCCGGGGCCTTCATCTCGTCGAACGCCATGATCCTCCCTCTGGTGCGGCTCCACCACCATTCATCCATGCAATGCTCGTGCCTGCCGCAACGCGGCACCGGGCCGCGTCCCGGCGGCCCGGTTGCCCAACAGGGGGGCATGGCTGACCAGTGTTTGGGCAGCTTGTGCCGGCGCCGGAAAGAGCGCACATGGAAGGGACGCGGTCTTCTTCCCCGGGGAAGGACGACATGAACGCCGATCTGCGCCGATCCATCCGCGCCGCCAATCGACGGGACGAGCGCGACATCATCGCTGAACTGGCGGGGCGGGCCGAACTGGCGCCCGATGCCGCCGCCCGCGTCTCGGCCCACGCCGGGCGGCTGGTCGAGGCGGTGCGCGCGGCGCGCCCGGCCGGCGACATCGACGCCTTCCTGGGCGAGTTCCGCCTCTCCACCCAGGAAGGGGTGGTGCTGATGTGCCTGGCCGAGGCGCTGCTGCGCATCCCCGACAGCGCCACCGCCGACCGCCTGATCCGCGACAAGATCGGCGCCGGCGACTGGGCCAGCCACCTGGGACGCTCGGAGTCCGCGTTCGTCAACGCTTCGACCTGGGCGCTGATGCTGAGCGGCCGGCTGGTCCGGCTGGAGGAGGCGCCCGCCGGCGTGCTCGGGCGGCTGCTGGCGCGGGCCGGCGAGCCGGTGCTGCGCGAGGCCATGGCGACCGCCATGCGCATCCTGGGGCGCCAGTTCGTGATGGGCCGCACCATTGCCGAGGCCTTGGACCGTGCCGGCGAGTCCGAGCGCCACGGCTGGCGCCATTCCTTCGACATGCTGGGCGAGGCGGCACGCACCAGGGCCGATTCCCGCCGCTATTTCGAGGCCTATCTCGGCGCCATCGCCGCCATCGGCCGGGCGGCGGCGGGGCGGGGGCCGGTGGACGGGCCGGGCCTGTCGGTCAAGCTGTCGGCGTTGCATCCGCGCTTCGAACCGGCCCAGGCCGGGCGTCTGGGGGGCGAACTGGCGCCCCGGCTCCTGGACCTGTGCCTGGCCGCCAAGGCGGCGGATATCGGGCTGACCGTCGATTCCGAGGAGGCCGATCGGCTGGAGCCCATGCTGGACATGGTCGAGGCGGTGTTCGCCGACCCGGCCCTGGCCGGGTGGGAAGGCTTCGGCATCGCCGTCCAGGCCTATCAGAAGCGGGCGCCGGCGGTCATCGCCTGGGCCGCCGATCTGGCTTCGGCGGCGGGACGGCGCATGACCGTCCGCCTGGTCAAGGGCGCCTATTGGGACAGCGAGATCAAGCGGGCGCAGGAGCGCGGCCTCGACACCTATCCGGTATTCACCCGCAAGGCGGCCACCGACACCTCCTACCTGGCCTGCGCCCGCGACCTGGTCGCGGCCGGGCGGCATCTGCGCGCCGCCTTCGCCACCCACAACGCCCACACCGTGGCGGCCGTCGCCGAACTGGCCGGGCCGGGCGGCGATTGGGAATACCAGCGCCTGCACGGCATGGGCGAGACCCTGTACACCCCCGTTCTCGGCGAGCGGCCGTGCCGGGTCTATGCCCCGGTGGGCAGCCACGAGGAGCTGCTGCCCTATCTGGTGCGTCGGCTGCTGGAGAACGGGGCCAACACGTCGTTCGTCAACCGGCTGGCTGACAGGTCGGTGCCGGTCTCGCGCATGGTCGAGGACCCGGTCGCGGCGGCGCGGTCCCAGGGTACGGGAACCATCCCGCTGCCGGCCGATCTCTATGCGCCGGAACGGCTCAATTCCGCCGGCATCGACCTCGCCGATCCGGACCGCGTTGCCGCCCTGGTGGCGGCCATGGAGCAGGCCGGGCAGGGGGATTTCGCCGCTTTGCCGGTGATCGGCGGCAACCAGATCACGGTGGGCGAGGAACGGGTGCTGCTGGACCCCGCCGACCTGCGCCGGATTGTCGGCACCGTCGTCGAGGCGGCGCCCGAGGACGCCGCCCATGCCGTCGAGCGGGCCCGGGCGGCGTGGCCGGACTGGGACCGGCTGGGCGGCGAAGCGCGGGCGGCGGTTCTGGAGCGGGCGGCCGACCTGTTCGAGCAATCGCGCCCCGATCTGCTGTGGCTGGCGGTGCGCGAGGCCGGCAAGACCCTGCCCGACGCGGTGGCGGAACTGCGCGAGGCGGTGGACTTCCTGCGCTACTACGCCGCCCGGGCGCGCGAGCAGTTCTCGCGCCCGCTCGACCTGCCGGGGCCGACCGGCGAGACCAACCGGCTGTCCCTGCACGGGCGCGGCGTCTTCGCCTGCATCAGCCCGTGGAACTTCCCGCTCGCCATCTTCACCGGGCAGGTGGCGGCGGCGCTGGCGGCCGGCAACGCGGTGGTGGCCAAGCCGGCGGAGCAGACGCCCTTGATCGCCGCCCGCGCCATCGCCCTGCTGCATCAGGCCGGCGTGCCGGCCGAGGTCCTGCACCTGCTGCCGGGCGATGGTCCCATGGGTGCAGCCCTGGTGCGGGCGCCCCACCTGGGTGGTGTTGCCTTCACCGGCTCGACCATGACCGCCCGCGCCATCGCCCGCGACCTGGCCGGCCGCGGCGGGCCGATCCTTCCGCTGGTGGCCGAGACCGGCGGCATCAACGCCATGATCGTCGATTCCTCGGCCCTGCCGGAGCAGGTGGTCGGCGACGTGGTGATCTCGGCCTTCCAGTCGGCGGGCCAGCGCTGTTCCGCCCTGCGCCTGCTGTTCCTGCAGGCGGACCTGGCCGACAAGGTGATCGCCATGCTGGCCGGCGCGGTGGACGAGTTGAATGTGGGCGACCCGATCCGCCTGGCCACCGATGTCGGGCCGGTGATCGACCCCCAGGCGCTGGAGGGGCTGGAGCGCCACGTGCGGCGGTTGCGCCGCGACGGAACGGTGGTGGCCGAGGGGCGGCTGGGCGAGGATTGCCGCGCCGGCACCTTCCTGGCACCGGTGGCGTTCCGCCTCGAAGCGCCCGAGGGGGTGACCGAGGAGGTGTTCGGCCCGGTGCTGCAGATCGTCCCCTTCGCCGGCGATCGCCTGGACGGGGTGATGGACTGGCTGGAGGGATGCGGTTACGGCCTCACCCTGGGCGTCCATTCGCGCATTGATTCGGTGGTGGAACGAATCTGCGCGCGGGCGCCGGTGGGCAACATCTACGTCAACCGCAGCATGATCGGGGCGGTGGTGGGAACCCAGCCGTTCGGCGGGGAAGGGCTGTCCGGCACGGGTCCCAAGGCGGGCGGGCCGCATACCCTGCTTCGTTACGCCACCGAAAGAACCGTCACGGTGAACATCGCCGCGGCGGGTGGCAATGCGGCGCTGCTGGCCGGCGGAGGAGAGGGGCCGGCGGACGCGCCGCCGGCTCCGTCAACCCAGGTTCACGCGGACTTGCAGGTCTTGATGCCGAACGGCAGATAGGCCGGGCACCAGCCGATGGCGCCGGTGAGCAGCGGCACCACGCCGACATAACCCCAGAGGCCGACCGTCTCGGTGACGGCCAGGGCGATCAGGACGAGACCGGCGACGATGCGAAGGATGCGGTCGATGCCGCCGACGTTCTTGGACATGGGAAGTGAACTCCGAGATGGAAACCGAATGACGCCATCATGCATGTCCGCGGGCCAGGGACCGTGACTAGGTCACATTCCATCCGAAAGCGAGGCCAGCCCCGCCCGGTCGCGCACCGACAGTTTGCCGCGATGCAGCTCGACCCAGCCGCGGCGCTCGAATTCCTTGAGCTGGCGGCTGACCACCTCGCGCGCCGTTCCCAGTTCGGTGGCGATGTCCTGGTGAGTGGCGCGGATCCAGCCCTCGCCATCGGCGTGCTGGCGCAGCCAGGCGGCCAGGCGGACGTCGACGCGGCCGAACGCCACCTCCTCGATCAGCATCAGCAGGTCGGCGATGCGCGAGGCGTAGGCCGAGAAGACGAAGTCGCGGAACACCTCGGAACGGCCGAGCAGAGCGCGGAAGGAGGGAGCCGGCAGCACCAGGGCGCGCACCTCGGTCTCGGCGATGCCCTGGGCGGCGTAATCCTCGCGGGCGATCAGGCAGTTGGTGGTGAGCACGCAGGACTGCCCGCGCTCGACCCGGTAGAGCACGATCTCGCGCCCGTTCTCGGCCACCTTCTGCACCCGCACCGAGCCGTCCATGACCAGGACGTAATTGGCGCATTCCGAGCCGTCCTGGAACACCACCGTTCCGGCCGGGATGGTGACGGTCCGTTGCGCCGTTTCGAGCATGCGCGCGCCCTCGGGGTCGAGGCGGCCGAACTGGGGGAAGCAGGCGGTGATGTCGGGGCTCATGGGCCGGCATTGTGCCGCAAGCCCGGGCGCCATGCCAGAGCCCACGCGCTTTTCGGGCGAAGGCGGCGGCGCTACACTGCCGCCATGATGCGCCCGGCCCTCTTCCTGCTGTTGCTGACCGCCGGCCTGAGCGCCTGCCTGGGCGGCACGCCTGCCGCCGGCGGCCTGGAATACCGCCCGCTGCCGCTGTCGGCGGCGGACCCGGCTTCCACCCGGCTGGGCGAGACCGAGGTGCTGGGCATCCTGGAACTGCGGGCGGACGACAAGGAGTTCGGCGGGCTGTCGGGGCTGACGCTGAACGGCGACGAGGTCACCGCGGTGACCGATGCCGGCCATTGGGTGAGGTTCCGCCTCGACCACGATGCCGCGTGGCGGCCGCTGGGGGTGTCCGGGCTGGCGGTGGCGCCGCTGGGCGGGCTGGACGGCGGCAAGCGGGACGGCGATGCCGAGGAAGTGGTCGCCACCCCAGACGGCCCGCTGGTGTCGTTCGAACGCCGCCACCGGCTGTGGCTCTATCCCGACGGGTTGTCGGGCCGGCCGCGGCCGCTGGCGCCACCCTCGGGCTTCGACCGCCAGCCGGACAACGGCGGGGCGGAGGCGGTGGCGGTGCTGGCCGACGGGCGGTTGCTCGCCATATCCGAGGAAGGCGGCGAGGGCGGCATCTTTTCCGCCTGGATCGGCCGGGACGGGGCGTGGCAAGGGCTCGGCTATCGCCGCAGCGAGGATTTCCACCCCACCGCAGCGGCAATGCTGCCGGGCGGCGACCTGCTGGTGCTGGAACGCCGCTTCAGCCTGGCGGCCGGGGTCGGGATGCGGCTGGTCCAGGTGGCCGGCGCCGACATCCGGGCGGGACACGTGCTGGCGGGGAGGGAACTGGCCCGCGCCGATTCGTCCCTGACGGTGGACAATTTCGAGGGCCTGGCGGTGGCGCGGCGGGCCGATGGACGGCTGGTGGCGCTGCTGCTGTCCGACGATAATTTCAATCCGTTGCAGGCCACCTTGCTGATGGTCCTGCTGCTCCCCGACCGATGGAGCGGCCCTTAGGCCGGGGGCCATATTGCCCGCCGGCTGGGCACAGGCCTAGGCTTCCCCTTCTGGCTGACTGAAGAAGGGCCATGGGTCGGATGCTAGCGGCTTCGGGACTGGGCGAACGACTTGCGGCCGCGCCGCCGCCGACCCCGGACTTCGTCATCGACGTCCTGGCGGCTGCGGCCGACTGGGTGTGGGAAACCGACCCGTCCCTGCGCATCGTCCGGCTGTCACCCACCTTCGGCGAGGGCACCGGCATCACCCCGGGCGATGTGGTCGGGCGGACCCTCGAGGAATTGCTGCGCCGCTTCCTGATCGACGATGGCGAACACCAGGACCAGCTTCACGCCGTGCGCGCCCTGGCGCCCTTCCGCAACCTGCGGCTGCGGCTGTGGGACGAGGCGCGGCGGCGCATGCGCCACTTCCTGCTGTCGGGGCGGCCCGGCTTCGCGCCGGGGGGCGCCTTCATCGGCTACCGCGGGGTCGGTCTCGACGTCACCGAACAGGCGGAAAGGGATTCGCGCGACGGCGAGAACCGCTTTCGCGCCATCTTCGACCATGCCGCGCTGGGCATCGCGGTGGTGCCGCCGGGCGGCACCCTGACCCACGCCAATCCCGCCATGTGCGCCATGTTCCAGTACCCCCCCGACGAGTTGGCGGAGCGGACCTTCCTCGACCTCGTCCACCCCGAGGACCGCCAGGCCGATGCCGAGGCGGCGCGCGGGCTGGTGCGGGGCACGGTGGAGAGCTTCACGCGGGAGAACCGCTACCGGCGCAAGGACGGCTCGCTGTTCTGGGGGCGGCTGACCGCGTCGCTGGCCCTCGGCGGCCGCGATGGTCCATTCGGCGTGGTGACCATCGAGGACATCGACGATCGCCGCCGCGCCGAGGAGAACCTGTCGCTGTTCCGCCGGGTGATGGACGCCTCGCACGAGGGGGTGGTGATCCTGTCGCCCTCCGGCCACATCCTCTACGCCAATTCTGCCTTCGCGCGGCTGTTCGCGGTGACCCAGGACGGCGTCGCCGGCACCCATTACCGCGGCTATTTCCCGCGCTCGTCGGAAGCGCTGCTGGACCGGGCGCTGACACCGGCGCTGCTGAGGGGCGAAAGCTGGGAAGGGGTGATCGAGGCGGTGGACGCCTCGGGGCGCATCTTCCCGGTCTGGCAGCGGGCCGGCGTGCTGCGCGACGATTCCGGCAAGGTGCGCTTCTTCTTCGCCTTCATGCACGACCACAGCGCCCAGCAGACCTTCGAGGACGAGCTGTTCGACGCCAAGGAGGCCGCCGAGGAGGCCAACGTCGCCAAGACCCGCTTCCTCGCCGCCGCCAGCCACGACCTGCGCCAGCCCATGCAGGCCCTGGCCATGTTCGTCGAGGTTCTGTCGGGCAGCGATCTCGATCCCGCCCGGGCCACCCTGGTGGGGCGGGTCCAGGATTCGGTGACCGCGCTGGAGGGGCTGCTGAACGGCCTGCTCGACGTGTCCAAGCTGGAGGCCGGGCTGGTGGTGCCGCAGGCCGACGACTTCGCCATCGGGCCGATGATGCGCCGGCTGGCCAGGGAATTCGAATCGCTGTGCGTGGCCGAGGGGATCAGGCTGTCGGCGGTTCCCACCGGCCTGGCGGTGCACACCGACGCGGCGCTGGTGGAACGCATCCTGCGCAACCTGCTGAACAACGCGGTGCGATACACCCCGGCGGGCGGGCGGGTGCTGTTCGGGTGCCGCCGGCGCGGCGACGTGCTGCGCCTCGAGGTTTGGGATTCCGGCATCGGTATTCCGCAGGCCGAACTGAGGAACATCTTCCGCGAATTCCACCAGGTGGGCAATTCCGGCCGCGACCGCCGCCAGGGGCTGGGCCTCGGGCTGGCCATCGTCGAGCGTCTCGCCCGTCTGCTGGGGCACCGCATCGACGTGCGCTCGGTGGAGGGGCGGGGCTCGGTCTTCGCGGTCGAGGTTCCGGTGTGCCACCGCCGTATCGCCCCGGGGGTGCGGCAGCTGCCCCTCGACCTGATGCGCCGGGGCGTCTCCATCCTGGTGATCGAGGACGAGCCCGACGTCCGCGACGGGCTCGAAGCCCTGCTCGCCAGCTGGGGCCATGTGGTGCTGGCGGCGGGCGGGGCCGACGAGGCGATCCGGCGGCTGCCCGGCTTCGGCCGCCTGCCCGACCTGATCATCGCCGATTACCGCCTGCAGAACGGCGAGACCGGTGGTCAGGCCATCGCCCGGATCGCCATCCATCTGCGCGCCGAGGGCAAGGTGCCGGCCATCATCGTCACCGGCGACACCGCGCCCGAGCGCCTGCAGCAGGCCCAGGCGCTGGGGCATCGGCTGCTGCACAAGCCGGTGCGCCCCGATGCGCTGCGGGCCGCTATCGAGGCGGCGTTGTCCGGGGGCTCGCGGCCGCGAAAGACCCCTGCGAGGAAGGCGAAGGCCTCTTGATCCCCGGCCGGGTGCCGCCACGTCAACCGCATTGGACGATGCGTCCTACATCAGCGGCCAGGTGATCCATCACAATGGTGGCGAACCGGTGAACGGTCAGGCTTCTTCCACGGTGCAGGCCAGGCCCAGTTCGCCGGCGGTGTTGGCGACGGTGGCCAGGCAGGCGGCGGCCCGCTCGGGAATGGCGACGGCGAAGCGGGTCACGTAGAGATTCTGTTCGGCCAGGCGCTGGGCGTCCATGCGCACGATGTTGGCCTGGAACTGGCCGAACACCTCGGACATGCGGGCGATCAGGCCGGGGCGGTCGCCGCCCGACACCACCACCCGGTGGGTGATGCGGCCCAGCGGCCCATGGGCGTCGTCCAGCTCGAACGGACGCACCGACACCCGGGCGGTGGCCAGCTCCGGCAGCGCTGCCAGATCGGCCTCGCATTCGGGCGCCGCCATGTCGTCGGGCAGGTGGCAAAGCGAGGTGAATTCCGCGCCCGCCCCCAGCATGGCGAAGCTGGTGTCGCCCAGATTGGCGCCGATCTCGAACAGCCGCCCGGTGATGGCGGCCACCAGGCCGGTGCGGTCGGGACAGAAGACGGAGATCAGGACGGTGCTCATGGGGCGGCGCTCCCGGACGAAGGGGGGACGCCATGATGGCCCGATCCCCGGCGTTTGCAACCCCGCCGATGGGGTGGGTCCTGGACCGAGGTCGCGGTAGGGCGCCGGGACAAGGCTCCCCATCTCCCGTCCATGCGCACCCTGATGCCGACCCTGATGCTCGTCCTGGCCGCGTTTCCGTCCTACGCCGAGGGAATCGAGGCGCGCCTGGGCGCGATGGCCCACGACGTCGGCGTGTTCGGCAATCGCAAGGAAGAGGGGCTGGACGCCAATATCGAGTTTCTGTTTCCCGCGCCGGCCTGGCTCGGGGCCGTGGGCGGGCCGCGCCCCCATGTGGGCGCCAGCGTCAGCTTCGCCGGCGACACCAGCCAGGTCTATGGCGGCCTGAGCTGGGCCTGGCGGCCGGTCGCCGGACTGTTCCTCGAGGGCTCGCTGGGAGCGGCGGCCCATGACGGCCGGCTGTCGAACGGCGGGACGGACCGCAAGGAACTGGGAACCCGCCTGCTGTTCCGCGAATCGGTTTCCGTGGGGGTGGAGCTGGATGGCGCCCATAGCGTGATGGTCACCTTCGACCACATCAGCAACGCCAATCTCGGGCGCCACAACGAGGGCATGGACAATCTGGGACTGCGCTGGGGCTACCGATTCTAGAGGAAAGTGGCTATGGTCTGGCCATGTCCGGCCGACGCATGATGACCCTTGCCGTGCTTGTTGTTCTGGCCGCCGGCGCCTTTGGCGGTTGGGGGTGGTGGCGCGGCCGCGACCGCATCGATCCGGCCGATCCCAAGCAGGTCGCCCGCGGCGAGGCGGTCTATCGCGGCCACTGCGCCGAATGCCATGGAGCCCGCCTGGAGGGCGAGCCCGACTGGCAGACGCGGCGGCCGACCGGGGAGCTGCCGGCGCCGCCGCACGATGCCTCGGGCCACACCTGGCACCATTCCGACCAGCACCTGTTCAGCATCACCAAGCACGGCCTGGCGCGGTTCGCGCCGCCGGACTACAAGACCAACATGCCGTCCTTCGTCGGACGCCTGTCCGACCGCGACATCCGGGCGGTGATCGCCTTCATCAAATCGACCTGGCCCGAAGACATCCGCCGACGCCAGCAGGCCCTCAACAATCGGTGAAGGGGGTAAGCCGCCTGTCCGACTGGCGCGCCCGTCCGGCGCCGCCATATGGGCGGATATCCCTTCACTGCCCGCGAGGATGTGCGCCATGGCCGAGTTCCGCCCTTGCCGTCATGCGGTTGCGGCCGTCACCGTGCTCGCCCTGGTGCTGGCCTCCGTGCCCGTACCCGCCGGGGCCCGGCTGGTCGCCACCGATACGGTCCTTGCCGCCGAGCAGCGGGACGGAGACCGCGAACGGGTCGCCGCCTTTCTGGCCCGTGACGACGTTCGCGCCCAGATGCAGGCGCTGGGGGTGTCGCCCGACGAGGCCGAGCGGCGGGTCGAGGCCATGTCGGACGAGGAGATCGCCCGCATCGCCGGCAATCTCGATACCCTGCCGGCCGGCGGCAACGGGCTCGGGGTGGTGATCGGCGCCGCGGTGCTGGTGTTCATCATCCTGCTGATCACCGACATTGCCGGCCTGACCAAGGTGTTCCCGTGGACCCGCAGCGTGCGCTGAGGGTGCTGGCCCTGCTGGTGATGGTGGCCGGCTGCGCCGGGCGTCCGCCGCTGGACTCCGCCGCCGTCCCGCCGGGCCTGCCGCCGACCGCCCGGGTGGCCGCGGTGCCGTTCCATCCCCAGGCCGAGAAGGCCTGCGGCCCGGCGGCGCTGGCGATGGTGCTGGAATGGGCGGGGGATGCCGGCAGGCTCGACCCGGCCGAGGTCTACACCCCGGGGCGCGAGGGCAGCATGACCGCCGACATGGTCGCTGCCGCGCGCCGCCATGGCCGCCTGGCGGTGCCGGTGCGCCGCCTCGAGGCGGTGCTGGCGGAACTGGCGGCCGGCCATCCGGTGCTGGTGTTCCAGAACCTCGGCCTGGACGCCTACCCGGTCTGGCATTTCGCCGTGGCGATCGGCTACGACCTGCCCCGCGACACCGTGGTGCTGCACTCCGGCACCGAGCGGGAACTGGAGCTGCCCCTGGACACCTTCGTCCGCACCTGGGAGCGGGGTGGGCGCTGGGCCATGGTGGTGACGGCGCCGGACCTCCTGCCCGCCACCGCTGCCGAGCGGGATGCGCTGGCCGCCGCGGCCGGACTGGAGCGGGCGCGGCGCACTCCCGAGGCGGTCGCGGCCTACGAGTCCGTTCTGGGACGCTGGCCCGACAGCGCGGCGGCCGCCATCGGCCTGGCCAATGCGCGCCATGCCCTGGGCGACCCGGCCGGGGCGGAGGCGGCGTTGCGCCGCGCCGTGGCGAACCGCCCGGAACTGGCGGCGGGCTGGAACAACCTGGCCCATGTGCTGCTGGGCCAGGGGCGGCGGGAGGAAGCCCGCCGCGCCGCCCGCCGCGCGGTGACGCTGGACCCCGATGACGATACCTACGCCGCGACACTGGCCGAGACGGCGGGGGAATAGCCCTACGTCGCGTGCCGCCACTGGCTGCCGGTCCTGTGGAAGCCGTGGCGGTGGGTGGCGTGGAACCGCTCTCCCGACCAGCCGCGCGTCTCGACCGTCATCGCCGCCGGCTCCACGCTGATCAGGGCATAGCCGTTGGCGTCCTCGCGCAGCCGCGTCGAGCAGGCGGTCGAGGCCTGGACCAGCACGCAGGAGCGATGATGGGACGCCACGATCAGCTCCACGTGCGCCTTGTGGACGTGACCGGTCAGGACCAGATCGACGCCCCGTTCCGCCAGCGCCTCGAACGGATGTCCGGCCAAGGCGGTGGCGGGGGGATGGTGAAGGAACACCACCCGGACGGCCTCGGCCGAGGCATCGGCCAGCACCGCATCCACGTGGTCGAGATGGCTGGCGCGCAGCTTGCCGCTGGTCCAGCGCAGATGGCGGGTGCTGTCGAGGCCGATGGCCACCACCTGGTCGTCGCGCCAGATGGGCCAGGTCTCGTGGCCGGGAAGGTGCTTCTCGAACTTGCTGCGGGGGCGGAACAGGCGGTGGATGGGGTTGAAGAAGGGGGCCAGATCGTGGTTGCCCGGCACCACCACCGAGGGCGCGTCGAGGCGGTCGAGGAAGGCGCGGGCGGCGGCGAACTGGTGCGTGCGCGCCCGCTGCGTCAGGTCGCCCGAGACGATCACCACATCGGGCCGGTGGCGCGACAGATCCTCCAGCAGCGCCTCCACCACCCGTTCGTCGGTGCGGCCGAAATGGAGGTCGGACAGGTGGGCCAGGATCCTCATCCCGGCTCTTCCGGCCTGCGGGGCACCAGCATGCTGAGCGAACGGGGGCGGGTGCGGAACACCAGGGGCGAGCGCAGGACGGTGACCTCGCCGTCCAGCGACAGCATCATCCGC
This sequence comes from Magnetospirillum sp. UT-4, assembly GCF_902729435.1. Lineage (GTDB taxonomy): Bacteria > Pseudomonadota > Alphaproteobacteria > Rhodospirillales > Magnetospirillaceae > Magnetospirillum. Next base: position 25,533 of record NZ_CACVCG010000037.1, read on the forward strand.
CGCTTGCGTCCGGTGACCCGCACCTCATCGGCGCTGAAGGTGGCGAGCAGGCGCGGAATGTGCCAGCGCCCGATCAGCGCGTTGAGGGCCAGCCAGAGCAGGGACAGGCGCCGCGTCGACTTGGCCACATGCACCACCAGCTCGCCCTGGTCGAGGGATTCCCGGGTGGGCGGCAGGGTTTCCTGCCGCCACGCGTTGTTGGAGACGATGAGGACCGGAGTGGTCACCGTGGTGCTTTCGCCCCGCACCGTTATGGTCGCCCGCACCAGCGGGTAGCGTCGGAAGGCGCGCAGCGCCGCCAGGGCGAAGGCCGGCCACTTGCCGAAGCCTTCTTCGCGCTGGATGCGATCGCGCCGGCGCACCACCCAGGGATGCATCCCCAGTGACGCCCAGATGGTGAAGGGCAGGCCGTTGACCTCGCCCAGATCGACCGCCGCCACTTTGGGATCGGCCAGCAGGCGCGCCGCCTCGATGGGGTCGAGGGGCAGACCGATGTCGCGGGCCAGCAGGTTGAGGGTGCCCATGGGCAGCAGCCCGAGCGGCTTGCCCTCCTGCCCCAGTCCGGCCAGCACCGCGGTGAGCACGGTGCCGTCGCCGCCGCCGGCGACCACCGCGTCGATATCGGTGCGCAGCGCCGCCGCCGACATGGACAGCGCCAGATCGCGGCGTCCGGCGATCTCCACCTCGACGCTATGACCGCCCGCCCTCAGCGCTTCCGCCGCCTGGTCCACGGTGGGGCCGAGCGGCAGGCGGCGGAAGGTGCCAGCATTGCGGTTGATGAGCAGAACCAGACGCATGACCAATGACATGCTCCGCCGGGCGCCGGTGTCAACTGTTCGTGCGGCTGAGGGCCATATTGAAAATTCGCTCAGAGGACCGCATGCTGGCCCCGGCCCCCTGTTCGGGCAGGGGGAACAGGTTTGCTTGCCCACACGAAGGAATATTTTTGATGGCACACCCCTACGACACGGATCTCGGCAAGACCGCGGCCAATTTCGTGGCGCTCACGCCGCTTCACTTCCTCGAACGGGCGGCCGGCGTCTATCCCAAGCGGGTATCGTTGATCCATGGCGAGCAGCGTTTCACCTGGGGGGAAACCTACGCCCGCTGCCGCCGTCTCGCCTCGGCGCTGGCGGCGCGCGGCATCGGGCCGGGCGATACGGTGGCGGTGATGGCGCCCAACGTGCCGGCCATCTTCGAGGCCCATTTCGGCGTGCCGATGACCGGTGCCGTGCTGAACGCGCTGAACATCCGCCTCGATGCCGAGGCGCTGGCCTTCATCCTCGACCACGGCGAGGCCAAGGTCCTGATCACCGACCGCGAGTTCTCCGGCGTCATCAAGAAGGCGCTGTCGCTGTGCGCCAACAAGCGGATGCTGGTCATCGACATCGACGACCCGGTGGCCTCGGGCGGCGAGTTGTTGGGCGAGACCGATTACGAGGCCTTCATCGCCGGCGGCGATCCCGACTACCAGTGGCGCTGGCCGGCCGACGAGTGGGAAGCCATCTCGCTCAACTACACCTCGGGTACCACCGGCAATCCCAAGGGCGTCGTCTACCACCACCGCGGCGCCTACCTCAACGCCATCGGCAACGCCGTCACCTGGGGCATGAGCGGGCATCCGGTCTATCTCTGGACCCTGCCCATGTTCCACTGCAACGGCTGGTGCTTCCCGTGGACGGTGACCGCCCTGGCCGGCACCCATGTCTGCCTGCGCCGGGTCGATGCCGCCAACATGTTCACCGCCATCGAGCGCCACAAGGTCACCCATCTGTGCGGTGCGCCCATCGTCATGGGCATGCTGATCAACGCCACCGAGGCCGACCGGCGGCCGCTGCCCCACCCGGTGAACTTCATGACCGCGGCGGCGCCGCCGCCCGCCGCCGTCATCGGCCGGCTGGAGGCCCAGGGCTTCAAGCTCACCCACGTCTACGGCCTGACCGAAAGCTACGGCCCGGCCTCGGTCTGCGCCTGGCACGAGGAATGGGACGAACTGCCCCTTGATGAGCGGGCGCGCATGAAGTCGCGCCAGGGCGTGCGTTACGTGATGGAGGAGGGGCTGATGGTGGCCGATCCCACCACGCTGGAGCCGGTGCCCCGCGACGGCGAGACCATGGGCGAGGTGTTCTTCCGCGGCAACGTGGTGATGAAGGGCTACCTGAAGAACCCCAAGGCGACGGCGGAGGCCTTCGCCGGCGGCTGGTTCCATACCGGCGACCTGGGTGTTTGGCACGCCGACGGCTACATCGAGCTGAAGGACCGCTCGAAGGACATCATCATCTCGGGCGGCGAGAACATCTCCACCATCGAGGTGGAAGGCGTCCTCTACCAGCATCCCGATGTGGTCGAGGCGGCGGTGGTCGCCCGCCTGGACGACAAGTGGGGCGAGACCCCCTGCGCCTTCGTGATGGTGCGCGAAGGCTCGGAGGTGACCGAATTGGAACTGATCGCCTTCACCCGCGAGCGCCTCGCCCACTTCAAGTGTCCGCGCACGGTGGTGTTCGGCCCTTTGCCAAAGACCTCGACCGGCAAGATCCAGAAGTTCGTATTACGCGAAGTGGCGAAAAGGCTGGACTCCTAGGGCCGGATTCCTGTGGGGCAATACCCGGGGTCTGCGCCCCGGGTATTACTTTTCCGATACCATGGAACCTTTGACCGCCCGGCATTAGAGCGGTTACCCTCGTCACCGGATTGACATTTGTCAAAGCGTGCAGCCGCGGAGATCCCATGACCATCTACCGCCCGGTCCATCAAAGCCTGGCCGAACGGGTGATGTGCCTGCATGACGAGATCAAGCGGGATCTGCCGGGGGTCAACCGGGTGGCCATCGCCATCTACGACCCGCGCACCGATATCGTGAAATCCTTCCTGCATTCCTCGGAGGGCGACAGCCCGTTCGAGCATACGGTGGCGCGGCTCGCGGATCTCAAGCCGCTGGCGGAACTGGCGCGCACCGGGGCACGGCGGGTCATCCACGACCTCGAGATCCATCCCACCACCACCCCCGCCCACAACCGGCGCCTGGTCAAGGCCGGCTACCGGTCCAGCTATACCGTGCCGATGTTCAACAAGGGCACCTTTCACGGCTTCCTGTTCTTCAACTCGTTCGAGCCCGGCTATTTCAGCCAGCCGGTGGTGCACCGCCTGCGGCCGCTGGCCGAGGTGGTGGCGCTGACCGCGGTCATGGAACTGGATGCCGTGCGGATGATCCAGGCGGCGGTCAAGACCGTGCGCCAGATCAGCCACGTCCGCGACGAGGAAACCGGCAGCCACCTGGAGCGGATGGCCCGCTACGCCCGGCTGATCGCGCTCCGGCTGGCGCCGCGCCAGGGCCTGACTGACGAATGGGTGGAGCTGCTGTTCCAGTTCGCGCCGCTGCACGACGTGGGCAAGATCGCCGTGCCCGACCACATCCTGTTCAAGCCCGGCCGGCTCTCCCCCGAGGAATTCGCGGTGATGCGCAATCACGTGGCGCGCGGGGTCGAGATCGTCGACGTGATGGCCAGCACCTTCCGCATCGCCGATGCCGGCTATGTGCGCATCCTGCGCAACGTCGTCGCCCACCACCACGAATGCATCGACGGCACCGGCTATCCCAATGGCCTGGCCGGCAACGGCATCTCGCTGGAGGGCCGGATCGCCGCGGTGGCCGACGTCTTCGACGCGCTGACCTCGAACCGGCCCTACAAGAACGCCTGGAGCAACCAGGACGCGCTGGACTATCTGGCGGCCGAGGCGGGGCGCAAGTTCGATGCCGATGCGGTCGAGATCCTGCGCAGCAGCGGCGCCGCCATCCATGACATCCAGAGCCAGTTCGCCGAATGCGACTTTGATTGAGGCGTTCTTAACCCGGGCACGGTAGACCGATTCGTCGGCGGCAGGGAGACGGACATGCGCGGCGTTCTGGGGGGAGTGGCGCTTGTGATGGCGCTGGGGCTGGCGCCGTCGGCCCATGCCGCGGGCGAGGCGTGGGCGGCGGTGCGGCTGCCCTCGGCGCAGGATGAGTTGCCCCAGGCGATGGGCTCGGCCGCCGCCGGATGCCTGGCGGGGGCGCGGCCGCTGCCGGCCGGAGGCGAGGGCTACCAGGTGCTGCGGCCCCAGCGCAACCGCTTCTGGGCCCATCCCGATACCATCGCCTACGTCGAGGGCCTGGGGCGCCGTGCCGCCCTGGAAGGCCTGGGGCCGCTGCTGGTGGGGGATCTGTCGCAGCCGCGCGGCGGGCCGATGCCCTATGGCCATGGCAGCCATCAGCACGGGCTCGACGTCGATATCTGGTTCAAGCTGCCCGGCCGCCCGCTGAATGACGCCGAACTGGCCGGCCCGGTCCCGATCACCATGGTGAAGGGCACCAAGGTTGCCGCGACGTGGGGCAGGGGCCAGATGCGCCTGCTGCAACTCGCCGCCGCCGATCCGGGCGTCGACCGCATCTTCGTCAACCCGGCGATCAAGGCCCAGGCCTGCCGCAGCGCCGGCGGCGACCGCGGGTGGCTGGCCAAGCTGCGGCCATGGTGGGGCCACGACGAGCACTTCCACGTCCGCCTCGCCTGTCCCGCCGGCAGCCCGGGCTGCGTGCCCCAGCCGGCGGTGCCGGCGGGCGACGGCTGCGGGGCCGAGCTGGCTTCGTGGAACGCCAAGCCGACCCTGCTTCCCGATTCAGCCAAGGACAAGCCCAACCGGCGCCGCCCGGTGCTGCCGGCGGCCTGCGAACGCCTGCTGGCCGAACCCGAGCTGCATGCGGCGGGCGGACGCTAGGTCGGTCGGGAACTTCTTGCCAAACCGGCCGGGAACCTTTACATACCCGCCCACAAATCCGCACGCGGGTCCGCGGCGGCGTGTTCGCACGTCCGTCGCTCCGGTGCCGGGGGTTCCCCCGGCGACACCCGCGGAGGCTCAACCGGAGAACGAAGGGACTCTCTCCATGGCTCTGCCCTCTTTCACCATGCGCCAGCTCGTCGAGGCCGGCGTCCATTTCGGCCACAACACCCGCCGCTGGAACCCCAAGATGGCGCCGTTCCTGTTCGGCGTGCGCAACGGCATCCACATCATCGACCTGCAGCAGTCGGTGCCGATGCTTCACGGCGCTATGAGCGCGGTGCGCAACGTGGTCGCCGGTGGCGGCCGCGTGCTGTTCGTCGGCACCAAGCGCGCCGCCTCGGACATCGTCGCCGAATCGGCCAAGAAGTGCGGCCAGTACTATGTCAACCACCGCTGGCTCGGCGGCATGCTGACCAACTGGAAGACCATCTCGCACTCCATCAAGCGCCTGCGCGAGCTGGACGAGCAGCTGGCCTCGGGCGCCCTGTCGGGCCTGACCAAGAAGGAGCAGCTGAACCTCTCGCGCGAGAAGGAGAAGCTGGACCGCGCCCTGGGCGGCATCAAGGACATGGGCGGCCTGCCCGACATCCTGTTCATCATCGACACCAACAAGGAGTCGCTGGCGGTGCAGGAAGCCAACAAGCTGGGCATCCCGGTGGTGGCCATCCTGGACTCCAACTCGGACCCGGCCGGCATCAACTTCCCGGTCCCGGGCAACGATGACGCCATCCGTGCCATCCAGACCTATTGCGACCTGATGGTCGGCGCGGTGCTGGACGGCATCCAGGCCGAGATCGGTCGCTCGGGCGGTGACATCGGCGCCCAGGCCGAGGCCCCGGTCGAGGTCATCCCGGCCGCCGTGGCCGAGGAGGTTCCGGCCGCCGTCGAAGGTGAAACCGGGGAAGCCGCCTCGGCCGAGTAGGCCTTTGGCCCGGAAACATGGCGGCGACCTCAGTCGCCGCCATTTTCTTAACAAAACAACGCATTGAATTCGTTTTCCGAGACTCCAGGCGAAAAGGAATATCCCATGGCCGAGATCACAGCTGCGCTTGTCAAGGAGCTGCGCGAGAAGACTGGCGCCGGCATGATGGACTGCAAGAAGGCGCTGGGCGAGACCGCCGGCGACCTCGAAGCCGCGGTCGACTGGCTGCGCAAGAAGGGCCTGGCCGCCGCCGCCAAGAAGGCCGGCCGCGTCGCCGCCGAGGGCCTGGTGGGCGTCGCCGCCTCGGGCACCGCCGGTGTCGCCGTCGAGGTCAATGCCGAGACCGACTTCGTCGCCCGCAACGAGCAGTTCCAGGGCTTCGTCGCCTCGGTCGCCAAGGTCGCGCTGGAGACCGGCGACGATATCGAAGCGATCAAGGCCGCCGCCTTCCCGGGTGCCGGCAAGTCGGTCGCCGAGCAGCTGACCGGGCTGATCGCCACCATCGGCGAGAACATGAACCTGCGCCGTGCCGTCCGCCTGCAGGTCGCCCAGGGCGTGGTCGCCACCTACATGCACTCGTCCATCGCCCCCGGCCTGGGCAAGATCGGCGTGCTGGTCGCCCTCGAATCGGCCGGCGACCAGGGCAAGCTGGCGGATCTGGGCAAGCAGATCGCCATGCACGTGGCGGCCGCCAACCCGCTGTTCCTGGACAGCTCGTCGGTCGATGCCTCGGCGCTCGAGCGCGAGAAGGCGGTGCTGACCGAGCAGGCCCAGGCCTCGGGCAAGCCGGCCAACGTCATCGAGAAGATGGTCGAAGGCCGCATCCGCAAGTACTACGAGGAAGTCTGCCTGCTCGACCAGGTGTTCGTGATCGACCAGGAGACCAAGATCGCCAAGGTGGTCGAGAATGCCGCCAAGGACGTCGGCGCCCCGGTCAAGCTGACCGGCTTCGCCCGCTTCGCCCTGGGCGAGGGCATCGAGAAGGAAGAGAAGGACTTCGCCGCCGAAGTCGCCGCCCAGCTGGGCGGCTGACGCCGAGGCGCGGCCGCCGGGGCACCGGCGGCCGCCCTGGTGACGAGACCCAAGACAGGCGGGCGCGATGGTGTGTATGATCGCCGCGCCGCCCCACCCGGGTCTTCCGCAACTCCCCTGACCGAGGATGCCATGGCCAGCGACGCCAAGTTCCGCCGCGTTCTCCTCAAAGTCTCGGGCGAGGGCCTGATGGGGTCGCGCGACTACGGCCTCGACCCTGCCACCATCGACCGCATCGCCGGTGAAATCCAGTCGGTGCGCGACCTCGGTGTCGAGGTCTGCTGCGTGGTCGGCGGCGGCAACATCTTCCGTGGCGTCTCGGGCGCCGCCAAGGGCATGGAGCGGGCGGCCGCCGACAACATGGGCATGCTGGCCACCGTGATGAACGCCCTGGCGCTGCAGAATTCCATGGAGGGCCGCGGCATCGAGACCCGCGTGCAGTCGGCCATTCCCATGCCGTCGGTGTGCGAATCCTTCATCCGCCGCCGCGCCATCCGCCACCTCGAGAAGAAGCGGGTGGTGATCTTCGCCGCCGGCACCGGCAATCCGTTCTTCACCACCGACACCGCCGCCGCCTTGCGGGCGGTGGAAATGGGTTGCGACGCCCTGCTCAAGGCCAGCCAGGTGGACGGCGTCTATTCCGCCGACCCCAAGAAGGTCCCGGACGCGATCCGCTACGACCGCCTGAGCTTCCATGACGTGCTGGCCCGCGACCTGGCGGTGATGGACGCCTCGGCCATTTCGCTGTGCCGCGAGAACAACGTGCCCATCGTCGTCTTCGACATGCACACCGACGGTGCCTTCGCCGAGGTGGTGTCGGGGCGCGGGCGCTTCACCATCATCAACGAAGGGGGCTGAATCGTGTCCGCGCCGAATAATTGGAGCGATCTCAGGAAGGACGTCGCCCACCGCATGGACAATGCGGTCGAGGTGCTGAAGAAGGAATTCGCCGGCCTGCGCACCGGCCGCGCCGCCGCGTCGCTGCTCGAGCCGGTGGTGGTCGAGGCCTATGGCCAGGCCATGCCGCTGACCCAGTGCGGCACCATCGGCGTGCCCGAGCCGCGCATGCTGACCGTCCAGGTCTGGGACAAGGGCCTGGTCAAGGCGGTCGAGAAATCCATCCGCGACGCCGGCCTCGGCCTCAATCCCCAATCCGACGGCCAGCTGGTGCGGGTGCCGATTCCGGCGCTGAACGAGGAGCGGCGCAAGGAGCTGCAGAAGGTCGCCGGCAAGTACGCCGAGCAGGCCCGGGTGGCGGTGCGCAATGTGCGGCGCGACGGCATGGACGCGCTGAAGAAGCTGGCCAAGGATGGTCACGTCTCGGAGGACGAGACCCACAAGCACGAAAAAGACATCCAGGTCCTGACGGACGAGACGATCAAGAAGATCGACGACCATCTCGTCCATAAGGAAAAGGAAATCATGCAGGTCTAGCCCGGAATGGACCCCGCGCCCTCGCCAGCCCAGCCGCCGCCGCCGCCGGTTCACGTCGCCATCATCATGGATGGCAACGGCCGCTGGGCGAAGGCGCGCGGGATGCCCCGCACCGCCGGCCACAAGCGCGGGGCCGAAGCGGTGCGGCGCACCGTCGAGGCGGCGCGCGAGATGGGCGTCTCCTATCTCACCCTCTACGCCTTCTCGTCGGAAAACTGGAAGCGCCCGGCCGGTGAGGTCACCGACCTGATGGGCCTGTTGCGCCTCTACCTGCGCAACGAGGTGTCCAATCTCAACAAGAACGGCATCCGCCTGAAGGTGATCGGCGACCGCACCCGCCTGGGGGCCGACATCGTCGCGCTGATCGAGGAATCCGAGGCCCGCACCGCCGCCAACACGGCGCTGACCCTGGTGCTGGCGCTGTCCTACGGCGGCCGCCAGGAGATCGTCGCGGCGGCCCGCCTGCTGGCCGAGGAGGTCAAGGCCGGCCTGCTGGCGCCATCGGCCATCGACGACGTGGCGCTGGCCTCGCGGCTATCCACCAACGGCATTCCCGACCCCGATCTGGTGATCCGGACGTCGGGCGAGAAGCGCATCTCCAATTTCCTGCTGTGGCAGGGCGCTTATGCCGAATTGGTTTTCCTTGACGTTCTGTGGCCGGATTTCGGACGCGACGAACTGGAGTCCGCGATCAGCGACTACCACCGCCGCGACCGCCGCTACGGCACCGCGGCCGGCTGAGATTCCGTGCTCGGAAAACGCGTCCTCTCCGCCCTGGTGATGGCACCGCCGGCCCTGGCCGCGATCTGGCTGGGCGGCTACGCCTTCGCCGCCCTGGCGGCGGTGGCGGTGGTGGTGATGGTCTGGGAATGGCACCGCATGGCCCTGGGCGGAATGGGGGCGACGTGGTGGATCGGCGCCCTCGCCGGTGCCGGCGCTGCCCTGGCCGCGGTCGATTTCCCGGCCGCCGCGCTCGCCCTGATCGCCGCGGCGACCGTCGCGGCGGCGGCCACCGCGCCGGGCAGCGGCGAGCGCCGTCACCTGTGGGCGGCCATGGGGGTGCTCTATGCCGGTCTGCCGTCGCTGGCTCTGGTCTGGCTGCGCGGAGACAGCGACCTCGGGCGCATCACCGTGATCTGGCTGTTCCTGCTGGTCTGGGCCACCGACATCGGCGCCTATGCTGCCGGGCGCACCATCGGCGGCCCGCTGCTGATGCCGCGTGTCAGCCCGAAGAAGACCTGGGCCGGCCTGCTCGGCGGCGTCGCCTCCGCCGCCCTGGTCGGCCTCGCCATGGGTGCGGCGGTCGGCCACGCCGGCCTGGCCGGCCTGGCCGTGGCCAGCGGTGTGCTGGCGGTGGTGGCCCAAGCAGGTGATCTGTTCGAAAGCTGGGTGAAGCGCCACTTCGGGGTCAAGGACTCGAGCAACATCATTCCCGGCCATGGCGGATTGCTCGACCGGGTCGACGGATTGCTGGCCGCCGCCGCTTTGGTGGCGCTGGCGACCTGGAGCTCGGGCCGGGCGGTACTGGAGTGGCAGTGATGGACGGGCGCCGCGGCATCACCATTCTCGGTTCGACCGGCTCCATCGGCCGCAACACGGTGGAGCTGGTGGAGGCGCGGCCCGACCTGTACCGGGTCGAGGCGCTGGTCGCCAATTCCAGCGTCGACAGCCTTGCCGCCCAGGCCCGGCGGCTCAAGCCGCGCATGGCGGTGGTGGCCGATGCCGCCCATTACGGCGCCCTCAGGGAGGCCCTGGCCGGCACCGGGATCGCGGTCGCCGCCGGTTCCGAGGCGGTGGTCGAGGCGGCGCGCCTGCCGGCCGATTGGGTGATGGCCGCCATCGTCGGCGCCGCCGGACTGGCACCGACCCTGGAAGCGGTGCGCCGTGGTGCGGTGGTCGCCCTGGCCAACAAGGAATGCCTGGTCTGCGCCGGCGACCTGATGATCGCCGAGGTGGCCGCCCACGGCGCCACCCTGCTGCCGGTTGATTCCGAACATTCCGCCATCTTCCAGGTGCTGGAACCCGACCAGGCCGACAAGATCGAGAAGATCGTGCTGACCGCCTCGGGCGGGCCGTTCCGGTCGCGCAGCCGCGCCGAGATGGCGGCGGTGACGCCGGAAGAGGCGGTGGCCCACCCCAACTGGTCCATGGGCGCCAAGATCTCGGTCGATTCGGCGACCATGATGAACAAGGGCCTGGAGCTGATCGAGGCGCATCACCTGTTCGCCCAGCCGGAAGAGCGCATCGACATCGTGGTCCATCCCCAGTCGGTGATCCATTCCATGGTGTCCTATGTCGACGGATCGGTGCTGGCGCAGCTCGGCAGTCCCGACATGCGCACGCCCATCGCCTATGCGCTGGGCTGGCCCGACCGCATCCACGCGCCGGCCCCCCGGCTGGATCTCGCCGCAATCGGCCAGCTGACCTTCGAGGCGCCCGACGCCATCCGCTTCCCCGCCCTGCGGCTGGCGCGGCGCGCCTTGCAAAGCGGGGGATCGGCACCTACGATCCTCAACGCCGCGAACGAAATCGCGGTGGAGGCGTTCCTGGGGCGGCGCATCGGTTTCCTCGACATCGCCGCGGTGGTGGAACGGACCCTGGACGAATCAGATGCGGGCCGTCCCGCCTCGATCGCCGAGGTGCTGGAACAGGACCGCACCGCGCGTGAACGTGCCTGGGCAGTGATCAAGTCGATCGGGTGAACATGGAATTCCTTGCCGGTTTCTGGAACTACGTCATCGTCTTCCTGGTCATCCTGACCGTGGTGGTGTTCGTGCACGAGCTCGGGCACTACCTGGTGGCGCGCCACAACGGCGTGCGGGTCGACGTCTTTTCCATCGGGTTCGGACCGGAACTGTTCGGCTGGAACGACCGGGCCGGCACCCGCTGGCGCGTCAGCCTGCTGCCATTGGGTGGCTACGTGAAGATGTTCGGCGACGCCGACGCCGCCTCGGCCACCCCCGACGGCCGGCCCATGACCGACGAGGAGAAGGCGCAAAGCTTCCAGCACAAGCGGGTCGGGCAGCGCGCCGCCATCGTGGTCGCCGGGCCGGCGGCCAACTTCATCTTCGCCATCGTCGGCCTGGCCCTGATGTTCATGGCCCTGGGCCAGCCGGTGACCGAGCCGGTGGTCGGGCAGGTCCATGCCGGGACCGCCGCCGAGGAGGCCGGGCTTAAGGCCGGCGACCGGGTGGTCGCCGTCAACGGCACCAAGGTGGAGCGCTTCCAGGACATCCAGCGGATCGTGCGGCTCGAGATCGAGCGGCCGCTGGAGCTGGAGATCGAGCGCGCCGGCGGCCGGCTGGCGATCCAGGCGCAGCCGCGCATCGTCGAGCGCAAGGGCCTGTTCGGCGACATGGAGAAGGTGCCGGTCCTGGGCATCAGCGCCGATGCCGCCAGCACGCAGGTGGTCCGCCACGGCCCCGGCACCGCGCTGTTCGAGGCGCTGCGGGAGACCGAGACCATGGTGACGTCCACGTTCGTGGGCATCGGCCAGATGATTGCCGGAACCCGGGACAGCGACGAACTGGGCGGTCCCATCCGCATCGCCAAGGGGGCGGGCGAGGCGGCCCAGCTCGGTCTGTCCAGTGTTGTTTTCTACACCATCCTGCTGTCTCTTAACCTGGGATTAATCAATTTGTTTCCGATCCCAGTACTCGACGGCGGCCACCTGGTGTTTTATGCGTTCGAAGCCATCCTTGGTAGGCCGTTGGGCGAGAAGGCACAAGAATATGGTTTCCGAATCGGCCTGTTTCTGGTATTGGCCTTAATGGTCTTCGCCACCCGGAACGATATCGTATCCCTTCCGGTCTGGAATGTGGTGAAGAACGCACTGTCGTGACGGGGTTCCGCCCCCTATGATCGGGCGGAGGTGTTCAGGGGGACTGTATGGCTTTCGTCCGCGGGTTGGCTTTGGCGTCTTTGCTGTTGGCGATGGCCTTCCCGGCCGTCGCCCAGGAAGGTGGACGAGTCCGGCAGATCGTCGTCCAGGGCACCCAGCGCATCGAGGTCGAGACCGTCAAGTCCTATATGGCCCTTGCCGAGGGCGACCCCTACAGCCCCGAGCGCATCGACCGCTCGCTGAAGACCCTGTTCAACACCGGCCTGTTCGCCGACGTCGCCATCCGGCGCGAGGGCGACGCGGTGGTGGTGCGCGTGGTCGAGAATCCGATCATCAACCGCATCGCCTACGAAGGCAACAAGCGCATCAAGGACGAGCAGCTGGAGCAGGAAACCCAGCTGCGCCCCCGCGTCGTCTTCACCCGCACCAAGGTCCAGAACGACGTCAAGCGCGTCCTCGATCTCTACAAGCGCAACGGCCGCTTCGCCGCCACGGTCGAACCCAAGATCATCCAGCTGGAACAGAACCGTGTCGATCTGGTCTACGAGATCAGCGAGGGCGAGCCGACCTACGTCAAGCGCATCAATTTCGTCGGTAACCGCAAGTACACGGATTCGCGCCTGCGCGAGGTGCTGGCGACCAAGGAAGAGCGCTGGTACCGCTTCCTGTCCTCGGACGACACCTACGATCCGGACCGCATCACCTACGACCGCGAGCTGCTGCGCCGCTATTACCTGAAGCACGGCTTCGCCGACTTCCGGGTAGTGTCCGGCGTCGCCGAACTGACCCCCGACCGCGGCGGCTTCTTCGTCACCTTCACGGTGGAGGAGGGCGACCGGTATACCTTCGGCAAGTCGGACATCAAGGCCAACCTCAAGAACCTCAATGCCGACGAACTGAGCCCGCTGCTCATCTCGGAAGAGGGCGAGTGGTACAACGCCGACGAGGTCGAGCAGATCGTCCAATCCATGACCGACCGGATCGGCCAGAAGGGTTTCGCCTTCGTCGATGTGCGGCCGCAGATCAACCGCGACCCGGCCAACAAGGTCATCAACGTCACCTATGACGTCCAGGAAGGTCCGCGCGTCTATGTCGAGCGTATCGACATCACCGGCAACGTGCGCACCCTGGACAAGGTGATCCGCCGCGAGTTCCGCCTGGTCGAGGGCGACGCCTTCAACACCGCGAAGCTGCGGCGGTCGCGCCAGCGCATCAAGGACCTCAACTTCTTCGAGAAGGTCGAGGTCAACAACGTGCCCTCCGAGACGGCGCCGGACCGCACCGTGGTCAAGGTCGACGTCCAGGAGAAGTCCACCGGCGAGCTTTCCTTCGGCGTCGGCTGGTCCACCATCGCCGGCCCGCTGGTCGAGGCGTCCCTGCGCGAGCGCAACCTGCTCGGCCGCGGCCAGGACCTGCGCCTGACCGCCTCGGTGGGAACCAAGCGCAATCAGGCCGAATTGTCGTTCACCGAGCCCTACTTCCTCGACCGTGGCGTTTCCGCCGGCTTCGACATCTTCGCCGTCACCCGCAAGCTGCAGCGCGAAAGCTCGTACGACGCCAAGGCCATGGGCGCCTCGTTGCGCACCGGCTACGCCATCACCGAGAATTTGCGCCAGGACTGGAAGTACCTTCTGCGCCGGGACGAGGTGGAGAATGTCAGCTCGGCCGCCTCGACCTTCATCAAGGAACAGCAGGGAACCTCGACGACGTCCTCGGTTCAGCAGACTCTGCTGTGGGACTACCGCGACAGCCGCATCGACCCGTCCGAGGGCTATTACGTCCGCATCAACAACGAGCTGGCCGGCTTCGGCGGGACCCAGCGGTTCCTGCGCAACAACATCGGCGGTGGCCATTATTTCCCGCTGGCCGAACAGGTGACCCTGGGCATCAGCGGCAATGCCGGCCACATCCTGGGCCTGGACGAAAAGATCCGCATCACCGAGCGCTACTTCCTCGGCGGCGAGACCCTTCGTGGCTTCGCCACCGCCGGCGTCAGCCCGCGCGACGCCACCACCGGCGATGCGCTCGGCGGCCTGTGGCAGTATTACGGCACCGCCCAGGTCAAGTTCCCGGTCGGCCTGCCGGACGAATACGGGGTGCTGGGCCAGGCCTTCACCGATTTCGGCGGCATCGGCCAGACCGAGAAGTATTCCACCGGCACCATCAACCACTCCAGCACCCCCCGCGCGGCGGTGGGCGTCGGTCTCAGCTGGAAGTCGCCGATGGGCCCGGTGGCCGTCGATATCGCGGTGCCGGTGATGAAGGAAGCCTTCGACGAGACGGAATTCTTCCGGTTCAATTTCGGCACGAGGTTCTAGCATGCGCTTCAAGCCCGGCGCCCGTTGCATCGGGGCGTTGGCCGCGGCGTGGGTTGCGTTCGGCGGCCATGCCGAAGCCCAGGACAATGCCGCGAAGGTTCCGCCTCCGACCGTCATCGTCCTCGACGTCCAGGCGGCCATGCAGAATTCGGTGGCTGCCAAGGTGGTACGCACCCAGCGCGACCAGTTCCTGGCCGGATACCAGACCGAACAGGAAACAGCCCGCAAGGTGCTGAAGCAGACCGAGACCGAGTTGGTCAAGCAGAAGGCAACGCAGCCCCAGGAAGCCTGGCAGGCCAAGGCGCGCGCCTTCGAGCAGCAGGTGTACGAGTTCAACCAGCGCTACCAGAAGACCAATCAGGCGGTGGAGAAGTCCTTCCGGGTCGCCATGGCCGAGTTGTCGCAGGCGCTGGCGCAGGTCACCGACGAAGTCGCCACTGAGTTGGGCGCCAATCTGGTGCTGCCGAAGTCCCAGATCTTCCTGCACGATCCCCGGATGGAGGTGACCCAGACGGTGATCGACCGGCTGAACCGCAAGCACCCGACGGTCGTCTTTCCCGCTCCGGTAATCGAAGGGGCGTCCGCACCGCAGGCCACCGCCCCGGCGGCGGGAAAAAAGAAATAGGCTCGTCATGACCGATACCCGGTTCTTCACCGCGCGCGGCCCGTTCACCCTGGGCCGCCTGGCCGAGATTTCCCAGGCCGAGCTCGCCCCCGGCGCCGATGCCGATGCCGAGTTCACCGGCGTGGCGCCGCTCGAGACCGCCGGCGCGCACGAGGTGAGCTTCCTCGAAAACCGCAAATACGCCGCCGCGTTCGAGGCCAGCAAGGCGGGGGCGGCGGTCGTCCACCCCGACATGGCTCCGCGCGCCCCGGCCGGCATGGCGCTGCTGCTGTCGGCCGATCCCTACCGGGCCTATGCCCGCATCGCCCAGGCCTTCTACCCGGTTTCGCTGGCGCCCGAGCCGTGGATCGCCCCCGGCGCGGTGATCGACCCCTCCGCCAGACTGGGCGAGGGGTGCCGGGTCGAGCCCGGCGCGGTGATCGGCGCCGGCGCCGAGATCGGAGCCCGCTGCCGCATCGGACCCAATGTGGTGATCGGCCATGGCGTGGTGCTGGGCGAGGACTGCACCATCGGCGCCAATGCAACCGTGCAATATGCGTTGGTCGGAGCGCGGGTGACCATCTATCCCGGCGCACGCATCGGCCAGGACGGCTTCGGCTTCGCCATGGGGGCGCAGGGGCACCTCAAGGTCCCCCAGTTGGGCCGGGTGCTCATCGGCAGCGACGTCGAGATCGGCGCCAATACCACCATCGACCGCGGCGCCGGGCCGGATACGGTGATCGGCGACGGCTGCATGATTGATAATCTGGTGCAGATTGGGCACAACGTGCAGCTGGGCCGCGGCTGCGTCATCGTCGCCCAGGTCGGCATTTCCGGATCGAGCAAACTGGGTGATTTCGTCGCCGCCGGCGGTCAGGTCGGCATTGCCGGGCACCTGAAGATCGGTGCGGGCGCGCGTATCGCCGCCCAGGCCGGCGTCGCTCGCGATATCGGTCCCGGCGAGACGGTGGGCGGTTCGCCGGCGGTGCCCAGGGTCGAATGGCTGCGCCAGTCCGCCATCCTCAGCAAGATGGCGCGGCACAAGAGTTAAGGACTCTGTTCCGGGGGAAAGGATCGGACAGGATGAATACGATGGTGAGTGTGGGCGAGGGGAAGGTCATCGATATCGGGCGGATCATGGAAATGATTCCGCACCGCTATCCGTTCCTGATGGTCGACAAGGTGATCGACGTGTTTCCCGACCGTAGCGCGGTGGGGATCAAGAACGTCACCATCAACGAGCCGTTCTTCCAGGGGCATTTTCCCAGCCGTCCGGTGATGCCCGGGGTGCTGATCATCGAGGCCATGGCTCAGACCGCGGCCGTGCTGGTGGTTGAGACCCTGGGTCCGTCGGCGGAAGGCAAGCTGGTCTATTTCATGAGCGTCGAGAACGCCCGCTTCCGCAAGCCGGTGGGACCCGGAGATCAGCTCGCCATTCACGTCTTCAAGGAGCGTTCGCGCGGCAACGTGTGGAAGTTCCGGGGCGAAGCCAAGGTCGGTGAGACCCTGATGGCCGAAGCCACCTACGCAGCCATGATCCTGGACACCTGATGCCCGACATCCATCCGACCGCCATCGTCGATCCCCAGGCGGAGATCGCCGATACCGCCAAGATCGGTCCCTATTGCGTCGTAGGCCCGCATGTGAGCCTGGGCGAGAACGTGGAACTGCTGTCCCATGTGGTGGTCGAGGGCCGCACCACCATCGGCTCGGGGACGCGCATCTTCCCGTTCGCCTCGATCGGGCACCAGCCCCAGGACCTCAAGTACCACGGCGAGCCGTCGACCCTGGAGATCGGCAGCAACAACCAGATCCGCGAATACGTCACCATCCAGCCGGGGACCGAGGGCGGCGGCATGGTCACCCGCGTCGGCAATTCCTGTCTGTTCATGGCCAGCGCCCATGTCGCCCACGACTGCATCCTGGGCGACAACGTGATCATGGCCAACAACGCCACCCTGGCCGGCCATGTGACGGTCGGGGAGTGTGCGTTCCTGGGCGGCCTGTCGGCGGTGCACCAGTTCGTGCGGGTGGGCAAGCACGCCATGATCGGCGGCATGTCGGGGGTCGAGGCCGACGTCATCCCCTTCGGCATGGTGATCGGCAACCGCGCCCATCTCAACGGTCTCAACATCGTCGGGCTGAAGCGCCGCGGCTTCTCGCGCGACGACATCCATACCCTGCGCAACGCCTACCGCCTGCTGTTCGCGCCCGAGGGCACGCTGCAGGAGCGCCTCTCGGACGTCGAGGAGCAGTTCAAGGACCACCCGGTGGTGATGGAGATCGTCGAGTTCATCCGCTCCGATTCATCCCGGTCGTTGTGCACCCCCGGCTTCAACGATGATCGCTAAGCTCGGCATCGTGGCGGGCGGGGGCGCCTTTCCCGGCCTCGCCATCGCCGCCTGCCGGGCTCAGCACCGACCCTTTCATGTCCTTGCCCTGACCAACCATGCCGAGCCGGCGGTGATCGCCGACGCGCCGGCCGACTGGATTCGCCTGGGCGAAGCCGGCACCGGCTTCGATCTCCTGCGCAAGGTCGGGGTCGAAGAGGTGGTGATGATCGGGCCGGTGCGCCGGCCCACCCTGGCGGAACTGGCCCCCGACTGGCGCACCACCCGCTTCTTCGCCAAGGTCGGGCTGAAGGCGCTTGGCGATGACGGCCTGCTCCGCGCGGTGGCCCGCGAGCTGGAGGAGGAAGGGTTCCGCGTCGTCGGCATCGACGACGTATTGGCCGATTGCCTGGCGCCCCAGGGACTGTTCGGCTCGCTCCACCCTGACACCCAGGCCGAGGCCGACATCGCCCGCGGCTGGGAGGTGGCCAAGGGTATCGGCGCCCTCGACGTCGGCCAGGCGGTGGTGGTGCAGCAGGGGGTGGTATTGGGCTGCGAGGCGGTGGAGGGCACCGACGCCCTGATTCGCCGCTGCGGCGAGTTGCGCCGCGAAGGCCCGGGCGGCGTGCTGGTGAAGGTGCGGAAACCCGGCCAGGATCGGCGCCTCGACCTGCCCACCATCGGCGTCAATACGGTGCGGGCCGCCGCCGCCGGCGGCCTGCGCGGCATCGCGGTGGAAGCGGGGGGCGCCCTGGTCCTCGACCGCGCCGCCATCGCCGCCGAGGCCGATGCGTCCGGCCTGTTCGTGCTGGGGCGCTGACCCCATGGGATTGCTGGTCTACGTCATCGCCGGCGAGCCCTCGGGCGATCTGCTCGGCGGGCGGCTGATGGCCGGCCTGAAGGCGCGGACCGGCGGAGCGGTGCGCTTCGCCGGCATCGGCGGCGAGACCATGCGGGCCGAGGGGCTGGACAGCCTGTTCCCCATGGCGGAACTCTCGGTGATGGGGCTGGTCGAGGTGCTACCCCGCATTCCCCGTATCCTCAGGCGCCTGTCGCAGACCCTGGCCGACATCGAGGCCAAGCGCCCCGACGTTGTGGTGACCATCGATTCGTGGGGCTTCACCGGCCGGGTGCAGACCGGCTGCCGCGACCGCGTGCCGGACATTCCGCGCGTCCATTACGTCGCCCCCATGGTATGGGCGTGGAAGCAGAAGCGGGCGCGCAAGGTGGCGCGGGCGGTCGACCTGCTGATGACCCTGCTGCCGTTCGAGCCGCCCTATTTCGAGCGCGAGGGTCTGCGTACCGTCCATGTCGGCCATCCGGTCATCGAAAGCGGCGCCGACAAGGGCGACGGCGCCGCCTTCCGCGCCGCCCACGGTTTGGCGCCCGATGCGCCGCTGCTGGTGATGCTGCCCGGCAGCCGCCATTCCGAGACCGGCCGGTTGTTGCCGGTCTTCGCCCGAACCCTGGACATCCTGAAGCTGCGTCACCCCGGGTTGACGGTGGTGGTGCCCACCGTCGAGACGGTGGTTGCGGTGGTGCGCGAGGCGGTCTCCGGCTGGCCGCTGCCGGCCATGGTGGTTGAGGGACGCCAGGCCCGCTACGACGCCCTGGCCGCCGGCACCTGCGCCCTGGCCGCCTCGGGCACGGTGGCGCTGGAGTTGGCCTTGGCGGGGCTGCCCGCCGTGCTTACCTACCGGGTGGCGCCGCTGACCGCCTTCATCGCCCGCCGCGTCTTCGGCCTGCACCGGCGCCTGCGCTGGGTCACCCTGGTCAACATCACCCTGGGCCGCGAGGTGATGCCGGAACTGCTGCAGGACCAGTGTCGCCCGGACCTTCTGGCCGCGGCGGTGGACCGCCTGCTCGGCGACCCGGCGGCGCGCGACGCCCAGCGGGCCGGGATGGCCGAGGCCATGGCGGCCTTCGGCCTGGGCACGGACAATCCGGGCGACCGCGCCGCCGCCACGGTTCTCGACATCATCGCCGCACGGAGGTCGCCATGAGTTTCCGCCTGCTCCACACCATGATCCGGGTCGGCGACCTGGACGCCTCCATCGCCTTCTATACCGGGCTTTTGGGGATGAAACTGCTGCGCCGCCAGGACTATCCCGACCGCCGCTTCACCCTGGCCTTCGTCGGCTACGGCGATGAAGCTGCCAATGCGGTGATCGAGCTGACCCACAACTGGGACACCCCGCGCTACGACCTGGGCAACGGCTTCGGCCACATCGCCCTGGGGGTGCCGGACATCCATGCCACCTGCGACGCGCTTGCCAAGGCGGGGGCGAAGATCACCCGTCCGCCGGGACCGATGAAGCACGGCACCACAATCATCGCCTTCATCGAGGACCCCGACGGCTACAAGATCGAGCTGATCGAGCGGAAGTAGCTACCGGGCCTCAAGCCACGCCGGCAGGTCGGCCCTGGCCCGGTCGGAATACAGCTTCTTGCGATCACGGCCCTTGATCCGCTTGCCCCGGGCATCGCGGTCCGGCGGCGGCGGGAACAGGCCGAAATTGATGTTCATGGGCTGGTAGGTCTCGGCATTGGCGCCGCCGGTGACGTGGGCCAGGATCGCCCCCAGGGCGGTGGTGGCCGGCGGGGACGGCAGGTCGCGGCCCAGCCGCTCGGCGGCGGCGAACATCCCGGCCAGCAGGCCGATGGCGGTGCTTTCCACATAGCCCTCGCAGCCGGTGATCTGCCCGGCCAGGCGCAGGCGCGGCGCCGCCTTCAGCCGCAGGGTGGAATCGAGGACGCGCGGGCCGTTGACGAAGGTGTTGCGGTGCAGGCCGCCCAGGCGGGCGAACTCGGCATTTTCCAGCCCGGGGATGGTGCGGAACACCCGGACCTGTTCGCCGTGGCGCAGCTTGGTCTGGAACCCCACCATGTTGTAGAGGGTGCCCAGCGCGTTGTCCTGGCGCAGCTGGATCACCGCGAAGGGCTTGGGGCCGTAGGGATTGGTCAGGCCGACCGGCTTGCCGGGGCCGAAGGCCAGGGTGTCGCGGCCGCGCTCGGCCATCACCTCGATGGGCAGGCAGCCCTCGAAATAGGGAACGTCCTTCTCCCAGTCGTGGAACGGCACGGTCTCGGCCGCCAGCAGGGCATCGATGAAGGCGTAGTACTCGTCCCGGGTCAGCGGGCAGTTGATGTAGTCCGAGCCCTCGCCCTTGTCGTAGCGGGACTGGAACCACGCCTTGCCGAAATCGATGCTGTCCTTGTGCACGATGGGGGCGATGGCGTCGAAGAAGGACAGCGAGGCCTCGCCGGTCAGGGTGCGGATGGACTCGGCCAGGGGCGGCGAGGTCAGCGGCCCGGTGGCGACGATGACCGAGTCCCAGTCCTCCGGCGGCAGGCCGGCGATCTCCTCGCGCACCACGGTGATCAGGGGATGGTCGCCCATGGCCGCCTCCACCGCCGCCGAAAAGCCCTCGCGGTCGACCGCCAGCGCGCCGCCGGCCGGCACCCGGTGGGCATCGGCGCGGTCCAGGATCAGGGACCCAACGCGGCGCAATTCCTCGTGCAGCAGCCCGACGGCGTTGTAGTCGGCGTCGTCGGAGCGCAGGGAGTTGGAACACACCAGCTCGGCCAGGGCGCCGGTCTGGTGGGCGGGGGTGGGGCGGTGCGGGCGCATCTCGTGCAGGACAACGGCGATGCCGGCCCGGGCGATCTGCCAGGCGGCCTCGCATCCGGCCAGGCCGCCGCCGATGACATGGATGGGTTGGGTCATGGGCCTGGACATAAGGCGGATGGCCCCGCCTGTCCAGCGCCTTGGCTTGATCGCCGATGCCGCAGCCGCCACATGCCGGATTGCGCCATGTGGACCTTCGCCTCCCTGCTGCCGTTCCGGCGGACCCGACGCACCGCCGCCGAAGCGTGGCCGCGGGAGCTGCCGGCTGTGCCCGGCTTCGACGTCGCCGGCGCCTGCCGGCCGCGCCATCGCCGGGGCGGCGACTTCCACGCGGTCTTCCTGCCGCCGGGCGAGGGCAGGGTGGCCATCGCGGTGGGTGACGTGGCCGGGCACGACGCCCTGGCCGCCCGCCTCAGGCGCATCGCCGGCCGCCTGCTCGAGCGGCGGGTGGCCGAGGCGGGGGCGCTGGCCCCCCTGTTCGGCGCCGTCAACCGCGAACTGGCGCCCTATATGCGCGGCGGGCGCTTCATGACCCTGTTCCTGGCGGTGATGGATGGCGCCAGCCGCTCCATCCATTGGATCAGCGCCGGCCATGGGCCGGTCATAGCCTACGATCCGGTCGCCGACGGCTTCGGCGATGTTCCCGGGCGCGACATTCCCCTCGGCGTCGATCCCGAGTGGCGCTTCCACGAGATGGCCCATCGCGGCTGGCCCAACGGCGCCCTGCTGGTGATCGGGACCGACGGCATCTGGGAATGCCGCGACCCCGACGGCCAGATGTACGGCGCCGACCGCCTCCGCTCCGCCGTTCGCGCGGCCAGCGCCCAGGCGGCGGCAGGGATCGTCGCGGCAGTGATGGCGGATCTCGACCTGTTCCGCCGCGGCCGGCCGCAGGAGGACGACCTCACGCTGCTTGTCATCAAGGCGGTATAGGTATAATCAGGCAGCGCCACCTCCCCACAAGAGTAGGTCGAGACTGCCATGGCCAAGTCGTACTACGTTGTCGGCGGCGAGTACGCCGATACCAGCTTCACCACCATCGCCCCGGGCCAGACCGAGGAACGCTTCGGCCCCTTCGACGAGCACGACGCCCATGTCTGCTGGCGGGCCATCACCGGCAAGACCGTGGACAACGCCATGGTGCGCTACTTCATCCGCTCCGACGAGGCCCCCTCGGCCGCCGACGAGTGGTTCGTGGTGGGCGGCGAGTACGCCGATACCGGCTTCGAGACCATCGCCCCCGGCCGCCACCTGGAAAGCCATGGCCCCTTCGCCCGCAAGGAGGCCATGGACAAGTGGCGCGAACTCACCGGCAAGACCGTCGACAACGCCATGATCCGCTACGACCTGTTCAGCCGCGAGGAACTGGAACTGCGCGAGGCCGCCGCCGGTGAACGCTAGGATCGTGATTTTATAATGCTTCTAGCCTGGCGTCGCGAATTCGGGTATGTCAGGCCGGTCCAATCGCCAGGGGGATAGACCATGTCGCACAAGTACCACGCCTTCGTCTGCGTCCAGAGCCGCCCGCCGGGCCACCCGCGCGGGTGCTGCACCAGCAAGGGCGGCGGCCAGGCCATGTTCGATCAGATGATGCAACGCTTCCAGCAGGGCATGCTGTGGGAGAAGGGCGTCAGCTTGGCCCAGGCCTCGTGCCTCGGCTTCTGCGGCAACGGCCCGCTGATGGTGGTGTACCCTGAAGGCGTCTGGTATCAGCCGACCCAGCCCGCCGATTTCGACGAGATCGTCCAGTCCCACTTCATCGAGGGCAAGGTGGTCGAACGGCTCCGGGTCCAGCCCGGCAAGTGACCCAGAAGGCCCCGCGAAAGCGGGGCCTTTTTTCATCGCGCTTTCGGCATCACGCAGCCCATCAGCCGGTGCAGGTCCCCGGGGCTGATGACGGTGCCCAGCACGTTGCAGCGCCAGGCGTCGGCGCCGTCGATATTGGCGCCGGTCAGGATGGCGTCGCGCAGATCGGTATTGGAGAGGTCGGCCTCCTGCAGGTTGGCGCCGGTGAAATCGACGCCGCGCAGGTTGGCGCCGCTGAGATTGGCCGCCGCCAGGTTGGCTCCGGCCAGATTGCACCCCGACAGATCGGCTTCGCGCAGGCTGATGTTCCTGAGGTCGCACCCGCTGAGATCGGCACCGCCGAACTGCTTGTGGTCGAGCTTGGCCCGCTTGGCGTCGGCGGCTCCCATCAGCCAGCGGGCATGGTCGGCCAGGATCGCTTCGAGGGTGGCGGGCGCGATCATCGGTGCGGCTCCTAATCGGTGCGCTGGATCAGGTGGAAGCCGAACGGGGTTTCGACCACCTCGGACACCTCGCCGGTGCCGAGACCGAACGCCGCGGATTCGAATTCGGGCACCATCGAGCCCTGGCCGAAATAGCCCAGATCGCCGCCGTCCTCGCCCGAGGGGCAATCCGAGTATTCGCGGGCCAGGGCGGCGAAATCGGCGCCCTTGGCCAACTCGTCGCGCAGGGCCTGGATCGCCGATTCGGCGTCCGCCTTCGAGCGTTCCGCCATCGAACGCATGGACCCCTTGTACATGAGGAGGATGTGAGAGGCGCGAATCTGCGAGGCCATCGGTACGTCCTTGTGTGTTGGTTTCGCCCGGGACCATAGCAGGGATGGGGTGGGGGTTGTCACGGTCAATCGGTTGACCTCGCATTCCATGACAATCCGGTGATATAGTCGGCGAAACGTTGCCCTTGAGGTCCCGCATGAGCATCGAAACCATTGCAATCGCTTCCGGCCTAGTGTTCGGCGCCGGGCTGATCGTCGCCAAGCTGCTCATCGGACGCGCCCTGGCCGTGCGGGCCGAGAAGGACCGCCGCTGACGCTTGGCCCGCCTTCTTCTCCTCAATAAACCCTACGACGTACTGTGCCAGTTCAGCGACCGCGACGGCGGCCGGCGGACGCTGGCCGATTTCGTTCCGGTGCCGGACGTATATCCCGCCGGGCGCCTGGACCGCGATTCGGAAGGGCTGGTGGTGCTGACCGCCGACGGGCCGCTGATCGCCCGCATCAGCCAGCCGCGCTCCAAGCTGCCCAAGACCTATTGGGCGCAGGTCGAAGGCGTCCCCACCGAAGAGGCGTTGGAGCGGCTGCGGCGCGGCGTCGATCTCAACGACGGCCGCACCCTGCCGGCGGCGGCACGCCGGATGGCAGAACCGGACGGGCTATGGCCGCGCGACCCGCCGGTGCGGTGGCGGGCCAATATTCCGACCAGCTGGGTGGAGCTTGTGCTGACAGAAGGGCGGAACCGTCAGGTTCGCCGCATGACCGCCGCCGTGGGGTTCCCCACCCTGCGGCTGATCCGCTGGGCGGTGGGGGAATGGACGCTGGAGGGACTGGCGCCGGGCAGCTGGCGGGAGGTCGAAATCAGCGCGCCGGGGCCAGCGGCCCGAACGGCGGGCGCAGGCCCGAAGCGGCGGCCCGGGTCACCGCCAGGCCGATCCCGAACTGCGGGGTGATGTAGGGGCTGCGCCGTTCGCCGCGGGTGTTTTCGGACGTTTCCAGGCTCAGGGCTTCGTTGATCTCGCGCAATTCAGCCGGTCCCAGCATGGTCTTTACCCCTGACGAATGTCCGAGTCCGGTGATAGCGCAAAGGCATGCTGCACTGCAACAAAAATATTCTTACTGGCAAGGAATTATGCCCGCCGCCGGACCGACTTTCCCAGGTAGGGGGCGAGATAGCGCCCGGTATAGCCGGCCTTGCAGCGGGCGACATCCTCGGGCGTGCCGGCCACCACCACCCGGCCGCCGCCGTCGCCGCCCTCGGGTCCCATGTCGATGATCCAGTCGGCGGTCTTGATGACCTCCAGGTTGTGCTCGATCACCAGCACCGTATTGCCGCCGTCGATAAGGGTGTGCAGCACCTCCAGCAGCTTCCTTACGTCCTCGAAATGAAGCCCCGTGGTGGGTTCGTCGAGGATGTAGAGGGTGCGCCCGGTGGCCCGGCGCGACAATTCCTTGGCCAGCTTGACGCGCTGCGCCTCGCCGCCCGACAGGGTGGTGGCCTGCTGCCCGAGATGGATGTAGTCGAGGCCGACCCGTTGCAGGGTGACCATCTTGTCGCGGATGGAGGGCACCGCCTTGAAGAAGTCGGCGGCTTCCTCGATGGTCATGTCCAGCACGTCGGCGATGGACTTGCCCTTGAAGGTGATTTCCAGGGTCTCGCGGTTGTAGCGCTTGCCCTTGCAGACATCGCACTGGACGTAGACGTCGGGCAGGAAGTGCATCTCGATCTTGATGACGCCGTCGCCCTGGCAGGCCTCGCAGCGACCGCCCTTGACGTTGAAGCTGAACCGCCCCGGCTTGTAGCCGCGCGCCTTGGCGTCGGGCAGCTCGGTGAACCAGTCGCGGATGGGGGTGAAGGCGCCGGTATAGGTGGCCGGGTTGGAGCGCGGCGTACGGCCGATGGGTGACTGGTCGATGTCGATGATCTTGTCCAGGTGCTCGATGCCGTCGATGCGGTCGAACGGCGCGGCCTGCTCGCGCGCCCCCATCAGGCGCCGGGCCAGCGCCTTGTACAGGGTCTCGATGACCAGGGTCGACTTGCCGCCGCCCGAGACCCCGGTGACGCAGGTGAAGGTGCCCAGCGGAATGTCCACCGAGACGTCGTGCAGGTTGTTGCCCCGCGCGCCGTTCAGCCGGAGATGGGACCCGTTGCCGGCGCGGCGCAGGGCGGGCAGGGGGATGGACCGCTTGCCGGTCAGGTACTGGCCGGTCAGGCTGTCGGGATTGGCGTTGACCTGGTCGGGGGTGCCCTGGGCCACCACCTGGCCGCCGTGGATGCCGGCCCCCGGTCCCATGTCGATCAGATGGTCGGCGGTGCGGATGGCGTCCTCGTCGTGCTCGACCACGATGACGGTGTTGCCGATGTCGCGCAGGCGCTTCAGGGTCGCCAGCAGGCGGTCGTTGTCGCGCTGGTGCAGGCCGATGGAGGGCTCGTCGAGGACGTAGAGCACGCCGGTCAGGCCGGACCCGATCTGGCTGGCCAGGCGGATGCGCTGGCTCTCGCCGCCAGACAGGGTGCCCGAGCCGCGCGACAGGGTCAGGTAGTCGAGGCCGACATCCACCAGGAACCCCAGGCGTTCGTTGATCTCGCGCAGGATGCGGCGGGCGATCTCGCGGTCCTTGGGCTTCAGGTGCTGCTCCAGCTCGGCGTACCAGTCGCGCGCCTTGAGGATCGAGAATTCCGCCACCTCCGAAATGTGGAGGCCGCGGATCTTGACCGCCAGCGCCTCGGGCTTGAGGCGGGCGCCGCCGCACACCTCGCACTGGGTGGTAGCCTGGAACCGCGACAGCTCCTCGCGCACCCATGACGAATCGGTCTCGCGGTAGCGCCGCGTCATGTTGTTGATGACGCCCTCGAACGGCTTGTCGGTGGCGTAGCCGCGGAAGCCGTCCTCGTATTGGATGCGCACCGCCTCGGTCCCGGAGCCGTACAGGATCACCTCGCGCGCCTTCACCGGCAGCCGCCGCCACGGGGTGTGCAGGTCGAAGCCGTAATGGCGGGCCAGCGCCTCCAGGGTCTGGTGGTAGTATTGCGACGTCGAATTGGCCCACGGCGCGATGGCCCCCTCGCGCAGGGTGAGGTCGTGGTCCGGCACCACCAAAGCCGGGTCGAAGAACAGCTTCACCCCCAGGCCGTCGCAGGCCGGGCAGGCGCCGAACGGGTTGTTGAACGAGAACAGCCGGGGCTCGATCTCCTCGATGGTGAAGCCCGAGACCGGACAGGCGAACTTCGCCGAGAAGGTGGTGCGCTCGCCGCTGTCGGCGTTCTCCGCGATGCACAGGCCGTCGGCCAGGCCCAGGGCGGTCTCGAAGGAATCGGCCAGGCGGTTGCCCAGCCCCTGCTTCACCACCAGGCGATCGACCACCACCTCGATGTCGTGCTTCTTCTTCTTGTCCAGCGCCGGCACCGCGTCGATCTCGTACAGGGTGCCATCGACCTTGACCCGCTGGAAGCCCTTCTTCTGCAGGTCCAGCAGGTCCTTGCGGTACTCGCCCTTGCGGCCGCGGACATAGGGGGCGAGCAGGTAGAGGCGGGTGCCCTCGGGCATCTCCAGCACCCTGTCAACCATCTGGCTGACGGTCTGGCTCTCGATGGGCAGGCCGGTGGCCGGGGAGTGGGGCACGCCCACCCGCGCCCACAGCAGGCGCATGTAGTCGTAGATCTCGGTGACGGTGCCGACGGTGGAGCGGGGATTGCGCGAGGTGGTCTTCTGCTCGATGGAGATGGCCGGGGACAGGCCCTCGATGCTCTCCACGTCGGGCTTCTGCATCAATTCCAGGAACTGGCGGGCATAGGCCGACAGGGATTCCACATAGCGCCGCTGGCCCTCGGCATAGATGGTGTCGAAGGCCAGCGAGGACTTGCCCGAGCCCGACAGCCCGGTGATGACCACCAGTTGGTCGCGCGGGATGTCGATGTCGATGTTCTTCAGATTATGCTCGCGCGCTCCGCGCACGCGGATGAAACCGCTCATGACCCTCAGCCCTGCATCGCCATCGGCAGGGCCGGGATGTTAGAGAGATTCCGGGGCGGGATAAAGCCCGCGTCGCTACTGCAGCCGGACCTTCTCGCCCGGTCCCTTCAGCCAGGCCAGGAAATCGGGCTCCTTCTGGCCGGTGAAGCCGCGCTGATGCACGTAGGCGAAGGCGTTGACGTAGGGTTCCGGCTCCAGGTAGCCCACCGCCTTCCACGCCACCGCGTCCCCGCCGCCGCCCGTGGCGTCGTCCTTGTAGAACAGCATGGCCGGGGTGGCGCGCACGCCCAGCTTGCGGGCGTAGTCCTTTTCCGACAGCACCTGGCCGTCGAAATCGGTGATCTCGCGCGAGCCGTAAAGGTCGATCTGGATGACGTGGAAGCGGGACCGGATGTAGTCGACCACGCGCGGGTCGCGCAAATTGACCTCGTGCACCCGTTTGCAGGCGCCGCAGCCGCGCTGCTCGATGGTCAGCATCAGCTGCTTGCCGGCCTTGCGGGCATCGGCCAGGTCCTCCTTGAGGTCGAGGAAGCTGACCAGGAACCAGTCGGGGTGATAGAAGCCGTCATCGGCCATCTGCGGCGCCGGCAGCATTTCGGCCGCCGGAGCCGGGGCCGGAACGGCCAGCGACAGGAAAAGCGCGGCGACCGCCGCCGTCGTGAACTTCATGGACATCCTCCCCCGGGATCATTTTCGCCGATGGTAGCGAATCCCGGGGGGCTGGGGGAAGTCCGGACGATCAGAAGGGGATATCGTCGTCGAGATCGGCCGGCGGCTCCCAGCCGGACCCGCCGCCACCGCCGCCGCCGCCGCCACGCTGCTGGCCGCCACCGCCGCCGCCGCGCTGGGGCTGGGGCTGGCCGCCGCCGTAATCGCCGCCGTCGTCATACCCGCCGCCGCCGCCACCACCGCCGCCGCCACCACCGCCACCGCCGCCGCTGTCGCGGCCGCCGAGCAGAGTCAGCTCGCCCTTGAAGCGGCCGATCACCACCTCGGTCGAATAGCGCTCGACGCCCTGCTGGTCGGTCCATTTGCGGGTCTGCAGCGCGCCCTCGACATAGATCGAGCTGCCCTTCTTCAGGTAGCGCTCGGCGATGTCGGCCAGGTTGGGGTTGAAGATCACCACCCGGTGCCACTCGGTTTTTTCCCGCCGCTCGCCGCTGGACCGGTCCTTCCAGGTTTCGGAGGTGGCGATGGAAAGGTTGACGATCTTCGAGCCGTCCTGGGACGTACGCACCTCGGGATCGCGCCCGAGATTACCGACCAGGATGACCTTATTGACGCTACCGGCCATGGAAGCCCTACCCCCGCTGCGAGAAAACCAAGGGACAGGACTTTAGCCTCAGGCCGCGGCGGCGAAAAGGGGATTTCACTGCCGCCGGCCATCGCGGGTTTCGGCGACGGTGGAGGTCGATTCGGCGGCGGCCCGGTAGGCCTCGGCGGCGCCCTGGGCATCGCCCAGCAGCCGCAGGCTGGCTCCCAGCCCGGTCAAGGCCTCGGAATCGCCGGGCCAGCGGGCCAGCGCGGCGTCGTAGGCCAGCACCGCCTCCCAATGGCGCCCGGCGAGCCCCAGATTGGCGGCGGCGGCGACCACACCGTCGCGGCGCGGCGCCACCGGCAGGTCGCCGGGGTTGAGGATCACCAGGCCCCAATGGCCGGCATCCCCCCACAGCCGCTCCAGCAGGTCGAAGGAAACCGCCCGGCCGGCCTGTCCGCCGCCGTTGACCAGCAGGGCGCCGCGGTCGTGCCCGACGGCGACGACGCAGTTCCACAGCGGCTTTTCCGCCACCCCGCGGTTCTCCAGCAGCAGCACCGGATGGCCGGAGTCCAGTTCGGCGATGACGGCGTCGAGGCCCGACACCGGATAGGCGAAGCGTCCGTAGCGTGCCGCCGCCGCCACCAGCACCTTGCGCGGGTCGCCGCTGCGGCGGGCGAAGGCCGCCTCCAGCGTGTCCGCCCGCACGTCCAGCCCGGTCCAGCCCAGCATCATGGCCAGCGAGGCCGGCCCGCAGCGAAAGCCCTCCTGGGCGTGGAACGGTACGCCGGCGACGCGCACCGCCGGGGGTGCCGCCGGTCCGGAACAGGCCGCCAGGACCAGGCCGGCGCAGACCAGGGGGGCCAAACGGTGCATGTCGCGTTCCTCCGTCCACCATGCCGAAGCGTGGACCGAATCTAGCGTGGAGCGGACGATGTCGGACGGTGCTCTTCCGGCCATCGCCGAAAGGGGAAACCGGCGCTGCCGAAGGGGAATGAATCCGCCCTTCCGCGCCCTTTCCGGCGCCGCGCCGGGCGGTCGGCCTTGTGGTTGTCGCAGTGCACGATATCTGGTAGCGTGCGCCTCCGTGGCCGCCGTGCCGCCCCCAAATTCTGGTTTTCCGGGAACCCCCTTGACCACTCCGCCTTCGTCGCCCCCATCCGACATCGCTCCCGTCACCATCGAAGAGGAGATGCGGCGCTCGTATCTCGATTACGCCATGAGCGTGATCGTCAGCCGCGCCCTGCCCGACGTCCGCGACGGCCTGAAGCCGGTGCACCGGCGCATCCTGTATTCGATGAAGGAGAGCGGGTACGACTACAACAAGCCGTTCCGCAAGTCGGCGCGCATCGTCGGCGACGTCATGGGCAAATACCACCCGCACGGCGACGCTGCCATCTACGATGCCATGGTGCGCATGGCGCAGAACTTCTCCATGCGCCTGCCGCTCATCGACGGCCAGGGCAATTTCGGCTCCATGGACGGCGACCCGCCGGCGGCGATGCGCTACACCGAGGCGCGCATGGCCCGTTCGGCCCATACGCTGATCGAGGACATCGACAAGGAAACCGTCGATTTCGGGCCGAACTACGACGACTCGACGGTCGAGCCGCTGGTGCTGCCGGCGCGCTTTCCCAATCTGCTGGTCAACGGCGCCGGCGGCATCGCCGTGGGCATGGCCACCAACATCCCGCCCCACAATCTGGGCGAGGTGATCGACGCCTGCTGCGCCTTTCTCGACAATCCCGAGATCACGCCCGAGCAGCTGATGGACCTGGTGCCGGGACCCGATTTCCCCACCGGCGGCACCATCCTGGGCCGCGCCGGCATCCGTTCGGCCTACCTCACCGGCCGCGGCTCGGTGGTGATGCGCGGGCGCTGCCACGTCGAAGAGATCCGCAAGGACCGCGAGGCCATCGTCGTCACCGAGGTGCCCTATCAGGTCAACAAGGCGCGCATGCTCGAGCAGATCGCCGAGCTGGTGCGCGACAAGAAGATCGAGGGCGTATCCGACCTGCGCGACGAGTCGGACCGCGAGGGCGTCAGGGTGGTGATCGAGATCAAGCGCGACGCCATCGCCGAGGTGGTGCTGGCGCAGCTCTACAAGTTCACCCCGCTGCAGACCTCGTTCGGCGTCAATTCCCTGGCGCTCAACGGCGGCCGGCCCGAGATGATGCCGTTGAAGGCGATCATCACCGCCTTCGTCGCCTTCCGCGAGGAGGTCATCACCCGCCGCACCATCTACGAGCTGGGCAAGGCGCGCGAGCGGGCCCATGTGCTGGTCGGCCTGTCCATCGCCGTCGCCAACATCGACGATGTCATCGCCCTGATCCGCAGCGCTCCCGATCCCGGCACCGCCCGCGAGCAGCTGATGGCGCGGGCCTGGCCGGCCATGGACGTGGAGCCGCTGATCCGCCTGATCGACGAGCCCGGCCGGGCCATCGTGGACGGCGCCTACAATCTGTCGGAGGCCCAGGCCAAGGCCATCCTGGACTTGCGCCTGCACCGCCTGACCGGGCTGGAGCGCGACAAGATCGGCGACGAGCTGCGCGAGATCGGCGTCCAGATCCAGGAATTCCTCGAGATCCTGTCGTCGCGGCCGAAGCTGCTGGACGTCCTGCGCGGCGAATTGATCGAAATCCGCACCCAGTTCGCCACGCCCCGGCGCACCACCATCGAGGACGCCGAGTTCGAGGCCGACATCGAGGACCTGATCGCCCGCGAGGACATGGTGGTGACGGTGACCAACACCGGCTACATCAAGCGGGTGCCGCTGTCCACCTACCGGGCGCAGAAGCGCGGCGGCAAGGGCCGCTCCGGCATGTCCATGAAGGACGAGGATTTCGTCAACCAGGTGTTCGTGGTCAACACCCACACCCCGGTACTGTTTTTCTCGTCGACCGGCATCGCCTACAAGCTGAAGGTCTACCGGCTGCCGCTCGGCACCCCCCAGGCCAAGGGCAAGGCCATGGTCAACCTGCTGCCGCTGGGCGAGGGCGAAACCATCTCGACCATCATGCCGCTGCCCGAGGACGAGACCACCTGGAGCGAGCTCAACGTCATGTTCGCCACCTCGGTGGGCGACGTGCGCCGCAACCTGCTGTCCGATTTCGTCGACATCCGCGCCAACGGCAAGATCGCCATGAAGCTGGGTGAGAGCGAGAAGCTGATCGCGGTGCTGCCGTGTTCGAGCGCCGACGACGTGCTGCTGGCCACCCGCAACGGCAAGGCCATCCGCTTCTGCGTCGAGGACGTCCGCGTCTTCAAGGGGCGCGATTCCACCGGCGTGCGCGGCATCCGCCTTGAATCCGGCGACCAGGTCATCTCCATGTCCATCCTCAAGCACGTGGATTTCGGCATGGAAGCACGCGACGCCTACCTGCGCGGCGACCTCACCGGCCCCGACGCCGAGCGCATGTCGGCCGACGAGCAGATGATCCTGACCGTCACCGAGAACGGCTACGGCAAGCGCACTTCGGCCTACGAGTACCGCATCACCGGCCGCGGCGGGCAGGGCATCGCCAACATCGACCTGACCGACAAGAACGGCCCGGTGGTGGCTTCGTTCCCCATCGAGCACGCCGACGAGATCATGCTGGTCTCGGACGGCGGCACCCTGATCCGCATGCCGGTGGACGACATCCGCATCGCCGGGCGCAAGACCCAGGGGGTGATCGTCCTCAGGACCGCGGAAGGCGAGCGCGTGGTTTCCGCCGCCCGCCTCAACGACGTCAACGGCCCCGCAGAAGGGTCCGACGAAGAACTGGACAATGGGGAGGACTCCGACATTCCATCGCCCGGAGGGGAAAATGAATGAGCGGATCGGCCTCTATCCCGGTACCTTCGATCCCATTACCAACGGCCATCTCGATATCGTCTCCCGTGCCGCCAAGGTCGTCGACCGCCTGATTGTGGCGGTGGCGGTCAACGCCGGCAAGGGGCCGCTGTTCACCCTGGACGAGCGCGTCGAACTGGTGCGTGAGGAGGTCGCCGATGTCGGCGCCGCCAACGGCGTCAACATCGACGTGCTGCCCTTCGACAACCTTCTGGTGGACTTCGCCAGGGACAGCGGAGCGCGCATCATCATCCGCGGGCTTCGCGCGGTGTCGGATTTCGAGTACGAATTCCAGATGGCGGGCATGAACGCCCGCCTGTCGCCGGACACCGAGACGCTGTTCCTGATGGCCTCGGAACGCTGCCAGTTCATCTCCTCGCGCTTCGTCAAGGAGATCGGGCGGCTGGGCGGCGACATTTCGTCCTTCGTCAGCCCGCGCGTCCGCGCCAGGCTGGAGGAGAAGTTCAGGGCCGAATAAGGCCCGTCCATAGGGAGGGAGGACCGGCGGTGGACCGCGAGAATACCCTGTATCTTGAGCTGAAGGACGGTCGCGTGGTCATCGAGCTGCGCCCCGACATCGCTCCCAACCATGTCGCCCGCATCAAGGAACTGGCCCGCCAGGGATTCTATGACGGGCTGAAGTTCCACCGCGTCATCGACGGCTTCATGGCCCAGACCGGCTGCCCCGAGGGCACCGGGACCGGCGGGTCGGGGCGCAACCTGAAGGCCGAGTTCAGCCGCGAGAAGCATGTCCGCGGCACCTGCT
Organism: Magnetospirillum sp. UT-4; assembly: GCF_902729435.1. Taxonomy (GTDB): domain Bacteria; phylum Pseudomonadota; class Alphaproteobacteria; order Rhodospirillales; family Magnetospirillaceae; genus Magnetospirillum. The sequence continues at coordinate 58,805 of NZ_CACVCG010000037.1, forward strand.
CCATGGCCCGCGCTTCGAGCCCGGATTCGGCCGATTCCCAGTTCTTCATCATGTTCGACGACGCGCCGCACCTGAACGGCAAGTATTCGGTGTGGGGCCAGGTGGTCGAAGGCATGGACAAGGTCGATGCCATCAAGAAGGGCAGCGCCGCCCGCAACGGCAGCGTCGAAACCCCCGACTGCATCGTCGCCATGAAGGTTGCCGCAGACGTCGAGGAATGACCATGAAGCCATTGAAACTCATCGCCTTCGTGCTTTCCCTGGCGGCCCTTTCCTGGGCCGGCCCGGCGACCGCCGGCGATCCCGAGAACACCTTGCTGCTGGACCTGCCGTGGGGCCGGGTGACCATCGAGATGCGGCCGGACATCGCGCCCCAGCATGTCGCCCGCATCAAGGAGCTGACCCGCAAGGGCTTCTACGACGGCACCCCGTTCCACCGGGTCATCCCCGGCTTCATGGCCCAGGGCGGCGATCCCACCGGGACCGGCACCGGCGGGTCCGGGCTGAAGCTGCCGGCCGAGTTCTCGGGCGAGCATTTCGTCCGCAGCGTGGTCGGCATGGCCCGCTCGTCCTCTCCCAACAGCGCCGATTCCCAGTTCTTCATCATGCTGGGCAGCGCCCCGTCGCTGGACGGCAAGTACACCATCTGGGGCCGCGTGACCGAGGGCATGGAGCACGTGGACAAGATCACCAAGGGGTCCGAAGCCGACAACGGCGTGGTGCCGCGTCCGGACAAGCTGGTCCGCATGCGGGTGGCCGCCGACGTGAAGCAGTGACCGGGCACCGCCACGGAGGTTGACCGGACGCGGTCACCTCCCTATGGTGTGCCCCCTTCAGGACGTGAGCCCGTAGCTCAGTCGGTAGAGCACGTGACTTTTAATCATGGGGTCTCGGGTTCGAATCCCGACGGGCTCACCAAGATTTCCAAGGGCTCGGCGCCGGCGCCGGGCCCTTTCTTCCGTCTAACCCGTCCTTAACCGTGACCGTGGTATGACGGTGGCGTGGACCCGCGTTGAAGGAGGTCGGTCATGTATGCCCCGGTTCCCCGCCATCGAGTGCCCGCCGTGGCTGCTTGGCTGGCCGCGGAAGGGCATACCCTGCTGACCGCTCCGCCCTCCCTGGTGCTGGCCGCGCTTGACGGCCAGGAGCACTACGCCGACGCCGCCGACGTGGGGGACGGGGGCGAAGCCGGTTCGGGTTGCGACCGGGCCGCTGCCGCCCACATGGCGCTGCTGATCTGAGCCCCGCCTTTCAGCACGGCCAGCCTGTCCAGCTCGGCCGCGGTCGGCAGGCGATCCGCCTTGGCGGCATTGCAGGCGCGGCAGGTGGCGACGCAATTGCCGTGGTCATCGCCGCCACCTTTCGATAACGGCATGACATGGTCGATGGTGGCAGCATCCGCGCGCTTGCGATGGCGCAGGCGCTGTCCGGCCGGTGAAGGCATCGGACGGTCGCATTGGAAGCACCGGCCGCCCTGTTCCTGCCACAAGCGTTGGCATCGGCCGCGGCGCCATTCCGCCGGTTGACAAGCGGCGTCGGTGTCAGCACTGTCAACTCGCGTGTTGACGGGGAGGGCCATGGATCTCGTTGACCTGATGGTATCGGGGGTCGATCCCCGCGAACAGGCGCTCGACCACCTCGAACGCATCATTACCCTGTACCAGTCCCCGGACGATGCCGTCCAGGACGAAGCAATGGCACGCGCCATCACGTTCTGCGGAAAGGAGTTCGGCGGCTACAAGGCCGGGCTCCTGATGCTGGCCCGCCGCCGCGAGGAAACGTCGGACGAGCAACTGGATGCCCTGCTCGACGCCATGCGCCTGCGCGAGGAGGCCGATGACCCGGGGTCGCTGATCCGCTTGGCCCGCGACGCGCGCTCCGCCAAGGGCAGGGCCGATGCCGGCCGGGCGGCGGTAATCGCCCGCTATGGCAGCCTGGAGGCCGCCCGCGGCCCGACGCCGGTGGAGATGCCGTTCGTCGAGGCGACGCGCCATCTGGTCGTCGCGGATGGTGACGGGCCGGGCGATGCCTGGGCGCCGCTGGCCGGATGGTCCTTGCCCTGGCACGACATTCCGCCCGAATTGCGCCACGCGGTCGCCTCGGCCTGCCCGTTGCCGACGACGGTGCTGGACGCCAGGGCCGAAGCGGTGGTGTGGATGCAACGGCGGGAGGAACTGTCCCTGCTGGGCGACGGTCGCGGCAACGCCGCGCTGCCGACCGCCTGCGCCGCCCGTCATCGCCTGGTCGAGGCGCTGTGGAGCCGCGAGCTCCCCGCAGCCAGTGCCGCCGATTTCGAGGCGCGCCTGGTCTATTGGGCCGACCTGGGCGACGATGACGGGACCGGCTATGGCGTTCTCCTCGGCGACCTGCGCCGGCTGAATGCGGCCGGCGGCTTCACCGGCGGCGGCGAGCGGACCAAGGACAAGTGCCGACGCCTCAAGGCCGAGCATCCGGAATGGTCACTGGGCCGCATCGGCAAGGAACTGGGCATTTCACGCCAAGCCGTTCACAAGCACCTGAAATAACGGGGAAGGGGGTTATCCAAATGAGACACATCGTCATTACGGCATTGGCCGGCGTGCTTGCCGCCGTGCCGGCACAGGCCCAGTTGATGGATCTTCTGACCGCGCCCAAGACACTGGTCGATCGCGCCATCGAGGCACGCTCCGCCGGCGACATCGCCAAGGACAACGAGATCGTGGTGAAGGTCAACGCGGTGATGGGCAAGCTGGGCACCGTCAAGGCCTCGACTGAAATCTATGAGCAGCGGCTGCTGATCACCGGCATCTTCGACGACAAATCCGTCTATGACCGCTTCGAGCGCGAGGTGCGGGCGGTGACCGGCGTGCGCAAGCTCTATTGGCACGTGGCCTATCTCGCGCCCGCCGATCCCAAGCGCAAGGGGCTGCTGGACTGGGCCGACGCCACGGTGATGGGCACCAAGGCGCAGGGCCGGCTGGTCGGCACCGCCGGAATCGCCGACGTCAATTTCCGGACCACCGCCGACGCCTTCGGCACCGTGTACCTGCTGGGCCGCGCCCGCTCCCGCGAAGAGGCGGACAAGGCGCTGGCCCGGGCGCGGGACGGCAATGGCGTGCGCAAGGTCGTCACCTATGTCGACGTCAGGCCCTAGGACGTGGGAAAGGCCCGGAAATACCTGATCTACCTGGCCTCGGCGGTGATCCTGGCGGCCTTCTCGCCGGTGCTGCCGTTTCGCTACCTGGCTGCCGCCGGGGTAATCCTGGTGGGCCTGCTGCTGATCGACCTGGTCCAATCCGGCCGCCGCCGATAGCGCCCTGCCCGGATTGGGGATTGGCGGCGAACGGGGCGTGCCCGACATGGGGAAAAACCATGCCGGGAGGCCTGCGCCATGACCTATGAAGGCGGCTGTCTGTGCGGCGCCGTCCGCTATCGCATCGAGGGCGAGCCGTTATCCGCCGGTTACTGCCATTGTCGCATGTGCCAGCGCGCCGCCGGTGCTCCGGTGGTTGCCTGGGTCGCCTTCCCCCGCGCCGACTTCCGCTTCGTGCGCGGGCAACCCGACCGCTTCCGCGCCAGTGCGCGGGCGGTACGCCGCTTCTGTTCCCAGTGCGGGACGGCGCTGACCTTCGAATATTCCGGCGACACCGGAACCGTCGACGTCACCATCGCCAGCCTGGATGATCCCGGCGCCGCCGAGCCCATGTATCAGATCTGGACGTCGAGCCGGATTCCCTGGTTGCACCTGGAGGGCAGCGGTCCGGCCTATGAGGGCGACGCCCCCGGTACGCCGCGCAATTAGCGTTCGGTCATCACATCCATCAGCCGGCGCAGGAACGCCTCGCCCTCGGCGACCTGCGCCAGGGTGACGAACTCGTCGGGCTTGTGCGCCTGCTGGATGCTGCCGGGGCCGCACACCACCGCCGGGATGCCGGCGTGGTGGAACAGGCCGGCCTCGGTGGTGAAGCTCACCTTGGCGGTATCGTTGTTTCCCGACAGTTGGCGGGCCAGCACCGCCGCCTCGTCATCCTCGCCGGTCAGCAGGCCGGCGGTGGTGTTGTATTCGTCGAAGGTGATTCCGGCACCTTCGTCGACCGCCAGCATCTCGGGCACCAGATCCTGGGCGAAGCCGCGCAACTCGGCCATCAGCACCTCGACGTCGTGATCCGGCAGGTTGCGGAACTCGAACTCGAAGCCGCATTCCGCCGGAACGATGTTGAGCGCCGTGCCGCCATGGACCAGGCCGGTATGGATGGTGGTGTAGGGGGGCTCGAAGCCGAGGTCGAAGGGTCCGTTCTCGCGGATGCGGCGCTGCATGGCGCGCAGGAACGAGATGATGTCGGCGGCGATTTCGACGGCGTTGACGCCGCGGTGGTTGAGGGCCGAGTGGCACTCCTTGCCGTGGACGGTGCAGCGAACGTTTTTTTTACCCTTATGGCCGATGATCACCTTCATTTCGGTCGGTTCGCCGACGATGCACAGTTTCGGCCGCTCCGGCAGCCCGGCGATGTCGTGGATCAGGCGGCGCACACCGACGCAGCCGACCTCCTCGTCGTAGGAGAACGCGAACTGGATGGGCAAGCCGAGCCTGCGGGCGGCAAATTCGGGGGCAAGGGCGAGGCAGATGGCGATGAAACTCTTCATGTCGGCCGTTCCCCGGCCGTACAGCCGGTCGTCGCGCAGCACCGCCCGGAAGGGGTCGTGCGTCCAGGCCTGGCCGTCCACCGGGACCACGTCGGTATGACCGGACAGCAGGATGCCAGGGCGCCCCTCGGGTCCGATGGAGGCGAACAGGTTGGCCTTTTCACGGGCATCGTCAAAGGTCAGGCGGATCCGCGCTCCGGCGCCTTCCAGCACCTCGGCGGCATGATTGATGAAGTCGAGATTGGACTTGTAGCTGGTGGTGTCGAACCCGACGGCGCGTTCGATGAGGGTGACGCAGGCGGGGGACGGGGAAAGATCGGAGGTCACCGTGTCGCTCGTCGTTCGGGTCGTCGCTGGACAGCGCGGCATCATACGGCGAAGTTGAGGCGATGGGCCAGAGCGGCGATGGAAGGGGGGCGGGCGTCGTCCTTCGTGGTAATGACATGTCTTTCTGGGGTAAGTGTAGGGTCCCCGCCCGAGGGACCGGGAGGATTGGACGAGGGGCATGAGTGAAGCGGGTGCCGCGGTCGCCACCGCGGAGGCAGAGAAGGAACCGGGGTTCAGCCTGAACTCCATGTCCAGCCTGAAGTCGAACATGTTCGACCTCGGGGTGGCGTCGCTGTTCCTGAATCTGCTTGGGCTGGCCATGCCCATGTCCCTGCTGCAAGTCTACGACCGCATCCTGCCGAACAGTTCCACCGGAACCATGGTGCTGCTGCTCACCGGCGTGCTGGGCGCGCTGATTCTGGAATCCGTGCTGACCTTCGGCCGCTCGTACATGACCGGCTGGATCGGCGCCAAGTTCGAGCACAAGGCCGGCTGCGCCGCCCTGGACACGGTGCTGATGACCAGTATCGACCGCTTCGAGGAGGAGGGCTCCGGCGTCCATCTCGAGCGCATGAATTCCCTGGGCACGGTGCGCGAGTTCTATGCCGGCCAGGCGCTGCTCACCATCCTCGATCTGCCCTTCGCCCTGATCTATCTCGCCCTGGTGGCGTTCATGGGCGGGTTGCTGGTCATCGTGCCGGTCCTGCTGCTGGTGGCGTTCGGGCTGACCGCCATGCGGGTGGGCAACTCCCTGCGCGACGCCATCGGCAAGCGCATGCTCGCCGACGACCGCCGCTTCAACTTCATCATCGAGGTCCTGGGCGGCATCCACAGCGTCAAGTCCATGTCCCTGGAAGCCCAGATGGTGCGCCGCTACGAGCGCCTGCAGGAATCATGCGCCGAGGGCTATTACACCGTGGCGCTGAAAAGCGCCAATGCGCTCGGGGTGTCGTCGTTCTTCTCGCAGCTGACCATGATCTCGGTGGCCGGTCTGGGCAGCCTGCTGGTGATCGAGGGGGAGATGACCACCGGCGGCCTGGCGGCCTGTTCCCTGCTGGCCGGACGCGCCATGGCACCGCTGCAGAAGGCGCTGGGCGTCTGGACCCGGTTCCAGTCCTTCCTGCTGGCCCATGAGCGCCTGTCGAAGATCTTCAATCTGAAGCGCGAGGCTCCCGAGAACCTGCCCAAGCTGCCCCAGCCCAAGGGGTCGCTGGTGCTGGACAACGTCAGTTTCCGCTACGGCGAGAAACTGCCCTTCGTCATCGAGGAAGCCTCCATTGCCATCGAGGCGGGGGAGTGCATCGCCATTTCCGGCGGCAACGGGTCGGGCAAGACCACCTTGCTCGCCATCATGCAAGGCGCCCTGTGGCCATCGGTGGGACAGGTCCTGGTGGACGGCGAGCCGGTGGCCCGGTACGAGCCGCAATCGGTGCGCGACCAGATCGCCTACCTGCCGCAATCGGGTGTGCTGTTCCAGGGCACCATCTTGCAGAACATCACCATGTTTCGGCCGGAATACGACGATGTGGCCGTCGAGATCGCTGCGCTGCTGGGTCTCGACGAGGTGGTGGCGACCATGGCGCTGGGATTCGACACCCCGGTGGGCGACGGCGCCTATGATTCCCTGCCGCGCGGCATCAAGCAGCGCATCGCCATTGCCCGCACCCTGGTCTCCAATCCCCGCATCGTCCTGTTCGACGAAGCCAATACCGCCGTGGATTCGGCCGGCGACAATTTCCTCAGGGTCTGGCTGGAACGGGCCAAGGGCAAGCGCACCCTGGTGCTGGTGACCCATCGCCCGTCGCTGGTCAAACTGGCCGACCGGGTCTTCGACCTCGACAAGGGACGGCTCACCCCGCGCGCCCCCAAGGAGGACACCCGTCCTCCCAGCTTCCTGCCGCCGCAGGCCGGAGGAGGGGCGGCATGAGCCTGCTCGGACCCGTTTCCGCCCAGCCGCGGGCCAGCGCCCAGGCGATCGAACAGTACGAGGCGCAGATGGCGCGCCACGCGCTGGGCGGGTTCTCCGCCGCGTCGGACCTCGCCGCCTGCCTGTTGCCGCTGCTGAAGGCGCTGAAATGGAAGGGCGATCCCCGCCACGTCGCCGAATCGCTGCCGCACTTCGCCGACGAGCTCGACCTCACCGGGCTGCGCAACGTCATGGCGCACCTCAATTATTCCAGCCGCCCGGTCCGCGTCGAGGTGATCGACATCGACCCGCGCCTGCTGCCATGCCTGTTCCTGCCCGATGACGGGCCGGCGCTGGTGCTGAAATCCCTGAGCGACAACATCCTCGACGTCTTCGACAGCGCCGTCGGGGTGTCGCGCAAGATCACCGATCCGGACCTCAAGGGCACCGCCTTCTTCTTCACGCCGCTGAGCGACACCGGGCCGTCGCGGGTCGGGTGGTTCCGCACCGTCATCGAGCGCTTCCGGCCGCTGTTCTGGCAGTGTTTCTTCGTCACCCTGTTCATGAACGTGATGGCGCTGGCGACGCCCATCTTCGTGATGTCCATCTACGACCGCGTGATCCCCACCGGCTCGCTGTCGATGCTGACCGCCTTCTCCATCGGCGTCGCCATGGCGCTGGCGGTGGATACCATGCTGCGGGCGGTGCGGGCGCGCATGCTGGCCTTCATCGGCGCCCGTCTCGACAACATCATGGGCAACAACGTCTTCGAGCATATCCTGTCGCTGCCGCCCGGCTTCACCGAGCGTGCCACCATCGGCGCCCAGGTGGCCCGCATCAAGGACTTCGAATCGGTCCGGGAATTCTTTACCGGGCCGCTGGCAACGGTGTTCATGGAGCTGCCGTTCGTCCTGTTCTATTTCGCCATCATCTTCATGCTGGGCGGCGTCCTGGCGCTGGTGCCGGTGATCGCCACCTTCCTGTTCATCATCGGCGGCTTCGCTGTGATGCCGGTGGTGCGCAAGAACGTCAGCGTCGCCTCGCGGGCGGCGTCGCGGCGGCAGGAATTCCTGGTGGAAACCCTGGGCAAGCTGCGGGCGGTCAAGCTGTCGGCCGGCGAACATACCTGGGTCAAGCGCTACCGCGACATGTCGGCGCGGGCGGCCTATGGCGGCTTCAAGAACGGCATCTTCTCGGCCATGATCAATACCGGCTCGAACGTCCTCATCGTGTCCGCCGGCATGGCCACCATCGCCACCGGCGTCATCGGCGTGATCGAGGGCACGATGACCACCGGCGCCCTGATCGCCGCCATGATGCTGGTGTGGCGGGTGCTCACCCCGCTGCAGACGGCGTTCACCATGATCCAGCGCCTGGAGCAGGTAAGGGGGTCGATCCGCCAGATCGACCAGCTGATGGCGCTGAAGCCGGAACGCGATCCCAAGGCGATGGTGGCGCCGCTGAAGAACCTCAAGGGCCGCATCTCGTTCTCGCGCGTCAGCCTGCGCTACAGCAACGAGGCCGACCCGGCGCTGGTCGGCATCTCCTTCGACGTGGAACCCGGCGAGGTGGTGGCGGTGACCGGGCGCAACGGGTCGGGCAAGTCGACCATCATCAAGCTGATGCTCGGGCTCTACGCGCCGCAGGCCGGCTCCATCCGCATCGACAGCTCCGACATCCGCCAGATCGACCCGGTGGAGTTGCGCCACGCGGTTGCCTACGTGCCGCAGGTCTGCAATCTGTTCTTCGGTACCATCGCCCAGAACCTCCGGCTGGCGTCGCCCACCGCTTCGGATGCCGATATCCGCTGGGCCTGCGAGCTGGCCGACGTCTGGGACGAAATCAACGCATTGCCGCGGGGCCTGCAGACCCGGGTCGGCGACGGCACCATCGACCACCTTCCCACCAGCTTCGTGCAGAAGCTGTCGTTGACCCGGGCCTACCTCAAGCGCGCGCCGATCATGCTGTTCGACGAGCCGGTCAACGGCCTGGACTTCGAGGGTGACCGCCAGTTCATGCAGGCGGTGGATTACTTCCGCGGCCAGTCCACCATCTTCATGGTGACCCACCGCCCCAGCCATCTCCGTTTCGCCGACCGCATCCTCGTCTTCGACGCCGGCTACCTCAAGCTCGGCGGCCCGGCCGACGAGGTGAGGGCCCGCATTCCCCCGGACCTGATCTGACCATGACCAGCCAGAGCCTCGTCAACGTCCCTGATTCCGCCAAGTCGGCGGCCACCGCCGATGCCGACAAGCCGCCTGCCATCAAGCAGTCCAGCCGGGTGGCGCGCCACCTCGCGCAGGCGGTTCAGCTCGAGGAAGGCGGCACGTCGCCGCTGATCCGCTTCACCATGCTGACCGCCGGCGGCGCCTGCATGGCCTTCGTGCTGTGGGCGGCCCTGACCACCGTCGAGGAGGTGGCGGTCGCCGAGGGCGAGGTGGTGCCGGTGGGTGCGGTTCAAACCGTGCAGCATTTCGAAGGCGGTCTGGTCGAGGAAATCCTGGTCAAGGAAGGCGACCTGGTCCAGGCCGACCAGCCGCTGATCCGGCTGTCCGCGGCCCAGGCCATGGGTGACCTGGACCAGACCCGTGCCCGCGAGATCACCCTCTTGCTGAAGTCCGAGCGGCTGCGGGCCTTCGTCGAGGGGCGCAAGCCGGATTTCTCTTTCTCCGGGAAGGGTTACGAGCATCTGGTCGCCGACAACCTCAGCATCTACCAGGCACAGATGCAGGCGCGTGAGACAGCCCGCGCCATCATCCTGTCCCAGATCGAACAGAAGCGGTCCGACCTCCGGCTGCTGGAGGCCCAGCACGTCAGCCTCCGCCAGCAGGCCGACGCCCTGCGCGAAGAGCTCAAGATCCGCGACCATCTGGTGGCCAAGGGTCTGGTCACCAAGATCGCCCACCTCGACACCAAGCGTGAGACCGCCCGGGCCGAGGGCGAACTCGCCCGCATCCTGGGCCAGACCGTCACCGCCCGCGAGGCGCTTGCCGAGATGGAGCGCCGTCTTCTCGACAACCAGTCGACACTGCAGAAGCAGTCCATGGACGAGCTCGGCGTGACCATCGCCGAACTGGCGCAGGTGCAGGAAAGCGTCGCCCGCCTCGAGGACAGGGTGAACCGGCTGATGGTCACTTCTCCGGTGCACGGCTACGTCAAGGGCCTGACCGTCCACAATCCGGGGTCGGTCATCCAGCCCGGCGGCCTGGTCTCGGAGGTCGTCCCGGTCGATAACGGACTCCGGATCGACGCCAAGATCCAGCCGCGCGACGTCGGCCACGTCAAGCTGGGCCAAAAGGTCAAGATCAAGGTCAGTACCTACGATTTCGCCCGCTACGGCTCCATCATGGGCGAGCTGACGCGGGTCTCCGCCTCCAGCTTCCTGAACGAGAAGGGCGAGCCCTACTTCAAGGCGGCGGTCAAGATCGAGAAGACCTATGTCGGCGACGAGCCGGGCGTTCACGTGCTCCGTCCGGGCATGACAGTCCAGGCCGAGGTGATGACCGGCGACAAGACCCTGTTGCAGTACATGCTGAAGCCGATCTTCACCCAGATTCGCCAGTCGTTCCACGAACGCTGACCGGACGGCCGGCCAGGGCGGCCTCCTCTGTCTCGACCCGCAGGGCGAGAAGGGCGCCGTTGGCGGCCGAGAAGACGACGGCCAGGGCGACGGCGTCGAAAGCCAGCGGCAGCAGGGCGATTTCTCCCGCCACCACCCAGTAATTGGGATGGCGCAGCAACCGATAGGGACCGCGCCGCACCAGGGGGGCGCCGGGCAGGGTCAGGATGCGTGTGGTCCAGAACGGGCCGAGGCTGGCGATGACCCACAGCCGGCCGCCCGCCAGCAGCGCCAGTCCCGCCACGGCGAGTCCGTGCGGCGGCGCGTCGGGCGGCACGAAGACCAGCAGGCTGCCCAGCCAGGCGCCGTGCAGCACCACGAAGGCGGGGTAGTGGCGGGCCCCGATTTCCACCGCCCCGCGGGCGCGCAGGCGCCGCGTGTTGGCCGCGGCATGCCAGAGTTCGACCAGGCGCTGCAGGACCACCAGCCCGACCAGCGCATACAGGGTGCTCATGGCTTTTCCAGCAACAGGAAGCCGGCGCTGAAGCCGGGTCCCAGCGCCACCGCGACCGACCGGTCGGGCCATGGTCGGCCCCAGGCCCGATCGAGCACGAACAGCACCGTCGCCGCCGACATGTTGCCGTAGCCTGTCAGCACCGCGCGCTCGTCCGCCAAGGTCCCGTTCGCCAGGCCGAGGGCCGCTTCCAGGGCGGTCACCACCTTGGCCCCGCCGGGGTGGCACAGATAGCGGTCGACGTGCTCCGGCCCCAGCCCGTGCCGGCCCAGCCAATCCGCCATCGGCCCAGCCAGCCCGCCGGCCACCAGCGCCGGAATGTCGCGCGAGAACACCACGCCCAGCCCGTCATCCTCGACCCGCCAGCCCATGACGTCGAGGCTGTCGGGCCAGGTATGCTCGCCCCAGGCCGCCAGTCGCGGACCGGGCAGGGCGGTGGAGACCAGGCAGGCCGCGGCGCCGTCGCCGAACAGCGCCGTCGCCACCATGTTGGCGGCAGAGCGGTCGCCGGGACGAAAGGTCAGGCTGCACAGTTCCACCACCACCAGCAGCACCTTGGACCCGGGCGAGGCCTTGGCCAGCGCGCCGGCCCGCGCCAGGCCCAGCACGCCGCCGGCGCAGCCGAAGCCGAACACCGGCAGCCGCGCCACGTCGGGACGCAGGCCGAGGCGCGCGGCCAGCAGGGCGTCCAGGCTGGGGGTGCAGATGCCGGTGGTCGATACCGCCACCACCGCGTCGATCTCGTCCGCGGCGATGGAGGCACGGGCCAGGCAGTGCCGGGCCGCCCGCTCGCCAAGAAGCAACGCGTTCTCCTGGAACAGGGCGGACCTTTCCGCCCAGCCGTGCTCACGCAGGAACCAGTCGGGCGGCACGCAGGTATGGCGGCGCCGGATTCCGGCATTGGCGTGGACGGCGCCCAGCCGGGCGAGATCGTCCGCGAACAGCCGGGCGGCCAGCGCCGCGGCGAGATCGCCATCCAGCACATGGTCCGGCACGGCGGTGGCGATGGCGGCAAGGCGCGGCACGAAAGCTCCCTGGCGGCAGGCATCTGTAGGCGGCCGGTCACTGGTCTCGGCATGTGGGATGCCGGCGAAGCGGGTGCGAGGGCCGCCGAAAGCGTTACTCCGCCGTGAAGTCAGTTGCGCCGGCGCGCCGGCTCGGCCATCCTCTCGCCGACCCTTTCCCTGCCAGGCATTTTCCCCATGACCGACGCGTCCACCGACCCGTCCCCCCCCGAGCAACCGGCCGCGCCCGCTCCGGAATCGGACAGCCTGCACATCGGGCTGCTGGCGCGCCTGCGGGCGTACTTCTTTGCCGGCATCCTGATCACCGCGCCGGTCTCGATCACCTTCTACATCGCCTGGCAGTTCATCAAGTTCATGGACGACCGGGTGGCGCCGCTGCTGCCGCCCGAGCTCAACCCGCAGAACTGGGGCATCCCGGGCTTCGGCCTGATCATGGTGGTGGTGTCGCTGACCCTGATCGGATCGCTGACCGCCGGCTTCGCCGGACGCATCCTGGTCCGCCTCTACGACATGATTCTGGAGCGCATGCCGGTCCTGCGCAGCATCTACTCGGCGGTCAAGCAGATCTTCGAGACCATGCTGGCGCAGAAGGCCAATGCCTTCCGCGAGGTGGTGCTGATCCAGTATCCGCGGCCGGGAATCTGGACGCTGGGCTTCATCACCGGCTCCACCGGCGGCGAGGTGGCGGCCCGGTTCGGCGAGGAGATGGTCAACGTCTTCGTCCCCACCACCCCCAACCCGACCTCGGGCTTCCTGCTGTTCCTGCCCCGGCGCGATGTGGAGGTGCTGGAGATGAGCGTCGAGGACGGCATCAAGATGGTGGTGTCCACCGGCATCATCACTCCGCCCGAGCGCAAGCGCGCCGAGCCGGAGATCGCGGTCAGCCGGACCTGAGGGTGCGCACCGCGGCGTCGCGGTCGAACAGGTAGAGCAGCACCCGCAGGGATTGGCCGCGCGGCCCGGTCAGGTCGGGGTCGCGGTCCAGCACCAGGCGGGCGTCGTCGCGGGCCGCCGCCAGCAGGTCCGCATGCAGACCCAGGTCGGCGAGGGCGAATTCGGGCAGGCCGCTCTGGCGGGTTCCCAGGATTTCTCCGCCGCCGCGCAGGCGCAGATCCTCCTCGGCGATGCGGAAGCCGTCCTCGGTGGCGCGCATGATCTCCAGTCGCGCCTTGGCGGTTTCCGACAGCGGGGCATCGTAGAGCAGCAGGCACGACGAGGCGGCAGTGCCGCGGCCGACGCGGCCGCGCAGCTGGTGCAACTGGGCCAGCCCGAAGCGTTCGGCGTGTTCGATGACCATGATGGTGGCCTCGGGCACGTTCACCCCCACCTCGATCACCGTGGTCGCCACCAGGATATCGACCTCGCCGGCGGCGAAGGCGGCCATCACCTTGTCCTTGGCCTGCGACTTCATGCGCCCGTGCACCAGCCCGACGCGGCTGCCGAGGATGTCGGTCAGGTGGCGGTGGCGCTCCTCGGCCGCCGCCATGTCCGAGGTCTCCGAGTCCTCGACCAGGGGGCAGACCCAATAGACCCGGGCACCGCCCATGATGGCCCGGCGGACGCCGGCGACCACGTCCTCCAGGCGGCCCAGGGGCAGAGCGCGGGTGTCCACCGGCTGGCGGCCCGGCGGCTTCTCGTCCAGGCGGCTGGCATCCATGTCGCCATAGGCGGTCAGCAGCAGGGTGCGCGGAATGGGGGTGGCGGTCATCACCAGCACGTCCACCGCCTGGCCCTTGCTGGCCAGGTCCAGGCGCTGGTGGACGCCGAAGCGGTGCTGCTCGTCGATCACCGCCAAGGCGAGGTCGCGAAACGCCACGTCCTCCTGGAACAGCGAGTGGGTGCCGATCAGGATGTCCACCTCGCCCGCCGCCACCGCCGCCAGCAACGCCTCGCGGGCCTTGCCCTTGTCGCGGCCGGTGAGCAGGGCGACCCGCACTCCGGCGGCGGCGGCCAGCGGCTCGATGGTGGCGAGATGCTGGCGGGCGAGGATCTCGGTGGGGGCCATCAGGGCGGCCTGGGCGCCGGTTTCCACGGCGGCCAGGGCGGCCAGCAGCGCCACCACCGTCTTGCCCGAGCCGACGTCGCCCTGCAGCAGGCGCAGCATGCGGAGCGGGGCCGCCATGTCGGCCTCGATTTCGGCCAGCGACCGCTCCTGGGCGCCGGTGAGGCGGAAGGGCAGGGCGGCCAGGACCGCTTGCCGCAGCCGCCCGTCCCCGGCCAGGGGGCGGCCCTTCAGCTTGCGCATGTGGGTGCGGACCATGACCAAGGCGAGTTGGTTGGCCAGCAGCTCGTCATAGGCCAGCCGGCGGCGGGCCGGCGTGTCCTCGGTGATGGCGCGGGCATCGTCGGGATGGTGGACGGCCTCGATGGCCTGTCTCCACGAGGGCCAACCCTGCCGTTCCAGCCAGGCGGGATCCTGCCATTCCGGCAGATCGGGGGCGTGGCCCAGGGCGACCCGCACGGTCTTCGCCACCATTCGCGCCGTCAGCCCGGCGGTCAGCGGATAGACCGCTTCCACCACCATGATCGAATCGCGCTCAGGCGGCGGTACCACGTGGTCGGGGTGGGTGATCTGGACTTCGTTGTTGAAATGCTCGACCACGCCGCTGACCACCCGCCATTCGCCCTCGGGCAGCTGGCGCCGCAGCCAGTCCTCGCGGCCGTGGAAGAACACCAGGTGGAGGAAGCCGGTCTCGTCCGAGCAGCGCACCCGGTAGGGCCGGTTGCGCGACGCCGAGGGCATATGGGCATCGACGCGGACGGTCAGCGTGCATACCCGCCCGGAAGGGGCCTCGGCCACCTTGGGCGCGAAGCGGCGATCGACCACCCCCGAGGGCAGGTGCCACAGCAGATCCACCACCCGCTCGCCGGCCAGGCGCTGATACAGCGGCGCCAGCCGCGGCCCGATTCCGGGCAGGGTGGTCAGCGGCGCGAACAGGGCATTGAGCAGGGCAGGGCGCATGAGAGGGGGCGGGTTGATGGCTGACAGGGCGGACGGAACGCTCTATATCCTAGGGCTCCCAGCAAATCACGCAATGCCCGGCCCGCATGGATGCCCGACTGAAACGCCTTCTGTTCCGCGCCCACCACATGGGCTCCAATGAGAACGACATCCTGTTCGGTCGGTTCGCCGAGCGCCATCTGGCGTCTCTTTCGGCCGAGCAGCTGGACCGATTCGAATCCCTGTTGGCCGAGAACGACAACGACCTGTTCAACTGGGTGACCGGGAAGCAGCCGGTCCCCGCCCATCTCGAGCACGACGTCATGGCCATGATCAGGACCTTCGTCGAGGGCGGGGCGGTTGGCCCGTGACGGTATTTGCCGACATCCTGCCCGGGTCCGGCCGGACCCCGATCGCCGGCGCCCCGGAGGGCGTGGACGCCCTGGTGGTGGCGGACCTTGCCCGCAAGGCCGGCACGCTGTTCCACGTCGCCCGCGACGACGGCCGCATGGCCCACATGGCCGAGGCGCTGGCGTTCTTCGCCCCCGACCTGGAGGTTCTGGAGCTTCCGGGATGGGATTGCGTGCCCTACGACCGGGTGTCACCCAACGTTGACGTGGTGGCCCGGCGCATCGACACCCTGGCCCGGTTGGCGGGCGAGGGGGGAGCGTCGGGTCCCCGGGTGGTGCTGACCACCGTGGCCGGGCTGCTGCAGCGGGTGCCGCCGCGCGAGGCGCTGGCCCGGGCCACCTTCGCTGCCAGGGTGGGACAACGGCTCGACGTCGCCGGGGTGGTGGCGTTCCTCGAGCAGAACGGCTACGTCCGCGCCGACACGGTGATGGAGCCGGGCGAATACGCGCTGCGCGGCGGCATCGTCGACCTGTACCCGCCGGGCACGCCCGAGCCGGTGCGCCTGGACTTCTTCGGCGACGACCTCGAGGGCATCCGCACCTTCGAGCCCATGAGCCAACGCACGTCGGGCACGCTCGACTCGTTCTCACTGGCCCCGGTCAGCGAGGTGCTGCTGGACGAGGCCTCAATCGCCCGGTTCCGCACCGGCTACCGCGAGATGTTCGGAATCGTTTCGGGACCGGACCCATTGTACGAATCGGTGTCGGCGGGCATCAAGTTCGCCGGCATGGAGCATTGGCTGCCGCTGTTCCACGACGGGCTCGACACTGTCTTCGCCTATCTGCCCGACGCGCCGGCGGTGCTGGATCACCAATGCGAAGAGGCGCGCGACGCCCGCTGGGCCCAGATCGACGAGTACTATCAGGCCAGGCGCGCCATCAGCGGCGCCGGATTGGCGGAATCCGGCATGGTCTACCACCCGGTGGCGCCGCCGCTGCTGTTCCTCGAACGCGAGGAATGGGACCGCCTGCTGGCCGCCCGGGCCACCTTCGCGCTGTCGCCGTTCGCCCCCGTCAACACCGAGGTTGACGCCGGCGGGCGCCTCGGGCGGGATTTCGGCGACATCCGGGCTCGGCCCGACGGCAACGTCTATGACGCTTTACGGGACCATATCGAAGCCGAAACGAGAGCCGGGCGCCGCTGCGTGCTGGCGGCGTGGACGGCCGGGTCGCGCGACCGCCTCGCCCATGTCCTCAAGGACCACAAGGTGAAGGTCGAGCCCGCCGATAGCTGGCCCGATGCGCTGGCCGGCAAGGCCCAGCTGCCCATGGTGGTTCTGGGCCTGGATCGCGGCTTCACCCTTCCCGACCTGGCGCTGATCACCGAGCAGGACCTGCTAGGCGACCGCCTCGCCCGGCCGGCCCGCAAGAAGAAGCGCGGCGCCCAGTTCCTGGCCGAGGCCTCGGCCCTGTCCGAGGGCGACCTGGTGGTCCATGTGGAGCACGGCATCGGCCGCTATGACGGCCTCGCCACCCTGGAGGTGGGCGGCGCTCCGCACGATTGCCTGCGGGTTCTCTACGACGGCGGCGACAAGCTGTTCGTGCCGGTCGAGAACATCGACGTGCTGACCCGCTACGGCTCGGAAAACGCCGGTGTCCAGTTGGACAAGCTGGGCGGCGCCGCCTGGCAGCAGCGCAAGGCCAAGCTGAAGAAGCGCATTCGCGACATGGCCGAGCAGCTGATCGCGGTGGCGGCGCAGCGCCAGATGCGCAAGGCCGAGTCGCTGAACCCCACCGAGGGCCTGTGGGACGAGTTCTGCGCCCGCTTCCCCTATGCCGAGACCGAGGACCAGTCGCGCGCCATCGAGGATTCCATCGCCGACCTCGCCTCGGGCCGCCCCATGGACCGCCTGGTCTGCGGCGATGTCGGCTTCGGCAAGACCGAGGTGGCGCTGCGGGCCGCCTTCGTCGCCGCCATGGCCGGGCTTCAGGTGGCCGTCGTGGTGCCGACCACCTTGCTGGCGCGCCAGCATCACCGCACCTTCGCGCAGCGTTTCGCCGGCCTGCCGGTCAAGGTCGAGCAACTCTCCCGCCTGGTCGTCGCCAAGCATGCCGCCCAGGTCAAGGCCGGGCTGACCGACGGCTCGGTCGACATCGTGGTGGGCACCCATGCCCTGCTGGCCAAGGGCATCGCCTTCAAGCGCCTGGGCCTGCTGATCATCGACGAGGAGCAGCATTTCGGCGTCGCCCACAAGGAGCGCCTGAAGCAGCTGAAGGGCGACGTCCACGTGCTGACGCTCACCGCCACGCCGATTCCGCGCACCCTGCAGCTCGCCCTCAGCGGGGTCAAGGAGATGAGCGTCATCGCCACCCCGCCGGTGGACCGCCAGGCGGTGCGCACCTTCGTGCTGCCCTTCGACCCGGTGGTTGTGCGCGAGGCCATCCTGCGCGAACGCTACCGCGGCGGCCAGGTGTTCTACGTCTGCCCGCGCCTGGCCGACATCGACCGCGTCGCCGACCGCCTCGCCAAGCTGGTGCCCGAGGTGAAGTGCGCCATCGCCCACGGCCGCCTGACCCCGACCGAACTGGAAGAGGTGATGACCGCCTTCGGCGACAAGCGCTACGACGTTCTGCTGTCCACCAACATCATCGAATCCGGGCTGGACATGCCCAGCGTCAACACCCTGATCATCCACCGCGCCGACATGTTCGGGCTGGGCCAGCTTTATCAGCTGCGCGGCCGCGTCGGGCGCGGCAAGACTCGCGGCTACGCCTATTTCACGCTGCCCGCCGACAAGCTGCTGTCGAAGGCGGCCGAGAAGCGGCTGCAGGTGATGCAGACCCTCGACAGCCTGGGGGCCGGGTTCCAGCTGGCCAGCCACGACCTCGACATCCGCGGTGCCGGCAACCTGCTGGGCGAGGAACAGTCCGGACACATCCGCGAGGTGGGGGTCGAGCTCTACCAGCAGATGGTCGAAGAGGCGGTGGCGGCGGCCCGCGGCGGGCCGGGCGAGGTGGCCGAGGAAACCTGGTCGCCGCAGATCACCGTCGGCAGTCCGGTGCTGATCCCGGAGGGCTACGTCCAGGATCTGGCGCTGCGCCTGTCGCTCTACCGCCGCATCGCCGGCTTGACCGAGGCCGCCGAGATCGAGGCCCTGGCGGCCGAGCTGGTGGACCGTTTCGGCACGCTGCCGCCCGAGGTCGAGAACCTGCTCGAGGTGGTCGCCGTCAAGGCCGCCTGCAAGCAGGCCGGCATCGAGAAGGTGGATGCCGGACCCAAGGGGGCGGTGGTCACCTTCCGCAACAACAGCTTCCCCAACCCGGCCGGCCTGGTGAAGCTGATCAGCCAGCAATTGGGCACCGCCAAGCTGCGTCCCGATCACAAGCTGGTGTTCATCCGCGGCTGGGACGAGCCGGACCAGCGGGTCAAGGGGCTGCGCAAGGTGGTCGCCAGGCTGGCGGAGATCGCACGGGAAGGCTCAGCTTAGCGCCGCTTCCGCCTCGCCCTCGCGGGCGATGTCGATCAGGCGCAGCAGGATGTCGGGTTCCTGCGCCCCGGCCAGGGCGTACATCCCTTCCAGGATCATGCAGGGCACGCCGTTGACCCCCAGGCGGTGGGCCCGGGCATTGTCGTTCATCACCGCCGCGATGTCGGCGTCCGACAGCAGGTAGGCCTTGAGGTCGCGGGCCGGCAGCCCCAGCCCTTCGCCCACCGCGACCAGGTCGTCGATGGCGCCGATGTCGCGCCCCTGGCAGAAATAGGCGTGGAAGAGGGCCTCCACCGTCTCGGCCTCGCGCCCAAGCCCGGTGGCGAAGCGGATCATGCGATGGGAGTGCAGGGTATTGGGGGCGCGGGTGATGCGATCGAAGGCGAACTCGATCCCCTCGACCCGTCCGGCCGCCGCCACCGCCCCGTGGATACGCTGCACCCGGGCCGGGCCGCCGAACTTGCGGTCGAGGTAGACCTGACGGTCGATACCCTCGAGCGGGACGTCGGGATTGAGCAGGAAGGGGCGCCAGCGGATATCAACCCGGGCGCTGGTCCGCGCCGCCAGTGCCCGCTGGAACCGCCGCTTGCCGACATAGCACCAGGGACAGACGGTGTCGAAGACGAACTCGACGATCATGCCGCCTCCTCGCGGCGCCTGGGCCTAGAGCGTGTTGACGCCATGCGGGAACACGCGATCAGCCCGAGTGGCGTCTGAACGGCCCGGCACGGGGCAGATGGTGATTCTAGACTTGTTTCAGCGCGAGCTGAAGCAAGTCTAGTCGATGTCGCGACGGGCGCGGCGCAGCAGGGTATCGACATCGTCGTCGTCACGGGCGTCGGCACAACCGACCTGGACCCACACCTTGACCGGCTGATAGACCTCGCGCACCGCGAAATCCGTATAGGCCAGCACGCCGGCGATGCGGTGCATCACCACTTCGGCCTCGACCAGCGGGGTGTCGGGCAGGACGGCGCAGAACTCGTTGGCCTTGAAGGCGGAAGTGAGATCCTCGGCGCGCAGCAGCCCGGTGATCCACTGGCCGACCTGCTGCGTCAGGTGCAGGGCGGCGTCGTCGCCGAACTGGCGGCGCACGCCCTCGATGTTGGGAGCCGAAAAGAAGATCACCGACAACTGGCGCCCCTGAGTCCGCGCCACCTCAAGGCGGCCGGCCAGGTAGCTGTCGAGGAACGCCCGGCTGTAGGCGCCGGTGTTGCCGTCGCGGGTGGCGTTCTGCAGGCTGTCGTTGAGGGCGCCACGGATGGCCCAGCGCAGTTGCTGGCGACGCACCAGGGCGATCACCGCGCTGCGCAGGACCACCGGATCGACCGGATGGGGCAGCACCCGGGTGGCGCCGCGGCGATAGGCCTCGGCCGGATCGGTGGCCATGCCGGCCAGCAGCACCATGGGAAGGTTGAACAGGCGCGGATTGTTGCGCACCTGCGAGCAGAACCCGAGAACACTCTCCGGCTCCTCGCGGAAGCTCAGCACGGCGGCATCGAAATTGCGCCCCGTAAGCAGCGACTCGGCCTCGTACAGGTTGGCGCAGGTGACGGCCTCGACCGCCGTCCCGAGCACCGTGGTCACCGGCTCGGCATCGTCGCCGATCACCAGCACCGCCGCGTTGCCGGCCCCCGGTCCCTCGACCCGGTCGCGGGCGATGACTCCGAACCGTGCCGCCACCTGGGCCCGCTGGCGCAGTTCGGCATGCATGACGGCAAGGCGCACCAGGGGGCGCAGGCGCGCGAACAACTCGGTGTCGTCGCACCCCATGGCGATGGCGTCGGTCAATCCCGCGGACAAGGCACGGTCGCACAGGTCCGCCGTCAACTGGTCGGCGAAAACCACCACCGGGATGTCGGCGGTCACCGCGTTTTCCGTCAGGGCACGGCCGAATTCCACCGGATCGGTGCCCTCGGACTGGCCGATCAGGACCAGATCCGGATGCTCGGCGGTGGCCATCCGCATGCCCTCGGCAGCGTCCGGAGCGATCCCGGCGTGGTAGCCGCCGCGGCCCAAGCGCTCGGCCAGGGCGGCGGCCCGTCCGGCATTGGTGTCCACGATCAGGACGTTGGCAAGGCGGATCATCTCTTCCCCTGTCTTGTGGCAGGCCCCATGGGTCGCCAGAATAATACGGATCGCCCTTCGTCATAAGGGGAAAGGTGAAATCCCCC
>NZ_CACVCG010000038.1 GCF_902729435.1 Magnetospirillum sp. UT-4
ATCACCGTCCATCCGCGCGCGCCGTCAGGCGCCCGGGTTCATCCGTGTTGCTGAAATCCTAACCCCCCCCTACAACCTCTCCCCCTCCGCATCATGCCCCCGATACCGCCGCTTCGCCGCCGCCTGGGATGACACCGCGTAGCAATAGGCGCAGCCCATGGGGCAGGTGTCGTAGGCGCCGATGTCGCGGGATTCATGACAGGCGCAGTCGGGGCGGTTGCCCTTGATCTTGGCGTTGATGGTGCGCTCCAGGCCCCAGCCGGCGGCGACGTCCTCCAGCCTTTGGGCGTCGATGCAGGCGGCCAGGGTCGTTCCGTCCACGCAATAATCCGCCTGGGAACACAGGGTCAGGCGCATCCCGGCGGCCTGCGCCCCTTCGGCCAGCCGCCCGGCCAGGGCGCGCTTCTCGTCGTCGGGCGGGTCGCTCCACGCCACGCCGGCGTCCTTCAGGTTGCGGATGCTTTTCTTGTACAGGGTGGCGAAGGAGATGACGCATTCGTCCACCGCGCCGGCCAGGGCCTCGGCCAGGCGGGTGAAGGTCTCCAGCTGGGCCTCGGCCGGGGCGGAGTCGGTGAGCAGGATGGGGTCGAACCGCCACACCACTGCGCGCGGCCCGAACTCGGCGGCCAGCGCCCGCATGGAGCGCACCGCCCGCGCCGGCTCGGGCGTCGAGGGCTCGACGGCTCGGCCGCCGCCGGTCACGGTGTGGCTGACCACGAAGGGCAGGCCGGCGGCGCGGACCTCGCGCAGGGCGTCGACAAAGGGCTCGGCGTTCCTGGTCCAGAACACGAAACCGTCGATGCCGTCCCGCAGCGGCACCACCGACTCCGGCCCGCCATAGGGGTTGGCGACGCGGGCGAAGCCGGCGCGGAAGCGGTTGCGGAACCAGGCGCCGTAGAAGGCGGGAATGTCGGTGCGGTAGCTGGCGGAAACGATCATGCCATCCAATTCCGGTGGCGGGCGCCCCGAGAGTTGCAGGCCCCCGGCCCCACCCTATATAACGCCGGTGGGCGCGAGGCGCCTCATCAGCTTGGTTGATCCATTTTCACCCTTCCGGGGGTCCCGGCGGTTGCCGCGAGTTCCAGGACCGCTGGGGCCGGCCAAAGTCAAGAGGAAGACATGAGCAAAGTCATCGGCATCGATCTCGGCACCACCAATTCCTGCGTGGCGGTGATGGAGGGCAAGTCCGCCCGCGTCATCGAGAACGCCGAAGGCATGCGCACCACCCCCTCCATGGTCGCCTTCACCGATTCCGGCGAGCGCCTGGTCGGCCAGCCGGCCAAGCGCCAGGCGGTGACCAACCCGACCAACACCCTGTTCGCCATCAAGCGCCTGATCGGGCGCCGCTTCGACGATCCGATCACCAGGAAGGACATGAACCTGGTGCCCTATCACATCGTCAACGGCGACAACGGCGACGCCTGGGTCGAGGCCCAGGGCAGCAAGCAGAGCCCCAGCCAGGTCTCGGCCTACATCCTGATGAAGATGAAGGAAACCGCCGAGTCGTATCTGGGCGAGAAGGTGACCCAGGCGGTCATCACCGTTCCGGCCTATTTCAACGACGCCCAGCGCCAGGCCACCAAGGACGCCGGCCGCATCGCCGGCCTCGAGGTGCTGCGCATCATCAACGAGCCGACGGCGGCCGCGCTGGCCTATGGCATGGAGCGCAAGGGCACCGGCATCGTCGCGGTCTACGATCTGGGCGGCGGCACCTTCGACATCTCGGTGCTGGAGATCGGCGACGGCGTGTTCGAGGTGAAGTCCACCAACGGCGACACCTTCCTGGGCGGCGAGGATTTCGACGCCCGCATCATCGACTACCTGGCCGACGAGTTCAAAAAGGAGCAGGGCATCGACCTGCGCGGCGACCGCCTGGCGCTGCAGCGCCTGAAGGAGGCCGCCGAGAAGGCCAAGATCGAGCTGTCGTCCTCCATGCAGACCGAGGTCAACCTGCCCTTCATCACCGCCGACGCGGCCGGGCCGAAGCACCTCAACATCAAGCTCACCCGCGCCAAGCTGGAGGCCCTGGTCGAGGACCTGGTCGCCCGCACCGTCGAGCCCTGCAAGGCGGCGCTGAAGGATGCCGGCCTCAAGGCCAGCGAGATCGACGAGGTGATCCTGGTCGGCGGCATGACCCGCATGCCCAAGATCCAGGAGGTGGTGAAGGAATTCTTCGGCCGCGAGCCGCACAAGGGCGTCAACCCCGACGAGGTGGTGGCCATCGGCGCCGCCATCCAGGGCGGCGTGCTGAAGGGCGAGGTCAAGGACGTCCTGCTGCTCGACGTCACCCCGCTGTCGCTGGGCATCGAGACCCTGGGCGGCGTGTTCACCCGCCTGATCGACCGCAACACCACCATCCCCACCCGCAAGTCCCAGGTGTTCTCCACCGCCGAGGACAGCCAGACCGCGGTCACCATCCGGGTCTTCCAGGGCGAGCGCGAGATGGCCGCCGACAACAAGATGCTGGGCCAGTTCGACCTGATGGGCATTCCGCCGGCCCAGCGCGGCGTGCCGCAGATCGAGGTCACCTTCGACATCGACGCCAACGGCATCGTCAACGTCCAGGCCAAGGACAAGGCCACCAACAAGGAACAGCAGATCCGCATCCAGGCCTCGGGCGGCCTCAACGATGCCGACATCGACCGCATGGTCAAGGAGGCCGAGGCCCACGCCGCCGACGACCGCAAGCGCAAGGAGACGGTGGAGGCCCGCAACCACGCCGACTCGCTGATCCACACCACCGAGAAGAGCCTGAAGGAATTCGGCGACAAGGCCGGGGCCGGCCTCAAGTCCGAGATCGAGAAGGACATCGCCGCCCTGCGCGCGGTCATGGACGGCGACGATGCCGAGGCCATCAAGGCCAAGACCGAAGTGCTGATGCAGTCGTCCATGAAGCTGGGCGAAGCCATGTACAAGGCCCAGGAGGCCGCCGGCGGCGCCGGCGCCGAGGGCCAGCCTGACGGCGCCGCCGCCGGCCAGGACGGCAGCGTGGTCGACGCCGACTTCGAGGAAGTCGACGGCGACAAGAAGACCAAGTAGGGTAGGGGCTGCCAGCCTTGAGATGTGCCATCGCCGCCCCGGAGGAAGCGATCCTTCCCCGGGGCGGTCGTCCGTGACCAGGCCAATCGAGACCGCATGAGCAAGCGCGACTACTACGAGACCCTCGGCGTCGAACGCGGCGCCTCGGCGGACGATCTCAAGAAGGCCTACCGCAAGCTGGCCATGCAGTACCATCCGGACCGCAATCCGGATGACCCGACGGCGGCCGAGAAGTTCAAGGAGATCAACGAGGCCTACGACGTCCTCAAGGACGACCAGAAGCGCGCCGCCTATGACCGCTTCGGCCATGCCGCCTTCGAGGGCGGCGGCGGCGGGCGCCCGGGCGGCTTCGAATTCTCGGGCGGCTTCTCGGACCTGTTCGAGGAGATGTTCGGCGACTTCATGGGCGGCGGCCGGCGCGGCCAGGCCTCGGGCCGCGGCAACGACCTGCGCTACAACATGGAAATCAGCCTGGAGGAGGCCTTCGCCGGCAAGGCCGCCACCATCACCGTGCCCTCCTCGGCCCAGTGCGAGTCGTGCAACGGCACTGGCGGCAAGGACGGCTCGCAGCCGGTCGCCTGCCCCACCTGCCACGGCGCCGGCAAGGTCCGCGCCCAGCAGGGCTTCTTCACCATCGAACGCACCTGCCCGGCCTGCCAGGGCATGGGCCGCGTCATCAAGGACCCCTGCCGCACCTGCGGCGGCCAGGGCCGGGTGCGCAAGGACAAGACCCTGTCGGTCAACATCCCGGCCGGGGTCGAGGACGGCACCCGCATCCGCTTGGGCGGAGAGGGCGAGGCCGGCATGCGCGGCGCCCCGGCGGGCGACCTCTACCTGTTCCTGACGGTCAAGCCGCACCGCCTGTTCCAGCGCGACGGCGCCAACATCTATTGCCGCGTCCCCATCCCCATGGTCACCGCGGCCCTGGGCGGCACCATCGAGGTCCCCACCATCGAGGGCACCCTGACCAAGGTCACCATCCCGCCGGGCACCCAGCCGGGCAACCAGTTCCGCCTCAAATCCAAGGGCATGAGCGTGCTGCGCAGCCCGGCCCGCGGCGACATGTTCATCCAGGCCATGGTCGAAACCCCGGTCCGCCTGACCCCGCGCCAGGAGGAACTGCTGCGCGAGTTCGAAAAAGCCGGCGACACCACCGAAGCCGGCCGCCACAGCCCCGAAAGCCACGGCTTCTTCGCCAAGGTGAAGGAGCTGTGGAAGGATCTGACGGAGTAGGGCGTACCGTCACCATTCCGGCTTTGGAAACGAATAGCTCTCGCCCGCCAAGTCCCGTTGGGGTGTGCCCTTACCGTAGGGAAACATGAGGCCAGGAATTGCGGTGATAAGACCTGCATATTCCGGGCTGGCCGAAGTGGCGTCGATCACAACGTGTCCAACCATAGGGGCGGTTAACGGCTCGATACCTGCCGTCTTCGGGCGCATCTCGCTGACCCAGACATAGCGAGGCAAGGCAGTCAGGAGTATCTCCTTGCGCCAAGTGGGGGGCATACCCTTGGCGCGGGCGATTGATCGCTTGTAGCTCTCCCCCGTGGTCAGATAGGTGCGCACCATGAGGCCTTCATTAACCCATGCGGCGGCGTCGGAAAGAGCCTTGAGCTTAGAGCCGGCGCCACCGTTCTGGGCTATGGCGCTGCGGAACAGGCCTGCCGCCGCAGTCTCGGCCTTCTCGCCGGGAAGGAACACCTTGCTCGGCAGCGCGATTATCATACTGCTGAAATTGTCCTCTACCGTCAGGCAGCGGCGCGTACCGTCCGTCACAGTATTCAGGGCATCCGGGTCATTGGGATCGGCATCGCTTGCCCGCGCATAGAGGCGAAGGTAGCAGCCCCGCTGGTCATCATGAACAAGGAACGACCGTACACAGTCGCCGACGGACCTCGCGGAGGCGGGCATGTGCGGATGGAACTCCATGCCGACCACCGTGACCGCATGGCCGACCGGTTCACCGAGGTCAAGCCCGAGGACCGGCGGTATGCCGGAGTCCACGTAGCGGGCGACTATTTCGATCGGCCTGACCGCATCGGATTTCACCGCAAACGTCTGTGGTTGATATCCCATCCGCCGGAATGCGCGAGCGATATGGTCGAGCCGAAGACCATCGGCACCGGCCGGCAGGCCCGTACTCAGCGAGGCATCGATGGGGTCGGTTGCGAAGCGGGTGATGTCGGCGACCGAATGCCAGCCTTCGCGCCGGAGACAGTGGTTGTAGCGGCCGGCCATCCACATCGCTGCCTGCGCGCAGGCGCCGACCTTGGCATCCTGTTGGATGAATGGCATGCATTCAATTTTCATGCGCTGGCCAAGCAGGTTCGCCTCGTGAGGGGACACCAGGACTGTTCGCGGAACCCCAGGCTTCTGGGGCGGCGGCCGGAGGTTGGTGCGCCCGAGCGGGGCGTGCTGTAGCGGCCGCAGAACGATGAAGCCGAGATAGGACTCTATTCCGTCCTCGCCCACGACTTCCGCCCAGCGCCACATTTCGGTCTGGTGCGGCCTGAGACGCTCGGCGACGTCCAGAGCGAAGAAATGCATGCGACGGCATTCCTTCGTGTTGCTTCGAAATGTGTGAGCGTAGAAGGCTGAGAAATCATGCGAGAAATCTTTATCGAGGTATCCCATTTCAAGCACGCAGCTACGGACGCCCAAGGTGCGAAGATGGTCACACACCCGTTTTGTGGCTGCGTCCAGCTTAATATCGGCCTTATCTCTGAGGAAGTTCTCGATGGAATTACCATCACTGATGGAAGTCCATCGCACACTTGTGCCCATGCCGGCCCCTGCTTTCTAGCGCAGAGCCAGAGATGTGCTTTTTAGCACGGTTTCCTGCAGACTCTTGTCGATTGCTCGCAACTCATCCAGCGCGGTCTCGTCTATCTGCCACGAAAAGCTGATTTCGTTCAACGTCGCCTCTTGGTCGATAGCGGCGGAGTCGCTCGTGGACGCCTCAAGTACGAAATCGGCCATTCACCAATCCTTGTCGCAGAATCACAACCAAATATATGCATAACGCTTCCGAGGCGTGCGCTTAGCACAGGGTACTGGTCTGAGTCAACAAGCGCAAGCCGGATTGGGAGCCCACCGCCCTTTGTTTTTGCAGGACACCTAGGCTCCCATGCCGTCGGCCTGCGTTGGCCGGGGCTTGGAATTCAGGTCGATATGCGCATATCCTATGCGCATGACCCATGGGGATGTGCCATGAACGCCCTGTTCGATCCCAAGGCTCCGCGCAAGGCCTGCAACGTCAGCGTCAACGAGGATTTGCTGGCCCAGGCCAAGGCGCTGGGCATCAACCTCAGCCAGACCCTGGAGAAGGAGCTGGCGCGGCTGGTGCGCGAGGCCAAGGCCAAGGCCTGGTACGAGGAGAACAAGGAGGCCATCGAGAGCCAGAATCGTTGGCTGGAGAAGCATGGCCTGTGGAGCGACGGGCTGCGAATGTTCTGATGCGCCAGTTCGACGTCTATCGCCCGCGATCCGGGCCGCACCTCCTGATCCTTCAGGATGATTCAATCAACCATTTCAATGCCGTCGTGGCAGCCCCGCTTTATCCCGCGGACGACTGGGAGAGGCCGATGCGCCACCTTCAGCCGATCTTCGATCTGGACGGCCAGAGCTATGTGCTGGTGACCAACCTGCTTGCCGCCATTCCCCGGGCACATTTCACGGACTGCGTCCATTCCCTTGAATCGCACCGCGACGAGATCATCGCCGCCCTCGATTTCCTGTTCACCGGCATCTGACAAGAAGGACTGAACCAATGAAGATCGGAATCGTCGGCTGCGCCGGGCGCATGGGGCGGATGCTGATGGAGGCGGTGCTGGCGGCCGAGGGCTGCGCCCTGGCCGGCGGCACCGAGCGCCCCGGTTCGGACGCGGTCGGGCGCGATGCCGGCGAGCTGCTGGGGCGCGGCGACCTGGATGCGCTGATCGGCGACGATCCGCGCCGGCTGTTCGAGACCTCGGACGCGGTCATCGACTTCACCGCCCCCGCCGCCACCGTGCTGCACGCCGCCCTGGCGGCCGAGACCGGCCGTGTCCTGGTGGTCGGCACCACCGGCCTGTCGAAGGACGCCGAGGCCCACCTGCAGGCCGCCGCCGACCGCACCCCGGTGGTCTACGCCCCCAATTTCAGCGTCGGAATCACCCTGCTGATGGCCCTGACCGAGCGCGCCGCCGCCATCCTGGGCGACGATTACGACATCGAAATCGTCGAGATGCACCATCGCCACAAGGTCGACGCCCCCTCGGGCACCGCCCTCGGCCTGGGCCGCGCGGCGGCCAAGGGCCGCGCCGTGGCGCTGGACGGCGTCTGGTGCAAGAGCCGCGACGGCCATACCGGCGCCCGTCCCCGCGGCGAGATCGGCTTCGCCACCCTGCGCGGCGGCGACGTGGTCGGCGATCACACGGTGATGTTCGCCGCCGAGGGCGAGCGGGTCGAGCTCACCCACAAGGCCTCCAGCCGCGCCGTCTTCGCCAAGGGCGCGGTGCGCGCCGCCCTGTGGGCCCACGGCAAGCCGCCGGGCCTCTACACCATGCGCGACGTGCTGGGACTGTAGGGGCCGCTCAGGTGTCGATCCGCCGTCCGCCGGTCAGGCCCAGGACGGCGTAGACCAGGATGGTGGTGCCGGCCAGGCCGATGCCCCAGATCAGGCCGACCAGCAGCCAGTCCACCGGACCGCCGGCATCGGTGAAGCCCGACAGCGTCACCTTGGCCATCAGCACCAGGGCGGCGACGCCGCCGGCCAGGCCGGCCAGCTCGGCGCGCACCAGACGGCGGCTGTCGATGCTGCCCTCGCGCAGCAGCACCGTCAGGAAGCCGGCGATGCCGGCCACCGCCAGCGCCACCAGCACCCACAGGACGGGGCCCAGCATCTCGTTGAAGACGTAGAAGAACACGATGGGGTCGAAACTGCTCATGGTTCGTCTCCGTCCTCAGGCGTGGCCGCGCAGCATGGCGAGATAGGTCGGCTTCAGCGCGATGGTCTTCATCACCCAGGTGATCCACAGCTCCTCCAGCGGCGCGATCACACCGGGGAACGAGGGCGTCAGGTTGTTGTCGTAGTCGAACTCCACCAGCATGGCGCGGCCCAGCCGGGTGATCAGCGGGCACGAGGTGTAGCCGGTGTAGACCGAATCCGAGGTCTTGCCCTGCAGCTGGGCGACCAGGTGGTCCACCGCCACCGGCACCTGCCACTTGACGCTGGCCGCCGTCTTGCCCTTGGGCACGCCGGCCACGTCGCCGACCGCGAAGACGTTGGGAAAGCGGGGATGGCGCAGGGTGGCCTTGTCGGCCTCGATCCAGCCATCGGCGGCCCAGGCTCCGCCCTGCCAGGGCAGCGGCGAGGCGCGCACCGCTTCGGGCGCCCGCATGGGCGGCACGACGTTGATGAAGTCGTATCCGATCTCCGTCGGACCGGTGGGGGTGCTGAAGGTGGCCACCTTGGCCCCCAGGTCGATGGCGGTCATGACGTGGTCGTAACGGGTCTGGATGGCGCGGTCGCGGAACAGCATGCGCACCTTCTCGGACACGATGGGCACGCTGAACAGCGCCTTGTTGTTGGCGGCATAGACCAGCTCGGCCTTGGACCGGTTGCCGCGCCGGCGCAGATAATCGTCGGTGATGAAGGCGTATTTGAGCGGCGCCCCGGCGCATTTCATCTCGGTGTTGGGGCGCAGGAACAGGCCGCGGCCGCCCTGGTCGGCGAAGCGCGACATGGCCTGCCAGGTGGCGGCCGCCGCGCCCGGGCCGGCATAGACGCTGCCCAGCCCGTCGCGGCCGATGCGGTCCACCTCCATGCCGGCGACGGCGCCGTAATCCAGCTGCAGGCCGGTGGCGACGATCAGCGCGTCATAGCCCACCGACTGGCCGCCTTCGGTCACCACCTTGTTGCCCTCGGGGTCGAATTCGGCGACGCGCTCCTCGATCCACCGGACCGAGGCGGGAAGGTAGTCGCGGGTGGCCGAGGTGACGTAGCCCTCGGGCTTGAGGCCGCCGGCCACCAGGGTGAAGCCCGGCTGGTAATAGTGCTCCTTGCGGGCGTCGATGATGGTGATGCGCGCCCCCTCCAGCCGCTCGGCAAGGCGGGAGGCGGCGGCCAGGCCGGCGGCGCCGGCTCCGGCGATGACGATATGGGCGCTGGTGGACACCTTGGTGGCGGCCTTGGCCCCGGTTCCCGGCAGGGCGGGAAGGGCGGCCAGGCCGGCGGCACCGAGTTTCAGGAAGCGGCGGCGGTCGAGGTGGGTGGTCATGGGCAGGCTCCGGCCACCGGATGCGACTGCATCCTGGTGACGTTAGTACATGAGTCATGGCTCATATGCTAACGGCTGTTTGCTCTTGCAAACAATGTGAATCGTCAAGACCGTCCGGGCACCAGCCGGCGGTAGGACAGCGCCTCGGCGACGTGGAGGCGGCGCACGCCCTCGGCGCCGTCGAGATCGGCCAGGGTGCGCGACACCCGTAGCACCCGGTGATAGCCGCGCGCCGACAGGCGCATACGCTCGGCCGCCTCGGTCAGCAGGGCGCGGCCCGGGGCATCGGGGGCGGCGATGCGCTCCAGGGTCTCGCCGTCGGCTTCGGCATTGGTGCGCCATCCCCGGCCCGGCGCCAGGGCGGCCAGCCGTTCGGCCTGGACGGCGCGGGCGGCGGCGACGCGGGCGGCGATCTCGGCCGAGCCCTCGGCCGGCGGCGGCAGCGACAGATCGGCCGGGTTGACCGCCGGCACCTCCACATGCAGGTCGATGCGGTCGAACAGCGGCCCCGAGATCTTCGACTGGTATTCGGCGCCGCAGCGGGGCGCCTTGCTGCAGGCCTGGGCGGGATCGCCGAGATAGCCGCAGCGGCACGGATTCATCGCCGCCACCAGCTGCACCCGGGCGGGATAGGTGACGTGGGCGGCCGCCCGGGCGACGCTGGCGCGACCCGATTCCAGGGGCTGGCGCAGGGCCTCCAGGGCGCCGCGCTGGAACTCGGGCAGCTCGTCCAGGAACAGCACGCCGTTATGGGCCAGCGACACCTCGCCCGGCTTGGCCCTGGAGCCGCCCCCCACCAGCGCCGGGACCGAGGCGGAATGATGGGGATCGCGGAAGGGGCGGCGCCGCAGCAGGCGGCCGTCGGCGAGGTGCCCGGCGACCGAATGGATCATGCTGACCTCCAGCGCCTCGGCCGGCTCCAGCGCCGGCAGCAGCCCGGCCAGGCGGGCCGCCAGCATGGACTTGCCGGACCCGGGCGGGCCGATCATCAGCAAATTGTGGCCGCCGGCCGCCGCCACCTCCAGCGCCCGCTTGGCCGATTCCTGGCCCTTGATGTCCCTGAGGTCGAGGGGATCGGGGTCGTCCTCGGCCAGCTTCGGCTCGGGCCGGGCCAGCACCTGCATGCCCTTGAAATGGTTGACCAGGGCCAGCAGCGACGGCGCCGCCAGGATCTCCAGGTCGCCGGCCCAGGCCGCCTCGGACCCCTGCACCGCCGGGCAGATCAGGCCCCGTCCGGCGGCCGAGGCGGCGATGGCCGCCGGCAGCACCCCCGACACCGCCGCCAGCGAGCCGTCCAGGCCCAACTCGCCCAGGCTGACATAGCCGGCCACCTCGTCGGGCGGCAGCACCCCCATGCCGGCCAGCAGGCCCAGCGCGATGGGCAGGTCGAAATGGCTGCCCTCCTTCAGCAGATCGGCGGGGGCCAGGTTGACGGTGATCCGTTTCGGCGGCAGCGCCAGCCCCAGCGAATTGAACGCCGCCCGCACCCGCTCGCGGCTCTCCCCCACCGCCTTGTCGGGCAGGCCGACGATGGTGAAGGCCGGCAACCCGCCTGCCACCTGGACCTGGACGTCGATCTCCAGGCAGTCGATGCC
This sequence comes from Magnetospirillum sp. UT-4, assembly GCF_902729435.1. Taxonomy (GTDB): domain Bacteria; phylum Pseudomonadota; class Alphaproteobacteria; order Rhodospirillales; family Magnetospirillaceae; genus Magnetospirillum. Next base: position 10,895 of record NZ_CACVCG010000038.1, read on the forward strand.
GGAAAAGGCGATGGTGGGCGCGTGGGTGGTCATCGGCTGTGTTTTTCCCCTCTCCGGCGAGCCGCAGCATACAATCGGCGGGCGGTGTCGGCCAGGGGCGGTTTTCATCTGCCCGGATGTTGCCAGAGCGCAACAGGGCGGGGCGGCGGCGGGGGCTGCACCTGAATTTGCAGTTAAAGACCCAACTTCATTTGCAGGCAGCACGGCCCGTCAACTGCAAACGGTGTTGGTGCCGCCGCCAACCCCTTGATTTCTCAGGCAGTGGGCACGGCGGCGGTGGAGGCGTGGCGCAGTTCGATGGCGTCCCAGATCTGGGCCTCGATGCAGATGTCGTCGAAGCGGTCGATCTCCTGGATGCCGGTGGGCGAGGTGACGTTGATCTCGGTGAGGTGGCCGCCGATCACGTCGATGCCGACGAAGACCAGGCCGCGGGCCCGCAGGGTGGGGCCGATGGCCTCGCAGATCTCGCGGTCGCGCTGGGTCAGCGTCGCCTTCATGGCCCGCCCGCCCACATGCAGGTTGGAGCGCGCCTCGCCGGCCTTGGGCACCCGGTTGACGGCGCCGGCCGGCTGGCCGTCCACCAGGATGATGCGCTTGTCGCCCTCGCGCACCTCGGGCAGGTATTGCTGCACGATCACCGGCTCGCGGTAGAGCTGGGTGAACAGCTCCAGCAGGCTGTTGAGGTTCTCGTCGCCGGGGGTGACGTGGAACACCCCGGCGCCGCCGTTGCCGAACAGCGGCTTCAGCACGATGTCGCCGTATTCGGCGCGGAAATCCAGGATCTGGCGGCGGTCGGCGGTGATCAGGGTGGGCGGCAGCAGCCCGGGGAAGTGGGTGACCAGCAGCTTTTCCGGAGCGTTGCGCACATGCACCGGATCGTTCACCACCAGGGTCGCCGGGTGGATGTGCTCGAGCAGGTGGGTGGCGGTGATGTAGGCCATGTCGAAGGGCGGGTCCTGGCGCATCAGCACCACGTCCATGGTGGCCAGATCGACCAGCTGCGGGTCGCCCAGCACCGCGTGGTCGCCCGGTTGCCGGCGCACCGACAGCGGCCGCACCCAGGCCGAGACCCGGCCGTTCTTCAGCGCCAGGGCGCTGGGCAGGTAATGGAACAGGGCGTGGCCGCGGCGCTGCGCCTCCAGCGCCAGGGCAAAGGTGGAATCGGCGTTGATGTCGATGCCCTCGATGGGGTCCATCTGGATGGCGACGGCAAGGCTCATGGCTTTTCTCCTCCGCTTCAGCCCATGCGGGCGCGGATTTCCTGGACAAGCTGCTGGGTCCGCAGGCGCGCCGGGCCGCTGCCGGTGCGGGCGATGAACTGTTCCAGCGCCGCCACCGCCGCCGCCAGATGGTCCAGGCGCATGTGCATCAGCCCGGCCTCGCGCCACAGCAGATCCTGGTCGGGGGCGAACAGCAGGGCCGCCTCCACCGCCGCCAGCGCGGCGCTGACGTCGCCGCGGCGCAGGTGCCGCAGCTTGGCTTCGTTCTGCAGCCGCAAGAGGATCTGGCGATCCGACAGCGGGCGGAACAGGTCGGGGGTCATCTCGGCGGCCAGGCCGGTGCGCAGCTTCATCAAGGTGCGCAGGTCGGGCGGTTCCAGCACGCGGCCGCCGCCCGAAGGGTCGATGATGGCCCTTCCGCCCGAGTCGTCGGTCAGGCGCACCAGGAAATGGGCGGGAAAGGCCAGCGCCTCGGCGCTCCAACCAGCGCCGCGGGCGGCCTCCAGCCACAGGATGCCGAGCGCCTCGGGGCCGCCGCGGCGATGCTCCAGCAGCCAGGCGAGGTCTGGTTCGTCCTCGTCGCCGCCGCCGTGGAAGCCGTGGCCGACGAACAGGTGTTCGACCAGCAGACCGGCGCGGGCCGGCGCGTCGAGCCCGGTTCCCGCCGCCAGCCCGCGGGTGAGCGGCTGCAGCACCGCCAGCCCCGGGGCGGGATCGTCGCCGCGCTCCAGGCAGGCCAGCAGCAGCGCCGCCTCGGCCAGGCCGGCGGCGTCGCCGCTTCCGGCCATGGCGGCCAGGCGCTGACGCAGGGCGCGGCCGCTCGCCCGCATGGCCTCAGCCGTTGCGGCGGGGGTCGGTCTTCAGCCGGACGTGGCTGATCACCCCCTTGACGTGGGACAGCTCGCGGGCATGGGCGATGACCCGCTGCAGCTCCGCCTCGCTCTGGGCGATGCCCAGCAGGTAGACCACGCCATCGGTGACGTCGACGGTGTAGTTGATGTTGCGGACCTCCTTGTCGAACAGCAGCCGGGCCTTCAGCTCCTGCTGGATCCAGACGTCGCGGCTGTCGTCGATCAGGCCGGAGCCGGCGGGGCGCACCTGGATCTCGTTGTAGACCTCGCGGACCCCGGCCGCCTGCCACGCCAGGCGCACGGCGTCGGCCTGGGCCTGGTCGGTGGGGACAAGGCCGGTCAGCAATATCCGCCCCTCCGAGATGGCCAGGGTCACCTTGCGGTACATCTCGACGTCGTGGCGGAACCACAGATCGTTGATCTCGGTGCGGATGCGGGTGTCCTCGACGGCGCCGTCGAGGCCGCGCTCCTCGGCGGCGGCGACGCCGGCGGTGGCGCCGGCTCCGATCACCGCGCCGGCGCAGCCGGACAGCAGCCCGGCCAAGGCGAGGGCGGCACAGGCGGATATCAAGGGCGAGTGCGTCACGGCGCGGTCCTCTTCAGGGGCTCCACAGGGACTCCAGTGTACCGGCGGGGCGGGGCGCCCCTCAAGCATCCATCCGCCAGGCGTTCGGGATGTGCCGGGGCAGCCGCCAGGGGGCGACCATCACGGTATCGAAACGCATGGTGCAGGCGGTCAGGTCGGGCCGGCGGGCGAGGAAGGCCTCGGCGGCGCGGGCGATGCGGCGGCGCTGGTTGGCGGTGACGGCGTGCAGCGCGTCGGTCATGGCGGCCCTGGCCTTGACCTCGACGAAGGCGAGCACGCCGCCGCGGCGCACCACCAGGTCGATTTCGCCGGCACCGGTGCCGCGCCCGGTGGCGTGGCCGCGGGCCAGCACCGAATAGCCCTTGAGGCGCAGCCACCACGCCGCCAGCGCCTCGCCGGTCCGGCCGCGCCGAAGGGCCCTTTGGCGCGCGGCCGAGGCGCTCACCCCTTGCCGCCGTCCAGCAGCGCCAGGGCGCGGGCATAGACCTCGCGACGGGGATGGCCGGTGGCGGCGGCCACCAAAGCGGCGGCGTCGCGCACGCTGGCGCCGTCGGCCACCGCCCGCTTCAGCCGCGCCTCCAGGTCCTCCTCGGCGGCCGGCTCGGGCTCGCCCGGGGGGGCCACCACCACCACCACCTCGCCCTTGGGCGGGGCCTCGGCATAGCGGTTGGCCAGGGCGAACAGGTCGCCGCGTGCCACCTCCTCGTGCAGCTTGGTCAGCTCGCGCGCCACCGCCGCCTCGCGCGCGCCCAGGATGGCGGCCATGTCGGCCAGGGACTCGCCCAGCCGCTTGGGCGATTCATAGACCATCAGGGTGGCCGGCACCTCGGCCATCTGGCGCAGCACCTGGCGCCGCTGGCTGGCCTTGGACGGCAGGAAGCCGGCGAACAGGAAGCGCTCGGTGGGCAGGCCCGACAGCTGCAGCGCGGTGACCAGCGCCGACGCCCCCGGCACCGCGGTGACCGCCACCCCCTCGGCGACGCAGGCGCGGACCAGACGGTAGCCGGGGTCCGAGACCAGCGGCGTGCCGGCATCCGAGACCAGCGCCACCCGGGCTCCGGCCTTCATGCGCAGGATCAGCTCGGGTCCGGCGGTGGCGGCGTTGTGTTCGTGATAGGCGAAAAGCGGGCGTTCCAGCCCCAGCCGGACCATCAGCTTGCCGGTGACGCGGGTATCCTCGCAGGCCACCAGGTCGGCACCCCGAAGGGTCTCGATGGCGCGCAGGGTGATGTCGCCCATGTTGCCGATGGGGGTGGCCACCAGCGACAGGCCCGGCGGCGGTTGCCTTCCGGCCTTGGGCGGACTACCCTCCGGCTCGGCCGTGGTGGTTTCCTTGGAGGATGTCCGTGCGCCCGATGCTTTCGCGGTGGCGCCGTGTCGCTGCCTTGCCATTGGTGGCGGCCCTGCTGCTGAGCGGTTGTCAATCTTCAGATTTACCACCCTGGCTGCGCGGAACCAAGCCCGCCGAAACCACGGCGCCATCGACCCCTCCGGTCCAGGCGCCGCCGGGGGCACGGCCGCAGGTGCAGCTGCCCGGGGCGCCGGTGCCGCCGGCCGCCCCCGCCGCGCCGGCTCCCGCCGCGCCGCTTCCCGCCCCGCCGGCCGCCATGGCCGACAAGGACGAGGTCCGGGCCGCCCTGCTGGTGCCGCTGTCCGGCAGCTACGCCGCCTATGGCCAAGCCATGTCCAACGCCGCCCAGCTGGCGCTGTTCGAGGTCGGCGACCAGCGCCTCAACCTGATTCCGCTCGACACCAGGGGCACGCCCGAGGGCGCCGCCGCCGCCGCCCGCCAGGCGGTGGCCCAGGGCGCCGACATCGTGCTGGGGCCGCTGTTCTCGCCCGAGGTCAAGGCCGCCGCCCAGGTGGCGCGCGAGGCGGCGGTGCCCGTGCTGGCCTTCACCACCGACCGCACCGCCATCGGCCAGGGCATCTACACGCTGGGCTTCCTGCCGCGCTCGCAGGTGGCCCGGGTGGTCGCCCATGCCCGCCAGCAGGGCAAGGAACGCTTCGCCCTGCTGGCGCGCAGCGACGAATACGGCCGCACCGTCGCCGACGCCTTCCGCGAGGCGGTGGCGGCCCAGGGCGGCCAGGTGGTCAAGGTGGAATTCTACGACCCCGCCGCCGACCCCACCCAGACGGTCAAGCGCTTCACCGAATCCGAGCGGCGGGCCGCCGCCCATGCCAGGGACAAGACCCAGCCGGTGCAGCCGCCCCCCTTCGACGCGGTGATGCTGCCCGACGAGGGCACCCGGCTGCGCTCGGTGGCCTCGCTGGTGACCTATTTCGAGGTCGATCCCGGCGATGTCCGCTTCCTCGGCACCATGCTGTGGGACGATCCCAGGCTGGCGGTCGAGCCGTCGCTGCAGGGTGGCTGGTACGCCGCCCCGCCCACCGCCGCCCACCAGGAGTTCGAGAGCCGCTACGCCGCCGCCTTCGGGCCGCTGCCGGCCAAGGTCGGCATCCTCGCCTCGTCGGCCTACGACGCCACCGCCCTGGCGGCGGCGCTGTCGCGCCAGAACCTCGATTTCAGCACCGCCAACATCACCAATCCGGGCGGCTTCGCCGGCGTCGACGGGCTGTTCCGGCTGCTCCCCGATGGCAGCAACGACCGCGGCCTGGCGGTGCGCGAGGTCACCCGCGCCGGCCCGCGCGAGGTGGGTCCGGCCCCGACCAGCTTCAATCCGGTGGGGCAGTAGAGGCGGTCCTCTTCCTGCTCTCCCTTTTCGTCATCGCCGGGCTTGACCCGGCGATCCACGTGCGTCCGCATGGATGCCCGGATCAGGTCCGGGCATGACGAAGGGGAATGGTGCTATATCCCCGCCACATCCACCAGCGCCTTGACGTCCAGGTGGGCCTCCAGGTGGTCGGCCAGGCGGTCGAGCACCTGGTCGACCAGGGCCTCATAGGCCAGCCCGCCGTCGCGGCCGGGCCTGATCCCCTCCAGCAAGGCGGCGCGGAAGGAATCCGAGGCGAACAGGCCGTGCAGGTAGCAGCCCATCACCCGTCCATCGGGCGAGACGGCGCCGTCGGGCGTCCCGGCCAGGGTGAGGAAGGGCCGTGCCGCGTCGGGGCCATGGGTGCGGCCCATGTGCATCTCGTAGCCCTTGACCGGGCGGCCGGCGCGGTCGGTGCCCGCCACCTCGGCCAGCACCTTGTCGCCGGCCATCTCGGTGGCGACGTCCAGCAGCCCCAGGCCGGGGGCGGAGCCGCCGGCCGGGCCCTCGACGCCCAGCGGGTCCGACACCATCCGACCCAGCATCTGGTAGCCGGCGCAGATGCCGAGTACCGGGCGTCCGCGGCGGGCATGGGCCAGGATGTCGATGTCCCATCCCTGCTCCCGCAGGAAGGCCAGGTCGGCGACGGTGGCCTTGGACCCCGGCAGGATCACCAGATCGGCATCGGCGGGGATGGGGCTTCCCGGCGCCACGAAGGACAGGCGCACGTCCGGCTCGGCGGCCAGGGGGTCGAAATCGTCGAAATTGGCGATGCGGGACAGGCGCGGCACGGCGATGCGCAGCGCGCCGGTACCGGCGCCGGCCCTCAGCGAGGCGGCGTCCTCGGCGGGCAGGCGGGCGGCCTCGGGGAACCACGGTACGATGCCGAAACAAGCCAGCCCGGTGCGCTCGGCGATGAGGTCGAGGGCGGGGCGGAACAGCGCCGGATCGCCGCGGAACTTGTTGATGACGTAGCCCTTCAGGCGGGCGCGTTCGGCCTCGGGCAGCAGCTCCCAGGTGCCGACGATGCTGGCGATGACGCCGCCGCGGTCGATGTCGGCCACCAGCACCACCGGCACATCGGCGGCCTCGGCGAAGCCCATGTTGGCGATGTCGGCGGCGCGCAGGTTGACCTCGGCGGCGCTGCCGGCCCCTTCCACCATGACCAGATCGGCTTCGGCGGCCAGGCGGCGGAAGCTCTCCAGCACCCGGGGCAGCAGGGTGGGCTTGAGCGCGTGGTAGTCGCGGGCGGTGGCGTTGCCCAAGACCTTGCCCTGCACCACCACCTGGGCGCCGATGTCGGTCTGCGGCTTCAGCAGTACCGGGTTCATGTCGCTGGCCGGGGCGACGAAGCAGGCTCGCGCCTGCAGCGCCTGGGCGCGGCCGATCTCGCCGCCATCGGCGGTCACCGCGGCGTTGTTGGACATGTTCTGCGGCTTGAACGGGCGCACCTTCAGGCCGCGCCGGGCCAAAGCGCGGCACAGCCCGGCGGCCAGCAGCGACTTGCCGACATCCGATCCGGTGCCCTGCAGCATCAGGGCGGGGATGCGGCCCTTATCGTCCAAGAACATCTCGCAGACGGTCGGCCTGCGGCGAATCGACGCTGCGGGCGATCAGGATGTCCTCGGGCGCCGGATTGTTGCCGTAATAGGCGGCGTTCCAGCTGTGGCGCGGCAGGATGCCCGAGCCGTCCAGGGTGGCGCCGCCATAGGCGCCCACCGCCTTGTTGAAGGCGTAGATGTCGGCCCCGGCATGGGTGGTGGTGGCGGCCGAGGCGCCGGCGCCCACATGGGCCAGCGCCACCCCGGCGCCGGCACCGGCCTTGAAGCGGTTGTCCATCACCGCCTTCAGGCCGCCCTCGCTCATGATGACGTACAGGGTCTCGGCATCCTGCAGGCCGATCTGCAGCCCGACCGAGCCCGAGGCCACGGAATAGAAGGCGGGGCCCGACCAGCGTCCGTCGCCGCCCTTGGTCAGCAGCACGCCGGTGCCGTATTCGGCGCCGATGATGAAGCCGCCCTTGACCAGGTCGGGGACGATCAGCACGGCGCGGGCGCGGGCGAGAAGGGCGTCGATGTCGCCCTGCAGCTGCGGATCGCGGCGCAGGCGCTCGATGCTGGTGGCCGCCTTGGCGACCATGCGGGTGGTCTCGGCCGCAGGCTCGGCCGCCGCCGGCTTGGCCGCGACGCCCACCGCCAGCAGCAGCGCAACGAGGATACGGATCATGCGGCACCTCCGGGAAAGCCGTCCGTAAGGCGAAGCACATTTCGCCTTACGAACGGGTTAATTCCCGCGTGCCTGGTCCTCACCCCAGACGTCATCGCCGGGCTCGACCCACGGCTGTCCGGTTTAAATTTCGGCTGGCAATTGCCCCCCTCGCCCGCTTGCGGGAGAGGGGGACGAGCGCCAGCGAGCCGGGGTGAGGGCGGCGCGCGTCGGCGCGCCCAAGACCTGGAGAAACCAGCGCTTTCGCTGTCGCGAAGCGCACCTGACGGCGCGCGCCCTCTCCCTCCCGTCGCTGGCGCGACGGGTCCCTCCCTCTCCCGCAGGCGGGCGAGGGTAATCTGTCCGCTTCCGCCAACATCACCCTGGACGCAGCCGTCACCAAGGGCTCCAGAAGGCAATCCGAAAATTAAACCGGACAGCCGTGGGCTCGACCCGGCGATCCACATTGTGCCCCAGCACCATCGTTGGAGTGGCGGAGAGGCGTGGATGCCTGGGTCAAGCCCGGGCATGACGAACGAAAGTTTGACCGTTACGCCACCGCCTGCACGGCGACCACTTCCGGCACGTAGTACTTCAGCATGTTCTCGATGCCGTGCTTCAGCGTCGCGGTCGAGCTGGGGCAGCCCGAGCAGGCGCCCTGCAGGTGCAGATAGACGATGCCGTCCTCGAAGGCGCGGAAGATGATGTCGCCGCCGTCCTGGGCCACCGCCGGGCGCACCCGGGTGTCCAGCAGCTCCTTGATCTGGCGCACGGTCTCGCTGTCGCCCTCGCCCGAATCGGTCTCGGCACCGCCTTCCACCGCCGCCTCGCCCGAGGCGTAATGTTCCATGATGGCGGCCAGCACCTGCGGCTTCAGCACCGACCACTCGACGGCACCGTCCTTGCCGATGGTGATGAAGTCGCCGCCCAGGAACACGCTGGCGACGCCGTCGATGGCGAACAGGCGGGTGGCCAGCGGCGAGTTGGCGGCGCGGTCGGCGGCGGCGAAATCGGCGGTGCCGCGGCCCATCACCTCGCGCCCCGGCAGGAACTTGAGGGTCGAGGGATTGGGAGTGGGTTCGGTCTGGATGAACATGCTCTCGGTCCTTCAGTGTCGGCGGCGGTTCGAAAGAGGTAAATGGACCGGGGACGGCCGGGAGTCAAGGTATCGGGGGGTTGAGGCGGGCACGCGATGGTGTCGGCACTTTCTATGCGATGGCGTCGATGCCGTCGTCGCCCAGGCCGGCCGGCACGATGGTCAGCGGCACCCGGATCATGCCGCACAGCTTGCCGGTCAGCGCGGTGACCAGCGGGCCGGGTCCCCGGGGGCCGGGTGCGGCGGCCAGCACCAGCACCGAGATGTCCGGTTCCTCGGCGATCAGGCGCAGCAATTCGTCGCGCGGGATGCCCTCGCGGACATAGAGCACCGGCAATTGCCCCGACATCTCGTTGACCTGGGCGGCCAGCTCCTGCAGCAGGTCCTCGGCCTCCTGGCGGGCCTCGGCCCGCATCAGGTCGCCGATGGTGACGAAGTCCTGCGCCTCGGTCGGTTCGATCACCCGCAGCAGCGCCACCCGGCCGCCGGTGTGGCGGGCGCGGCAGCAGGCGAAGCGCATGGCGGCGCGCACCTCGGCGCTGTCATCGACCATGACCAGGAAGACGCGGCCGGCGCGGGCGCTGGACTCCGGCATGGCGGCTACCTCCGGAAGGAAGCGGCGGCCAGCCAGCCGCCGCCGGCCGCCAGCAGCACGGCGGCGACGCCATAGGCGGCGGCGCGGCGATGGGCGAAATCGTGGAGTTGGGCGCCGAGACCGATCTTCGAGACCACCAGCGGCGTGGTCTGGGTTCCCGCCAGCCGGCCGTCCACCAGGTAATAGACCTCGACCAGGTAGGTGCCGGTGGGGACGTTGGCGGGAAAGTGCATGTCGGCGCGGAACAGCCGCTGGCCGAGGAAGCCGATATCCTGGACATGGTCGCCGTAGAGCCCGGCCCGCTGCTTCAGGCGGACCAGGGCGGCGCGGTACTCGTGCGGCTCGGCGGAGGAATCCGCCGGGCGGATGTCGAGGTCCAGGTGCTCGAGGCCGATGGCGTGGCTCTGCAGCAGCGCCGGCGGCGCCACCTCGGCCAGCGGGCGGGTGGCGGCGACGCGGTAGAAGGCCGGGGCGCCGGCGATCTCGGCATGGCCGCTGTTGATCCAGATGCCGCCGCGACGCTGCTTGCGCCGCACCGTCTCGGTGCGGGCGGGGCCGCGCACCACCACCACCACGTCGCCCTCGCCCGCCACCGCGCCGAACAGCAGCACGTCGGTGCCGGCGAAGCCGGTGGTGATGGCCACCAGATGGCGCGACAGATCGGCCACCAGCGGCTCGGCGGCCCCGGCCGGGGCCGTGCTGGCAAGAAGGAAAAGGAAGACCAGCCGCCTTAACACCGGTACGCCATCTCCACCGCCCCATCCCTGCCCCCTCATGTGGGGGCGTGGGGGGGATCAGCGCGAGAGGGCGGCGGCGAGGTCCGCCGTTTGCGCCCGGGCGCGCAACAGCAGGAAGCCCTGGCCGGCGAGATGGCTGGGCAGGAAGGTGGCATCGGGGCGGGCGGCGAACACCGCCACCGGGTCCAGCCGGGCGGCGGCGCGCAGCGAGTCCAGCATCGCCCCCCATTCGCTGCCGAGGTCGCGCTGCGCCAGCAGCGGCGCGAAATCCCATCCCAGCTCGCGCAGCAGCAGCGACCAGGCATAGGCGCGGCCGCGGGCGGCGAAGAACAGGTCGTCGGCGTCGCCGTCGAACAGCGGCCAGGACACCGCTTCGGAATGGGCATGGGCGGTTTCGGCCAGCGCGTCGAGGTCGTCGCGGGCCGCCGCCAGCAGGGCGGCCAGGGCCTCGGGCGAGCGCTCGAAGCGGGCCTCGCCCGCCTGCAGGCGGTCGTTGAACAGCACCAGGTCGCGGGCGGCGGAGCGGTACTGCTTCTCGCTCGAGGCGGTCGGCGCCCACGAGGTGCGCGGGTCGAACATCCACACCCGGCCGGGATATTTCAGCAGGCCGGCGGCGCGGGCCAGGTTGGCGTCGGGGCCGCCGCCCGCATCGGCGGCCAGGCCGTCGAGGGTGCGGGCGAAGCGCTCGATGGCGCCGACCATGCCGATCTGGAAGGCGGGCATGTCGTCCAGCACCGCCGAGGGCTGGAAGAACGGGTCGTTGGCCACCCAGCGATGGCGGTCGACTTCGCGGAAGATCAGCTGCGCCGCCATGGCGGCGGCGCGGCTCTGGCCCGCCGCCACCGGGCCGGGGGCGAAATCGGGGTCGGCATCGACCACATGGGCCAGGCGCATGCCGACGGCGTAATACAGAACCACCGCCAGCACCAGCCCGGGCGCCAGCCACCACCAACGGGGGCGCACCGCGAAGGGCGCGTGGCCGGAACTCTGGGGGGCGTCGGACATGGGCGTCTCCGTCAGGGCTTGAGGAAGCCGACGATGTCGTAGATTTCGGCCAGGATCGGCCGGGCGATGGCATCGGCGCGCTCGGCGCCCTGCTTCAGCACCGCGTCGATATGGCCGGGATCGGCCATCAGCCGCTTCATCTCGGCGTTGATGGGACCCAGGGTGGCCACCGCCAGGTCGATCAGCTCCTGCTTGAAGGCGCTGAACTGCTGGCCGGCGAAGCGCTGGATCACCGCCTCCTTGTCGGTATCGGACAGGGCGGCGTAGATGCCCAGCAGGTTCGAGGCCTCGGGCCGCTCGTCCAGCTCGCCCAGGGCGGCGGGCATGGGATGCAGGTCGGTCTTGGCCTTCCTGACCTTGAGCGCGATGGTGTCGGCATCGTCGGTCATGTTGATGCGCGAATAGTCGCTCTCGTCCGACTTCGACATCTTCCTGGTGCCGTCGCGCAAGCTCATCACCCGGGCGGCGGCGCCCAGGATCAGCGGCTCGGGGATGGGGAAGAACTCGACGCCGTAATCGGAATTGAACTTCTGGGCGGTGTCGCGGGCCAGTTCCAGGTGCTGCTTCTGGTCCTCGCCCACCGGCACGTGGGTGGCCTTGTAGGTCAGGATGTCGGCGCTCATCAGGTTGGGATAGGCGTACAGGCCGACCGAGGCGTTCTCCTTGTGCTTGCCCGCCTTCTCCTTGAACTGGGTCATGCGGTTGAGCCAGCCGATGCGGGCGACGCAGTTGAAGATCCAGGCCAGCTGGGCGTGGGCCGGCACCATGGACTGGTTGAAGACGATGTGCTTCTCGGCATCGACGCCGGCGGCGATCATGCCGGCGGCGACCTCGCGGGTGTTGCGGGTCAGCTCCTTGGGGTCCTGCCACACGGTGATGGCGTGCAGGTCGACCATGCAGAAGATGCACTCGAACTGGTCCTGCAGCCGCACCCAGTTGCGGATGGCGCCGAGATAGTTGCCGAGATGGAGGTTTCCGGTGGGCTGCACGCCGGAAAAGATGCGGCTCATGGGTGTGGGTGCTCCGTCAGGACCCGAAGGGCGAAATTCGCGTCAGCTATGCCCGAACCCGGCTTGGAGTCAAGGACGCTGCCGCTTCAGCGACGCCTTCACCTCGGACCAGCGGGTGGCGCCCAGCAGATGGGCCAGCACCGCATAGGCGGCCAGGCCCAGGACGACCAGCCCGGCCAGCACCAGGATCGACAGCATCAGGCCGTGCGCGTGCGGCCAGGCCAGCAGCCGCCCCGCCCACAGCAGCCCGCCCATGACGGCCGCCGCCGCCAGAATTCGCGGCGCGCGCGAGGACAGCCGGGAATCCATGGCGAACAGGTCGCGCCGCTTCAGGATCAGGGCCAGCACCACCACGTTGAACCAGGCCGACAGCGCCGTCGCCAGGGCCATGCCGACATGGGCCAGCGGCCCGATCAGGGCCAGGTTGAGGACGATGTTGAGCGCCATGGCGGCACCGGCCACCTGCACCGGGGTGCGGGTGTCCTCGCGGGCGAAGAAGGCCGGCACCAGCACCTTGACCAGCACATAGGCCGGCAGGCCGAGGGCGAAGGCCATCAGCGCCTGGGCGGTGGCCGCCGTCTCGGCCGGGCCGAACTGGCCGCGTTCGAACAGCACGCGGACCACCGGGGCGGCGATGGCGATCAGCGCGGCCGCCGCCGGCAGGGTCAGCAGCAGGGCGAATTCCGCGGCGCGGTTCTGGCTGTCGCGGGCCGCCCCGTACTGGCCGGCCTTGAGCTGGCGGGTGAGCAGGGGCAGCAGCGCGGTGCCCACCGCGATGCCCACCACCCCCAGCGGCAGCTGATTGATGCGGTCGGCATAGTTGAGGTAGCTGACGGCGCCGTCGGCCACCGTCGAGGCGATGATGGTGTTGACCACCAGGTTGACCTGGTAGACCCCGGCGCCGATGGCGCCCGGCACGATGCGCCGGGCCAGCACGCCGATCTCGGGGCTGAAGCGAGGCTTCCAGGGCCTCAGCGGCATGCCGGCGCGGCGCACCACGATCGCCAGCCAGGCGAACTGCATGATGCCGGCGGCGAAGGTGCCCCAGGCCAGCGCGTGGCCGGGGGTCTCGGTGACCGGGGTCAGCGCCCACAGCCCGGCCATGGCCACCAGGTTCAGCAGCACCGGCGTGCCGGCCGCCGCGGCGAAGCGGCCCAGCGCGTTGAGCACCCCGGCCTGCAGCGCGGTCAGCGAGATGAACAGCAGATAGGGAAAGCAGATGCGGGCCAGATCCACCGCCAGCGCCAGCTTGCCCGGGGTGTCGGCGAAGCCGGGGGCGAGGCCCCACATCACCCACGGCATGGCCAGTTCCATCACCACCACCACCGCCGCCAGCACCAGCGCCATGACCCCGAAGGCCTGCTCGGCGAAACTGCGCGCCTCGGCCTCGCCGTCCTTGGTGAGGCGGGCGGTGAACAGCGGAATGAAGGCGGCGTTGAAGGCGCCCTCGGCGAACAGCGAGCGGAACAGGTTGGGCAGGCGGAAGGCGACGAAGAAGGCGTCGGCGATGCCGCCGGCCCCCATGAAATGGGCGATCATCATCTCGCGCATCAGCCCGGTGATGCGCGACAGCATGGTGAAGCCGCCGACGGTGGCGATGGAGCGGACGAGCGACATGAAAACGGGTGTACCGGAGAAAAGTTAAATCAGGACAAAGGGCCCCTCACTCCGCCGCCTTGGCCGGCGCCGCCGGGTCCTCCAGCGCCTTCATCAGGGCGTCCTTGACCTGGTCGAGCTTGCGGCCGTGCTCCACCTTCAGGCCGAACACGTCTTTCAGATAGAACACATCGACCACCCGTTCGCCGTAGGTCGAGATGTGGGCCGAGTGGATCTGCAGCCCGAGGCGGGTCATGGCGGCGGTGAGGTCGTAGAGCAAACCGGGGCGGTCGCGGCCGTTGACCTCGATCAGGGTGTGGGTCGACGACGCCTTGTTGTCCACCAGCACCCGGGGCGGCACCTTGAACACGGAGGCGCGGCTGGGCAGCTTGCCCTTGCGCGCCGCCAGCTCGCGGTCCAGCCGCATGCGGCCCGACAGCACCTGCTCGATGGCGGCCGACAGCTTGGCCAGCTTGGCCGGGCTGTCGAAGGCGCCGCCGTCGTTCTCCTGGATCCAGAAGGTGTCGAGCGCCATGCCGTTGGCCAGGGTGACGATCTTGGCATCGACGATGTTGGCCCCCGACACCGCCATGGCCCCGGCGATCTGCGAGAACAGGCCGGGATGGTCGCTGGTGTAGACGGTAATTTCGGTGACGGAACGGAAGCGGTCGACGTGGCTGTCGACGGTGAGCGGGGCGCCCGAGCCTTCGGCCTCGCGCACCAGGCGGGCGTGGCGCAGCTGGGTGGCGGTGTCGGAGCTGGTCCAGTAATTGGGATAGCCGCGCGCCAGATGGGCCTCGATGTCGGCCTCGGGCCAGCCGGTGGCGGCCAGCTCGGTGCGCAGCGCCGCCTGCGCCGCGGCGACGCGGTGGGCGCGGCCGCCATCGGCGAGGCCGCCCAGCATCACCTCCTCGGCGCGCAGGTACAGCTCGCGCAGCAGGCCGGCCTTCCAGCCGTTCCACACCGTCGGCCCGACCGCGCGGATGTCGGCCACGGTCAGGCACAGCAGCAGGCGCAGGCGCTCGGGCGACTGCACCACCGCGACGAAATCGGCGATGGTCTGGGGATCGTAGATGTCGCGCTTGAAGGCGATGCGGCTCATGGTCAGGTGCTCGCGCACCAGCCACGCCACCGTTTCGGTCTCGGCGTCCGAGAGGCCGAGGCGCGGCCCCAGCTTCATGGCGACCTCGGCGCCCAGCACCGAATGGTCGCCGTTGCGGCCCTTGGCGATGTCGTGCAGCAGCACCGCCGTGTAGAGCGCCCGGCGCGAGCCCACCTTGTGGATGATCTCGGTGGCGACCGGGGCCTCCTCCTTGAGCTCGCCCGCCTCGATGGCGTGCAGGATGCCGATGGCGTGCTGGGTGTGCTCGTCGACGGTGTAGACGTGGTACATGTCGTACTGCATCTGGGCGACGACGCGGCCGAAATCGGGGATGAAGCGGCCCAGCACCCCGGCCTCGTTCATGTGGCGCAAGGCCACCGCCGGGTTGCGGCGGCTGGTCAGGATGTCCATGAACAGCCGGTTGGCCGCCGGGTCGTCGCGCAGATGCGCGTCGATGCGCTTCAGGTTGCGGTGGATCAGGTCGAGCGCCTTGGGATGGATGTCCACCCCGCTTTCCAGCGCGGCATGGAACAGGCGGATCATCGCCACCGGCTCCTTCTGGAACTGGTCGGCGGCGGCCACGGTCAGGCGGTCGCCGTCCAGCTCGAACCCCTCGATGCGCGAGCGCTTGAGGAACAGCAGCCGGCCCAGATGCAGGCGGGGCTTCCGTTTCTGCTGCTCCTCGGCCAGGGCGCAGAACAGGCGGGTGAGGTCGCCGACATCCTTGGCGACCAGGAAGAAGTGCTTCATGAAGCGCTCGACCCCGCGCGAGCCGGCGCGGTCGCCATAGCCCATGCGGGCCGCGATCTCGGGCTGGACGTCGAAGGTCAGGCGGTCCTCGGGCCGTCCGGTCAGGTAGTGCAGGTGACACCGCACCGTCCACAGGAAGCCCTGCGCCTTGTCGAAGCGCCGGCGGGCCTCCTTCGACAGCACACCCATGTCGACCAGCTCGCCGATATCCTTGACCCGGTACAGGTACTTGGCCAGCCAGTACAGGGTGTGGAGGTCGCGCAGGCCGCCCTTGCCCTCCTTGACGTTGGGCTCCAGCACGTAGCGGGTGTCGCCCATCTGGGTGTGCCGGGAATCGCGCTCGGCCAGCTTGGCCTCGACGAACTCCTCGCCCGAGCCGGCGATGATCTCGGTGCGGAAACGCTCCTGCAGGTCGAAGAACAGCGGCTGGTCGCCCCAGATCCAGCGCATCTCCAGCAGCGCGGTGCGGATGGTGAGGTCGCCCTTGCCCAGGCGTACGCATTCATCGGCCGAGCGGGTGGCGTGGCCGACCTTCAGGCCCATGTCCCACAGCATGTACAGCACGAACTCGACGATCTGCTCGTGGAAGGGCGTGCGCTTGTAGGGGGTCAGGAACAGCAGGTCGATGTCGGACTGGGGCGACAGCTCGCCGCGGCCGTAGCCGCCCACCGCCACCAGGCTCAAGGCTTCGGCGGCGGTGCGGATGCCCTGGGGGAATTCGTGCTCGGCGGCGAAATCGTGCACCGCGCGCACCAATTGGTCGATCAGGAAGCAGTTCTCGCGCACCGTCTCGGCGCCGTGGCCGCGCTCGTCGAAGCGGCGGCGCACCTCGGCGCGCCCCGAATTCAGCGCCTCCTTGAAGGTCTCCAGCACCTTGCCCCGCCGCTTCATCTTGGGCAGGTCGGACTGCGCCACCTCGGCCAGCCGGAGGATCAGCGCGCGGCGGTCGATGATGGCGCGCTGGGCGTGAAGCTTGGTCATGATTCACCGGATATGGGGCGCGAACCGCGGATTATAGGACCGGATTTCCGCGCCGTACCATACGTTTTGGAACGGGTCGACGGTGGGATGCGGCTGACGGGGTGCGGGCGGATATGGGGGTTAACCACAGAGACACAGAGACACAGAGAAGGCACAGAGGGATATTCTTGTTTTTCTCTGTGAATCCTCTGTGTCTCTGTGTCTCTGTGGTCAACTCACCCTGTCCGCGGCGAGACGGCGGCCGATTGGGGGAGATCGTTATCCCCCCTATCCCCCCAGCAACCCTTTCAGCTGATAGACCAGGTCCAGCGCCGCCCGCGCCGTCAGTTCGTCGGGGTTGACCGCGCGCAGCCTCTCCTCCAGCGGCGATGGGCCGGGCGCGGCAGCCGGGGCCGGTTTCGGGCGGGCGGCGGCGAACAGGGGAAGGTCGTCGGCGAGGCGGGCGACGGCGCTGCCCTGCTCGCCCTTTTCCAGCGCCGCCAGGACCTCTTCCGCCCGCGCAACGACCGCCGCCGGCAGCCCGGCCAGGCGGGCGACGTGGATGCCGTAGGAGCGATCGGCGGCGCCGGCCGCCACCTCGTGCAGGAACACCACGTCGCCCTGCCATTCCTTGACCCGCATCTGGTGGCAGGACAAATGGGGCAGGCGGGCGGTCAGGCTGGTCAGCTCGTGGTAATGGGTGGCGAACAGGGCGCGGCAGCGGTTGGTCTCGTGCAGGTGCTCGACCACCGACCAGGCGATGGACAGGCCGTCGAAGGTGGCGGTGCCGCGGCCGATCTCGTCCAGGATGACCAGGGCGCGCTCGCCGGACTGGTTCAGGATGGCGGCGGTCTCGACCATCTCGACCATGAAGGTGGAGCGCCCACGCGCCAGGTCGTCGGCCGCCCCGACACGGCTGAACAGGCGGTCGACGACGCCGATGCGGGCGGCCTCGGCCGGCACGAAGGCGCCGGTCTGGGCCAGGATGGCGATGGCCGCGTTCTGGCGCAGGAAGGTGGATTTGCCGGCCATGTTGGGGCCGGTGACCAGCCACAGGCACTGGTCGGGTCCCAGGTCGCAGTCGTTGGCGACGAAGGCCGGCCCGCCTTGGGCGGCCAGCGCCGCCTCGACCACCGGGTGGCGGCCGCCCTTGATGTGGAAGGCCGGGCCGTCCTCGACCAGCGGCCGGGTCCAGCGCCGCACCTCGGCCAGCTCGGCCAAGGCGGCGGCGACGTCGAGGGCGGCCAGCGCCCCGGCGGCCAGGGCGATGGCGGCGGCGCGGGCCAGCACCTCGCCGACCAGATCCGTGAACAGCTGCTGCTCGACGGCCAGGGTGCGTTCGGCCGCCCCCTGGATCTTGCCGGCCAGCTCGATCAGGTCGGAGGTGGTGTAGCGCGCCGCGTTGGCCATGGTCTGGCGGTGGATGAACGGCTCGCCCAGCTTGTCGGCCTGCCTGGCCGGCACCTCGATATGGTGGCCGATGATGTTGTTGTGGCGGATCTTCAGGCTGGCGACGCCCGTTTCGTCGGCGTAACGGCGTTCCAGCCGGGCCAGCATGCCGAAGCCCTCGGTCTTCAGGGTGCGCAGCTCGTCCAGCCCGGCATGGTAGTCGGGGCGGATGAAGCCGCCGTCGCGGGCGGCCAGCGGCAGGTCGTCGGCCAGGGCGCGGGTGAGGCGGTCGACCAGGGCCGAATGCTCGCCCAGTTCGCGCGCCGCGGCGGCGATGGCGGCGGGCGGGGCGTCGAGGGCGGGCCGCGCCAAGGCGGCGCGCAGGTGCGGGATCTGGCCCAGGCCGTCGCGCAACGCGGCGAGGTCGCGCGGCCCGCCGCGGCCCAGGGCCAGGCGCGACAGCGACCGCTCCATGTCGGGGCAGCGGCGCAGGGCCTCGCGCAAATCCGCCCGCACCGCGCCGTGCTCGACGAAGAAGGCGACGGCGTCCAGGCGCTCGTCGATGGCCGCCGGGTCGGTCAGCGGCGCGGCCAGGCGGGCGGCCAGCAGCCGCGCCCCGGCGCCGGTGACGGTCTCGTCGATGGTGGCCAGCAGCGAGCCCTTGCGCTGGCCGGTCAAGGTCTCGGTCAGCTCCAGGTTGCGCCGCGTGGCGGCGTCGATCTCCATGGCCGCCCCCTCGGCCATGCGGCGCGGGATGGCGAGGCGCGGCAGCTTGCCCTTCTGGGTCAGTTCGACATAGTCGACCAGGGCGCCGCCGGCCGCCAGCTCGGGCCGCGAGAAGGCGCCGAAGCCGTCCAGCGCGCCGACGCCGTAGAGCGCCTCCAGCCGCCGCCGGGCGTTCTCGGAATCGAAACGGGCCGAGGGCAGCGGGGTCAGGACCTGCTTCCAGTCGCCCCACACCTCGAACAGCCCCTCGGCCTGCAGCAGCCGGTCGGGCACCAGCAGCTCGCCGGGGGCGAGGCGGGCCAGCGCCGCCGCCAGCCGGTCGGGGCGGCAGGGCTGCAGCGCGAACTCGCCGGTGGAGATTTCGACCCAGGCCAGGCCCAGCGATCCCTGCGCCTCGGCCACCGCCGCCAGGTAATTGTGGGCGCGGGCGTCGAGAAGATTGTCCTCGGTCAGCGTGCCGGCGGTGATCAGGCGGATGACGTCGCGCGCCACCACCGATTTGGCGCCGCGCTTCTTGGCCTCGGCCGGGTCCTCGGTCTGCTCGGCGATGGCCACCTTGAAGCCGGCCCGCACCAGCCGCGACAGGTACATCTCGTAGGAGCGCACCGGCACCCCGCACATGCGGATGTCCTCGCCCAGGTGCTTGCCGCGCTTGGTCAGCGCGATGTCCAGCGCCGCCGAGGCCTGCACCGCGTCGTCGAAGAACAGCTCGTAGAAATCGCCCATGCGGTAGAACAGCAGGCAGTCGGGATGGGCCCGCTTGATGGCCAGGTACTGGGCCATCATCGGCGTCGCGTCGGCAGGCACGTCCGGAATTTCGGCGCTCACGGGGGCGGTCCGCTGCTGGGCTTGAGGACGCGGCACGTTACCACGATGTCATGGCGGTGCAACCCCTCTCCCCCTTCCCTGCGGGGCGGCTATGGCGCACAATGGCCGTCCCGCCCATGGCAGGAGGCCGCCTTGCCCGCACCCGATCCGCATGCCCCCCAGACCCGCGAGCCCGAGACCCGCGAAGTGGTCGCCACCTTCGCCGACCGCGAGCATTTCCAGCAGGCGGTCGACCAATTGCTGAAGGCCGGCTTCACCCGCTCCGATCTCTCGGTGCTGTCGTCGCACGATTCGCTGGACGCCGCCGGCCGCGAGGGTCGTTCGTGGAAGGATTCGCTGGTCGCGCTGGTGGGCGAGGTCAAGTACGAAGGCCCGCTGGTCGCCGCCGGGCTGATCGCCCTGGCCGCCGGCCCGGTCGGTGCCGCGCTGGCCGGACTGGTGGCCGCCGGGGTCGGCGGGGTGGCGATCAAGGAACTGCTGGACGAGCTGGCCGCCATTCCCGATTCCGAAAGCTTCGCCCGCGCCCTGGCCGCCGGCAGCGTCATCCTGTGGGTCCTGGCCGAGGACCAGCTGAAGGAGGACAAGGCCCGTGCCGTGCTGGAAGCGGCCGGCGGCGCCAACATCCACGTGTTCGAACGCAAGCCGGCCTGACGGGACCCTCCTCCATGACCAAGCACTCCACCCCCGGCATCGAGGCCGAGGCCAACGCCCAGGCCAGCCTCGAGCGCGAGACCCTGCTCATGCACGCCTCGGGGCGGCCGGGCAAGATCGAGGTGGTGCCGACCAAGCCCATGACCACCCAGCGCGACCTGTCGCTGGCCTATTCGCCGGGCGTCGCCTTTCCCTGCCTGCACATCGCCCGCGACCCCTCGCTGGCCTACGACTATACCGCCAAGGGCAATCTGGTCGCGGTGATCTCCAACGGCACCGCGGTGCTCGGCCTGGGCGATCTGGGGGCGCTGGCCGGCAAGCCGGTGATGGAGGGCAAGGCGGTGCTATTCAAGCGCTTCGCCGACGTGGATTCCATCGACCTCGAGGTCGATACCCGCGACGTCGATGAATTCGTCAATTGCGTGCGCTTCCTCGGCCCCACCTTCGGCGGCATCAACCTCGAGGACATCAAGGCGCCGGAATGCTTCGTGATCGAAAGCCGCCTGCGCGAGATCATGGACATCCCGGTCTTCCATGACGACCAGCACGGCACCGCCATCATCGCCGCCGCCGGGCTGATCAACGCCCTCGACCTCACCGGGCGGACGCTGGCCGAGGTCAAGGTGGTGGTCAACGGCGCCGGCGCCGCCGCCATCGCCTGCGTCGAGCTGATCAAGGCCATGGGGGTGCGCCACGACAATGTCGTCCTGTGCGACACCAAGGGCGTCATCTGGCAGGGCCGCACCGAGGGCATGAACCAATGGAAGTCGGCCCACGCGGTGCCGACCGAGGCACGCAGCCTGGACCAGGCCATGGCCGGCGCCGACGTGTTCATGGGGCTGTCGGTGAAGGGGGCGGTGACGCCCGAGATGGTGGCGGCCATGGCCCCGCGCCCGATCATCTTCGCCATGGCCAATCCCGACCCCGAGATCACCCCGGAAGAGGTGCGCTCGGTCCGCGACGACGCCATCGTCGCCACCGGCCGGTCGGATTACCCGAACCAGATCAACAACGTGCTGGGCTTCCCCTACATCTTCCGGGGCACCCTCGACGTGCGCGCGCGGACCATCAACGAGCCCATGAAGATCGCCGCCGCCAAGGCCATCGCCCAGCTGGCGCGCGAGGACGTGCCCGACGAGGTGGACGCCGCCTATGCCGGGCGCCGGCTTCGTTACGGTCCCGAATATATCATCCCGGTGCCGTTCGATCCGCGCCTGATCGCCGCCATCCCGCCGGCGGTGGCCAAGGCGGCCATGGATTCGGGGGTGGCGCGCCGCCCCATCGTCGATATGGCCGGCTACAAGAAGGAGCTGTCGGCCCGCCTCGACCCCACCGCCGCCAGCCTGCAGGCCATCGCCGAGAAGGTGCGGGCCAATCCCAGGCGGGTGGTGTTCGCCGAGGGCGAGGAGGAGAAGTCGATCCGCGCCGCGCTGGCCTTCCTCAATGCCGGCTATGGCGTGCCGGTGCTGCTGGGCCGCGAGGAGCGCATCCACGACACCATGCGCCGCATCGGCCTGCCCACCGTCGAGGGCCTGGAGATCGTCAACGCCAGGATCTCGGCCAAGCGCGACCATTACACCGAGGCCCTGTACCGCCGGCTGCAGCGCAAGGGCGCGCTGTTGCGCGACGCCCAGCGCCTGGTCAACCAGGAGCGCAACGTGTTCGGCGCCCTGATGGTGGCCGAGGGCGACGCCGACGCCATGGTCACCGGGCTGACCCGCAATTACTGGCAGGCCTTCGACGAGATCAAGCGGGTCATCGACCCCGCGCCCGGCGAGGTGCTGATGGGTCTCAACATGATGGTGGCGCACGGGCGCACCGTGTTCATCGCCGACACCACCGTGCACGAGACCCCGGGTCCCGAGCAGATCGCCGACATCGCCGTCCAATCGGCGGCCAAGGTGCGCCGCATGGGCTACGAGCCGCGGGTGGCGCTGCTGTCGTTCTCCAATTTCGGCAACCCGGCCAGCCATCCCACCGGCCGGGTGCGCAGCGCGGTGGCGATCCTCGATCAGCGCCAGGTGGATTTCGAATATGACGGCGAGATGGCCGCCGACGTGGCGCTCGACGCCGATCTGCTGCGGCACTACCCGTTCTGTCGCCTGTCCGGTCCCGCCAACGTGCTGGTGATGCCCGGCCTGCATTCCGCCAACATCAGCTGGAAGCTGATGCAGAAGCTGGGCGGCGGCACCGTCATCGGCCCCATCCTGACCGGCCTGGCCAAGCCGATCCAGATCACCGCCATGGATGCCACCGTCAACGACATGGTCAACATGGCGGTGCTGGCCTGCTACGACGCCATCGGCCCGTAGCGCGAAGGCCCGTCATGAACGCCCGCCCGCCCATCCGTCCCTCCCGCGTGATCCTCGCCGCCGGTCTGCTGTCCGTGCCGGCGGCGCTCGCCCTGGCGGTGCTGGTGGCCCTGGCGCGGCTGTCGCCGCTGGCGGCGATGGCGGCGTGGCTGGCGGTGCTGGCGGCGACGGTGCTGCTGGTGCGCCCCTATCTTGCCGATCTGGCGCGCCTGCAGGCCTGGGTGCGCCGGCTGGGCGCCGGGGTGGACGCGCCGCCGCCCGAATGCCGGTCCGAGGCCACCCTGGGCGACGTTTCCGCCGCCATCATCCAGCTGCGCCGGGTGTGGCAGGCGCGCGAGGGCGAGCTGGCGGCGGCGGCGCGCTGGAACGAGACCCTGTTCGACACCCTGCCCGATCCGCTGGTGCTGCTGGACGAGCAGCGCCGGGTGGTGCGCTACAACCAGGCGGCGCGGCGGGTGTTCGGGCGCGACATCGGCGGCCGCGACCTGGCGGTGGTGCTGCGCGCGCCGACGGTGCTCGAGGCCACGGATTCGGTGCTGGCGGGGGCCACGGGGCGCGAGGCGGAATTCACCCTGCCGGTGCCGGTGGAGCGGGTCTTCCTGGTCCGGGTCGAACGCATCGGCATCAGCGCTCCCGACGGCTCGGTGGCCATCCTGGCGCTGCACGACCTCACCCAGGTGCGGCGCATCGAGCAGATGCGGGCGGATTTCGTCGCCAATGCCAGCCACGAGCTGCGCACCCCGCTGGCCACCCTGCTGGGCTTCATCGAGACTCTGCGCGGCCCGGCCCGCGACGATTCCGAGGCGCGCGAGCGCTTCCTCGCCATCATGCACGACCAGGCCTCGCGCATGACCCGGCTGGTCAACGACCTCTTGAGCCTGTCACGCATCGAGCTGAACGAGCATTCGCCGCCGACCGGCACGGTCGATATCGCCCGCCTGGCCCATGGCGGCATCGAGGCCATGCGGCCGCTGGCGGAAGCCAAGGGCATGACCCTGTCCCTGGCCGCCGACCCGGCCGCCGGGCTGGTGGTGGGGCAGCCGGACGAACTGGCCCAGGTGATCCAGAACCTGCTGGACAACGCCGTCAAGTACGGTCGCGACAATACCGCCGTCGAGGTCCGCCTCACCCGGGCCGAACGCCTGCCGCCGTCGGCGGCGCCCGCCCTGGCGGCCGGCGGCGCGGCGCTGCTGGCGGTGCGCGACCACGGCGAGGGCATCGCCAAGGAACACCTGCCGCGCCTCACCGAGCGCTTCTACCGGGTCGATACCGCGCGGTCGCGCAAGCTGGGCGGCACCGGCCTGGGCCTGGCCATCGTCAAGCACATCGTCAACCGCCACCGCGGCACGCTGGTGGTGGATTCGGTGCCCGGCCAGGGCTCCACCTTCTCGGTCTATCTGCCGCTGGCCGAACCCGAGGCGCCGGGGCGCGCTCAGCTTTCCGGCAGGACGTTGTAGCCGCCGCAGCCGCCGCATTCATAGACCATGGGCACCTCGATGCGCGTCAGGTCCATGGCGTGCACCATCCGCCGCCCGCAATGGCCGCACAGATAATCGTCGCCGCCCTGGCCGACCGTGGAGACCCCGGTATGGAAAACCTGACGCTCCCCGGCCTCGCCTCGGTCGATGGCGGCCATCATGATGTCGGCCATGATTGTTCCTTCTCCGTTATGGTTACCATCCGGCCACGGCGCCGTCGCCGCGCGGATCGGCGGCGCCGGCGATGATGCCGTCAGGCCGGCGCAGCAGGATGCCCGCCTGTCCCAGCGCCGCACCGCCGCGCGGCAGCGGATCGATGGCCCAGCCGCCCTCGGCCAGGGCCTTGGCCAGATCGGGGGTGAAGCCGTCCTCCAGGCACAGGCGCTTGCCGGCCCGCGCGAAGCGCGGGGCCGACACCGCCGCCTGCAGCCCGTTGCCGTCGGCCGGGGTGCTCTCGGCCAGCGCGCGGCCGAACAACTGGGCCAGCACCTGCGGCAGCCCGTCGCCGCCCGAGCCGCCCCAGGCCAGCAGGCGCCCGTCCTTCAGCCGCGCCAGCAGCGGCGCCAGCCCGTGCGGCGGCCGCCGCCGCGGCTCCAGCCCGTCGGCGCGGGCGGGGTCGAGACCGAAGGCGGCGCCGCGATTGTGCCAGACGATGCCGCTGGCCGGCAGCACCACCCCGGCGCCGAACGGCCCGAACAGGCCGTGGACGCACGACACCGTCCGCCCCTGGCCGTCGACCACGCCGACCCACGCCGCCTCGGTACCGGCGCCGCCGCGCCAGGGTGCCTCGGGGGCGGAATCGCCCTCGGCGGCCATGCGGTCGAGCACGTGATCGGACAGGTAGGTGGCGGCGTGCACCGCCATGCGATGGGGATCGGCCAGGTGGGTGTCGCGGACCCGGGCACCGGCGCCGGCGGCCTCGGCCAGGGCCTGGATCCAGCCGAAGGTGCCGGCCGGCGGCCAGCCGCGGCGTTCGAGCAGGCCCAGCAGGATCAGCGCCGCCAGCCCCTGGGTCGGCGGCGCGGTGGCGTGCACGGTGCCGGCGGCCAGGCCCAGCGATAGCGGGCGGCGGCGCATGCCGCGGTGGCGGGCGAAATCCTCGGCCTTCAGCGGCGAGCCGGCGCGCCGCAGATCCTCGGCGACGGCGCGCGCCACCGCGCCGCGGTAGAAATCGTCCAGCCCCGCCGCCGCCAGACGCTCCAGGGTGTCGGCCAGCGCCGGCAGGGTCATGGCCGCACCCGCCGCGATATTGTCGTTGCGTCCCAGGAACGATGACGCGAAACCAGGGGTCGCCTTCAGGACCGCCAAATTGGCGGCGGCCGCCGCGGCCTGGCCGCTGGTGATGGCGAAGCCGGCGCGGGCGTGGTGGACGGCATCCTCGAACAGCCGCTCCAGCGGCATGCCGCCGCCCCATTGCTCGGACAGGTCGAGGGCCAGCTGCCAGCCCGATACCGCCCCGGCGACGGTGATGGCGGCCAGCGGGCCGGTCGCCGGCACGGCTTCCAGGCCGTGGCCGCGGAACAGCTCGGGAGAGGCGGCGGCGGCGGCGGAACCCGAACCGTCGATGGAGATGGGCGGCCTGCCCGGTTCGGCGATCAGCCAGAAGCCGTCGCCGCCCAGGCCGCAGGCATGGGGCAGCAGCACCGCGGCGGCGGCGGCGGTGGCCAGCGCCGCCTCGATGGCGTTGCCGCCGTCGCGCAGCACCGCCAGTCCGGCTTGCGAGGCAAGGTGGTGGGGCGAGGCGACCATGCCGCGCCGGGCCATGGGGGTGTTGGGCATGTCCCTTCCGTCCGAAAGCCGTGGCCCGCGATATTGCGGAAAGCGGGCGCCCCCGTCCAGCGATGTTCCAGTCCGGCGATGATCCAGGGCAGCGATGCTCCAGGCTTGAGCGCCGCCGCCGCCTCGGGTCTAATCCGGGACGACAGGAGCCGCCATGAGCCCGGACACACGCTTCGCCGCCACGCTGCCGCTGACCTGGGACGACATCCACCGCGACGCCCGCGCGCTGGCCGCCCGGCTGCGCCCCCTCGGGCCGTTCAGCGGCCTGGTGGCGGTCGCCCGCGGCGGCCTGGTGCCGGCCGCCATCCTGGCCGGCGAGCTCGACATCCGTCTGGTCGACACCGTCTGCGTCGCCAGCTACCGGGGCCGCGCCCAAGGTGATCTCGAGGTGCTGAAGGGAGTCACCGGCGACGGTGCCGGCTGGCTGGTGGTGGACGATCTCGTCGACAGCGGCGACACAATCCGGCTGGTGCGCGCCATGCTGCCGCGCGCCCGCATCGCCACCCTGTACGCCAAGCCCGCCGGGCGGGCGCTGGTGGATTGCTTCGTCGCCGAGTTCGACCAGGACGTTTGGGTGGTGTTCCCGTGGGAGACCGACCCGGCGGAGTGAACTCTCCACCAACTACCCGCACAGGCGGCTGGCGCCAAGTTCAAATTTCTCTAATATGCGCCGGCCATGACCATACGCCTCGCCATCCTGTCCGATCTCCACGTCGAGAAGGGCCCCTATGCGCCGCCGCCCTTCGAGGCCGACCTGGTGGTGCTGGCCGGCGACATCGGCTGGGGCGGCGAGGGGGTGGCGTGGATCGCCGACCACCTGCACGGACGGCCGGCGGTCTATGTCGCCGGCAACCGCGAATACTGGCACCACAAGGGCGGGGCCGATCCTCACGGCGAGTTGCGGGCGGCGGCGGCGCGGGTGCCGGGCCTCGCCTTCCTGCACGACGACGAGGTGGTGTTCGAGCTGGCCGGCCGCCGCCTGCGGGTGCTGGGCTGCACCCTGTGGACCGACTGGGCGCTCACCGGCGACCCCGAGGGCGCCATGGCCAAGGCGGCGGCCTCCATGCCCGACTACAAGAACGGCCGCGGCCCCGGAGGCGTGGCGCTGGTTCCGGCCCAGACCCGGGCCTGGAGCGGCGCCTCGGCGGCATTCCTGGAACGCGCGCTGACCACGCCGTTCGACGGCACCACCCTGGTGGTCACCCACCATCTGCCCACCGCCCGCAGCCTGAAGGCGTTGCGGCCCGAGCACGTGCCGACCACCGCCTCGGTCACCGGGCTCGACGCGCTGATCGAGGCGCACGGACCCGAAATCTGGGTCCATGGCCATTCCCATTGGGATTGCGATTACCGGCTGGGGCGCACCCGCATGGTCAGCAATCAGCGCGGCGCCCCCGAGAACGAGGGCTACCGGCCGCTGATGGTGGAGGTATAACCCGAAATCCGCCGCAATCGGCGGCGAGGCTTCAATCGTTGGCGGCCTTCAGCACCGCCCGCGCCTCGTTCTCGTCGATCTGATGCAGGTCGTTCAGATGGATTTCCCAGTTCTCGACGAACTCGACCACCGCCAGGGTCAGGCATTCGTCCAGGCTGCGCCCGGTCTCCTCGGCCAGCTTCGCGAGCCGCTCCCGGATCTCGCCGGGGATGGTGACCGCCAGGGTGTCCATGCATTGATCCTTCGTCGCCCGGTCTTTCCGAATGCCGGAAGTCTACAACCAATGTCTCCCGCTTGCCAGTTCCGAGAGCCGGGGTGCCCGTGCTAGAAACCCCCATGCCCACCACCACCCCCCCTTCGCGCGGATCCCGCGCCGCCCTGTCGCTGGAGATCGATCCCGCCGACCGCCTGCTGCCCAGCGGCGGCGGGGGCGGCGGCAATGGCCGCACCGGCGGCGGCGGCCGGAAAGGCGGCGGCGACGGGCCGGGCGACGGGCCGCCGCGGCGCCAGCCCAGGCCCCGTCGCGAGCGCAAGCCCCGCGGCGGCGGCGGATGGGGGCGGCGGCTGCTGGTGTGGTCACTGACCGCGCTGATCTGGGCCGGCGTGCTGCTGGGCGCCCTGATCGCCTATTACGCCGTCGATCTTCCCGACATCGACAAGGTCACCGCCGCCACAAGGCGGCCTTCGGTGCAGTTCGTCTCGGTGGACGGCGAGACCTTCGCCGCCTACGGCGACCTCTACGGCCAGCCGCTCGAACTGGCCGAAATGGCGCCCACCGTGGTGCAGGCGGTGCTGGCCACCGAGGATCGCCGCTTCCGCAGCCATTTCGGTCTCGACATGTTCGGGCTGGCCCGCGCCGCCTTCGCCAATCTGCGGGCGGGACGGGTGGTGCAGGGCGGCTCCACCATCACCCAGCAGCTGGCCAAGAACCTGTTCCTTACCCCCGACCGCACCCTCAAGCGCAAGGTCCAGGAACTGCTGATGGCGCTGTGGCTCGAGCAGCGCTTCGACAAGGACCAGATCCTCACCCTGTATCTCAACCGGGTCTATCTCGGCTCGGGCACCTTCGGCGTCGATGCCGCCGCCAAGCGCTATTTCGACGTTCCGGCGGGCCGGCTCGGCCTCTACCAGTCGGCGGTGATCGCCGGCCTGCTGAAGGCGCCCAGCCGTTACAGCCCGCTGAACAACCCCGAGGCCAGTCACCGGCGCACCGTCGAGGTGCTCGGCAACATGGTCGAGGCCGGCTATCTCGACGCCAAGAGCGCCGAACTGGCGGCGCTGTCGGGCGCCGCCCAGGCGGTCAGGCGGCCGCTGCCGGCCGGGCGCTACTTCGCCGATTGGGTGATGGCCCATCTCGACGGCATGGGCGAGGTGCAGGGCCGCGACATCGTCGTCCGCACCACCCTGGACATCGGCCTGCAGCGCAAGGTCGAGGCCGAGCTGAAGGCCATGCTCGACGGTGCCGGGGCCAAGGCCGGCGCCGGCCAGGGCGCGGTGGTGGTGATGAGCCCCGACGGCGCCGTTCGCGCCCTGACCGGCGGCAAGGACTACGACGACAGCCAGTTCAACCGCGCCACCCAAGGGTTGCGCCAGCCCGGCTCGGCGTTCAAGCCGTTCGTCTACCTGGCAGCCATGGAACTGGGCTTCCGCCCGCACGACGTGTTCGACGACGCCCCCATCAAGCTGGGCAACTGGAAGCCGGGCAATTACAACGGCCGCTTCGAGGGGCCGGTCAGCCTGCGCCACGCCTTCGCCCAGTCCACCAACACCGTCGCCGTCCGCCTGATCGAGGAGGTCGGGCCGTCGCGGGTGATCGCCCTGGCCAAGCGCATGGGCATCCAGTCGGAGCTCAGGACCGACGCCTCGCTGGCGCTGGGCACCTCGGAAACCACGCTGCTCGATCTCACCACCGCCTTCGCCGCCTTCGCCAATGGCGGCTTCGGCATCGGCGCCTACGGCGTCGACAGCATCACCGACCCCGACGGCCACGTGCTGTGGAGCCGCCAGGGCGGCGGCTTCGGCCAGGTGGTCCAGGGCGAGCCGCTGGCCAGCATGCACGAGCTGATGGCGGCGGTGATCGCCGAGGGCACCGGCAAGGCCGCCCGCCTCGACCGTCCCGCGGCCGGCAAGACCGGCACCACCCAGGATTACCGCGACGCCTGGTTCATGGGCTTCACCGCCGATTACGTCGCCGGGGTGTGGCTGGGCAACGACGACCAGCGCCACGCCATGAAGAAGGTCACCGGCGGCGGCCTGCCCGCCCGGCTGTGGAAGTCGGTGATGCTGGCCGCCCATCGCGGCCTGCCCGCCCGTCCGCTGCTCACCCCCGAGCCGCCCCCCGTCGCCGAAGGCACCGAGGGCACCGCCGGCGACTGGCCCGAGGCCTCGGCGGAAGGCAACCCGGTCCACGCCATCGGCGATGCCATCGACGGACTGCTTAATTCGCTGTTCGGGCGGTAGAGTAGGAGGGGCATCCTATCCCGGACCGCCCCGACAATGCCCTGCCGCCGCGATTTCCGGGCCTCCTGGGGGCCGTGAGGCCACGCGCCGCCACCCCCCCTGCGGACCGCCAGCTCCGAGTCCCAGCGAGTCCCCGGGCGCCTTTCGGGGCTATGCCAGAATATCGAAACAACCAGCCCTA
This sequence comes from Magnetospirillum sp. UT-4, assembly GCF_902729435.1. Taxonomy (GTDB): domain Bacteria; phylum Pseudomonadota; class Alphaproteobacteria; order Rhodospirillales; family Magnetospirillaceae; genus Magnetospirillum. Next base: position 40,561 of record NZ_CACVCG010000038.1, read on the forward strand.
TGCGGATGGGACACCAAAATCGCTATTGAATCCGGGCTGCTGATGATATATTGAATTCACATCATCCCGCATGGTTCGCCCAGCGGCCCCCACGGGTTCCGGCCCGTGGGGTTTTATTTTTATGGGGGAAGCGATGGAGAAGGAGCGGGTCATCTGCTTCGTGGACGGGTTCAACCTGTACCACGCCATCGACGGCCTTGGCCGCCCTCATCTCAAATGGGTCGATCTGATGGGGCTGGCCAGATGTTTTATAGGAACAAGATCCCAGCAGCTCGACGACCTGTTTTATTTTTCCGCCTATGCGACGTGGCGCCCCGATAGCGCGAAGCGCCACCGGGCCTACGTAGCCGCCATCCAGGCCATGGGTGCGACGCCTGTCATGGGCCACTTCAAGGACAAGACGCGTTGGTGTCCGGCCTGTAAAAACAGGTCGGTCGGGCATGAAGAAAAGGAAACCGACGTCAACATCGCCCTGGCGTTGCTCGATCAGGCCTACAGGGACCTTTACGACCACGCCTTCCTGGTGACCGGAGATTCCGACATCGCCCCGGCTGTCCGTCTGGTGCTTTCCCACTTTCCCAACAAGAAGATCACTGTCATTGCCCCGCCGCACCGGCCGCACAGTTCCGAGCTGATTCAGGCCGCGACCACAAAGGCCAAGATTACCCCCGCCCATGTCGAACGCTGCCTGATGCCCCGCATCATCACCGATGCGGGGGGCAATCTGGTCGCCACCCGCCCGGTGGAATACGACCCGCCGGCCTGATCAATCGGTCGGTGCCCTGCGCACCAATCTCCGGAACGCCGCCCAGGCGCCCACGCCGAACAGCAGCACCAGGGTCGCCAGCGGCCGGCCCGAGTGGTCGAACAGCACGGCGTGCAGCCAGCCGGCGGCCGAGCCGGCCACCATCTGGATGAAGCCGACCAGGGCCGAGGCGGTGCCGGCCATCCCGGGGTGCGGCGCGATGGCGCCGGCGGTGGCGTTGGGCAGCACCAAAGCGGCCGAGAAGAAGAACCCCATCAGCGGCAGCAGCACCGCGGGCATCGCCGACACCCCGCCCCAGGCCAGCCCCGCCGCCAGCGCCCCGAAGCCGGCGCAGCCCAGGGTGCCGAGGGCGATGGCGCGATCCAGGCCGAGGCGGTGGGTCCATCTTCCCGCCACGAAGGCGCCGGCCACATAGCCGGCGATCACCACCGCGAAGCCGAGGCCGAACAGCGCCGGCGGCAGGCCCAGCACGTCGATGATCACGAAGGACGAGGCCGAAATGAAGGTGAACATGCCGGCGAAGCCCAGCGCCACCGTCAGCACGTAGCCCAGCACCCTTCGGTCCGCCAGCAGCCGGCGGTAATTGCCCAGCATGGCGGCGGGCGACAGCGCCTGGCGGTCCTTGTGGGCATTGGTCTCGTCCAGCAGGCGCCAGACCGCCACCAGCAGGCCCAGCCCGAACAGCGCCAGCACCACGAAATTGGCGCGCCAGCCGAACAGCGAATGCAGCCAGCCGCCGGCGATGGGGGCGGCGAAGGGGGCCAGGGCCATGGCCGAGGCCATGTAGGACAGCACCCGGGCCGCCTGCTCGCGGGGATAGACGTCGCGCACCACGGCGCGGCCCACCACCGGCCCGCAGCAGGCCCCCAGCGCCTGCAGGAAGCGGGCGGCGATCAGCTGCTCGATGCTGCCGGCCAGGATGCAGGCGGCGCTGCCGGCCAGATAGACCACCACCCCGCCCAGGATCACCGGGCGCCGTCCGAACCGGTCCGACAGCGGCCCATAGGCCAGCATGGCGACGGCGAAGCCGGCCAGGAACACCGACAGGGTCAGCTGGACCATTTCGATTCCGGTATGGAAGTCGCGGGCCATGTCGGGCAGCGAGGCCAGGTACAGGTCGGTGGAGACCGGCCCGAACGCCACCAGGGCGGTGAGCAGGGCGGTGACGGCGAACGAGGTGGGGGCGGGGCGGGCGGTCACGGGCTGGCCCCCACCCGGTGCAGGGCCGGGCCGTGGGCCTTCAGCCAGCGTTTGGCCGGGCCGGGATCGCCGACCAGGGTATCGACCACCCGCCAGAAGGCGGGGGAATGGTTGAGCTCGGCCAGATGCGCCACCTCGTGGCCGACCACATAGGTGAGCACCCAGTCGGGGGCCATCACCAGCCGCCACGAGAAGGCGAGGTCGCCGCGGGCCGAGCAGCTGCCCCAGCGCGAGCGGGTATCCTTCACCGACACCCGGCCCGGAGTCCTGCCGATGCGGGCGGCGAGGTCGTGGGCCTGTGGCACCATCAGCCGGCGCGCCTCGGCCTTCAGGAAGTCGGTGACGCGGCGGGGCAGGTGTTCCGGCCGGCCGCAGACGTTGAGGACTCCGTCCTCGACCCAGACGCCGCGGCGCAGGCCGGGTTGGTGGCGCACCAGATGGGGCCGGCCCAGCAGCGGCACCTGGGCGCCGTCGGCCAGCGGCAGCGCTCGGGGCAGGCGGGCCAGCCGCTCGGCCAGCCAGACCCGGTGCTGCGACAGGAAGCGGCGGGCCTCGGCCGGCGCGATGCGGGGCGGCAGCACCAGCACGGCGCCGTTGGCCGGATCGACCTTGAGCGCCATCCGCCGCGCCCGCGCAGAGCGGCGCAGGGTCACGGCGACCACCCGCCCCCCCAGGTCGATGTCCACCTGGTCGATCTCCAGGCCGGCGGTCACGCCGGCGGCAGCGCCAGCAGCGGCTGGCGCCAGTCCAGGCTGTCGAGGGCGTGGCAGTGCGGGCAGCTCACCGCCCAGCCGTCGGTGCCCTTGCCGCAGGCCGAGCACAGCCAGGCCGGCTCGGGCGGGGCGCCGGCGACATGGCCCAGCCAGGCCTGCGCGGCGGCCTCGTCGCGGCCCTCCTCGCGTTCCAGCCGGGCCAGCAGCACATAGGTTCCGGCGGTGGGCCGCTTCTCCACCGCCAGGGCCAGATGGGTGCGGGCCTGGCCCCACAGCCTGGCGGCCAGGGCGGCCTCGGCCAGGGCGACGTGGCCATCGACGGCGTCCGGGTTGGCCTTGACCAGCCGGTCGATGCGCTTGACCCGCTGCAGCGGCGTCTCGGCCGGGGCCAGTGCCACCATGGCCTCGACCAGGGCCGGGTGGGGGGCGGCCTGCCAGGTGGTGATGATGGCCTGGGCCGCCTTGCGCTCCTTGCCGGCGCGGTGGAGCAGGCGGGCGGCGCGCACCGCCGCCGCCACCAGCATGGGATCGGCCTGGTGGGCCTTGACGGCGGCGGCCAGCGCCTCGTCGGCGCGGCCCTCGGCCTCGGCCAGCACCGAGCGCTCGTGCAGGGCCAGCGCCCGGTAGTGCAGCAGGTCGGCGCCCGACAGGCAATCGCGCTTCTTGGCCTCGTCCAGGGTAGCCTCGGCCTCGGCCCACTGGCCGGCGCGGGCCTGCAGCTGAAACAGGGTGGCGGCCAGCCCGTCGGCGGGCTGCCCCAGCGCCCAGGCGCGGCGGGCGAAATCCAGCGCCTGGTCGCGGTCGCCGCGCTTCAGCGCCAGCTCCATCGACCCCTTGAGGCCGAGGAAGGCGGTCTCCTGCCGCGCCGTCATCGCCCCGAAGCGTCGTTCCGCTTCCGCAACATCGCCGGACAACTCGGCCGCCTGGGCCGCCAGCAGACCGGTGAGGGACTGGTCGGCGAGCAGCCGGTCGGCCCGGTGGGACAGCTTGCGCGCCGCCTTGCGATCTCCGGCGGCGACCGCCGCCAGGCCATCGGACAGGGCCCGATAGCCGTCGCGGGTGCGCCGGCCGCGCCGCGCCGCCAGCAGCCGGCCGGGCGCCGCCAGGACCGCCCGCACCGCCTTAAGCACGCCGGCCACCGCCAGCACGGCGGCCAGGATGGCGGCGATCAGCACGGGGACGCTGGTATCCACCCGCCAGCCCAGCCAGTGGATGGTCACCGCGCCGGGCCGGTCCGCCAGCCACACGGCGGCGGCGACCAGGACGGCGAGGACGAGGACGAAGCCCAGCAGGCGGCGGACCGGTCTCATTGCCGCGCACCCACCTGGGCCACCACATGGGCGGCCAGTTCCGAGACCGCCCGGTCGGCGGCGATGCGGGCGCGGGCGTCGGCAGCCCAGGGCGCGGCCATCTCGGCGGCGGCGCCGTCCAGCCCCTCCACCTCGGCGGCGGCGCCGGCCAGATCGCCCTCGGCCAGGCGCGCCTCGGCGCGGGCGACCACCGCCGCCGGGCTGGCGCCGGCGGCGGCGCCGTCCTCGCGGCGGATGGTGACCAGGCTGGCCAGCCGGTCCAGGGTCTGGCGCACCCAGCCGGCATCGGCGGGCAGCACCTCGGCGCGCACCAGCGCGGCGGCCATGGCGTGGAAGCGGGTCTGCAGCGTCGCCGCGGTGGGAATGCCGGCGGCGGCGCGCTCCTTCAGGATTTCGGCGGCGGCGGCGATCTCGGCATCCTGGCCGGCCAGCGCCTTCAGGGCGCGCAGCTCGGCATCATAGGGCAGCGCCTTGGCCAGCGCCTCGCGCAGCTGCCCGACCGCCAGCAGCAGGGCGGCGGCCGACGAACGCCGCGCCTGCAGGTCGCGCATCTCGGCCTCGACCTTCTCGACCCGGTCGGTCAGCCGCAGCACCATTGCGGCGTCGGCGGTAACGCGCTTCAGCTCGGCCAGCTGGGTGGCCAGGGCCTCGACCTCGCCGGCCAGGCGGACGGGGACCGGCGGCTGCGCCGCCAGCGCCTGCACCGCCTGCTCGGTGGCGGCCAGGCGGGTCTCCAGCGACCCGGACTCGGCGGGGGAAGCGCCGGCCAGACGCGCCTCCAGCCGGCGCAGATCGTCTCGTGTGGCGGCCAGCTCGGCCTTGACCTGGTCGAGGGCCGCAACCGGCGCGGCGACCGGGGCCGCCCCGGGCCGGGCGGACCCGTCGGCCGGCACCAGATGCTTCCATTGCGGCCACGTAACGGCACCCAGCCCAAGCCCGGCGGCCACCAGCACGGCCAGCCCGACCGCGCCCCAGGGCGTCTTGCGGGTCCGCGGGACCGGGGTTACGGCGGCGTCCTCGGGCTTGGTCTCGGGGGGGGCCGCTTCCGGCTTGTCGGTGTCGCTCATGGGCAAGTCCTAGGCAGGACGGCCGCGCGGGCCGCAATCTTCGTCGATGGCCGCCAGCATGGCGGCCTGGGTCGGAGCGGCGGCCACCCGCACGGCCGCCCAGGGAAGCGCCGCCAGCGCTTCCGCCACCGCCGGGCTCAGGGCATAGGCGCGGATGCGCCCGGCATGTCCGGACAGCTCCGCCCGGGCGACAAGGGTAGCAAAGGTGGCGGCGGTGCGGGGAGAGAAAAACAGCGCCAGGTCGATCTCTCCGGCGGCCAGGGCGGCGGCCAGGGTCGGCGAGACCGCCTCGGCGGTGCGCGCCTCGTAAAGCACCAGGCGGCGGACGGCGAAGCCCGACCCGCTTAGCCGGCCCGAAAGGTCGCCGGCGGTGACGCTGCCGGCGGCATGCAGGAAGGGGCCGGCGGCGGGATCGCAGCGGGCGGCGACCAGGGCGGCCAGGGTCTCGACGTCGCCGCCGGCGCTTTCCACCCGGGCATAGCCCAGATCGCGGGCGGCCCGGGCGCTGGCATCGCCCACCGCCCACACCGGCAGGGCGCGGTCGGGGCAGGATTGCGCCAGGGCGCGGATACCGTTGGCCGAGGTCACCAGGATGCCCTGCGCCCCGTCCACCTCCACCACGGCGCCGGCAATGGGAACGATGTCCAGCAGCGGCTCGGTCACCACCGCATGCCCGCGCGTCTCCAGCTCCCGCGCCACCTCCTGGGCATCCTCGCGCGGGCGGGTGACGAGGACGCGCATGGGCGTCTAGCCGTTCTTGAAGTCGAAGAAGCCGGGACCGGCGACCGCCGCCAGCTCGGCCGCCGCGTCGTCACCCATGGCGGCGGCATCGGCGGCGCTGCCGGCGCGGGCGGTGGCGTGCACGGTGGCGCCGTCGGGGCTGACGATCAGGCCACGGAAGCGCAACGACCCGCCATCCAGCTCGGCCAGCGCCGCGATGGGGGTGCGGCACGAGCCGTCGAGGCGAGCGAGGAAGGCGCGCTCGGCGGTGATGCGGATCATGGTGGCGCCGTGGTTGAGGGCGGCGAGGAAGCGGTGCGCCCGCTCGTCGCCGCCGCGGCAGGTGATGCCGATGGCGCCCTGGGCCACCGCCGGCAGCATCTCCTCGGGCTCCAGCGCCGAGGCGGCGTGCCGGGCCAGGCCCAGGCGGTTCAGCCCGGCCATGGCCAGCAGGGTGGCGTCGACCGCACCCTCGCCCAGCTTGCGCAGGCGGCTCTGGACGTTGCCGCGGAAATTCACCACCTTGAGGTCGGGCCGCCGGTGCAGGATCTGGGCGGCGCGGCGCAAGGAGGCCGAGCCGATCACCGCGCCGGCCGGCAGCTCGGCCAGGGTCCTGGCCTTCAGGCAGATGAAGGCGTCGCGCACGTCCTCGCGCGGCAGCACGCAGGGCAGCACGATGCCGTCGGGCAGCACCGTGGGGACGTCCTTCATGGAATGGACCGCCAGGTCGATGCGGCCGTCCAGCATGGACTCGTCCAGCTCCTTGGTGAACAGGCCCTTGCCGCCGATCTCGGCCAGCGGGCGGTTCTGCACCAGGTCGCCGGTGGTCTGGATGACCTGGATGGCGATGGCGCCGGGCGCGGCCAGCTCGGGCCAGGCGGCGGCCAGGCGGTCGCGGGTCTCAACGGTCTGGGCCAACGCCAGGGGCGAGCCGCGGGTGCCGATGGTGAGGATAGGTGTGTCGCTCATGGTCCGGCTGTTGTAGGAAATGCTGCCGGTTCTGGAAAGGGGAAACGCATTTGATCGTGCTCGGGATCGAGACCAGTTGCGACGAGACGGCGGCGGCCCTGGTGCGCGACGACCGCGCGATCCTGGCCGAGCTGGTGCTGTCGCAGCTGGAGGAACACCGCCCGTTCGGCGGCGTAGTGCCCGAGATCGCCGCCCGCTCCCACCTGGAGCACGTCGACCGTCTGGTCGCCGGGGTGATGGCGCGGGCCGGGCTGTCCTTCGCCGAACTGGACGCGGTGGCGGCCACCGGCGGGCCCGGCCTGATCGGCGGGGTGATGGTGGGGGTGATGACCGCCAAGGCCATCGCCCTGGTGGCGGGCAAGCCCTTCCTGGCGGTCAACCACCTGGAAGGCCACGCCTTGACCGCCCGGCTGACCGAGTCCATCGCCTTCCCCTATCTGCTGCTGCTGGTCTCGGGCGGCCATTGCCAGCTGCTGGCGGTGCTGGGGGTGGGCGCGTACCGCCGGCTGGGCACCACCATCGACGACGCCGCCGGCGAGGCCTTCGACAAGGTGGCCAAGATGCTGGGCCTCGGCTATCCCGGCGGCCCGGCGGTGCAGCGGGCGGCCCAGACCGGCGATCCCGCCCGCTTCGCCCTGCCGCGGCCGATGAAGGGCCGGCCGGGCTGCGACTTCTCGTTCTCGGGGCTCAAGAACGCCGTGCGGCTGCTGGTGGAGGGCCTGCCCCGGCCGCTCGGCGAGCGCGACGCCGCCGACGTCGCCGCCGGCTTCCAGGCGGCGGTGGCGGAGTCGGTGGCCGAGCGCACCCGGCGCGCCATCGCCCTGTTCCGCGAGCGCTGGCCCGAGGGCCGCCACCTGGTGGTGGCCGGCGGCGTCGCCGCCAACACCGCCCTGCGCCAGGCCCTGACCGCCACGGCGGCGGAGGCCGGCATGGAGTTCCTGGCGCCGCCGCTGGCCTTGTGCACCGACAACGCCGCCATGATCGCCTGGGCCGGCATCGAGCGGCTGCGCCTCTGCCTGACCGATCCCCTGGACTTCGCCCCCCGTCCGCGCTGGCCCCTCGACCCCGGCGCCCCCAAGGCGCGCGGCGCCGGCGTGAAGGCGTAAGGCCATGCTCTATCCCTGGCTGATCGCCCAGGTGCCGCCCATGCCCGAGGACTGGACCCAGGCCTTCGAGGAGGCCATGGCCGAACTGGCCCGCCTGCACCTGCCGCCGAAATTCCGCGTCACCGCGGTGTTCGAGGCGCTGGGCACGCTGCGCTTCGAATGGAAGAATGCCGGCGAGGCCGAGACCGACATCAAGCGCATCGCGCTGCGACTGGCGGCCCGCACCGATTCCTGGGGCATCGACCCCACCGATGTGAGCTTCTAGGAGATCTTTCATGGACAATTTCGTCTTCCACAACCCGGTGAAGCTGCTGTTCGGCAAGGGCCAGATCGCCGCCCTGGGGCGCGAGATTTCTTCGGGCGCCCGGGTGCTGCTGGCTTACGGCGGCGGTTCGATCAAGGCCAACGGGGTGCATGGACAGGTGGTGGCGGCGCTGCGGGCGGCCGGCCATCCCTTCGTCGAGTTCGGCGGCATCGAGCCCAATCCCCGCTACGAGACGCTGATGCGGGCGGTGGCGCTGGCCCGCGCCGAGAAGTTGGATTTCGTGCTGGCGGTGGGCGGCGGCTCGGTGGCCGATGGCTGCAAGTTCATCGCCGCCGCCATTCCCTTCGCGGGTGAGCCGTGGGACATCCTGGCCCGCCACGCCAAGGTCGAGGCCGCCGCCGGGCTGGGGGTGGTGCTGACCCTGCCGGCCACCGGGTCCGAGATGAACGCCTACGCCGTCATCAGCCGCGAGGCGACGCGGGAGAAGCTGGCCTTCGGCTCGCCGCTGGTGACGCCGAAATTCTCGGTGCTCGACCCCGAAACCACCTTTTCGCTGCCCGCCCGCCAGCTCGGCAACGGCATCGTCGATGCCTTCGTCCACGTGCTCGAGCAGTATCTGACGGTGACCGGCGCCTCGCCGCTCAACGACCGCCTGGCCGAGGCGGTGATGACCACCCTGGTCGAGGTGGCGCCCCGGGCCATGGCGGTTCCCCCCGATTACGCCGCCCGCGCCGATTTGATGTGGTGTGCCACCATGGCGCTGAACGGGCTGATCGGCCAGGGCGTGCCGCAGGACTGGGCCACCCATTACATCGGCCACGAGCTGACGGCGCTGACCGGCATCGACCACGCCCGCACCCTGGCGGCGGTGTGGCCGGGGGTGGTGGCGGTGCGGCGCCAGGCCAAACGGGCCAAGCTGCTGCAGTTCGCGGCGCGGGTGTGGGGCCTGAGCGAGGCTGACGAGGAAACCCGCATCGACCAGGCCATCGCCCGCACCCGCGCCTTCTTCGACTCGGTGGGGGTGCCCACCGGCCTGGCCGCCTATGGCGTCGCCGCCGACATCCCCGAGATCATCGCCGGCCGGCTGGAGGCGCGCGGCGCCCTGCCGCTGGGCGAGGATGGCGGCGTCGATGCCGCCATGGTCCGGCGCATCCTGGACGCGGCCTGATGGCCCTCTCGACCCTGGTCCTGGGCGGTGCCCGCTCGGGCAAGAGCGCCCATGCCGAGGGGCTGCTGGCCGGCGGCCCCGCCCTCTACCTCGCCACCGGCCAGGCCTTCGACGACGAGATGGCGGCGCGCATCGGCGACCATCGCCGCCGCCGCGGCCCCGACTGGACCACCGTCGAGGAACCGCTGGAGCTGGCCGAAGCCCTCGACCGCCACCTGGATCCCCGGCGGCCGGTGCTGGTGGACTGCCTGACCCTGTGGATCAGCAACCTGATGCATGCCGGCCGCGACGTCGCCGCCGAAACCGAGAAGCTGGCCGAGGTGGTGGCCGACCCGGCCGGACCGGTGGTGCTGGTCTCCAACGAGGTCGGCCTCGGGCTGGTGCCGGACAATGCCCTGGGCCGCGCCTTCCGCGACCACCAGGGCCGGGTCAACCAGCGCATGGCCCAGGCCTGCCGCCGCGTGGTATTCGTCGCCGCCGGCCTTCCCCTCATTCTGAAGGACCAATCATGAGCCGCCGCAAGATTCCCGCCACCATCGTCACCGGCTTCCTGGGGGCGGGCAAGACCACCCTGGTGCGCCACCTGCTGGCCGAGAATCGGGGCCGCCGCATCGCCCTGATCGTCAACGAGTTCGGCGATGTCGGGGTGGATGGCGACCTGCTGGCCTCGTGCGGGGTGGCGGGCTGCCGCGAGGACGACATCGTCGAGCTGGCCAATGGCTGCCTGTGCTGCACCGTCGCCGACGAGTTCCTGCCGACCATGCAGAAGCTGGTGGACCGCGCCGATCCGCCTGACCATATCGTTATCGAAACGTCCGGCCTGGCGCTGCCCAAGCCGCTGGTCAAGGCCTTCCACTGGCCGGAGATCCGCTCGCGCGTCACCGTCGATGGGGTGGTGGCGGTGGTCGATGCCGGGGCGGTGGCGGCGGGGCGTTTCGCCGACGACCCGGAAGCCATGGCGCGGCCCGACCATGACAACCCGCTGGACGAGGTGTTCACCGACCAGCTCGCCTGCGCCGATCTGGTGCTGCTGAACAAGGCCGATCTGGTGGAAGCCGACGGCTACGCCGCCGCCCTGGCCGAGGTCTCGGGCCGCCTGCGCGCCGGGGTCAAGGTGGTGCGCACCCAGCGCGGCGCCGTCGATCCGCTGGTCGTCCTGGGCCTCGACGCGGCGGCCGAGGACGATCTGGCCGCCCGGCCCAGCCATCACGACGCCGAGGACGGCCACGACCACGACGATTTCGAAAGCTTCGCCGTCACCCTGCCGGAAGTGGCCGACGCCGACGCGCTGGAGGCCAGGCTGCTGGCCGCTATCGCCGGCCACGACATCCTGCGCCTGAAGGGCTTCCTGGCGGTGGAGGGCAAGGCCGCCCGCGCCGTGGTGCAGGCGGTCGGCACCCGCATCGAGCGCTGGTTCGACCGCCCGTGGAAACCGGGCGAGGAACGCCTCAGCCGCCTGGTGGTGATCGGCGCCCGGGGGCTGGACCGGGCCGCCATCGAGGCCCTTATTGTTCCGTGATCGGCCAGGGCCAGCATGTGTGACCAGCACCCGGCAGCAACACGAATGAACGCAGATCGGCACGGATGGGCACGGACATCGGATCGTCATCCGTGCCCATCCATGGGAGGCGAAGCCGTATCGGCGTCCATCCGTGTTGCTATTGGGCATTGGCCGCTCACCAAAACTCTCGGGAAGCGCTGATTCCATGCACCTGTTAGCCGCCCAGCCCGGCACCATCAGCGACGGAAGCGAAGCCATCGATCTCGGCCAGAGCCCGGGCGAGGTGGTGGTGCTGTCGGCCGCCGACACCGAGCTGTCGGCGCTGGCCGCCGCCCATGGGCAGGCGGGGGCGCCTTATCAGCTGCGGCTCGCCAATCTCGGCCGGCTGGGCCACCACATGTCGGTGGACCTGTACGTGGACGCGGTCATCGCCAAGGCGCGGCTGGTGGTGGTGCGGCTGCTGGGCGGGCGGTCCTATTGGCCCTATGGCATCGAGCAGATCGCCGCCGCCTGCCGCCGCGCCAATATCGCGCTGGCGCTGCTGCCCGGCGACGACAAGCCCGATCCCGACCTGGCCCGCGAGTGCACCCTGCCCGAGGAGAGCACCACCCGGCTGTGGCGCTATCTGGCCTTCGGCGGCCCGGCCAACGCGGCGCAGTTCCTGGCCTTCGCCGGCGGCCTGATCGGCCGCCCCGGCGAATGGCGCGAGCCGGCGCCGCTGCCGCCCGCCGGTCTTTGGCCCGACACGAGGTGGCGCCAGACCCGCGACCCGTCCCGGCCGGCGGCGGCGGTGGTGTTCTACCGCGCCCTGGCGCTGGCCGGCGACACCGCCCCGGTCGAGGCGCTGCTGGCGGCGCTGGCCGCCGAGGGGCTGGACGCGGTGGGGCTGTTCGTCCATTCCCTGAAGGACCCGGCCTCGGCGGCGGTGGTCGAAGAGGTGCTGGCCGATTTCGCCCCCGACGTGGTGGTCAACGCCACCGGCTTCGCCGTCGCCGCGCCGGGCCGGCCCGAGGATACGCCCTTCGCTGGCGCCGATTGCCCGGTGCTGCAGGTGGTGCTGGCGGCCGGGACCGAGGCCGAATGGCGCGACGGCACGCGGGGCCTGGGTCCGCGCGACATCGCCATGAACGTGGCGCTGCCCGAGGTCGATGGCCGCCTGTTGGCCGGGGCGGTGTCGTTCAAGGCCGCCTTGCGCGATCCCAATACCCAATGCGACCTCGCCCGCCACGCCCCGGTGGCCGACCGCGTCGCCCATGCCGCCGCCCTGGCCGCCGCCTGGGCTCGGCTGCGGCGCAAGGCCCCGTTTGAACGCCGGGTGATGATGGTGCTGGCCAATTATCCCAACCGTGACGGCCGCCTCGGCAACGGCGTCGGCCTCGACACCCCGGCGGGGACCATCCAGGTGCTGCGCGCCCTTGCCACGGCGGGCTATGACTTGAATCATATCCCGGCCGACGGCAACGCCCTGGTCGAGCTGCTGCAGGCCGGGCCGACCAACGACTGGCGGGCGCTGGCCGGGCGCGAGGTGCGCGAAAGCCTGGCCCTGCCCGACTACATGAGCTTCCTCGCCGAGCTGCCCGAGCCGGTGCAGCGGGCGGTGCGCGAGCGCTGGGGACCGCCCGAGGGCGACCCGTTCTTCCGCCCCGGCGAGGTGACCTGCGGCGCCTTTGTGATTTCAGTCATACGGTTCGGCAAGGTGGCGGTGGGCATCCAGCCGGCCCGCGGCTACAACGTCGATCCGGCCGCCAGCTACCACGACCCCGATCTGGTGCCGCCGCACAATTACCTGGCCTTCCACGCCTGGCTGCGCCGCGACTTCGCCGCCGACGCGGTGATCCACATGGGCAAGCACGGCAATCTGGAATGGCTGCCGGGCAAGGCGCTGGCGTTGTCGGCCGCCTGCTATCCCGCCGCCTGCCTGGGGCCGCTGCCCAACCTCTATCCCTTCATCGTCAATGACCCCGGCGAGGGTACGCAAGCCAAACGCCGCACCGGCGCGGTGATCATCGACCACCTGACGCCGCCGCTGACCCGGGCCGAGAGCTACGGCCCCCTGCGCGAGCTGGAGCGGCTGGTGGACGAATATTACGAGGCGGCCGGCCTCGACCCCCGCCGCCTCGCCGTGCTGAAGCGCGAGATCCTGTCGCTGGCCTCGGTGTCCGGCCTCGACGCCGATCTCGGCATCGACGCCCGGGACGATGCCGATACCGCCCTGGCCAAGCTGGACAACCACCTGTGCGAGCTGAAGGAGCTGCAGATCCGCGACGGCCTGCACGTCTTCGGCCTGTCGCCCGAGGGCGACCAGCGCACCGACCTGCTGGTGGCGCTGGCCCGGGTGCCGCGCGGCGGCGCGCCCGGCGATTCCTCGCTGCTGCGGGCGCTGGCGGCCGATCTCGGGCTCGCCTTCGATCCGCTCGATTGCGTGCTGGGGGATGCCTGGGAGGGTGCCCGACCGCGGGTGCTGGCGGAGCCACCCCCCCACCCAACCCTCCCCCGCGAGGGGGGAGGGCTCAAGGACATTACCCCCTCCCCCCTCGCGGGGGAGGGTCGGGGTGGGGGGGCCGCCTGGCGAACTGTCGGGGACACGGTGGAACGCCTGGAGGCCCTGGCCCGCGCCCTGGTGGCCGGTGAGCAACCCTGCGATCCCGCCTGGACCGCCACCGCCGCAGTTTTGGCCCAACTCCGCGACAGCCTGGCTCCGGCCGTGGATTGCTGCGGCGCCGCCGAGATCGCCGCGCTGCTGAAGGGACTGGACGGCCGCTTCGTGGCGCCCGGCCCGTCGGGGGCGCCGACCCGCGGCCGGCCCGACGTGCTGCCGACGGGGCGCAACTTCTATTCCGTCGACACCCGCACGGTGCCGACCCCGGCGGCCTGGAGCCTGGGCTGGAAATCGGCCCAGCTGCTGGTCGAGCGCCACCTGCAGGAACACGGCGACTGGCCGCGCAGCATCGGCCTGACCGCCTGGGGCACCAGCAACATGCGCACCGGCGGCGACGACATCGCGCAGGGACTGGCGCTGCTGGGGGTGCGGCCGTGCTGGGATGTCGGCTCGCGCCGGGTCACCGGGTTCGAGGTGATGCCGGCGGGTCTGCTCGACCGGCCGAGGGTGGACGTGACGCTGCGGGTCTCGGGCTTCTTCCGCGACGCCTTCCCCGACCTCATCAACCTGTTCGATTCGGCGGTGCGCGCGGTGGCGGCGCTGGATGAGCCCGAGGACGTCAACCCGCTGGCCGCCCGCGTGCGGGCCGATTCCGCGGCGCTGGGCGCGGATCGGGCGGCGGCGCGGGTGTTCGGCTCCAAGCCGGGGGCCTACGGCGCCGGGCTGCAGGCGCTGATCGACGAGCGGGGCTGGAGCGGCCCGGGCGACCTGGCCGAGGCCTATATCGCCTGGGGCGGCTGGGTCTATGGCGGCGGCTCCGAGGGCGCGGCCGGACAGGACCTGCTGCGCCACCGCCTGGCCGGCATCGAGGCGGTGGTGCAGAACCAGGACAACCGCGAGCACGATCTGCTCGATTCCGACGATTACTACCAGTTCGAGGGCGGCCTGGCGGCGGCGGTGGAACATGCCTCGGGCCGCGCCCCGGCGGTCTATCATCCCGACCATTCGCGCCCCGAATCCCCGCGCATCCGCACCCTCGAGGAGGAGATCGCCCGGGTGGTGCGCGGCCGCGCCGCCAATCCCAAATGGATCGAGGGGGTGATGCGCCACGGCTACAAGGGCGCCTTCGAGATGGCGGCGACGGTGGATTACCTGTTCGCCTTCGCCGCCACCACCCGCGCCGTCAAGCCGCACCACTTCGATCTGGTGGCCGAGGCCTATCTCGGGGACGAGCGGGTGGCGCAATTCCTGGCCGACAACAACCCGGCCGCCCTCGAGGAAATCCGCGCCCGCCTGCGCGAGGCGATGGCGCGGCGCATGTGGAGCCCGCGGCGCAACAGCCTGCGGACCCTGCTGGACCGGGAAATGTGACGGTTTTTGTTTTGCGTTGCGCCATGCAGCGCGTCGGTATAGGTGCTACCCTGTACAGGCTGACGGAAGACACATGACCATGCTGGATGCCCCGACCCTGGCCGAAAACCTGGCGACCGATGCCAAGATCCTGGCGCGCGGAGTGACGGTCCATTACGGCGCCAAGCAGGCGCTCAACGGGATCGACCTCGACATCGCCGGCAACCGGGTGACCGCCCTGATCGGGCCGTCGGGCTGCGGCAAGTCCACCTTCCTGCGCTGCCTCAACCGCATGAACGACACCGTCGCCGGCGCCCGCGTCGGCGGCATGGTGACGCTGGACGGCGAGCCGCTCTACGGCCCCGGCGCGCTGGATCCGGTGCTGCTGCGCATGCGGGTCGGCATGGTGTTCCAGAAGCCCAATCCTTTCCCCAAATCCATCTACGACAACGTCGCCTTCGGCCCGCGCATCCACGGCCTGTTCGCGCGCAAGGCCGATCTCGACGAGGCGGTGGAGCGGGCGCTGGAGCGGGCCGGGCTGTGGCACGAGGTCAAGGACCGCCTGCACGACCGCGCCACCGGCCTGTCGGGCGGGCAGCAGCAGCGCCTGTGCATCGCCCGCGCCATCGCGGTGGACCCCGAGGTGATCCTGATGGACGAGCCGTGCTCGGCCCTCGACCCCATCGCCACCGCCCGGGTCGAGGAGCTGATCGACGAGCTGCGCGACAATTTCGCCATCGTCATCGTCACCCATTCCATGCAGCAGGCGGCGCGCGTCTCGCAGCAGACGGCGTTCTTCCATTTGGGCAATCTGGTCGAGGTGGGGCCGACCGAGCGCATCTTCACCGCACCCGAGCACCAGCTCACCCAAGGCTACATCACCGGCCGCTTCGGCTGAGGAGTCCGTACCCATGCCAACCGTCGGCGACGACCACATCGTCAAGTCCTACGACGCCCAGCTGAAGACGCTTCGCGACATCCTGGCGCGCATGGGCGGCCTCGCCGAGGCCCAGCTGGACATGGCGCTGGCGGCGCTGGAGGCCCGCGATTCCGAGACCGCCATGAAGGTGAAGGCGGGCGATGCCGCGGTGGATGCCTGCGAACAGCAGGTCAACGAGCAGACCCTGCGCCTGCTGGCCCTCCGGGCGCCGCTGGCCGACGATTTGCGCCAGGTGGTGGCCGCCCTCAAGGTGGCGGGCAACCTCGAGCGGGTGGCCGACCATGCCGCCAGCGCGGCGCGCCGCACCGTCATCCTCAACGACAACCCGGCCATGGCTCCGACCCGTTCGCTGGTGCGCATGGGGCGGAAGGTCCAGGTCATGCTGCACGAGGTGCTGGGGGCCTATCTCGCCTACGACGCCGATACCGCCCTGGCGGTGCACGGCCGCGACCAGGAAATCGACGAGATGCACGCCAGCCTGTTCCGCGAAATCCTCACCTACATGATGGAGGATGCGCGCACCATCACCGCCGCCAGCCAGCTGATGTTCGTCGCCAAGACGTTTGAGCGCATCGGCGATCACGCCACCAACATCGCCGAGATGACCTATTTCCTGGTCACCGCCCGCCCCCTCGACCGCCACCGCCCCCGGCGCGACGTCTTCGACGGCGGGGTGTAAGGGCGGCGCCCCATGGGCGCCGATTCGGCTCATTCCGTATCCGTAGCCTCATCCTGAGGAGAGCGCGCAGCGCTCGTCTCGAAGGATGGGGCGGGCCATGGACATGCCGTGCGACGGGTCTCGTCCTTCGAGACGCCGCCTGCGGCGGCTCCTCAGGATGAGGCCTTCGAGACGCCGCCTGCGGCGGCTCCTCAGGATGAGGCCCGAATGATGCGAAGCCCCCGCAACGTCAGCGCCCTACTTCGCCGCCTCGGCCGCCTCGGCGGCGTCCACGAACAGCACGTTGACCTCGGTGGCGTTGGGGTCGGGGCGTTCCAGGATGATGCGGAAGCCGGCGGTGCCGCCCGGATCCAGGCTGTTCACCGGCGGCTGCGCCAGCTTCTCCTGCACCGGCTTCCTGTCGCGGTCCAGCAGGACCAGCTTCATGGTCGGCACCGGACGCTCGCGGTCCGAGACGTTGGCGATGATGCCGCGCACGATCAGCACTTCGGTATTGTTGTGGACGAAGCGCTCGGGCGTGCCGGCGTTGCGCAGTTCCAGGCCGGTTCCCGGCTTCTCGTGGCGCAGGCCGAGATCGGCCAGGATCTTGTGCGCCGGCGGCCACATGTCGACCACCCGGTCCTGGAAGTAATAGCCGGCGCCGCCGGCGCCGCCCAGCAGCAGCAGCAGCAGCAGCAGCCACAGGCCGCCGGTGCCCTTCTTGCCGTCGGGCTTGTTGGCGAACATGGTGGGGATGGGCTGCGGCGCGTCGGAATCGAGGTCGAGATCGGCCGGTTCGCCATCGGCCTTGGGCCGCGGGCCGAGATTGGGCACCGGCGGCGGCTCCATCTCGAAGTCCAGGTCCTCCTCGGCCTCGTGGGCCCGGGCCATGGACGCGGGCGTCTCGAACTCCAGATCGGGGTCGGGATCGCGCACCGGGTTGAAGCTGGCCCGCGGCGGCTCGGGCGCCGGGGCACGGGTCGGGGCGCGGGCCGGGGGGGCGGCGGCCGGAGCGGGCGCCGGACGGCGCGCCGGCGGCGGCGGAGCGGGACGCGGGGGGGCGATGGTGGCCAGCCCGACCGCCGGGGTCTGGAACCACCGGTGTCCGCACTTCGCGCATTTCAGCGTACGCCCTTCGGCCCCAAGGGCCTTGTCGGGCACGGAGAAATTGGTGGCGCAGTTGGGACAGCTGACTTGCATGCTCTCGGACGACCAGCCGGGACGACCTTCCTTATAGGCTTTAGGGCAATCCAACACAAGCGCGCGCTGGACGAGGTGCTCCGGCCCGTGTCATCCTTCGCGCCCATCGGGAGAAGCTACCGTGCGGCATCGCCCTCGTGGGGAACACATCATCCGGTTCGACGGCGTCGGACTGCGCTATGGCCTCGGACCCGAGGTCCTGCAGGACATCAATTTCGCGCTGCCGTCCGGGTCCTTCCATTTCCTCACCGGCGCCTCGGGCGCCGGCAAATCGTCGCTGCTCCGCCTGATGTATCTGGGCCTGCGCCCCAGCCGCGGGCGGGTGATGCTGTTCGACAAGGACATCGCGCTGACCAAGCGCTACGAACTGCCGGCGCTCCGGCGCCGCATCGGCGTGGTGTTCCAGGATTTCCGCCTGCTCGACCACCTGTCGGCGCTGGACAACGTGGCGCTGCCGCTCAGGGTGCGCGGCGTCCGGGAATCCGAGGTGCACAAGCACGTGCCCGAGCTGCTGGGCTGGGTCGGCCTGGCCGAGCACCTGAATGCCCGGCCATCGACCCTGTCGGGCGGCCAGAAGCAGCGCGTCGCCATCGCCCGCGCGGTGATCGGCCGGCCCGACCTGCTGCTCGCCGACGAGCCCACCGGCAACGTCGACGACCACATCGCCATGCGCCTTCTCTATCTGTTCGAGGAGTTGAACAAGCTGGGCACCACCGTGGTCATCGCCACCCACAACGAGCATCTGGTGGGCCGCTTCGCCCACCATTCCCGCCTGCATCTCGAGCACGGCACCGTGCGGCAGGGGAGCTGAGAGGTGTTCGGCCGCCGCTCCGAACTGCCGCTCAAGGGCGACGCCACCAGCAAGTTCCTGCCCTGGCTGGTGGCGCTGATGGTCTATCTGTCGGCGGTGGCGGTGGCGGCGGTGTTCGTGCTCAACGGGTTGATCGACCGCTGGGACCGCGACGTCGCCGGCACGCTGACCGTCCAGGTGATGCCGGTGCCGGGCGAATCCGGCGACGCCCTGACCGAGGAGCGGGTGCGCCAGGCGGTGGAGCTGATCCGCCGCACCCACGGGGTCGAGGCCGTGCGCGCGCTGGACAAGCGCCAGATCACCGCGCTGCTGGAACCCTGGCTGGGCAGCGCCGACGTGGTCAAGGATTTGCCGCTGCCGCGCCTCATTGATGTCTCCGTCGATCCCGGCGTCCGTCTCGACCTCGGATTGCTGGCGGAGCGCCTGGGCAAGGCCGTGCCCGGGGTCAGCCTGGACGACCATCGGGTCTGGCTGTCGCGCCTGATCAACCTGTCGCGCACCACCGGCTGGGTGGCCATCGCCATCGTCGTCCTGATCGGCTGCGTCACCTCGGCCACGGTGATCTACGCCACCCGCACCGGCATGGCGGTCAACCGCGGCATCATCGAGGTGCTGCACCTGATCGGGGCGCGCGACGACTACATCGCCCGCCAGTTCGCCGACCGCGCCTTCGCGCTGGGCTTTGCCGGCGGGGTCCTGGGCCTGGCCCTGGCGGTGCCGACGCTGACCATGATCGGCTGGGCGGCGCGGCGGGTCGAGGGCGGCTTCCTGCCGCAGCTGACGGTGTCCCTGCCGGGCTGGGTGGTGGTGGCGCTGCTGCCGCTGGCGGCGGCGCTGCTGGCCATGCTCACCGCCCGCCTCACCGTCCACGGCACCCTGGCGCGGATGCCATGACCGGCGCGGTCTTCCGGTGGCGCACCCTGCTGCGCCTGGGGGGGCGCGGACTCACCGCGCTGGTGGCGCTGGCGGCGGCGTGGGCGGCCGGATTCCTGTGGTTCGTCGCCACCCTGCCCGACCGGGTCGAGGATCCGCTCTCGCGCACCGACGCCATCGTCGTGCTGACGGGCGGGAGCGAACGCCTGGCCACCGGCCTGGCGCTGCTGGAGGCCGGGCGCTCCGGCACCCTGTTCGTGTCCGGGGTGCATCCCGGCGTCGAACCCGGCGACCTGATGCGCCAGGCTCCGGCCGCCGGGTCGGGCGCGGCCGGGGCGATGGTGCTGGGCCATGCCGCCGACGATACCGTCGGCAACGCCACCGAGACCGCCGCCTGGGTGTCGGGCAGCCGCGTCGGCTCGCTCCGGCTGGTCACCGGCGCCTATCACATGCCGCGCTCGCTGCTGGAGTTCCGCCGCGCCATGCCGGGCATCCGCATCGTGCCGCATCCGGTGTTCCCCGACACGGTGAAAAGCCGCGAATGGTGGCGCTGGCCGGGCACGGCGGCCTTGCTTGCCACCGAGTATTCGAAGTATCTGGCGGCCATGGCCCGCCACTGGTTCCTGCCGCGAAAGCCGACCACGCCGTGACTCAATTCCGCTCGCTGCTGTTCTTCGTCGCCCTCCAGGTGTGGACCCTGGGGCTGGGCACCCTCTACCTGCCGCTGCTGCTGGCCCCCCGCGCCGCCGCCACCGCCGCCGCCAAGGTCTGGGTGCGGGGCGTGTTCGTCCTGCTGAAGACTCTGTGCGGGCTGTCGTGGCAGGTGCGGGGCACGCCGCCGGCCGGGGCCGCCCTGGTCGCCTCGAAGCACCAGTCGACGCTGGAGACCTTCGCCTACCGGCTGATCCTGTCCGACCCGGCGGTGATCCTGAAGAAGGAGCTGCTGCGCATTCCCATCTTCGGCTGGTACCTGGGCAAGACCGGAGTGATCGCCATCGACCGCGCCGCCGGCACCCGGGCGCTGAAGGACATGGTCAAGGGCGCCGGCGAGGCCGTCGCCGAGGGCCGCCAGGTGCTGATCTTCCCCGAGGGCCACCGCATGGACGTGGGCGAGGCCCCCGACTACCACAGCGGCGTGGCCATGCTGTACGCGGCCTTGGGGGTGGCCTGCGTGCCGGCGGCGCTGAACACCGGCATGTTCTGGGGCCGCGGCAGCCTGGCCAAGCGCCCCGGCATCGCCACCATCGAATTCCTCGAGCCGATCCCCCCGGGACTGGACCGCAAGGCCTTCATGGCCGAGCTGCAGCGCCGCATCGAGGAGGCCAGCGCCCGCCTGGCCGACGAGGCGCGGGCGGGCTGACCCGCCGGACCCTGGTCCTACCATCCCCTGTGGATAGCTTTGTGGACTTCGCCCTCGGGCGGTGACCCGATAGCCCTGTGGACAAGCGGGGATAACCCCTTCTTGCCGTGTGGAATCAACGGCTTGCCCTGTGGAAACGAAATAAGAACATTAACTCTTGACGGGCCTCGCGGCGGAGTCCTAGACTGCCCCCGAGCCGCCGGAATGCGCGGATTTCCAACAATTTTTCCGAAAAGGCCGGGGGTGGCGCCGAGCCCCCGTCCCGGATGTGGAGGACAGGCCATGACCCAGGTTGCCGCCATCTCCCAGCAGATCTGGGACATGAAGTACCGGCTGAAGGCCGCCGACGGCACGCCTGTGGACAAGACCATCGAGGATTCGTGGCGCCGCGTCGCCCGCGCGCTGGCCGCGGCCGAGGCCGACCCGGCGGCGTGGGAGGAGCGGTTCTATGCGGTGCTCGCGGATTTCAAGTTCCTGCCCGCCGGCCGCATCCTGTCGGGGGCCGGCAGCGAGCGGCGCGTCACCCTGTTCAACTGCTTCGTCATGGGCGACATCCCCGACGACATGGCCGGCATCTTCGAGCATTTGAAGGAAGCCGCCCTGACCATGCAGCAGGGCGGCGGCATCGGCTACGATTTCTCGACGCTGCGGCCCAAGGGGGCGCATGTGAAGGGGGTCGGCGCCGACGCCTCGGGGCCGCTGTCGTTCATGGACGTGTGGGACGCCATGTGCCGCACCATCATGAGCGCCGGCTCGCGCCGCGGCGCCATGATGGCGACCATGCGCTGCGACCACCCCGACATCGAGGCCTTCATCGACGCCAAGCGCGAGGCCGGGCGGCTGCGCATGTTCAACCTGTCGGTGCTGGTCACCGATGCCTTCATGGCCGCCGTCAAGCAGGACGCGGCCTGGGAGCTGACCTTCAACGGCACCGTCTACAAGTCGCTGCCGGCCCGCGCCCTGTGGGACCGCATCATGCGCGCGACCTACGCCTATGCCGAACCCGGGGTGATCTTCATCGACCGCATCAACCGGCTGAACAACCTGCATTACTGCGAAACCATCCATGCCACCAATCCGTGTGGCGAACAGCCGCTGCCACCCTATGGCGTCTGCCTGCTGGGCTCGGTCAACCTGGCCAAGCTGGTGCTCGATCCGTTCGAGGACGGGGCCCGCCTGGACCTCGGCGCCCTGAGGGAGATCGTGCGGGTGGCGGTGCGGATGATGGACAACGTCATCGACGTCTCGCGCTTTCCCCTCGACCAGCACGAGCGCGAGGCCCGGGCCAAGCGGCGCATCGGCCTGGGGGTCACCGGCCTGGCCGACGCCCTGATCCTGTGCGGCGCGCGCTACGGCGGCAAGGAGGCGATCCGGCTGACCGAGCAGTGGATGGCGGCGATCCGGCGCGAGGCCTATCTCGCCTCGGCCGAACTGGCCGCCGAGAAGGGGGCCTTTCCGCTCTACGAGAAGGAAAGCTACCTGGCCGGCGAGACCGTGCGCTCGCTCGATGCCGACGTCCAGGCGGCCATCGCCGAGCACGGCATCCGCAACGCCCTGCTGACCTCCATCGCGCCGACCGGCACCATCTCGCTGTTCGCCGACAACGTCTCGTCGGGCCTCGAGCCGGTGTTCAGCTTCGCCTATACCAGGGGCGTCCTGCAGCGCGACGGCACGCGGCGCGAGGAAGAGGTGACCGACTACGCCTACCACCTGTTCCGCCGCCTGAAGGGCGAGACCGCGCCGCTGCCGTCCTATTTCGTCGATGCCCAGCGCCTCTCGCCCGGCGAGCACGTGGTGATGCAGGCGGCGGTGCAGAAGTACATCGATTCCTCCATCTCCAAGACCATCAACGTGCCCGAGAGCATCGCCTTCGACGCCTTCCGCGACGTCTATGAGCAGGCCTACGAGCTGGGCTGCAAGGGCTGCACCACCTATCGCCCCAACGACGTCACCGGCGCCGTGCTGGAGGTGCGGAAGGAGGCGGAGCCCGCCGCCGACCCGGCCGAGCCGCAGCTGCCGCTGGAGAAGGTCGCGCCGCGCCCCGAGGACCACCTGGAGGCCGGCGCGGTGATCCACCTCACCCGCCCCCTCGACCGCCCCGAGGAGCTGCCGGGCAAGACCTACAAGGTGCGCTGGCCGGAAAGCGAGCACGCCATGTACATCACCATCAACGACGTCATCCAGGACGGCCGCCGCCGCCCCTTCGAGGTGTTCATCAATTCCAAGAACATGGAGCATTACGCCTGGACGGTGGCGCTGACCCGCATGATCTCGGCGGTGTTCCGCAGGGGCGGCGACGTCGCCTTCGTGGTCGAGGAGCTGAAGGCGGTGTTCGACCCCCGGGGCGGCCAATGGGTGGGCGGCCGCTACGTGCCCTCGCTGCTGGCCGCCATCGGCGAGGTCATCGAGCGCCACATGATCGACATCGGCTTCCTGCCCGACCCCAAGGCGGCGCGCGAGCCGCCGGAAGCGCGGGACCAGCGGAAGGTGGTCAATCTGGGCGATTCCCGCCTGCGCCATTGCCC
Organism: Magnetospirillum sp. UT-4; assembly: GCF_902729435.1. Taxonomy (GTDB): domain Bacteria; phylum Pseudomonadota; class Alphaproteobacteria; order Rhodospirillales; family Magnetospirillaceae; genus Magnetospirillum. The sequence continues at coordinate 63,662 of NZ_CACVCG010000038.1, forward strand.
CAAATGCAACCAGCCGGCGCTGATCCGGTCCGAGGGCTGCGATACCTGCACGTCGTGCGGCTATTCCAAGTGCGGGTGATGTGGATTCACCACAGAGGCACAGAGGACACGAAGAAATTCAGGGTAGGGACTCTGCCGCCAGGGCGATCGGCTGAAGGGATTGGTCCCACCAAGAGGTCGTCATTCCCGCGAAGGCGGGAATCCATGCGTCCGCATATGCGGCTTCCGACCTTGGTTTTCACTTGTTTCAACCATGGATCCCCGCCTTCGCGGGGATGACGAAAAATCTGCGAGACGATCATCCTTCACCGGTTTGCCGCAAATACCACCGTCTTCGTGTCCTTCGTGTCTTCGTGGTGAATCCTCCTTGCCCGAAACCCTCCGTCTCGACAAGTGGCTGTGGTTCGCGCGGTTCTTCAAGAGCCGCAGCCTGGCCGCCGCGGTGGTCGAATCCGGCGCGGTGCGCCTGAACGGCGTCGGCGTGGCGAAGCCCTCGCACCCGGTGAGGCCCGGCGACGAGCTGGTGTTTCCCACCGGCCCGAAACGCCGCCGCGTCACTGTCCTGGCGCTGCCCGAGCGCCGCGGCCCGGCCGCCGCGGCCCGGGCCAGTTACCGCGAGGAGGAACCGCCGCCGCCGGACCCGGACGAATTCGGACGCCGGCGCGCTGGAAATTCCGCCAAAACTCCCTAAACTGCCGCTCGCCCGTCACCGCAAGCGAGAAGACTCCCCCCATGGAATGGCTCAGCGACCCCCAGATCTGGATCAGCCTGCTGACCCTGTCGGCGTTGGAGATCGTGCTCGGCATCGACAATCTGGTCTTCCTGGCCATCCTGGCCGACCGCCTGCCGGAGGAGCAGCGGCCGCTGGCGCGCAAGCTGGGCCTGGCCTTCGCCCTGGTGACGCGGCTGATGTTGCTGGCCTCGCTGGCCTGGATCGTCGGCCTGGTCGAGCCGGTGTTCAGCGTCCTCGGCCACGCGGTGTCGTGGCGCGACATCATCCTGATCGGCGGCGGCGTCTTCCTGCTGGCCAAGGCCACCCATGAAATCCACGGCTCGCTGGAAGGCGAGGGGGAGGGCGACGACGGCGCCGTGGCCCCGGCCGTCGCCGCGGGTTTCACCGCCACCATCATCCAGATCGGCATTCTCGACATCGTCTTTTCGCTGGATTCGGTCATCACCGCGGTGGGCATGGTCGATCAGCTGCCGGTGATGGTGGCGGCGGTGGTCATCGCCATGATCATCATGCTGGTGGCCGCCGGCCCGCTGTCGGCCTTCGTTTCCAAGCACCCGACGGTGAAGATGCTGGCGCTGTCCTTCCTGCTGCTGGTGGGCATGTCGCTGGTGGCCGAGGGCATGGGCGTCCACATTCCCAAGGGCTACCTCTACTTCGCCATGGGCTTCTCGGTGGCGGTCGAGGCCCTCAATCTCGCCGCCCGCCGCCGCCGCAAGCCGGTGAAGCTGCGCAACTCGTTGTAAGAAACCCTTCGGCCGCTGGGGTTGAGCCGGCCCCCGGCCTATGGTATCGCATGCGGCGGCGGCCGGTTGCCCGCCGCCGCATGTGCGGGAGTCCGGGATGTTCGCTCGCCTGAAGGAAATGCTTGCCGGCGGCAGCGCCGAGGACCCCGAGATGCGGCTGCGCCGGGCGGCGTCGGCGCTGCTGGTCGAAGCCGCCACCCTGGACGGCCGCCTCGAGGAGGGCGAGCGCGCCCGGGTCGAGATGCTGCTGGCCGAACGGTTCGCCATTCCGCCGGCCCAGGCCGCCGAGCTGTTCGCCGAAGGCTGCCAGATGGTGGCCGATTCGGTGGAGCTTTACGAGAATACCAGGATCATCAAGGACAGTTTCGATCAGGCCGAGCGGGCGCGGATGATGGAGATGCTGTGGGAAGTGGTCTATGCCGACGGCTTCCTCCATGATTACGAGGCCAATCTGATGCGCCGCATCGCCGGCCTTCTCTACGTGCCCGATCGCGAATCCGGCGAGGCGCGCAAGCGCGCGCTGGCCCGCCTCGGCCTCGACAAGGGTCTCGCCTGACCGGGCGATTTCAGCGGAGTGAACCCATGACGTACGTGGTTACCGAGAACTGCATCAAGTGCAAGTACCAGGATTGTGTCGAAGTCTGCCCGGTGGACTGCTTCTACGAGGGCGAGAACTTCCTGGCCATCAATCCCGACGAATGCATCGATTGCGGCGTGTGCGAGCCGGAATGCCCGGCCGAGGCCATCTTCGCCGATTCCGATCCGCGCACCGCCGACTGGCTCCAGTTGAACCGCGACTACGCCGCGCAATGGCCCAACATCACCAAGAAGGGACCGGTGCCGGCCGACGCCGAAGAATGGAAGAACAAGCCGGGCAAGGCCGCCCTGCTGTCGCCCAATCCCGGCAAGTAGCGCCGCAACGCTGGATTCCCGGGCCCGGCCCGCCGATTCCGGCGGCCGGGCTTTTTCACTGGGATTCGGTCGGACGCTTATGATATAAGAACCAGTCCGTCGTACCTTGCCCCTGATCAGGCCTTCCGGAATGGCCTCGTCGGCACCGTGCGGCAATCGGGCGGCCCGGTCCGCCCCCAGTGAACAACCAGACGTAACCGTCTTCCGCCCGTCGTGGACGCGGCCGGAATCCCCGCCTGTGTCGCGGGTCCGGTTCGCTTGCCCGGTGTGGCGGCCCAGTTCGAGGATGAGAGCAGATGTCGAGCGTTTCTTTCGCCGAAGGGGATTACGTGGTGTACCCCACCCATGGCGTCGGCCAGGTGGTGTCCATCGAGAACCAGGAAATCGGCGGCATGAAGCTGCAACTGTTCGTGATCACCTTCGACCGCGACCGCATGACTCTGCGGGTGCCGGTGGCCAAGGCCACCAAGTCGGGCCTGCGCAAGCTGTCCTCGCCGACGGTGATGGATACCGCGCTGTCGACGTTGAAGGGCCGCGCCAAGGTCAAGCGCACCATGTGGAGCCGCCGCGCCCAGGAATACGAGGCCAAGATCAATTCCGGCGACCCGGTCTCCATCGCCGAGGTGGTGCGCGACCTGCACCGCAACGCCAACCAGCCCGACCAGTCCTATTCCGAGCGCCAGATCTACGAGGCGGCGCTCGAGCGCCTGGCCTCGGAACTGGCCGCGGTCGAGCGCATCGACACCCAGGCCGCCACCGCCATGCTGGAAAAGCTGCTCGACGCCGCTTAAACCCGCGTTGACGCGATCTCTCGCGCCTGCGACCATGCCCCTGCTGCGGATGGTGGGGCCGTCCGCGGCGGGGTTCTTAGGGCAGGGCGGACTTAAGTGTCGGACAACAACGTATTCGCGACGCTGCGCGGCTGCGGGCGCATCTGGGCCGTGGCGGCGATCCATGGCGAGATCGAGCGTCTCAGGGCCTTGCATGCCCATCTGGCCGCCGAATTGCGGCCGGGCGACCAGCTGGTCTATTGCGGCGACTACCTGGGCTACGGGCCGCAGGTGCGCGAGACGGTGGACGAGCTGCTGCTGTTCCGCCGCGCCATCCTGGCCCGCCCGGGGGTCGAAATCGACGATCTGGTCTATCTGCGCGGCACCCAGGAGGAGATGTGGCAGAAGCTGCTGCAGCTCCAGTTCGCCCCCAACCCGGCGGACGTGCTGCACTGGATGGCCGGGCACGGCATCGCCGCCACCCTGGCCGCCTATGGCGGCAGCATCGAGGAAGGCGAACTGGCCGCCCGCGACGGCATCCTGTCGCTGACCCGCTGGACCAGCAACCTGCGTCAGAGCATGCGCGGCCATGACGGCCACACGGCGCTGATGAGCGTGCTGCGCCACGCCGCCTACACCGATTCGGGCACGCTGCTGTTCGTCCATGCCGGCATCGATCCGAGCCGGCCGCTCTCGGCCCAGATGGACGCCTTCTGGTGGGGCTCCGCCGGGTTCGAGCTGCTCGACGGCCAATACGGCGGCTTCAAGCTGGTGGTGCGCGGCTCGGACCGCCGCCGCGGCGGCGTACGGGTCGGCGCCTTCACCGCCACCCTGGACGCCGGCTGCGGCTTCGGCGGCCCGCTGACCGCCGCCTGCTTCGACGGCGAGGGGCAGATCGTGAAGATGATCGAGGCCTGACAGGGTCAGGAGCCGGGCGAACAGGCCAGGCGGCGTCTTGTTCTACCCCTCCAGCGCCACCCCCAGCTCGTCGAGCAGCGCCAGCACCTCGTGCGAGGCCTGGTTGAGGCGGTCGATCTCCTCGCTCGCCTCGTCGAAGTGACCGGCGACGTGCAGCTCCAGCGCCCGCTTGCCGTGGGCGTGCACCCGCTGGTGCGGATCCAGCAGCTTGCCGAAGGCGGGATGGCCGCGCAGCCGTTCGTCGCTGACCGCGTCGTACCACTTGCCCAGGCGGCAGGTGTGATGGTCGGCCAGCCGGTCGGCGGTCAGCTCGCTGCGGTCGAGCAGGCGTTCGACCACGCTGCGCTTGAAGCGGACGTGGTCGTTCTTGGCCACCTCGATGATGGCTTGCGCCCCGCCCTCGGCGGCGAATTCCTCGACCCGGGCGTCGAGAATGCGGCTGGCATTGGCCATGGCCTCAAGCACCGCGCCGATTTCCTGGTAGTTGGCGTTGGCCAGGTGGGCGATGCGGGCGGTTCCCGCCGACACCTCCTGCGCCGCGGCGGTCTGCTGGCCGAGGATGCCGGCGATGTCGCGCATGTGGCCGGTGACCCCGTCCACCCTTGCGGCGATGGAATCGAGCCGGCCGGTGACCTGATCGACGGCGTCGCGCCCCGAGCGGGCTGCCGCCTCGCTCTGGCCCATGGCGCCGATGGCGGCGCGCATCTCCTCGGTGACGGCGCCGATGCGGCGGCGGATGTCCTCGGTGGCCTTGCCGGTCTGGGTGGCCAGGCCCTTGACCTCGGAGGCGACCACGGCGAAGCCCTTTCCGGCCTCGCCCGCCCTGGCCGCCTCGATGGTGGCGTTGAGCGCCAGCAGGTTGGTCTGGGCGGCGATGGCCTCGATCTGGTCGATGATGGCGCCGATCTGGTTGGTGGCCTCGCCCAGCGCGGAGATCTTGCCCGAGACGTCGGAGACCGATTCCATCATGGCGTCCATGCCGCCGCGGGCGCTGCCGGCGGCCTCGACGCCGTCGCGGGCGGTGGCTTCCGCCTCTCCGGCCTCGGCCGCCGCGATCTCGGAATTCTGGGCGATGGTGTGGACCGAGGCCACCATCTCCTCGACCGCCGCCGCCATGCTCTGGCTTTCCGAGGCCGACTGGCGCACGTCGCCCATCATCTTGGCCAGCACCACGCCGGCCTCGTTGGTCTCGATGGCGGCGCCGACCACGCCCTTCAGCTGGGAGATCATGCCGATGCGCAGCCGCTCCTGGCTTTCCGCCAGTTCGGCCATGGCCTGGGCGCGCTCCTGCTCGAGCACGTGGGTGCGCCGCGCCTCGTCGCGCACCACCTCGACGGCGCGGACCATGCGCGAAATCTCGTCGTCGCCGCTGGCGGGCGGCAGATCGACGGCGAAGTCGCGGCGGGCGATGCGGTCCATGGCCGCGGTCATGGCTTTCACCGGCCGGGCGACGCCACGGGCGATCAGCACGCCGGCCAGCGAGGCCAGCAGCACCGCCCCCAGTCCGACCAGGACCATGGTGCGCCGCGCCTCGCCCAGCTGGACGGCGTAGTCGCGGGCGTCCATGGCGATTTCGACCACCCCCAGCGGCTCGCCGCTGTAGTCGGAGACCGTGCGCCCCAGCACGGCGATGCGGCCGCCGCCGGCGGCCACGGTCTTGCGCACCACCTGGCCGGCGGCGGCCTGGGCGACCTCGGCGGCGGAAAGATGGTTGCCGTCGCCGAAGGTGCCGGCGAACACCTTGAACACCGAGGGGTCCTTGACGTCGGGCACGTGCAGGGCGAGATCGATGCCATGCTCGTGCTTGAAGCGTTCGAAGAAGGCGGCGGCGAAGGTCAGCCCGAACTCCACCGAGCCGACATGGGTGCCACCGTCCATCAGCGGCACCAGGCCGCGGATGCCCAGCCCGGCGACGCCGTATTCCAGCCCGCGGGTCGGGGCCTTGACCTGATTGGTGCGGATGATGGTCTTGCGGATGGCGGTCAGGTCGTCGCCGAACTTGGCCGGGCTGTGGACCCGCAGGAACGAGGTGGCCGGCGGCAGGTGGAACTGGAACTGCTCGACCCCGTAGACCTGCTTCATGGTCTTGAAGCCGGGAACGAACATGGCCGACAGCATGGCGCGGTCGCCCGTGGCCACCGCCTGGGGGATGCCGGGGATGCCGGCCACCACCGCCGCCATGGCCTCGGCCTGGTGCGAGGCGGCGTTGATGGCATCGACGAACTGGCCGTAGCGGCCGTTCAGCTCGCGCTCCTCGGCCTGCTCGACCAGATGGGCGGAATAACGGGTGCCGGCGATACCGGTCACCAGGACGGCAAGCAGCGACACCGCGGTGAACCCGCCGGCAAAGCGGGCCGTCAGTCCGAACACCATGGCTTTTCCCCCTCACGCCCGAGTATCTGTAATTCCCACAATTCTACGGTTTACATTTCAGGCATGAATCTGTCGAAGCAAATTATGACCTGGACCAAGGTATGTGCCGGTTGGGTCCTGTGGCCGGCGGCGGTGGCGTTTTTCCTGGCGGCGGCCGTGCCGGCCAGGGCGGAAGCGCCCGGGCTCGGCCTGCCGCTCGACTGCCGGCTGGGCGAGACCTGCTGGCTGATGAACTACGTCGATACCGATCCTGGTCCGGCCGCCGCCGACTTCCGCTGCCGTGCCCGCAGCTATGACGGTCACGGCGGCACCGACTTCGCTGTGCGCGACCGCACTGTCGCCGCCACCGTTGTGGCCGCCGCCGCCGGTACGGTGGCGGGGCTGCGCGACGGCGAACCGGACGGCGCCTTCCTGGCCGGCGGCCGCTCCTCGGTGGCCTCCAGGGAATGCGGCAACGGCGTGGTGCTGCGCCACGGCGACGGCTGGGAGACCCAGTACTGCCACCTCAGCCCCGGCTCGGTGACGGTGACGTCCGGCCAGGCGGTGACGGCGGGGACGCCGCTGGGCCGCGTCGGCCTGTCGGGGATGAGCGAGTTCCCCCATGTCCATCTCGAACTGCGCCACCAGGGGCGCCGCATCGACCCCTTCACCGGCGGCGCGGCGGATGGCGGCTGCGGCACGGCTGGGAACGGCCTGTGGCGCGACCCGCTGCCCTATCAGGGTGCCACGCTCTATGCCGCCGGCTTCGCCGACCGGGTGCCCGACAAGGATGCGCTGAAGCGCGACGCGGCGACGCCGGCGACGCTGTCGAAGGCCGCCCCGGCCCTGGTGCTGTGGGGGGCGCTGTTCGGCATCGAGGGCGGCGACGTGGTGCGCCTCACCCTGACCGCGCCCGATGGCACCGAACGGCTGCGCCGCGACGCCGACCCCGCCGCCAGGACCCAGGCCTGGCGGTTCGAGGCGGCCGGGATCAAGGCGCCGGCGGGCGGGCTGGCGGCCGGAACCTGGCGCGGCACGGTGGAGCTGCGGCGCGGCGGTGCCGTGGTCGAGGCCCGCTCCGTCGCGGTCGAGGTGCGGCCGTGAAGCGCCCCGCCGCCCGCCTGCTGAAGATCGTCTTCGGCTGGGCCTTCATCGTGCTCGGCGTGCTCGGGCTGTTCCTGCCGATCCTGCAGGGGGTGCTGTTCCTGGCCATCGGCCTGGCCATCCTGGCCCAGGAACAGCCGTGGGCGCACCGGCTGCTGATGCGGCTGCGCCACCGCTTCCCCCACGCCGCCCATGTGCTCGACGACGCCCGCCACAAGGCGCAGGATTGGCTGCACCGGATCACCGCGCGCCGCCGCCGTCCCCCGCGGCCCGACCCCCCAACCCCCGACCCGCCAGACGGTCCGCGCGCATGATCCGCGTCGTTCTCGCCCTCTGCGCCGCCGAGGTGGCGACCATGGTCGGCGTCTTCGCCTTCCCCACCCTGCTGCCCGTGTTCATGGCCGAATGGGGGCTGTCCAACACCCAGGCCGGCTGGATTTCCGGCATCGGCTTCGCCGGCTATGCCGCGGCGGTGCCGGTCTTGAGCGCGCTGACCGACCGCATCGACGCCCGGCGCATCTATCTCGGCGGCGCCCTGCTGGCGGCGGTGTCGTGCCTGGGCTTCGCCTTCACCGCCGAGGGCTTCGCTTCGGCCCTGGCGTGGCGGGCGCTGGCCGGGATCGGGCTGGCCGGCACCTACATGCCGGGCCTGCGCGCTCTGGTCGACCGCACGCATGTCGAGCACGTTGGGGGACCGCGCCAGGCCGCCTGGATCAGCTGGTACACCGCCAGCTTCTCGCTGGGTACCAGCGTCTCGTTCCTGGTCTCGGGCGTGGTCGGCGAGGCGTGGGGATGGCGGGCCGCCTTCGCCGTCTCCGGCCTGGCGGCGCTGGCGGCGGCGGGCGTGGCGCTGGCGCTGAAGCCGGTGCCGCCACCGCCGGCCACTCCGGCGCCGCTGCTGGATTTCCGCCCGGTGCTGCGCAACCGCCGGGTGCTCGGCTACACCCTGGCCTACGGCGCCCATGTGTGGGAGCTGTTCGGCATGCGCAGCTGGATGGTGGCGTTCCTGATCTTCGCGGCGGCCCAGGCCGGCGGGCCGGCGCTGCCGTCAGCGACCCTGGCCGCCACCCTGGCGGCGCTGCTGGCGATGGGGTCGAGCATCGGCGGCGCCAGCCTCGCCGCGCGGTTCGACCGCCGCACCACCTGCTCCGCCTTCGCCCTGATGTCGGCGGCCGTGGCCGGCGGCATCGGCTTCACCGCCGGCTGGCCCTACGGAATCGTGGTGGCGCTGATGCTGCTTTACAACCTGTTGATCCAGCTGGATTCGGCGGCGCTGACCACCGGCGCGGTGCTGGAATGCGACCCCAAGCGGCGGGGCGCCACCATGGCGGTGCATTCGCTGCTGGGTTTCGCCGGCGCCTTCGCCGGGCCGCTGGCCTTCGGCGCCGTGCTCGACCTGGCCGGCGGCCAGGACAGCCGCCTCGCCTGGGGCCTGGCCTTCGCCAGCCTGGGCGTGGTGGCGGCGCTGGGGGCGCCGGCCCTGGCGTGGTCGCGGCGGGGTTAGGTTTCGGCCAGTATTGCCGCCAGGCCGTCGCGGTAGCTCGGATAGGCCAGCCTCACCCCCAGCTCGCGCTTGATGCGGCCGTTGTCGATCCGCTTGTTGTCGGCATAGAACGAGGCCTGCATGGGGCTGAGGGTGTCCTTCGCCTCGTCCCAGGGAATCTCGGGCGGCGGCGCCACGCCCAGCAGGGCGCAGGCCTGGGCGATGACATCCTGCGGCGGCGCCGGGTCGTCGTCGCAGACGTTGTAGGCGGCGCCGGGATCGGGGCGCGCCATGGACGCGGTCACCACCGCCGCGATGTCGTCGACATGGATGCGGCTGAACACCTGGCCGGGCTTGACGATGCGCTTGGCCCGGCCCTCGCGCACGGTGTCGAGGGCCGAGCGCCCGGGGCCGTAGATGCCGGCCAGGCGGAACAGGTGGACCGGCAGGCCGCTGGCCAGCCACGCCGCCTCGGCGGCCGCGCGGCGGCGCGAGCGCTCCAGGGTGGGGCGGATGGGCGCGGTCTCGTCGATCACGGCGCCGCCGCAATCGCCGTACACGCCCGTGGTGGACAGATATCCGGCCCACCGGATCGGCAAGGCCCGCAGCGTCTCGCCCATGACGTCGAGCACCGGGTCGCCGGCCTCGTCGGGCGGCACCGAGGACAGCAGGTGGGTCACCCCGGCCACGGCCTCGGGGGGGAGCGGATGGTCGCGGTCGAAGGCGAACATCTCGACACCCGCCAGCTCAGGCGACGCCTCACCCGAGCGGGTGGTGCCGGCGACGCTCCAACCCGCCTGCACCAGCCGGCGGGCGATCACCCGGCCGGAAAAACCCAGCCCGAACAGGAAGAAGCGTCCTTCCATCGCAATCACCCCTTGTCACTTTGGTCCATCACGTCACACTAATGTCGGAATCTCGCCGTTCATAGGGGTCCATGCGTATCTCCGTCCTCATCGCCCTGCCGTTGCTCGTGGCCGCCCTGGCGGCCCGGGCCGAGACCATCGACGCGCCGCTGGAATACCGGGGCTGCATGGCCCTGGCCAAGCAGCAGCCCGAGCAGGGGTGGGAGGAGGCGCTGGCCTGGCAGTCCCTGGGCGGCGGCGAGGCGGCGCGCCATTGCGCCGCCGTGGCGCTGATCGGACTGGGCAAGCACAGCGAAGCGGCCAGCCGGCTCGAGACCCTGGCCAACGAGAGCGTGCGCGAGGACCATGTGCGCGCCGAGATGCTGGCCCAGGCCGGCCAGGCCTGGCTGCTGGCGGGCAACGTCACCCGCGCCGATTCGGCGCAGCGGGCGGCGTTGGTGCTCGCCCCCGGCACCCCCGACCTGATCCTCGACCACGCCGTGCTGCTGGCCCAGGTGCACCATTACGCCGAGGCGGTGGACCTGCTGTCGGACCTGCTGCGGCGCCAGCCCAACCGCATAGAGGCACTGACCTTGCGGGCCAGCGCGTTCCGCTATCTCGACAACCTGCCGGGGGCCGAGGACGATGTGAACACCGCGCTGAAGCTGGACCCCGATTTTCCCGACGCGCGGCTGGAGCGCGGCATCATCCGCCGCCTCAAGGGCGACACCTCCGGCGCCCGCGAGGACTGGCTGCACGCCATCGCCATCCTGCCCGAAGGCGATGCCGCCGATGCCGCCCGCCGCAACCTGGAAATGCTGGACGTCAAGGTGAAGTGAGATGCAGACCAAGCCCGCCTATGCCGTCGCCGCCGGCACCTTCGTCGCCCTCGAGCTGGACGGCCGCCGCAGCCTGTGCCTGAAGGTGGAACGGGTCGGCAAGGAACACATCAACCACTTCGTGGTGCCGCTCGAGCCCCTGGACGACCGCCGCCAGGCCTGCCTGGTCTATGTCGATCCGGAACTGCCGCTGACCCCGGTCGAAGGGGTGTCCTTCGCCTTCGAGGACGGCGCCGAGGAGACCGCGCCCGACGTCGGCGACATCTTCCTCAATCCCTTCGGCGCGGTGATGAAGGTGCTGGACGGCCCCAAGTCGCAGCGCCTGCACGCCTATGTGGACGTCACCACCGGCCAGGCGCGGGCGCGCATGGAGCGCCATATCCGGCGGTTGCTGGAGTGGCGGCTGCAGCGCGTGTGATGAAGAAAAGGTTAAGTTCCAGTTCCGTGAAATAGTCATGGTGACATGAAATATTGCTGACAGCGCGATTCGTGTTCTGTTAGCGTCGAATGCATCGGCGGTTTTGATGGACGAACCCGACTTGTCCAAGCTTCAGGCGCCCGTTCCTTCCGCACATCCGCCCGCAGCCGCGGGTATCGGGCCTTCGTCCCGCCGATCCGTTTCCGTAACAGGCCTTCCCGTGGGAAGGCCTTTTTTGTGCCTGCCTTCCAGCGTCCACCGAGGGAGAGACTAATGGCCAAGCGTGCCGCGCGTAGCGCCGTGCAGAACAAGTCGGAATCCGTCGTCACCCTGTATCCGGCGGAAGCCGAATGGAGCCCGCTGGGCGAGGAGGCGGGGCGCGACCAGAGCTACGTGCGCAAGGTGCGGCCGCAATCCGAGGGCCAGCGCCAGCTGATGGAGGCGATCCGCACCCACCACCTGTCGGTGGCGCTGGGGCCGGCCGGCACCGGCAAGACCTATCTTGCCATCTCGGCGGCGGTGGAGGCCTTCGAGGAGGGCAAGGTGTCGCGCATCATCCTGTCGCGCCCGGCGGTGGAGGCCGGTGAATCCCTGGGCTTCCTGCCCGGCGACATGCAGGAGAAGCTGGCCCCCTACCTGCGCCCGCTCTACGACGCCCTGTCGGACCGCCTGGGCGGCAAGCGCCTGCGCGCCTGCATCGCCGACGGCACCATCGAGGTCGCCCCCATCGCCTATATGCGCGGGCGCACCCTGAACAACGCCTTCGTGGTCATCGACGAGGCGCAGAACTGCACCTACGGCCAGATCAAGATGATGCTGACCCGCCTGGGCTGGCACTCCACCATGGTGCTGACCGGCGACCCCGACCAGACCGATCTGCTGCCCGGCATCTCGGGCCTGGCCGACATCGCCGAGCGGCTGCGCGCCCTGCCCGAGGTGGCGGTGGTGGCCCTGGCCGAAGCCGACATCGTCCGCCACCCGCTGGTGGCCAGCATGCTGACGGTGC